>JBAZOO010000004.1:0-148723 GCA_041648735.1 Lentisphaeria bacterium
TGACGATGTGGTAGTAGGTCCCCTCGGCGTCCGCCGCAACCGGTTTGACTCGTGCTGTCCTCATCATGCACCTCCCGGCATCCGTAAATGGCTGCCTTTTGCTAGCCACCATTATAAAGCGACAATGACTGCGCGTCAAGTTTTTTGGCGATTGTTTGTCGCATTTTGCCTGTCACCAAGGAGGAAACCTGGATGAACAGCCACAGTTAGCCTGTCCCCGTTGCCCCAAGGAGGAAACCTGGATGAACAGCCACAGTTAGCCTGTCCCCGTTGCCCCAAGGAGGAAACCTGGATGAACAGCCACAGTTTGCCTGTCCCCGTTGCCCAGTTGTCGTTGTCAGTGAGGCGATGGCCGAACGGTTGTCGTAATCGCAATCGGGTTTGACCGGTCCGGCACCTGAAAGACCCGGACAGCGATTACGATTACGAGGACGAGGACGGCAACGAGGAAGGCCGAAGCCAACAAATCGCTGGAGAGGGGGGATTCACCGCCGCGGACCTCAAGCGGGGTGGCGCCGGCGGAGCAAGGCCGTGGCCCCGATCCCCAGAAGCGCCAGCGTGGCCGGCTCGGGGGCGGGAAGCGCCGTGCCGCTGAAGGCCACGTTGTCGAAGCGCCAGGTGCCGCTCGTGGAATAGGTGGAGCCGCTCTTGGTCGCCAGATAGCTGCCGCCGCCAGCGGCAAACCCCGCCACCAGGCGGACTGCGAAGTCCGCATTGTCGCTCGCGCCGGCAACGCCGGCAAAATCATAGGTCCAACTTTTCCAGGAATCGCTGACGTCCGCCACATAGGACTGTGCCGAGAGCCAAGCCGTGCCGTCCAGCGTATACAACAGGACGACGTTATTGGCCGCGGTGTTGCTGTGCCGCTGCTGCCAGGAGAGGGCGATGCCCGTGTAGCCGTTGGTGCCGACCGTGAACTGCACTCCGGCGGTCTGGTCGGCCGTGCTTTGGGCCGGATAGCTGCTGGTGTTCCAGCCATAGTCGCCGGTGCCGCCCACACCGCTGGCGAACGCGCCGCTTGAGCTTGCCTTGGTCCCGCCCACATAACTGGCCGTGCCGGCACCGGCGTCAACGATCAAGTCTTGGTCATTGAAGTTCCAGGTGGCGATCGCCGCGGCGCCGGCGGAACCGGCAAGGGCCGCGACGCCGGCCAACGGGACCAGGAGGCGGAACGGTTTCATCATGGTCGTGATCATGGAACCCCCTCAAGTTCAGCTTCACTTCCGGCAAGACTAGGCCGCCTGCCATGGGCAAACGATACACCTACTGTATCCAAGATTGGCCAGTTGCAAGCGAAGCCCCCGCAAAAAAACACTTTCCCCTTGTCCCCTTCGCCCCTCTGCTGATGGGAAAGGCCAACTACCAAGACCAATGGCACCTGAAAAAAACGGCCTCCGCCGCTTGAAAAACAACACCCCATCTGTCCCCAAGCATGCCGAGGGGGGGATCGGGCACATTATGCTGTCCCCAAGCATGCCCCATCTGTCCCCAAGCATGCCAAGCATGCATTATGCTGTCCCCAAGCATGCCGAGGGGGGGGGCGGGCACATTATGCTGTCCCCAAGCATGGCAAGCATGCATTATGCTGTCCCCAAGCATGGCAAGCAGGCGGCGGTCGGCCGGGGTCAGGGCCAGAGGGTTGGCCATTCGCCGGTTTCGGCGAAGGCGCGGCAGGCGTCGCGGATGCCGGGGATCTCCCGCACCGTGTCCAGGCTGTTGGGCAGGGGCTTCTCCTGGTACTCGGCCGCGGCCAGGGTGCGCACCGGCTCCGCCGCCGCGAAGGCGAGGTTGCTCAGTTCAACGAAGGGGAGGCAGTCGGCCAGCCGGGTCATGGGGCGCGGCTCCTCGCCGCGGAGGTAGGCGAGCCAGCGGCGGAAATTGGCGGGGACAATGTCGGCGGCGGCGTCCAGTTCCTCCGTGCGGCCGTCGTTCCAGGCGACGCGGAAGCGGCGGCCCGGCAGCCCCGGCTGGTGCTCGTGGTAGCGGATGGTGGCGCGTTCGCAGCGGACCATCTCCAGATCCTCATGGTCGCCGGCGCAGGCATGGGTCATGGCGATGCGGAATTCGCCGTTGCCGGGGAGGGTGCCTTCGAGGAAGACGGTGTCGGCGGTCTCGACCGGGTAGGCGCGGGCCATGCGGCAGCGGCGGAGGTCGGGGCGGCGCCAGGAGAAGAGGCCGTCGGTGCCGCACCAGAAGAGGAGGTTGTGGACGAAATGGGCCATGGCGTTGGTGAAGCAACTGTCGAGCACGACCTTGCCGTCCAGCCGCCGGCGGCCGGCCCAGGGGGAGCGGTGGAAGTAGGCGAGGCCGCGGGGCCAGACGCCGTAGAAGGCCACGCCGCGGAGGGCGCCGAACTCGCCGGCGAGCAGCCGTTGCTTGAGCTGCTGGCGGGCGGACTGGCCAATGAAGTTGAAGCCGACCTGGGTCTGGCGGGTGAGGGTGGCGTCGGCGGCGATCATCGCCTGGAGTTCGGCCAGGTCGAGGGTGGGGGGCTTTTCCAGGTACATGGGCAGGCCGCGGCGGGCGCATTCCCGGTGCATGTCGCCATGGCACTGGATGGGGGTGGCAATGGTGACTGCGTCCAGCTCGCCGGCACAACGGTCGAGCATCTCCAGGTAGTCGGGGAAAAGCCGGACGCCACGCGCCGCCAGGGCGTGCGTTGCCGCGGCGGCGTCACGGGCGGCCGCGGCGGGGTCGCAGGTGGCGACCAGGCGGCAGAGCCCTTCCGCTTCCAGTGCCTTGATGGCCCGATGGTGCTCCGCGGCGAAGCCGCCACAGCCGATGATCGCCACGCGCAACGCGGTCATGTTTGGGTGCCTCCCGAAGGCAGGATGAAAGGCGGGCGGGGGTCAGATCCGGCAGGTGCGGATGTCGGTGATGATGATGCCCTTGGCCCCGAGGGCGGAGAGGCCGTCCAGGATCCGGTTCACCTCCTTGCGCCGGGCCATGGCCTTCACCGCCGCCCAGTCGGGCTCGCTCAGGGGGGCGACCGTGGGCGACTCGATCCCGGGGGTGATCCGGCAGGCTTCCGCGAGGGCGGCGCGGGGCACGTCGTACTCGACCATGACATAGTCGCGGGCGACGACGATGCCGCGCAGCCGCTCCAGGAACTTCCGGGCCGCCGGCGTCTCCGCCACGGCGGCGTCGCGCCCGACGACCACCGCCTCGGAGCGGAGGATCGGCTCGCCGACCACCTTCAGCCCGGCCTGCTCCAAGGTGCGCCCGGACTCGACCACGTCGGCAATGGCGTCGGCCACCCCGAGCTTGACCGAGATCTCGACGGCGCCATCCAGCTCCACCACCGTGCCTTCCAGGCCGCGCTTCGCCAAGTCCTGGCGGACGAGGTTCGGGTAGGAGGCGGCGATGCGCAGGCCGCCGAAGCGCTCCGGCGTCAGGTCGCTCGCCTGGGGCACGGCGTAGCGGAAGGTGGACTTGGCGAAGCCGAGCGGCAGCAGCTCGACCACCGGCATCTGGCTTTCCAGCGCCAGGTCGCGGCCGGTGATCCCCAGCGCCAGCACGCCGTTGCTCACGTAGACGGCAATGTCGCGCGGCCGGAGGAAGTAGAACTCGATGTCGTTCTCGGCGTCGCGGACCAGCAGCGTCTTCTCATCCTTCCGGCAGTTGTAGCCGGCGGCCTTGACGAGGGTGAGCGCCTCCTCGGCCAGCGCCCCCTTGTTGGGCAAAGCGATTTGCAGCATCGGCGGAACTCCTTACAGGTACTTGTAGATGTCTTCCGGAGTCAGTCCGCAGGCAAGCATCATCACCTGGGCGTGGTAGAGGAGCTGGGAGATCTCCTCGGCCGTCTTCTCCCGCCCCTCGTATTCGGCGGCGATCCAGACCTCGCCCGCCTCCTCCAGGATCTTCTTGCCGATGAAATGCTTCCCCTTGGCGAATTCCTTGACGGTGCCCGAGTTGGGGTCCTGGGCCTTGATCTTGGCGTCCAGTTCGGCGAAAAGCTGCTCGAAAGTCTTCATGCGCGCTCCCAAAATCCCGGCGGCAAGGCAGGGGCCGGGGTTGGAAATATAGCCGCCCAAGGCGCGGCGGGCGCCTCAGCCCTCCAATTCGGGTGGGGCATGGCCGATTCTGTCGGCGGCGTTGGTTGCCTGTCCCCATGGCCGCCGGCATTGCCAATCTCCGCGGGGCGGCGGGGCGGGCGCCGCGGGCTCATGGCCGCGGCTGCGGAGTCCGCAGGCGCGACGGGGCCACGCCGGTGCAGCCCTTGAACTGCTTGCTGAAGTGGGCGAGGGAGCCGTAGCCGGCCAGTTCCGCGATGCGGCGGAGCGGGAGGTTGGACTCCAGGAGCAGCGACCGGGCGTAGGCGATGCGGCAATTGGTGATGAAGGCGCGGGGGGGCGCCCCCGTGGCCTCGCGGAAGAGCTTGGCGAAATGGTCGGGGCAGACGTGCAGGCGCCGGGCCAGGGCGGCCACGCCGTGCGCCGCCCCGGGCCAGCGCCGGATTTGGGCGCAGATTTCCGCGATGTGGCCGGACCGCGCTCCCCCCGGGCCGGCTGCCGGTGGCTGGTCCGCCGCCGGCCGCGCCAGCTCGGCCAGCGCCGCGCCCACCCAGAAGTTGGCGGCCGCCGCCTGCCCCTGTTCGCGGCATTTGACGGCGCGGGCCAGGAGCCCGGCCATGAAAGGCAAGTCCGGGAGCTGCCGGTGGAAGGGGGGCGCGGGCACGGGGGTGGGAATGGCCACCTGGCCGCGGCCGTCCAGGAAGTCGAAGTGCTGGGCGACGACGCGCAGCGGGTTTGCGGGCTCGTGGCTGGCGTGCAGGCTGGTTCCGGGCGGGAAGAGGAAGCAGTCGCCGGCGCCGAGCGTCCAGCTCCGGCTCCCGCAGGTCAGCCGCCCCCGCCCCTGGCAGACCAGCCAGAGGTCATGGTCGGGCAGCGCGGCGGGCGTCCAGCTCCAGTCGGGGGTGCAGTCGAAGATGCCGCCGGCGGGGTTGGCGCGGACGCGCGGCGGTTCCAGCCAATGCTCGGGAAAGTGCAAATTCATCTCGGAAAGATGCCATTGCCGACGTTGCGGCCACCATCTATGGTAATCGTATTTTTACAAGCAACCGCCGGCCCGCGCCGGCCACCGGAGGCAACAGCATGGCGACCCAGCGGAAATTGAAATGGCTGAGGCACGAGGATTTGGCGATCAAACGGAACCCGGCCCTGGGGCGGGAGGCGTTCCTCGACTGGATGACCTTCCGCGGCGGCACGGAAATCCCGTTCACGGAAATCTTCGGGCCGTTGGTCGGGCTGAAGGAGGAATGGGAGGAGCAGGGGGCCACGCCAGCGGAGCTGGATTTCTCCGCTTTCCGCTTCCGCGAGCCCGCCTTCGCCGATCTCCAAGTCAACACCGGGCGGCTGGCAGGCTGGCAGCAGGTGGTGGCGGAGACGGAAGCGGAGATCCTCTACCAGGACGACCTCGGGCGGCGGCTCCGCCTGCTCAAGGGCTACGCGACCCTGCCCCTGCCGGAGAGCTGGCCGGTCAGGGACATGGACGACTGGCTGGCGATCAAGCCGAAATACCAGTTCGCGGAGGAACGCTTCGCCGAGGGCTGGCGCGAGCGGGCGCTGGCGGCCCGCGCCGCCGGCGCGGTCATCCGGGTCGGCATCCCCGGCGGGTTCGACGAGCCGCGCCAGCTCATGGGGGAGGAGCGGCTCTGCTACGCCTATTACGAGCAGCCCGAGCTGATCCACGACATCCTCGCCACCATTGGCGCGACGGCCGTCCGCGTCCTTGACCGGGCCACGGCGGAACTGCCGGTCGACTGCCTCTGCGTCCATGAGGATCTGGCGGGCAAGTCCGGCTCCCTGATCGGCCCCCGGGAAATCGGGGCGTTCATCCACCCCTACTACCGGCAAGCCTGGGATTTGCTGGCCAGCCGCGGGGCGCGCCTGTTCGACCAGGACAGCGACGGCAACATGGAGTCGGTGATCCCCGCCTTCCTCGCGGCCGGGGTCAACTGCATGCACCCCCTGGAGCCCGCCGCCGGCATGGACATCGTCAAGCTCCGGGCGAAGTTTGGCCAGCGGCTGGCCTTCGTGGGCGGCCTTGACAAGCATCTCCTGCGGCAGGGGCCGGCGGCGATTGCCGCGGAATTGGAGTACAAGATCCCGCCGATGGTCCGCGGCCGCGGCTGCATGCTGGGGCTGGATCACCGCATCCCCGCCGGCACCTCCCTGGAGAACTACCGCTTTTACCTCCGCAAGGCCTGGGAGATCATCGAGCGCGAGACCGCCAAGGCCGCCAGGGGTTAGCCGGAATTATCCACTCCGGAGGTTGCAGGGGGCACGGAAAGGGGTTGGGGACAGGCAAATTCGGCTGAGGGGTTGGGGACAGGCAAATTCGGCTGAGGGGTTGGGGACAGGCAAATTCGGCGGGATCCTGTTGCGTTCGGCGTCCACCATTGCCAAGCGGGACGCTTGTCTTGCGCCCTTTGGCGTGCGGATTTTGGGATGATAGATTCCGCACCGGCAGTGGAACCGGAGGGAACCGCAAGCGTTTTTTTGAGGGAGGCATCCGCAGGATGGCGAAATTGAACCAGGATGATTTTGTCATGGCTTGCGTGGCCGGGATTGAGGTCGCGGTGTTTGGCGCCGCTGACCTGCCGTCAACCGCGCCGATTGTTTTCGTCACCCATGGCCGGGGCGGGATGGGGTTGGATTGCCATGGTTGGTGCCGCGAGCTGGCGGCCATGGGCTGCATCGCCATCGCGCTCGACCAGCGGAACCACGGCCGCCGCCTGGTGGACGGGCGGGTGAACGGGAATTGGAGTCCGACGCACGCGGCCGACATGTACGGCGTGTTCCTGGGCACCGCCATGGACGTCGGCACGCTCATCGACATGATTCCGGCCCGGTTGGGGCTGACGAGCGAGCGCATCGGCATGACTGGCGGCTCCCTGGGCGGACACGCGACGCTCCTGGCCATGGCGGTTGACCCCCGGATCCGGGTGGGGGTGCCCCTGATCGGGAGCGGCGATTACCGGCGGCTGATGGAACTTCGGGCGGCGGCCAACAACTGTCCTGCGGCTGACTTCGACCAATATTTCCCGCCGGAATTGGCGGCCGTGGTGAATCGGCGGGATCCCATCCATTGTGCCGCCGTGTTTGCCGACCGGCCACTCCTCATGTTGAATGGGGCGGATGACAATCTGGTGCAGTTGGCGTGCAACCAGCGGTTTGAGGCGGCGGCAAGGGCGCATTACAAGGATGGTTCAAGGCTGAAGCTGGTCGCCTATCCCGGCGTGGGTCATGAGATGACGCCGGAGATGTGGAGCGAAGCGAAGGCGTGGTTCAAGACGTGGTTGTAAGGGGGGGGGTGCATGACAATCGTGTTGGTTAGGCGACGCGCAGTCGCGCCAGTTCGTCGGTCCAGAATGCGTCCATCCTCCCGCTGAGCAGTGCGCAGCGAATGGCGGGCACGTCCAGAACCCCCTTTTCGCCCCAGTGCATGCCGCCCCCGGCCTGGGTGAAGACGCATCCCAGCCGCGGTTCGCGGGTCTTGGCTTGCCCGTCCGGGCCGCGCCCTTTGCGGCCGGTCACCTTGGCCGCGGTGGTTTCACGCAGAAGGCCGGCGGCCGGCTCGAAGGGCATTTCCGCGGCAAGCTTGGCCAGCGCCGCCCGGATGGCCGCCTCCGCCTCCGCCGTCGTGGCCTGCCGCTCCAGCAGGCAACCCACCGCCTCGCCTATTTCCCGGCCGGCTTCCTCCGCAACCTGTTCCCGAAGCCTTTTTTTTGGCGCCGCCGGCCGTGCGGGCCTCGCGCGTCTGGCGCTCGGCCAGCGCGGCGTACTCCTCGGTCAGCTCCCGGTAGCGGCCGTAGTTGTCCACCGCCTCCCGCACGGCGCCAACCTGATCCTGCGCGACATACTCGCAGCGGTTCCGGCCACCGCTCCAAAACTGCAAGTTGTGGTAGGTGCGGCCAGATTTCGCCTGCATGGCGCATAGCTTGCCGCGTTCCAGCGTCGTCATCGCCGCGATCTCCCGCAAAATCTGCTCCCTGGTGCGTTCCGCCGACATGTCCGCCTGCCTTTCCGCTGCCGTCCGTGGTTTGGTTTTGCCCGGCCGCCCGCAACCGGATCCAAGGCATAATATATATAAAACAATATGTCAATTCAAGCAGGAAACCCCGGGGCCGTCGGATTAACCGACAGATATGTCATGCACCCCTTGCCGGTGAAAGTTTGCCTGTCCCCCCAAAGCTCCTTGCCGGTGAAAGTTTGCCTGTCCCCCCAAAGCTCCCAAGGCTGTCCGTGCGGCGTCCGTGTCCCCATGCTCCCCAATCCCGGGGCTATATTGGGCATTTTCCCTCCCTTTACCCGCCAAAATCCGGCCGGCGGCCGGGGCGGCACAGCCCTTCCCGAGGTGAGACGATGAGCCCGACCCTGTTCATTGACCCCCAGAGCGCCTTTTCCCTCGACATTGGCGGCATGGGCGTTGCGCCCGCCGACCTCGACGCCTTGCGGCCGGCCCTGGCCAAGGCGCACGGGGAAATGGCCCGGCTCGAGGCCGGCGCCATCAAGAATCCGGACGAGAACCGCAAGGTCACCCATTTCTCCGACCGCCTGACCTACGCCGCCAGCCCGTTGTTCCAGGAGGTCGAGGCCTTCGCCCGGGAGGTCGCCGCCGGCGGCGGAACCGACCAGGTCCTGGTCAACGGCATCGGCGGCTCCGCCCTCGGACCGCAGCTCCTCCAGCAGGCGCTCAACGGCCCCTACTGGAACGAGCTGCCCCGGAACCGCCGCCGCGGCTTCCCCAAACTTTATTTCGTTGACAACACTGACCCCGCCGGGCTCGCGGACGCGCTGGCGGTGCTGGATCTCTCCCGCACCCTGGCGGTGACCATCTCCAAGTCGGGCGGCACCCAGGAGACCAAGAACAACATGCTCGTGCTGGAGCGGGCCTACGCCGCCGCCGGCATCCCCTTCGGCCCCCACGCCGTCGCCGTCACCATGCCCGGCAGCCAGCTCCACCAGCACGCCACCGCCGGGCAGTGGCGGAAAATCTTCCCGATGGCCGACTCCATCGGCGGCCGCACCAGCGAGACCAACATCGTCGGCCATCTGCCCGCCGCCCTGGCCGGGGTGGATTTTGCCGCCTTCGTCGCCGGCGCCCGGCACATGGACGAGCTGACCCGCAGCCCCGAGCCGGAGCGCAACCCCGCCTATCTTTTGGCCGCCGCCTGGTACCTGGCGGGGAACGGCAAGGGCGACCGCAACATGGTCGTCGTCCCCTATTCCGACCGCCTCGGGCTCATGGGCAAGTACTTGCAGCAGCTCGTCATGGAATCGCTCGGCAAGGAGAAGGACCTGGACGGCAAGGTGGTCCACCAGGGGCTCACCGTCTTCGGCAACAAGGGCGGCACCGACGCCCACGCCTACATCCAGCAGCTCAACGACGGGCGCGACGACTTCTTCCTCACCTTCATCGAGGTGCTCCAGGACGCCGCCCAGTGGGAGATCGAGGGCGGGCTGACCATGGGCGACTACCTGCACGGCTTCAAGCAGGGGCTGGCCAACGCCCTGCGCGGCAAGGGGCGCCGGGTCATTGACATCGCCCTGGAACGGGTGGACGCCTTCAACGTCGGCCAGCTCATCGCCCTCTACGAGCGCGCCGTCGCGGCCTATGCCGAGCTGATCCACATCAACGCCTTCCACCAGCCGGGCGTCGAAGCCTACAAGAAGGCGGCGCGGGAAGTGACCGCCGTCAACCTCAAGCTCCAGGGCTGGCTCGCGGGTTCCGCCGCCGGCTGGCGGGGCACCGCCGCCGCGGCCGCCGCGGCCGCTGGCTGCCCGGCGCAGGCCGCCGAGGCCGCCGGGATCCTCGCCAAGTTCGCCGTCAATGGCCGGAACTTCGGCGGGCGGCGCCTCACCCGCGCCTGGGGCGGGGGCGGCGAGTGGCTCTACGCGGTGGAGTGAGGGGGGTTCCGCCGGTCCCCAAACCTGCCGCTTGGCGGGAAAGCGGCCAGCCGGGGTTGACGGTGGCGTTTCCGGGATTATTTTCCCCTTCCATAAACCGATTTATCCAGCGGCGGCGGGGGGAGGCCCTGGACACCGGGAGCGCGCATGGACAACTGGATTCATCACAACGGCTTCCTCGCCGCCGCCGGCACCCTCATCCGCGACCGCCACGGGCAGGGGGAGCCAGTCCAGCTTTGCGGCACCAACCTGGGCGGCTGGCTGGTGCATGAGCCGTGGATGACGCCGCTGGCGCAGGCCGACGACCACACGGCCCGGGCCGTCCTCGCCCGCCGCTTTGGGGCCGAGGCCCAGCGGGAGCTTTGCCGGATTTACCAGGACGCCTGGCTCCAGGAAAGCGACCTGGAGAACATCGCCGCCCTGGGGATGAACGTGGTGCGGCTGCCGGTCTACTATCGGATCCTGATGGAGGAGAATGGGGAATGGGTGCGGGACGCGGCCGGGGAGGTCGATTTCGCCCGCCTCGACTGGCTGGTCAACACGGCCTGGGCCAAGGGGCTCTACACCATCCTCGACCTCCATGGCGCCCCCGGCTCCCAAAACGGCAAGGACCACTCCGGCCAGGCGGGGGAGGCCGCCTTCTTCGCGGCCGAGGCGAACCTGCGGCTCGCCATCCAATGGTGGCAGGCGGTGGCGCGCCACTACAAGGACAACCCGGCGGTCGCGGGCTACGACCTGCTCAACGAGCCCGAGGGGGCGGCGGGGGCGCGGCAGTGGGCGGCCTATGACCGGATTTACCGGGCCATCCGCGAAGTTGACCCGCATCACCTCATCGTCATTGAAGCCGTCTGGAACTGGGAGGACCTGCCCCCGCCCGCCGACCATGGCTGGACCAATGTCGCCTATTCCCATCATTATTACCGGCGGGAGGATCAGTCCGCGGCCGCGCAGAGGGAGCTGGTGGACTGGATGCTTGCCGAGCGGCGCCGCCACCAGGCTGGCGGCCGCTATGCCGTCCCCCAGCTTCTCGGGGAGTTCTGCCTCTTCGGCGAACTCGAGGCCTGGCGCTACGGGCTCGACCAGTTCCAGGCGGCCGGCCATCACTGGCTCACCTGGACCTACAAGGTGGCGCACCCCGCGCTTGGCAATTGGGGGCTCTACGTGGCCACCGCCGCCGCGGAGGCCGCGGTCAACCCCCACTCCGACTCCTACGCGGAGATCGCCCGGAAATGGGGCAACTGCCAGACTTGGAAGCAGTTCCGGCGCAACGACCCGCTGGCCGGGCTGATCCGGGACGTGCTGGGGCGCAACGGCGGGCTGAAGCGCCCCGCGCCGGCCGCGCCTGGGCTGCCGCCGGCCGCACCCCGATAGATCCCGCCCAACCGCGCCGGCCGCAAGCTCGCGCCAAGAAGGAGGAAGAGAAATGCCGTTGATGACCCGATCCGTCCAGATCCTGGCGCTGGCCGCCGGTGTTGCCGCCGCCCCACCGGCCCAGGCCGAACCCCCCGCGCCTTTCGAGCCCTCGCCGCGAGGTTTCATCCGCCACTGGCTCGTCGCCGGGCCGCATGAGGCCCGCTACGCCGGCCCGCCCGGCCCCGAACACCGGCTGCGGCAGGAGGCGCTGGATCCGGCAACGGCGACCCCGCCCGCCACGGCGGCCTTGGCCGGCCCGGGGCCGTTCGGCTTGCCCTGGCGCTTCCATGATCCGGGCCGGAACGAGTTTGTCGAGTTCTCCACGTTTTATAAAGAGCCCACGGTGGTCAATCATTGGGCGTTCACCGAAATCGTGGCCCCGATGGCGGGGGAGTGGCCGGCGCGGCTGTGGGCGGCCGGGGCGGCCGATCTCTGGGTGAACGGCAGACATCTGGCGCGGCTCAATGTGACGCGCTACCGCAATCCCGATTTCCAGCCGCTGGCCCTGCCGCTGCACCGCGGCCGGAACCGCCTTTGCGTGCGCTTGCAATGCCTTGGAATCCGCGACACCCGCATCCTCTTCGGACTCGCCCTGGCCGACCCGGCGGGGGTGACGGTGCCCATGCCGGGCGCCGCGCCCATCGCCCAGGCGCTGCGCTGGCTCGACACCGTCCGCGCACCCCGGCCGGACGGCTTGGCGGCGGCAGGGCCCGCGCCATTCGCGGCCCGCGTGCTCCCCGCCGCCGGCGAGCCGTCGCCGTGGCCGGCGGGAAGCTCCAACTTCATTTTTGCGGGCGCCCGCCCGGCCGAGCTGGCCGTCGAGACGACGGTGGCGCTGGAACCCCCTGGGGCGGCCGCCACCAGCGTGACCTTGCGGCGCAACCTCGAGATCCCCGCGAACCGGCCACCGCCACCCCCCACCTCCGCCCCTGGCGACCGCCGCACGGCCCATCTGCGCTACATCGCCAAGGCGGGGGTTGGCGACATCCCGAAGGCCGCCTGGAACGCCGGCATCCTCCCGCTCCTCGCCCGCCGCCTCCTGGGGCAAGCCACGGACCAGGACGCCGCCGCCTTCGCCGAGGCCATCGCCATGGTGGATGCCCGCCGGGACTGCGCCGACTTCCTCCTCGCCGGGCTGTTGCGCCTCGAGCTGCTCCGCCTCGCCAACCCCGCGGAGTCCGCCGAAATCCGCCGCGCCGCCCTCGCCTTCCGCTATTGGTCGGACGAACCGGGCAACGACGCCATGTGCTTCTGGAGCGAAAACCACTCCCTGCTCTTCCATGGCTGCCAGCTCCTGGCCGGCCGCCTCTATCCGGACGAAGTGTTCCCAAACTCCGGCCGCACCGGCAGGGAGCAGGCCGCCCTGGCCCTGCCGCGAATCCGCCACTGGCTGGAAACAGTCGAGGCCCGCGGCTTCGAGGAGTTCAACAGCAGCACCTACATGCCGATCACCGTCGCGGCAATGCTCAACGTCGTTGACTTCGCCGGCGACCCCGGCCTTGCGAAGCGGATGGCCGCCCAGGTTGACCGCATTTTTGCGGACTTGGCACAGCACGCCTTTGCCGGCGGCGTGGTCTCACCCCAGGGGCGCGTCTACCGGGACGTGCTCTTCCCGGAGGACGCAGGCACGCAGGCGCTGCTCGCCTTCGCCACCGCGGCGGCCGACTGCGATCTGGCGGGCCGGCGCACGGGGGCGCGCACCGGCGATTGGGTGGCCTTCCTCGCCAGTTCCCCCGCCTACCGCCCCCCGGCGAACCTCGCCGTCAAGGTGGCGGAACCGGTCTCGCGCACCTACCGCCATGCCGACTTCCAAATCATCCTGGAAAAAACGCCCGCCTACATCCTGGCCTCGCTGGCGGTGCCGGCCGTGCCGCGCCCCGGCGAGCAGCCCGAAAACGACCTGCGCCCCGGCGGCTCCGGCTACCAACAGCACCTCTGGCAGGCAACCCTCGGCCGCGGCTGCCACGTCTTTGTCAACCATCCCGGCGGCTTCTTTGACGGCACCCTCTCCCGCCCGGGCTATTGGCATGGCAACGGCGTCCTGCCGCGCGTCCGCCAGCAGGGGAACTGGCTCCAGGCCATCCACGTGATCCCGGACGGCAGGCAAACCAAGCCCGCGATCACGCCCGAGGCGTGGCAATGGCCCAGCGCCTCCTCCGTCCGCCCCTTTGCCCTGCACCCGGTCGCCTTCACCCACGCCCACTGGCCGGCGGATGCCTTCGACCGCGAGGAGCGGCGCGGCAACTGGCTCTTTGGCCAGAAAGGGCGCGGCCTCATCGGCCTCTGGTGCAGCGAACCGCTCGTCCCGCACGACGACGTGCTCACGGGGCGGGAACTGCGCGCCAACGGCCACGTTTCCGCCTGGCTGGTCGTCTGCGGCGACCTGGAACGGGAGGGGACGCTGGAGGCATTCATGGCGGCCTGCCAGGCGCGCGGGCCGGCCTTCGACCGCGGCGCGCTGACGCTCGCGATGACGGGGGCGACGCCCACCCGCTGGTGGGAGCGCTCCGAGCCCATGCCGGAATGAGCCCGGTTCGACTGGCGGCTCGCCGGTCCGGAAAAAAAGTTGGCGTTGGGGCTTGACGCCCGCCGGTCCGGCAAGTATAATAGGCTTATAAATCGGTTTATTGGGCGGCCGCCACGCCCGGAGCCACCCTCGCCGACGCAACCCGAACACCGGAACGGAACGGAAAGGAAAGGAAAAAGAGACCATGCCACACCGCAGCACCACCCGTAAACCCGGGCACACCCCCGCCACCACCGCCAGCAGCGCCACCTCCGGCCTTGCCGCCGCCCTGGCCGCCGGCCTCCTCCTCGCTCCCGCCGCCCACGCGGCCAATGGCACCTGGACCACTGATGCCGACGGCAACTGGTCGGACACCGTAAAATGGTCCGGCGGGATCGTCGCCGACGGCGCCGACTTCACCGCCGACTTCAGCACGATCGACATCACGGGCGACCGCAAGGTCACGCTCGACGGCAACCGGACCATCGGCAACCTGATCTTCGGCGACACGGCCACCGGCACCGCCGGTAGCTGGACCGTGTCGGACAACACCCTGACGCTGGATGTGACCAGCGGCACGCCCACCATCACCGTCAATGCGCTCGGAACCGGCAAATACGCCCGGATCAACTCGAATTTGACCGGCAGCGACGGTCTGGTCAAAGACGGAACAGGCATCTTGGTGCTCGCCGGCGCCAACGACTACAGCGGCGGCACAACTATCAGCTTGGGCAAGTTGAGTGCTGCGAGTAACACCGCGCTGGGCACCGGCTCGGTGACGGTTGCCTCGGGGGCGACCTTGGAACTCAAGAATGTTTCCTTGAGCAACACGATCAACCTCAATGGCACTAGCGCCATTGTTCTCGGCGACCCCAGCACTAACACCTTGTCGGGAACCGTCAATGTCCAAACGGACTCGAAGGTCACGGGGAACAATGGCAAGCTGACGCTGAGCGGCACGATCAACGGTTCAGCCCAACTTACTCTGAGCAACATTAACGGCATAACCACCATCAGCAACGACAACAGCTCAACCTTCTCTGGTTCGGTGCGGGTTGAACGCAGCACTCTTGCCGTGGGGCACAACGGCGCACTTGGCACCGGGACGTTCACGCTCGGGGTCAATGACCAGGCCTCTGGAATCCGAAGCACGGATGCCACCGCCCGCGGCATCGCCAACGCGTTCGCCCTCGTTGGGAGTTTGAATTCCACCTACAATTTCGGCTCAAGCACCGCCGCCGTGAATGGTGATCTCAACTTCACCAATGCCAGTGACATATCCCTCGGCGGCCTCGTCAAGAAATTCCAGGTCTATAACAAGACGACATTCAACGGCGGTTTTACCAGTGGCAATGGCGGCATCACCATGCAGACGGGCACCGGCACCCTCGTCCTCAACGGCGCCACCAACAGCTACACCGGTGCCACCACGGTCAACGCCGGCACGCTGGTGATCAACGGCAGCAAGACCGGCGCGGGCGCGATCAATGTCAACTCTGGCGGCACCCTCGGCGGCACCGGCACCCTCGGCGGCATTCTGACCGTCAACGCCGGCGGCACCTTGGCCCCCGGCAACAGCATCGGCACGATCAACACCAGCAACCTCAGCCTGGCCGGCACGCTGGATGTCGAGCTGGGGCGCAGCGCCGGCACGCCGACGAGCGACCGCACCAACGTCACCGGCACGGTCACCCTCAGCGCCGGCGCCGACCTGAAGCTGACGCGCTACGCCGAGCTCACCGACCCGCAGGTGGGCGACATCTTCTACCTGATCAGCAACGATCTTGCGGATGGCATCACCGGCACCTTCACCAAGCTCAACGGCACCGCCACCACCCTGAGCGAAGGCAGTCTCTTCGACTGGAACTTGCAGCAGTGGCAGATCACCTACCTGGCCGACGACAACACTGGCTTCACTGGCGGCAACGACCTGGCCATCAAGGTCGTGCCCGAGCCGGCGGCGTTGGCGCTGCTGCTCGTCGGCGCGGTCGGGCTGCTCCGCCGCCGGGAACCTGCCGTCCAGGCAGTCCTCGCAGGGCGGAAGACCGCCCGCCGCGCTTCATCAGAGCCGCGAGTGTGAATGAGCGGGCGGGGCGGGGACCTGCCGTCCAGGCATCCCTTGGCTCCTGCCGTTCCCGTCCGGCGTGAGGGAAAGGCCGTTCCTCGGCTGTCGCGGCTCGGATGGGGGGGGAGCCGCGATTTTTTTAGCCCACGAAAGAACCCGAACCGTTTTTTTCCACGAAACACACGAAACAACACGAAAAATCCAAACCCTTTTTACCCACGAATCCACACAAATCAACACGAATCAAACCGCTAAACCGATTTTACAACAAATCAAAACCCATAAAACATTCCAAATGTCGCTAAAAATCTAAAAATTAACATTTTCGTGTAGTTTCGGGTGTTTCGTGGGCTATGACATTTGTGGGGATTTGTGAAGATTTGTGGGAAAGATATCCGTGCTGAAATCATGAACCGCAAAACCCGCTTCACCCTGATTGAGCTGCTGGTGGTGATCGCCATCATCGGCGTGCTGGCCTCCCTGCTGCTGCCCGCCATGAAGCGGGCGCGGGAAGCCGCCCGCGCCGTCATCTGCCAGGGCAACCACCGGCAATTGCTCGTGGGCGTCGCCTGTTATGCCGACGAGCACGAAGGTTGGATCCCTTTGGACAACACGATCGTCCCTTCCCCCTATGTCTATGACGGCAAGACCTACACCGGCGCCGGTGGCCTCTGGATCCCTTGGTTCGGCGCGCCCTTCATCGGCCAATACATTGAAAACCGGCTGGTCCAGAATGGCTCCAGCAATGCCGTCATCTACTGTCCGTCCAGCGATGTGGGGGACATGATGAAGCGGCCCGACTGGGACGCCGTCAAGAACCGCACTGGCATCGGCCTCAACCGGATCTGGAACTGCCAGCTTTTCAAGGACAAGCCCCCCGGTGGCACCCCCGTCAGGTTCACCAACGTCCGTTCGCCCGACCGCATGGTCGTCCTTGCCGACGCCGCGTACGTCGGCTACAAGCAGGGCTACTTCAGTTGGAGCACCATCACCCGCGAGGTCGGCGGCGTGCCGATGGATGCCAGCGGCGCGCCCCAGGCCGGCACCTACGGCACCAACGCCTACCGCCACAACGGCACATGCACGCTCGGCTTCGCCGATGGCCACGCCAGCGCCTCCCCGGATGTCGTCACCGACAACACCCAGAAGCTCATCACCACCGTCGCCAGCCAATGAGGTACCAACCGATGGAAAAGAAGAAATGGTTCCTGCCCTTCTGCCATGCCTGCCTCCTCCTCGGCGCCTTGACCGTCGCCCGCGCCCAAACCGGCGAAAGCCAGACGCTGCCCGACGTCACGGCGAAAGACGCCGCCGCCCAATTTGCCACCACTTCCGGCCAGGTCACCGTCGCTCCCAGCACCGACCCCGCCCAGCCCGGCCTGGTCGTCACCATCCAGCCCGGCCCTGAAGGCTACCCCGGCGTGAAACTCCAGCCGCGGGACGCCAAGGTCTGGGACCTCTCCGCCTACGGCCACATTGAAGCGAAAGTCACCAACACCGGCGCCAAGGGCATCTCCGTCTCCCTTCGCGTGGACAATCCCGGCGACTGGCGCCAGTCGCCGTGGAACACCGAGCAGGCCTCCCTCAAGCCCGGCCAGACTCGCACCATCAAAGTCATCTTCGGCTACGCCTACGGCAAAAAGCCTGGCTACCCCCTCAACCCCGCCGCCGTCTCGCAGGTCATGTTCTTCACCGGCAGGGCGAAGGAGGCGCAATCCTTCCGCATCGAAGCGCTGGAAGCCGGCGGAAGCGCCGGCGAACAGCCGCCCGTCGATCCCAACTCCGTCCGCACCCCGCCGGCCAATGGCCACCTGTTCGGCGGCGCTGCGCCGTTCGACGCCGCCAAGCAACTGAAGGCGCAGAACGGCGCCCAGGCCGCGCTCACCGGCAAGGGCGTGACCGTCACGCTGCCGGCGAAGAACGCCGGCGCGAAAGTCGAGTTCACCCCGGCCATCGGCCGCTGGGACCTGCGTCTCTGCACCGCGGTGACGGTCACGGTGGAGAACACGGGCAAGTCGCCGGCCGCGCCGCGGACGCTCGTGGCCAGCAACGGCGGGGCGACCGCGTGGGGCGCGCTCGCCAAGCCGCTGGCGCCGGGCGAGACCGCGCCGATCACCGCGACGTTCGTCGCCGCCACCCCGTGGCAGGGGATTCCCGACGCCAGCAAGACGCATTGGGACGGCCAGAAAGACACCGGCACCAAGTTCCAGAGCGACACGGTGAAGGCGGTGGTCCTCGCCGCCGATGAAAACGGCGCGGAATTGCGGGTCCAGGCGATCACCGCACAGGCCACGCCGATGGAGACGCCCCCATGGCTCGGTCAGCGGCCGCCGGTGGAGGGCGATTGGGTGAAGAGCTTCGCCGAGGAGTTCGACACTGCCACGATTGATGCCGCCAAGTGGAACATCTACGGGGAGAATTTCTGGGACAAGGCCAGTCACTTCAGCAAGGACAACCTCCTCCTCGGCGGCGGCGTGGCCAAATTACGTTACGAGAAGAAGCGTGGCTGCCACAACGACGACCCGAAGCAGACCCTCGCCCTCACCAATCCCAAAGTCAGCGAGAGCGCCTACGCCACCGGCTTCCTCGACACCTATGGCAAGTGGACCCAGCGCTACGGCTACTTCGAGGCCCGCATGAAACTGCCTTCCGCTCCGGGCCTCTGGCCGGCCTTCTGGCTGATGCCCGACCGCGGCGTTGCGGCCGGGCCGCAATGGAAACGCGCCGACACCGGCAACGGCGGCATGGAATTCGACATCATGGAGCACCTCACCCGCTGGGGTCCCTACCGCTACAACATCGCCATGCACTGGGACGGCTACGGCAAGGCCCACAAGCAGACCGGCTCCACCGGCATCTACTTCCAGCCGGACACGGAGGGCTTCATCACCGCCGGCCTACTCTGGACTCCGGGTCTCATCGTCATCTACGCCAACGGCAAGGAAGTCGCCCGCTGGGAATCCCCGCGCATCTCCAACGTCCAGTCGCACCTCATGTTCACCCATGTCATGGGCGGCTGGGACAACAACGCCCTCGATGACGCCAAGCTGCCCGCCGACTTCGTCATTGACTACGTCCGCTGCTGGCAACGCCGGGACCTCGCCTCGGCGCTGGACGGGCCGAAGCCCCCAGCCGCCATCCCTGCGCCCACCCCCGCCGCGGAATGAGCGCCCCCCCCCTTGTCCTGGCCAGGAGCAAAGATGATAGCGGACAAATGGCTGCCGGCCAGCTTGGCAATCCTTGGGGCTTTCTGCGGCGCGGCCACCCACAGCCCAGCCCAAGAGCCGGCGGCGGCACCCCCGCCACCCGTGGCCGTCATCTTTGACTCGGACATGGATGGCGACTGCGACGATGTGGCGGCGCTGGCGCTGCTCCATGCGCTGGCGGACCGGGGGGAGGCGCGGATCCTGGCCACGCTGGCCTGCGGCCGCAACGAATGGGCGCCCCAGTGCATGGCCGCCATCAACACCTACTATGGCCGGGGCGACATCCCGGTGGGGGCGCCGAAGCGCGGCGGCGTGCTGCGCCCCTCGCGCTACACCCAGGCGGTGGCGGAGCGCTGCCCCCACCGCCTCCCGGCCGCCGCCGAGGCCGAGGACGCGGCGGAACTATACCGGCGGGTGCTGATGGCCCAGCCCGACGCGAGCGTCGTCGTCGCCACCGTGGGATTCCATACAAACCTCGCGGCGGTGCTCCGGCTGCCGGCGGCGGCCGGCAAGCCCGCCGGCAGGGAATTGCTGCGCCAGAAGGTGAAGCTCTGGGCCTGCATGGGCGGCAACTTCATCGGCAAGCCGGCAAAGGACGACCTGGCGCTGGGCAACGTGAACTTCCAGCAGGACGCGGCCGCCACCTATTTCGCGGTGCGGAATTGGCCGGGGCGGCTGGTCTTCGTCGGGCGCGAGGTTGCCTCGGTGCCCAGCGGGCTCAAGGTCGGCGCACGCTTCAAGGATTTGCCCCCGGGACATCCGGTGCGGGTGGCGTATGAGGCATATTTCGGGGGGGCGGCGCGGGACCGGCACATCGCCGACCCCGCCACCGTGCTCTTTGCGGTGCGGGGCCGGCGCGACTGTTGGGACATCTCCGGAAATGGATATATTGACTTGCGGCCGGACATGGCCTTCGAGTGGAAATGCTCCGCCGACGGGAACCAGGCGCATTTGCTCAAGCGGAAGGTGGCTGGCAAGCCCAATGACCGGACCATCGAGGCCGTGGTGGAGGCGCTCATCATGGCGCCCCCGAAGATAAAGCCAGCCAGCGAATGACTGCCCTCCCCTCCACCCCGCAACGGCCAGCCAGCCAGGCTTCCAACGCCACCCGCGAGCGATGATGCCCCAGAAACGCGCCAGCGACGACCTGCCACTACCCGCCAGACGCCGGGCCGCCACCATCGGCGACGTCGCCCGGCTGGCCGGCTGCTCGAAAGGGGTGGTCTCCGCGGTGGTCAACCAGGCCCGGGGCAACATCGCCGTCAGCGCGGCGACGCGCCGGCGCGTCCTGGCGGCCGCCCAGGAACTGGGCTACCGCCCCAACTTCGCCAGCCAAAGCCTCTTCCGCCGCTCCACCCGCACGGTCGGCATCTACGCACCCCCCGAGGCCAGCTCCAGCCTCGGCTATCCCTACGAAGGGCGCATCCTCTGCGGCATCGAGCGCGCCTGCCGCGAGCACGGCTATGACCTGCTCGCCCTCAACCTGACCGGCCCCATCGCTCCGGCCCAATGTGCTGCCCGGCTGGCCGAAGGGCGGGTGGACGGCGTGATCCTGATCCAGGTGCCCCACGACGCTGCCTGGCCCGACGTGCTGCTGCGCCAGACCTCCAACCTTGTGGCGGTCAACTACTACGGGGCGGCGGCTCTGGACACGGTCCGCTTCGACGACCGTACGGCGGCGGCCCTGGCGGTGCGCCACCTGGCGGCGCTGGGCCACCGCCGGATTGGCTACATCGGCGCCGCCCACCACGACTTGGGGCCGGGGCAGGGGCTGCGCTGCCATGGCTATCTGGACGCCATGGCCGGGCTGGGGCTGCCGGTCGCGCCAGCCTGGGTCTGGGACCTTTCCTGCGCCCGCCCTGGAACGGTTGCCACCGCCGGCTGGGACTTGGCGGAAGCGGCCGCGGGCGCCGACCAGATGCTGGAACTGGGGGCGGAACGGCCAACCGCCCTCCTTTTCTACGACGACGGCCTGGCGGCGGTCGCCATCCAGCGGCTGGCCGAGCGCGGCGTGCGGGTGCCCCAGGACATCTCCGTGGTCGGCATTGACGATTCGGAGATTGCCCGCCTGACCTATCCCCGGCTGACCAGCGTCCGCCAGCCCTTGGAGGATATGGGCCACCGCGCCACCCAGTTGCTGCTCGCCAAGGCCGCGCCGCCGGCGGCGGCCGCCGGCGCCTGCGAGCTGTGGCCGCCGGACCTGGTGGTGCGCCAGTCCTCCGCCCCGCCGCCCCCGGCCGGCTGAGGCGGCCGCCCTTTTGCAAGCCGGCAACGCCGGGTTATGGTGGCAGGCCATGAAACTCTCCGTCATCATCCCCGTCTACAACGAGCGCGACACGGTGCTCGACGCGATCCGCCAGGTCCGCGCCTGCGGCGTGCCGGACCTCCAGCTCATCGTCGTCAACGACGCCTCCACCGACGGCACCCGCGAACGGCTGGAGGCGCTCCCCCCCAGCCCCGACCTGACCCTCCTCCACCACGCTTTCAACCAGGGGAAGGGCGCGGCGATCCGCACCGCCCAGCCCCACGTCGCCGGCGACGCCGTGGTCATCCAGGACGCCGACCTCGAATACGACCCCGCCGAGTTCCCGCACATGCTCCGGCTGATCGCGGCCGGCCGCGCCGACGCCGTCTTCGGCAGCCGCTATTCCGGCCGCGAAATCCGCGTCGATACCTGGTGGCATTACTTTGGCAACCGCCTGCTCACCTTCGCCTCCAACCTTTGCGGCAACCTCCATCTCACCGACATGGAGACCTGCTACAAGATGATCCGCGCCGACCTCTTCACGGCCATGCCGCTGGAATGCAGCCGCTTCGGCATCGAGCCCGAACTCACCGCCCGGCTCGCCCGCCGGAAATGCCGGATCTACGAAGTGCCGATCCGCTACGAGGCCCGCGGCTTCGACCAGGGCAAGAAGATCGGCTGGAAGGACGGCGTCGCCGCCCTCTGGTACATCCTCAAGTACAACTTCCTCAGCCGCGGCTGACCGCGGCCGGAAGGGCGCCATGCTTCGCTACCTGCTCAAACGCCTGCTGGCCGCCGGCCCGACCCTGCTCGGCGTGCTGCTCGTCACCTTCCTCCTTTTCCACGTCGCCCGCGGCGACCCCGCCCAGATCATGCTGGGGAAGAACGCCCAGCCGCTGGAGCTGGAAGCGCTGCGGCACCGGCTCAAGCTGGATCGGCCGCTGCTCTGGGGGCACTGGCGGCAGACCGAACTCTATCCCGGCCAGGAGTTCACCCCGCCCCGGACGCTCGCGCCGGGCGAGGAATGGGAACTCCCCCGCGCCTTCGCCCCCGAGCCGGGGCGGCGCCTCCGCGTCGAGCTGCGCCTCCGCGGCAGCCTGCAACTCCTGGCCGCCGGCGGCGCCGCCGCCCGTGCGGAGTCCGCAACCGCCACCGCCACCACCGGCTGGCGCACCCGCCGCCTGGAATTGCCCGGACCGCCCCCGGCGGCGCTGCGCTTCCGCGCCGGCCCCGGCGGCGCCGAACTCCGCCTGGTCCGCTTCGCCGCCTGGCAGGCGAACCCCTGCGACTCGCAGCTCGCCGCCACCCTCCGCGAGATCCTGGACCTGCGCCGGGATCCGGCCAGCGGCCGCTGGCGCCTGAGCCTCTGCAACTTCGGCAACTCCCTGGTCACCGGCGAACCGATCACCCAGATCCTGCGTGACGGCATCCCTCCCTCGCTCCTGCTCATGGGGCTGGTCTTCCTCGGCGAAACCATCCTGGCCATGATCCTCGCCATGGCCGCGGCGTGGACGCGCGGCCGCTGGCCCGACCGGCTGATCTTCGCCGGCTCCGTCGCCAGCATGAGCGTCAGCTACCTCGTCTACATCATCGCCGGCCAATATCTGCTGGGCTACCGGCTGAACCTCTTCCCGGTCTGGGGCTGGGGCGGGGCGCGGTACCTGGCGCTGCCGGTGCTGGTCGGCGTCGTCAACGGCCTTGGCGGCGGCATCCGCTACTACCGCACCGCCTTCCTCAACGAACTCCACCGCGACCATGTCCGCACGGCGCTGGCCAAGGGCTGCGGCACCCTGCGGCTGCTCGCCGTCCACGTCTTCCCCAACGCCCTGGTGCCGGTCATCACCCGCATCTCCGTGACCCTGCCCTTCCTTTTCACCGGCAGCCTGCTGCTGGAGAGCTTCTTCGGCATCCCCGGGCTCGGCTACGCCGGCGTCAACGCCCTGGCCAACGCCGACCTGCCACTGCTCAAAGCCCTGGTCCTGGCCGGCGCCGCCCTCTTCATTGCCTGCGACCTGCTGGCCGACCTCCTCTGCGCCGCCGCCGACCCCCGCATCCGCCTGCGCTGAGCCGCCCTCGGGCGGCCACGCTGGAACACCCGTTGGTTGCGCGGCGGACGGCTGGCCAGGATTCGCTGGCGGAAGGCGACGCAGGTGGGCGGGTTCCTCGACGGCAGGCGTGCCGCTGGCGGTTGCGCTGGCGACGGAAATCCGCGATTTCGAGGGGCAGGTGGTGCACCGGCAGCGGCAGCCGGTCCGGATCGCTGGTCATGGCCAGGCGCTGGCGGAGATCCAGCCGGGGGCCTTGCCCGTGGGCGCCTATTCCGTGGGGCTGGTGGCGTCGGCGGAAACGGTGGCGGCGGCCGCCGCCGATTGCTTCGTCGTGCTGACGCCGACGGGGAACCGGCTCAACACGAAGCCGATGTGGTTCGGCGTCGCCGATCCCGCCAACTGGAATTGCGCGGGTGAGCAGCGGCGGCATTTCGAGTGGATGCAGGTGCTGGGCAACGATCTCAAAGGATCAGCCGGCGGTCAAATATGTCGAGTTCTGGAACGAGCCGGATCTGGATTTCTTCCAGGGGACGATGGCGGACTACCAGAAGATGTTCGCCTTCCATGCGCATGGGCCGCTGGGCAACTACGTCGAGCGCCAGGAACTGGTGGAGCAATGGCGCGGCGGCGTGCGCGCGCAAACCGCCACGGTCGAAAAACACGCCAGCCGCATTCAAGTGGCAAGCGAAGAGCTGCGCCTGGCCGTGCCTGCCCGCACCATCCCGCGCGAAGGACTGCCCACCGTCGTTTCCGCATGACCGCGCCCCGCCGAAGCACGCGGCACGGCTTCTTCTCGCCCCGCCAAGCTCGGCGGCTTTGCCAGCGACGGCGGCTCAGCCATAGGCCAGCTCGACCATCTGGTGGCAAAGGAGCGACTCCAGCTTGAAGCGGATGCCACCATCCGCCTCGCGGCTGAACGGCAGCGGCCGCCCCTCGGGCACCAGCCGCACCGCCGTGACCGGCTTCGGCGGGCGCAGCGCGACCTCGACGCCGGCGAGCGGCAGCAGCTCCTCGATGACCTCGACGCTCTTGCTCTCCCGGATCAGGTCGCCGCCGGCCAGCTCGACCGCCCCGCCCCGGTTGCAGGCCGTGGCGTGGAGCAGGTGGAGGACGTAGCGTTGCGCGTGCGGCTGCTCCATCAGCGTCACCCGCCCGGTGGAGGGCAGGTTGCAGCGGAGGCTCTCCGCCGGGCCGAGCAGCCGGCGCAGCGCCTTGGCCACATACTGGCGGCAGGCGACGGCGCCATAGGCGCGGTAGAGGGTGAAGACCGGGTGCGCCAGGTAGAGGAGGTTGCCGTTGCGGACTCCGCAGTCGAAGCCGGAGGGCTCGGGGCGCGGCGGCGCGTGCTGGTGGCTGCAGAAGTGGCGGAAGCTGCGGTTGAAATAGGGATCGTAGACCTGTCCCAGCGACTCGCCGGCGGTCGCCCGGATCCGCTGCGACGGCAGGTACATGACCAGCGGCGAGCCGACGAAATCCGCCCGCAGCTCGGGGACGGGCAGCACGTAGTCGGGCTGGAACGGGCTGGGCCCCTGGAGTTCGCCGCCGACGTCGAAGAGGAAGCCGGAACCGTCGGCCTTGACGCCGCTGGCGCCGCTGAGGAAGAGTTTGCCGCCCTGGGCGAGGTAGGCGTCGAGCTTGGCCTTCAGTTCCGGCGTGACCGGGACGTCGTCGGGCAGGACAAGCAGCTTGTAGCGGCTGAACTCCATCTCGGCGTCGAGCACATCGAAGAGGAACTGCCCCTCGAGCAGGATGCGGGCGGCGCCGACGTCGGCGGCCGCCTCCCCCTCGTGGCCGGGGCGGAGGGCGGCGCTGGCGAGCAGGCCGATGTCGGCCACGCTTTCCACCTGGTCGCACCAGGGCTCCTTCTTTTCGACTTCGGCGTAGGCGGCGCCGATCAGCGCGTAGGTGCTCTCGTCGAGGCTGCCGTCGGGATGGAGCTGGTCGCCGACGCTGCACTTGCTGCCATAGGCGAGCATGGCGGCACATTCGTAGCGGAGGGCGTTGGGATGCTTGTAGCCGCCGAACTCGCCCCAGGTGGTGTGGAACTTGCCGGTCATGCCGAGGAAGTCGAGGCCGAGCCCCTTGACGTACTTGGCGGACATCGGGTAGTGGTCGTAGCCCCAGCCGCCGGTGGGGAGGGATTCGAGTTCGAGATGGGAGAAGAAGGGGAGGAGGTCGCGCCGGCCGGGGGCGACGTGGCCGCTGTTGTGGAAGACGGGCATCTCGGGGTTGCCCGCCTTGGCGGCGTCGGTGGTGGCCTGGTAGTAGCGCCGCAGGGCGAGCTGGGCGCAGTGGCGGCGGTCCTCCTCGCGGGTGGCGTCCAGCCCCTGCCGCTCCATCGTTTCGAGGCACCAGCGGCAACAGCACTGCCCCTGGCTGATGATGTCGAGGAAGATGCCGGCGGCGGCGGGGAAGAGGCGGGCGGCCTCGCTGACCTGGGCGCAGAGGTAGTCGAGGTACGGGGAGTTGAAGCAGAGCTTGTGGAAGCCGGCCTCGATGGGGGCCTTGGCCCAGCCGGCGTAGCGCCCCTCGCAGTCAACCTCGCGCCATTCGGGATGCTCGTGGGCGGCGAGGTTGTCGATGCCGGCGGAGAGGTAGACGGGGGTGGCGACGTCAATCTCCTGGCAGGCGTCGAACTGGGCGCGGAGCAGGTCGAAGCCAAGGTGGGGGTGCATCTTGCCGACGGTGGTCGGGTGATAGGACCAGCCATGGTGGCATTTGGAAAAGAGGGTGATCGAGTTGACATGCCCCCGCTTGAGGGTTGCCTGCCAGCGCCGCCGGTCGAAGGCGGCGCCCAGGGCGGGGATCTGGGGGGAGGTGTGGAAGTCGAGGTGGATCTGGCGGAAGCGGAGGTGGTGCATGGCTGGCGCTCCTGGGCGGCCGGCGGAGCTTTTCGCCTGGCCTTGGGGTAAACTGCCCTTTTCCACAGAAGTTGCAAGGGGGTTTCCATTGATTATCTTGTGCAGTTGATGTCTTTTTCACAGGAGCCGGCGGGGCCGCCGCCGGGGCCACCATGTTTGAATCGCTCCGCTTCACGATCATCGAAACCGGCCAGCGCGAGGTGAGCCACCGCAATTGGGACTTGCGGGAGTTCAACCCCTTCAGCAAGCTCTACCATGTCAGCGCCGGCCGGGGCCGCTTCACCTACGGCGGCGAGACGGTGAGCCTCGAGCCGGGCAACCTCTATCTGGTCCCCTCCCACCGGCCGCTGACCCTCGCCTGCGACCATTGCATGACCCATTCCTGGGTGCATTTCACCGCCGAACTGGCCAAGGGGGTGACGCTGTTCGACCTGATGGGGAGCAACCCGGTGGTGCGCCCCGAGCCGGCGGACGCCGTGGAGCGGTTCATGGCGCGGCTGGTGGCGATCGGGCCACGGCCGCCGGACGAGGCGGACGCGCTGGAGGCCCAAGGCACGCTGCGGCTGCTGCTGGCCATCTTCCTCCGCCGCGGCCGCCGCCAGCCGGAACAGCTCCAGCGCCAGCTCGCCGCGCTCAAGCCGTTCCGCGACCTGCTGGGCTACATCAGCGACAACCTGCACCGCCCCCTGACGGTCGCGGAGCTGGCGGCCCAGGTGCATTGGCACCCGACCTACTTCGCCAACCGCTTCAGCAAGGCGCTCGGGGTCAGCCCCAAGAGCTACATCGTCCGCAAGCGGCTGGAGCTGGCCCAGCAACTGCTCTGGCATGACGAGCGCCCGCTCAAGGCCGTCGCCGCCGAAGTCGGCTATGCCGACCCCTATTACTTCGCGCGCCTCTTCAAGCGCGCCACCGGCATCGCCCCCGGCCGCTACCGGCGCCAGCGCGGGGAGCGGGGGGTGACGCCGGGGTGAACGCCGCGGCTACTTCCGCCCGGCCGGCAGGAGCAGGATGTCCTCCGGCGCGACCCGGAGGCGGACGTGTTCGCCGGGGGCGGGCCAGACCCGGGGGTTCTGGACCAGGGCGGAAACCGGCGCCGGCAGGTTCTCCACGGCGACCAGGAGCTGGACCGTGCCGCCCAGGTAGGTGGTCTCCCGGACCGTGCCGTCCAAGGTGTTGGGCTGCACCGCCGCCCCGGCCGGCTCCAGGTGCCACGACTCCGGCCGCACCCCCACCAGCACCTCCTGCCCCGTGCTGAAATGCGCGGCGCCGTGGGCGCCCAGGAAGTTGCCGGCGGGGGTCTGGATCCCCGCCTGGTCCGCATTGGCGGCGGCAATCCGCCCCGGGAAGAAGGCGACTTCGCCGATGAAGCCGGCGACGAAGGCGTCGGCCGGCCGGCGGTAGACCTCCCGCGGCGCCCCCACCTGCCGGAGCCGCCCCTGCTCCATGACCGCCAGCCGGTCGGCCATGCTCAGCGCCTCCTTCTGGTCATGGGTGACATAGACGGCGGTGAGCCCGCTCTCCTTGCAGAGGCGGCGGATCTCGGTGCGCATTTCCAGCCGCAGTTGCGCGTCCAGGTTCGCCAGCGGCTCGTCCAGGAGCAGCACGGCTGGCTGGACGACCAGGGTGCGGGCCAGGGCGACGCGCTGCTGCTGGCCGCCGGAGAGCTGGTTCGGCTTGCGCTCCGCCAGATCGGCGATCCGGACCTGCTCCAGGGCGCGGCGGACGCGCACCGCCAGCTCCGCCTTGGGCACCCCCCGCTGCTCCAGGCCGAAGGCGACGTTTTCGGCGACGGTCAGGTGCGGCCAGAGCGCGTACCCCTGGAACATCAGGCCGGTGTTGCGCCGGTGCGGCGGCACATGCGTCATCTCCTCGTCGCCGAAATGGATCGTGCCGCCTTGCAGCCCCTGGAAACCGGCAATGGCCCGCAGCAGGGTGGTCTTGCCGCAGCCGGAGGCGCCCAGCAGGAAGAAGAGTTCGCCGTCGGCAATGCTGAGCGAAACGCCGTCCACGGCGCGGACATCACCGAAGGCACAACTGACGTTGGCGATCGTGATCTTCATGAAAGGCCCCCCATGCCCATGCCATGTCCGCCGGGCTGTGACCTACTATAACCCCGGACCGCGAGACGCGCCGGCGCGCCGCTTTCAACTGGCGCAAACCGTGTTACGGTATGGGGTTTCAACCCCCGCCGGCCCGGCCGGCCCCTGGCAAGGAGAATCCCTGGGAATGTTTCACCACTTCATGTCCCGCCTGCTGCCGGCCGGTGCCGCCTTGGCGGCCGCCTGCGCCGTCGAAGCCGCCACCATCGAGAGGATCGTCGTGCGCTCGGCCGTCCCCGGCGCCGTCATCTCCCCCGAACAGGTGGGCAACTGCGTGGCCAGCGTCCAGGGCGGCGTCTTCGACCAGGCGATCCTGGACGCGGACATCAAGCGGCTGATGGCCAGCGGGCTGTATGCCGACACCCAGGCCAGCGTCCGGCCGCTGGAGGGCGACCGGGTGGAGATCGTCTTCACCCTCAAGCCGCAGCCGACCGTCCGCGAAGTGGCCATCACCGGCAACCAGTTGATCGCGGGCAAAAAGCTCCAGGGGCTGCTCGGGCAGCAGCCCCGGCGCTTCCTCGACCCCAAGGCGGTGGCCGCCGACGTCGCCGCCCTGCGCAAGCACTACTTCGCCAGCGGCTACCACGGGACCACGGTCGAGGCGCTGACCACCCCGGTGGCGGGGACGAACGAGGTGACGGTCACCTATGCGATCCACGAGGAGATGCGCCACAAGGTCCGCAAGGTCCGCGTCACCGGCAACGCCGCCATCCCGGAGAAGGAGCTGCGGAAGAAGCTGGAGACCAAGTTCTCGGTCTGGAGCCTGCTCTTCCCCGCCAACTTCAGCGATCCGGAAAAGGAGCGGCGGGACCGGGACGCCCTCTACGAGGCCTACCATGACCGCGGCCACTTCGACTTCGCCATCACCGGGGAGCGGCACGAGCTCAGCGCCAACGGCAAATGGGTGACCTGGGCGATCGCGGTGGCGGAGGGGCCGCGCTACCAGGTCGGGGAGATCAGCGTCACCGGCAACAGCGCCTTCACCGCCGCCGATCTGCTGGCGGCGGCCCCCGGCGAGGCGGCCCTCGTGACGGGGCAGCCGTTCGACGGCGCGGCGCTGCGGGCCATGGCCGAGCGCATCCGCAACCGCTATGACGCCAAGGGCTACATCGACCTGCGCGTCCAGCCGCGCCGCCTCTACGACAGCAAGGCCCAGACCGTCGCGATCCGCTTCGAACTCAGCGAAGGCAAGCCCGCCACCATCCGCGACATCGCCATCGTCGGCAACGAAGTCACCCAGGACAAGGTGATCCGCCGCGAACTCACCATTCTCCCGGAAGACCTGGCCGACGGCCGCAAGCTCCGCGAAAGCAAGTCGCGCCTGATGAACCTGAACTACTTCGAGAGCTTGGACATCCTCCCCCAGGCCACCGACCGCGAAGGGCAGAAGGACCTCCAGGTGCTCCTCAAGGAAAAGAGGACCGGCCAGCTCATGTTCGGCGTCGGCTTCTCCACCGACGACGACGTGTTCGGCGTGGTCGAGGTCAGCCAGTCCAACTTCGACCTGGCGAATCCGCCCCGCTTCACCGGCGGCGGCCAGCGGCTCAAGCTCCGCGCCGAGGCCGGCACCCAGCACACCGGCTTCCAGCTCAGCTTCACCGAGCCCTGGCTCCTCGACCAGCGGCTGCGCCTCGACACCGAACTCTTCCACCGCGGCCGGAGCTGGGAATACTACGACGAGACCGACACCGGCGCCCAAGTCATGCTCACCCGCGACCTGCGCCCCGGCGCCCCCGCCGGCAGCGAATGGCAGCACTGGCGCCAATCCTTCGGCCTCCGCGCCGAGCATGTGGCGCTGGACAACTTCGATGATGACGTGGACCCCTTCCTCCAGGAGCAGGAGGGCGGCTACGACAGCGTCTCCCTCATCTACCGCATCAGCCGCGACACCCGCGACAGCTTCATCCACACCACCTCCGGCTCCCGCCTCCAGTTCACCGCCGAATACACCCCCGAATGGCTTGGCGGCTACGACGACAACTACCGCCTCCACCTCCAGGGCAGCAAATACATTCCGCTGAAGAAATGCGTCCTCCGCCTCGAAGCCGAGGCCGGCACCGTTGACGGCAACAACATCGCCCTCTTCGACCGCTACTTCGCCGGCGGCGCCAACTCGATCCGCGGCTTCGAACGGCGCATGGTCGGCCCGGTGGACAGCCGGGACAACCCCTACGGCGGCCAGTCGCTGCTGCGCGGCACCGCCGAGCTGACCTACCCGATCTACCAGATGATCCGCGGCGCCGTCTTCACCGACTTCGGCAACGTCTGGGAGGACGCCTACGGCTGGGATCCGGCCGACGTCGCCGTCAGCGTCGGCCTCGGCTTCCAGATCGATATGCCCTTCGGCCCGATCCGCCTCGACTACGGCGTGCCCATGAACCAGCCCTGGGACCATCTCGGCGGCGGCGGCCGCCTCCACTTCAGCATGGGCTATTTCTTCTGATGCGGCTCCTCAACCTCTACCTGGGACGGAAACTGCTCCTGGCCACCGCCGCATCCCTGGGGGTGCTCACCTTCGTGATGCTGGCCGGCAACCTGTTCAAGATCAGCGACCTGGTGGCCCGCGGCCTGAGCCTGGCCGCGCTCGGCCACATCCTCCTCTTCCTGCTGCCGGTCGCCCTCAAGTTCACCATCCCCTTCGCGGCGCTCTGCGCGGTGATCCTGGTCTTCAGCCGGCTCGCGGCCGACAACGAGATCACCGCCATGCGCGCCACCGGGATCGGCCTCTGGCAGATCGTCTCCCCAGCCCTGCTCCTCGGCATCCTCCTCAGTGGCGTCTGCCTCTACCTCCAATCCACCCTCGCCCCCCACTGCCGCTGGGAATTCGACCTCGCCACCGAACAGGAAAGCGTCCGCAACCCCTTGGCCGCCATCGAGCCGGGGCGCTTCGTCGAACTCCCCGGGCTGATCGTCTACGCCGCCGGCCAGGAACCCTCCGGCCGCCTCCACGACATCCGGATCTACGTCCTCGACGACCAGGGCCGCCTCGTCCAGGACATCAGCGCCCGCAGCGGCGACGTCACCGTCCACGAGGAGCGCGAACAGGTCGAACTCCGCCTCCACGAGGCCCTGGTCACCGCCGCCGACCCCGCCGCCCCCGAGGACGTCAGCAAGCTCCAGCACGTCACCGGCAAGACCCTGACCTTCCCCCTCAACTATGGCGACGAAATCAACCGCCGCCGGGTCAACCGCAAGCTCAAGCACCAGACCAGCGCCGACCTGCTCAGCCTCATCGCCATCTACCACGACCGCGGCGCCGACACCAGCCTGCTCCGCCTCGAACTCCACCGCCGCCTCTCCATGGCCCTCTCACCCTTCGCCTTCATCCTCGTCGGCATCCCCTTCGGCATCCGCGCCCGCCGCGGCGAAGCCGCCATCGGCCTCGTCTTCGCCCTGATCCTCGCCACCCTCTTCTATGCCTTCATCATCCTGGCGGACGAGCTGAAGTCCGCCATCGGCAACGTCGAACTCATCGTCTGGCTGCCCAACATCGCCTACCAGCTCGGCGGCACCGCCGCCATCTGGCGCCTCGCCCGCCACTGAGCCGCCGCGCAAAGTGGCCGGAGCGGCCGCGCTCCGGAATGGTTCCGGCCCTTCACCCTTCACCCTTCATGAATGATTCCGCCCAAGGTGGGTCTATGCGCAAGCACGTGGAATGGCTGTTCCGGGAACTCGAAGGCTGGGTGGCCGACGGCATCCTGCGCCCTGAGCAGGCCGCCGCCCTGCGCGGCCGCTACGCGGCAATGGCCCACCCCGGCCGCGCCTGGGGCGTGATCCTCTTCGGCGCCTTCGGCGCGGTGGTGGCGGGGCTGGGGGTGATCTTGCTTTTCGCCTACAACTGGCAGGACATGCCCAAGGCCGCCAAGCTCGGCACCGTCTTCGCATCCCTGCTGCTGGCGCATGGCGCCGGGCTGGAACTGCGCCGGCGCGGGCGGCAACCCGCGTTGGCCGACGCCGTCCAGCTCCTGGGCACCATGATGTTCGGGGCCGGCATCTGGCTGGTGGCGCAGATCTACCACATCTCCGCCCACTATCCCAACGCCTTCTTCATCTGGGCCGCGGGCGCCCTCCTCTTCGCCTGGCTCCTGCCCTCGGTCAGCCACGGCGTGCTCGCCAGCATCCTGCTCGCGCTCTGGGCCAGCACCGAGGCCGCCTCCTTCTCGCAATCCTTGCTCACGCCGCCGCTGCTGATCCTCCTTGGCGGCGGGCTCCTGGCCTGGCGGCAGCGCTCCCCCACCTTGCTGGTGGCCGCCCAGCTCGCCTTCGTCGCCGCCCTCGTCGCCAGCATCCGCGACGCCTGGCTGGTCTGGCCAACCCTGCTCGCGCTGGCGGCGGCCTGGCTGGCCGGCGGCACCCTCGCGGAATTGCGGAGTCCGCACTTCCCCCTGGGCGGCAAGGTGCTGCGCACCCTGGGGTTCATCCTCGCCGTCGCCGCCCTCTTCCCCCTGACCTTCCGCGACGCCATGCGCCACTGGTCGCCGCCGGACTGGTTCGTCCCCGGCGAAGGGGCGCGCACTCTCTGGTTCTTCCTGCCCCTGGCCGCCGGCCTCGGCCTGGCCGCCGTCGCCGCCGCCCGCGCCATCACGGCCCGCGACTGGTTCAGCGCCAGCAGCCTCCGCGCCGCCTGGCTGCCCCTGGCGATGCTCGCCGCCTATGCCGGCACCTTCATCCACCGCGAACTCGTCGGGGAAACGGGGTTCGACCTTCTCTGGAGCGGCCTGTTCAGCCTCGTCTATCTCGGCTTCGCCGGGATGCTCTTCCGCCGCGGCATTGGCGAGGGGCGGTTCGCGCCCATGACCGGCGGCGCGCTGCTGCTCGGGGCCTGGGTCTTCGCCCGCTACTGCGACTGGTTCGAGAGCCTGCTGGCGCGCGGCCTGGCCTTCCTCCTGCTCGGGGCGGCGCTGTTCAGCCTCGCGCTGCTGGTCGCCCGCAGCCGCCGCCAGCTCCAGCCAGCCCCGGAAACGACCGTGAATTGAGGAGGTGCGACGATGCGCGCGAAATGGCTCTGGCTTGGCTTGGCGGTGGCGCTGCAACTCCTGGTGCTCGCCTGGATGGCGGGGGAGCGGGAATGGATCATCCGCACCGGCCGCACGGTCTGGCTGCGCACGGCGCCAATCGATCCCCGTGACCTCTTCCGCGGCGACTACGTCCGCCTCGCCTACGAGGCGGGAAGCCTGCCGGAGCGGCAGCAGAGCCGGAAGCTGCAACTGGCCGTTGCCGGGCTGCGGGGGACGCGCCGGGAACTCCCGCTCTACGTCACCCTCCGCGAACCGGCCACCCCCGACGGCGTCGCCCACGCCGTGGCCGCCGGGCTGGAACGCCCCACGGCCGGCCTGTTCCTCAAGGGGCGCTGGCGGCCGCACGGCTGGCCCAACGCCATCCAATACGGCATCGAGAGCTACTTCGTCGAGCAGGGGAAGGGGCGGGCACTGGAGCGGGGGCGGCCGGAGGGCATCCCCGACGACGTGCAGGTGCCGCTGGAGATGCGCGTCGCCCTGGGGCGCGACGGCACGGCGGTGCTGACCGGCCACCACCGCTGGGGCGGCATGGGGATCGGCCTGCGGATCGGGGCAATCCCCGAGGCCGAAAAGGCGACGGCCATCGTGCGCCCCCTCCAGGTCACCTTCCGCAACACCTCCGCCCAGCCCCAGGCGCTGCTGCTGCCGGCGGACTTGCGCACCCTGCGGCTGGTCAGCTCCCCCAACCGCTGGCGCGGCGGCGAAGACGAAGCGGAAATCCCCCGGGCCGCACCCGCCACCCCCCCGCCACCCTTCACGGACGCCGACGTGGCGCTGCTGGCGCCCGGCGAGGCCCGCACGGTCAGCATCCCCTTGGCGGAACCGGCCTGGCGGGTGGTGGCCGGCCGCGGTCCGGAGAAGAAGATTGTCACCCTGGTGGACGACGCCGCGGCGGCGTACCAATCCCTGCGGCTCCGCTACGAGCCGCCGGCCGCCGCCGAGTGCGCAGCCATGAAGGAGCGCGCCCGCCTCTGGCCCGACCGGCTCGACTCCCGCTGGTTCAGCACCTGGGAGCTGCGGCCGCCGCGCTGACCGCCGGCGCGCACCGTGCCGAAGCGGCCGTCAGCGCCCGGCTGGCAGTTGACCAGCCCCGCCCGCAGGTTGCGCAGGAGCGGCGCCAGCGGTGCGAACTCCGCAACCGCCGCCAGCGCCGCGATCTCCCCATGGCGCAGGAAGGGCAGCTCCGGCCCGAACCGCTCCAGGAAACGCCCGTAAAGCCGGCGGACGACGGGCGAGCCCGGCTGGCGCCCGGCCATCTCCGCCAGCAGCTCCGGCAGCGGAATGAGATGGGTGTACGGCGGCACGCCGGGCCGCCCCGCGCCGCCGAGGGGGCGGTCGGCCAGCGCCTGGATGCGGTGCAGAACCCCCGGCGTCAGCGGCCGGCCACAGGCGGGGCAGCGCCCGCCGGCGGCGGCCGCGGCGGCCGGAGCCAGGCTGACCCCGCAGGCGCGATGGCCGTCATGGTAGTACTTCCCTTCCTGGGGGAAAAGGTGCAGCGTGCCGCCGAAGAGGGCCGGGTCGCGGCTGGCCAGCGCCCGGCGCAGGGCGGGGAAGGAGAGGTCGCCGCGGAAGATGGTGGCGTTGCGGCCGAGCGCCGCCGGCGAATGCGCGTCCGAGCTGGCGACGAGCGTCAGCCGGTCCAAGGCGCTCCAGCGGGCATTCATGGGCGGGTCGGAGGAGAGGCCGGTCTCGGCCGCCAGCACCTCGCCGGCGAGGTCGCCAAAGGCCTCCGCCAGCGAATCGAAGCCCGACCGGGCGCCGAACAGGCCGAACCACGGCGTCCAGATGTGGGCGGGGATCAGGAGCGTTTCCGCGGCGGTCTCCTTGGCCAGGGCGAACAGCTCCCGGAGCGCCAGGCGGAGGGTGGGGCGGCCGTCGCCGTCCAGGCGGCCCCAGGGCGCCAGGCGGGCGGCCAGGGCCGCGGCCGCCGCCAACGTGGGGAAGAGGAGCAGGGCATGCACCTTGCGCAACCGCCCGCCCTGGGACCAGACGCAGGCCACCTCCGCCGTCGCCAGGAAGTGAACTGGCGCATGGCAGGACGCCGGCACCTCCGCCTGGGCCGCGGCCGCGAATTCCGCCCGCAGCCGGTAGAGGCCGGGGGCGGCCGGGGCCGGCGCCAGCTTGCGTTCCAGCTCGGCGCGCCAGCCGGGATGGGTCGCGTCGCCGCTGCCGAGCAGGGCCAGCCCCTTGCGCTGGGCCCAGGCGGCATAGCCTTCCAGGGTGCAGGCCGGGCTGGTGGCCAAGGAGAAGCGGGAATGCAGGTGCAGGTCGGCGAGGGACTCGGGCGGCGGCCGGCTCATTCGTCGCGGCGGCCGCCGAAGAGCCCGGCGCGCCAGAGGTAGTAGAGCAAGGTCAGCAGCGCGGAGACGGCGGCGGCGACGTAGGTCAGGAAGGCGGCCTTGAGCACCTCCCAGGCGTGGTCCCGCTCGGGCCCCGTCACGATCCCGGCCTGGACCATGGCGACGCGGGCGCGGGCGCTGGCGTTCCACTCCACCGGCAGGGTGACGATGGAAAAGAGGACGACCAGGGAGAAGAGCAGCGCCCCGGCCAGGATCAGCGGCTGCCGGTGGAGCAACATCCCGATCATCAGCACGATGTAGGAGAGGTGGCTGCCGATGTTCACCACCGGCACGAGGGTCGAGCGCAGCCCGAGCAGGGCGTACCCCTCGGCGTGCTGCAAGGCGTGCCCGGCCTCATGGCAGGCGACCCCGATGGCGGCGAGGGAGGAGCGCTGGTAGACCTCGGGGGAGAGCCGCAGCTCCCGGGCCATCGGGTCGTAATGGTCGGAGAGCAGCCCCTCCGTCTGCCGCACCTTGACCCCGCGCAGCCCCGCCCAGTCCAGCATCCGCCGGGCCGCCTCGGCGCCGGTCATGCCGCTGGCGCAGCCGATGGTGGCGTATTTGGCGAAGGTGGACTTGACATAGAAGGTCGCCCACAGAGAGAAGACCAGCCCCGGCAGGGCGAAGACCAGATACATTGGATCGAACCACATGGCATCAAACTCCCGTTCCGGCGGCCGGCGCGGCGCCTGGCGAGGCGTCGCCGGTGGCCGGAATCATGGGAGTAATGTATTCCCGCCGGCCGGATTGCAATCGCTCCCCGATTGCAGTCCGGGCTTCAGCCGGCATCCCCTCCATCCCCTTCCCCCGATTCGGCATTGGCCGCCTGGCGCCCGCCAGTCCCTCTCTCCGCAAGCGTCAGCAGGCGGGCATGGCGGCGCTGAGCGCGCCGGGGAAATCATCAAATTGAGATCACAGGCATCCCATGGGCCTTCTTCCCATAGTGATCGAAATCAGAACCGGGATCGGAATCGCGATTGGGCGGGCGTGACCTGTCCCGTGCTGAAGGCGCGGAGTCCGCATAGCCGGGCAACGCCCCAGGTTGTTGTCCGATGGCCAGTTGTGCCCTGGAGGGGCGCTTCAACCGGTGGTCTCCCGAGGTTGAAGAAGCCCTTCAGGCTATTGCCCCAGCGTCCCTCTGGACGCACGAAGAAAACGCCACCGCCAAGCTCCTGAACCCAAGAAGCCTCCGCGTTCCCCGTGGCCGCCGTGCGAAACCCCAACCGCCATTGCCGCCGGCCAGCAATTCCTGACTCAGTGACCCAATGACTCAGTGCCCCCCTTGGCGGCAGGTCTTCCACCCTGCGAGGAGCGCCTGGACGGCAGGTCCGACGGCAGGTCTTCCGCCCTGCGAGGATTGCCTGGACGGCAGGTCCGACGGCAGGTCTTCCGCCCTGCGAGGATTGCCTGGACGGCAGGTCCGGCGGCAGGTCCGGCAGGTCTTCCGCCCTGCGAGGAACGCCTGGACGGCAGGTCCGACGGCAGGTCCGGCAGGTCTTCCGCCCTGCGAGGAGCGCCTGGACGGCAGGTCCGACGGCAGGTCCGGCAGGTCCCCCCAAACCTTTTTGGCTCTTCCGGGGTTTGGGTGGGTCGGCGTGAGCACGAATCCGGGCGTGACGTAGCCGATCCGGGGCGGGGGAAGTTACCCACGGGCGGCGGCCCGGCTCCGACGAGCTTGTCCCGCCTGCGGCTGCCTTCTTCAAGAAATGGCACTGGTGGGCCACCCATTCACGGCTGGCGCCGATGCGCAGGGCCGCGCACACCCTCAAGAACCACTGGCGGGGCATTGCCAACGCCATCACGGCGAAAATCACCAACGCCTGCACCGAAGGCCTCAACAGCAAGATCGAGAAGATCAAGCGCGATGCCTTTGGCGAAGAACCAATCAGGCCTGGGGGCGCATCTGGGGGAAGAGGAGGACGTCGCGGATCGAGGCGGCGCCGGTGAGGAGCATGACCAGGCGGTCGATGCCGATGCCCATGCCGCCGGCGGGGGGCATGCCGTATTCGAGGGCGCAGAGGAAGTCCTCGTCAATCTTGCCGCTCTCCTCCTCCTCGGTGCCGGCGGTGCGCCGGGCCTGCTCCTCGAAGCGGGCGCGCTGGTCGAGCGCGTCGCTGTTTTCGGAATAGCCGGGGGCGATTTCCTGGCCATTGATCTCCAGTTCGAACACATCGACCACCGTCGGGTCGTCGCCGGCCCGCCGGGCCAACGGCACCAGCTCCGCCGGGAGCCGGGTGACGAAGGTGGGCTGGACCAGGGTCTGCTCAATGCTCTTTTCGTAGACCTCGTGGGTGATCTCCAGCTCGCTCCAGTCGGGGAAGACCTTGAGCCCGAGCGCCTGGGCGCGGCGGAGCTTCTCGGCGGGCGGTGCCGTGAACCAGTCCGTGCCCATTTTCTCCTGGACGAGGTCGCGGTAGGCCACCCGCCGCCAAGGGCGTTCCAGGTTGATCTCGACGCCCTCGCTGTTCCGGATCCGCAACGTCCCCATGACGGTCTCCGCCAGGTGGGTGACCAGCGACTCGACCAGCGCCATCATGGTCGCGCAGTCGCCGTAGGCCTGGTAGACCTCCAGCATCGTGAATTCGGGGTTGTGCCGGCGGGAGAGCCCTTCGTTGCGGAAATTGCGGTTGATCTCGAAGACCTTGTCGTAGCCACCCACCAGCAGCCGCTTCAGGTAGAGTTCCGGGGCGATCCGCAGGTACATCGGGCAGTCCAGGGCATTGTAGTAGGTCTTGAACGGGCGGGCCGCGGCGCCGCCGGCGAGCGGCTGGAGCATCGGGGTCTCCACTTCCATGAAGCCGCGGCCGTGGAGGAAGGCGCGGATTCCGCGGATGAGTTCGGCGCGCTGGCGGAAGAGGAGCCGCGCCTCGTCGTTGCCGATGAGGTCGACATAGCGTTGGCGGTAGCGCTGCTCGACGTCGGTCAGGCCGTGCCATTTCTCCGGCAGCGGCCGCAATGCCTTGCCCTGGATGGTGAAGCGTTCGACTTTGACCGTCACTTCGCCCGCCAGGGTGCGGAAGAGGTTGCCGCTGACGCTGACCAGGTCGCCCAGATCCAGCGCCTTGAACTGGGCGAAGGCCGCCTCGCCCAGGAGGTTTTTCTGGACGAAGAGCTGGATGCGGCCATCGGCGTCCTTGAGGTCGGCGAACAGCGCCTTGCCCATGTCGCGCACCGTCATCAGCCGGCCGGCGAGGGTGACGGGGACGGGGCGGGTCTCCAATGGCTTGGGGCGGCCGCGGCCATCGAGCTGGGGTTCGGCGGGGGCGGTCGCCTTCGCCTCATCCTCGGCCACCTGGTAGAGCGCCCGCGCCGCGGCGGAACCGGTGAGGCCCTCGACCCGGCCACCATGCACCGGCACGCCGTCCGCCAGCCACGCCGCCAGTTTCTGGCGGCGTTGCGCCATCTGGTCGTTCAGCGGCACGGGCGGGGTTTCCGGGGGCGTCGGGGCGGGGGTGTCGGCGGCGGTCATGGTCATCCTCGTGATGAGTCTTGCGCCCAGGACGGCGCAGGCAACCAAAAAGCCAATACTATAACCCACCCGGCCCGGCGAATCCGCCGCCGCTGCCTGCCGGCACGGCATGGATGCTCAGGGAAGCGGCGGCGGCGGCAGCTTGCGGAATTCGCGCGGGGAACGGCCGGTGAGCCGCTTGAACGCCTTGGAAAGATGGAAGGCATCGTGGAACCCGGTGGCCGCGGCGACGGCCGCCAGCTTGAGTTCCGGCTTGCGCAGCAGCATCTGGGCGCATTCGAGACGCCGGCGGTGGATGTACCGGGCCGGACTCATTCCGCACAAGACCTTGAAGCGCAGTGAAAAAGCGGCCCGCCCCAGCCCCGCCAGCGCGGCCAGTTCCCCGACCCGCAACTCTCCGCCCAGCCGTTCTTCGATGCGGGCGAGCACCGGCTGGAACCGCCGCCACTCCGCTTGCTGTTCCGCCGCCGCCGCCGGCGCGGCGGCGCCGCCCCGGTAGAACAGCCCCAGGATTTGCAGGAGCAGCCCCCGCGCCGCCAGCCCCCGCGCCGCGTCACCGCGCCGCCGCAGCTCCACGACGCGCCCCATCCAGTCGGCGGCGCGCCGGCCGTCGGCCCCGCCGATTTCATGGATGGGCGGCGGCAGCACGGTGAAGAGGTCGGCCCCGCCGGACAGCTTGGCGTCCAGGTGTACCCACCAGATTGCCACCTCGCTGGGGGTGCCGAGGTCGAGGTTCGAGTACGGCGGAATCAGGTAGGCGTGCCCCGGCTGGAGACGGAATTCGCGCCCGTGGTGGCGGACGAAGCCGCTGCCGCCCACCACGCAATAGAGGCGGGTGAACGGGCTGTTGTCGCCGCTCCGCCGCCAGGAGGCGTGCCGGTAGACCCCCGTCTCCCCGGTGAGGATGGCCAGTTGCAGGGTGTCCAGAAGTGGCCGCATGAAAACAAATATACATGATTTTCCTGAAAATGGCCATGTGAAAATGCATGGCAGGCAACTATACTGTCACTAAAGCCGATCCCTGAAACCGGCGATGCTGTCCCCAACAATCGGATGGAAAACAATGGCGACGATGACTTCCCGCGAACGGATGCTGACCGCCCTGGCCAACGGCCGCCCCGACCGCCTGCCCTGCCAGGTCCACGGCTGGATGGACTACTACCTCAAGACCTATCTCGGCAACTGCGACTGGTACCAGGCCTACGAACGCTTCGGCATGGACTACGCGATCTACGCCTCGCCGCGCTACATCTTCAGCGACAAGGACCTGGCCAACTGGCGCAGCGAGCGCACCGACTTGGGCACCGACCACGACGGCAACCGCCTGGCCCGGGAAGTCATCCACACCCCCAAGGGCGACCTGCAGCGGCTCTCGGCGGCAAACGAATTCACGAGCTGGGACACCGAGCACCTGCTGAAGAACGAGCGCGACTTCGAGATCTGGCGCGAGTACAGCCCGGCGCCAAGCGGGATTGATTTCAGCGCGATCCAGCAGGCGAAGGAGCGGCTCGGCGACCGCGGCATCATCCGCGCCCACCCCTACAGTGCCGGCCAGGGCAGCCCCTGGCAGAGCTTCTGCATGCTCCATGACACCGAGGCGGCCATCATGCTGGCCATGGACAATCCGGGGCTGCTCCATGCCATGCTCGAGGCGATCCTCCAGCGCACCCTCCGGGCCACGGAACTGTGGAAGGGCATCCCCGCCGACATGGTGGAGACCGGCGGCGGCGCCGGCTCGAACACGGTGATCAGCCCGGCCATGTTCCGCGAATTCTGCCTGCCCTACGACCGGCGGCAGAACGAGCTGTTCCACGCCGCCGGCGTCAAGGTCGTCTACCATCTCTGTGGCGGCCTGATGAAAATGCTGGATTTGGTGGTGGAGAGCGGCGCCGACGGCCTGGAGACCATGACCCCGCCGGCCATGGGCGGCGACTGTGACCTCCGCGAGGCGTCGCGCCGCGTCGGCGACAAGCTCTTCTTCATCGGCGGCTTCGACCAGAACGCCGGCTTCGAGAAAGGCACGCCGGAGACCGCGCGCCGCCAGGTGTTCGAGTGCTTCGAGGCGACGCGCGACCACGCCGGCTACATCATCGCCCCCTCCGACCATTTCTTCTTCGGCGCCCCGGCCAACCTCCAGGCCTTCGCCGACGCCTGCCGCGAATGTGTCTATTGACCCGGAGCTGGAGTCCACGCTTCAGCGGGGGAGCTGATTTCCCCGTTTCCAGCGCTGCCGCCATCCCGCCGTGGAATTGACAACGGGGGTGGATCCCCTACATTTCCGGCTTCACGCTTGGGGCACACCCCCAGGAAACGACGGCAACTCCGGAAATGGCGGAAAGGCGGATCAGCATGAAAACAGCCTGGTTGGCGCTGGCGCTGGCCTGGCTGGCCGCCGCGGCTTCCGCCATGGCGGCGGCCGACGCCGCCGGCGGACCACGGGTGGTCTCCCTCGCCCCCAGCTTGACGGAGCTGGTCTTCCGCTTGGGCAAGGGCAGCCTCCTGGTCGGCCGCTCCGCCCACTGCAACCAGCCAGCGGCGGCCCGCGCGGTCCCGGTGGTCGGCGACTTCGGTTCGCCGACGCTGGAACGGCTGGCCGTCGCCCGGGCAACCCTGGTCGTCGCCACCTCGCTGAAGGATCCGGCCGCCGCGGAAAGCCTGCGGGGGATGGGGATCCGCCTGCTGCTGCTGCCCTGCGAATCGTTCGAGGATTATTGCCGCGCCGTCACCCAACTCGGGGAGGCGCTGGGCTGCCCCGAAGCGGCGGCGGCCGAGGTCGCCCGCATCCAGGCGGGGCTTGACCGCTTCGCCCGGCTCGCCGCCGCCGTGCCGCCCGAACGCCGCCCCCGGGTCTACCTGGAAGTCTGGGGCAGCCCGCTGATGACCGTCGGCGGCCGTTCCTTCCTCAACCAGATGATTGCCAGCGCCGGCGGCCGCAATGTCGCGGCGGCGGTGGACAAGGATTACTTCACCTGTTCGGCCGAATGGGTGCTGCAAGCCGCGCCCGAGGTCATCCTCTGCCCGGCCATGGGGGCGGGGCAGGCGGCGGACGTGCTGGCGCGGCCCGGCTGGGCGGCGGTGCCGGCGGTCCGCGCCCGGCGGATCTATGGCGGGCTCGACGAGGCGCTGCTCTACCGGCTCGGCCCGCGGCTGCTGGAGGGGATCGCCATGATCCGCGCCTGCCTCTACCCGGAGGCGGCGGCGCCGGGGGGGGCGGCGCCATGATCGGCTGGCTCCGGCGGCATCCCCTCCTCTTGGCGCTGGCGGCCCTGCCGCTGGCCGCCGCCGCCTGCCTCTGCGTCGGCAGCGTGCCGGTGCGCCCCTGGGCGGCCCTGGCCGGCGACGACCCGGCGGCGCGGGCGATCCTGTTGCTGCGGGCGCTGCGGCTGGCGGCGGCGCTGGTGGTGGGCGGCGCCCTGGCCACGGCCGGGGCGGCCTACCAGGCGGTGCTGCGCAACCCGCTGGCCGGCCCCTATGTCCTCGGCATCAGCGGCGGTGCCGGGCTGGGGGTGGCGGTGGCGCTGCATTTCCGGCTGTACGAGCTGACCCCCTTCGCCCTGCCCGCCGCCGGGTTCGCCGGCGCGGTGGCGGTGCTGGCGGCGGTGCTGCTGATGGCCCGCGGCGCCGGGGCGGAGTACACCCACAACGTGATGCTCAGCGGCGTCATCGTCGGCACGGTCTGCAGCAGCGCGCTGATGTTCCTGATCAGCGTCATGAACCTCCAGACCATGCACAACGTCACCTGGTGGATGCTCGGCAACCTCCAGCCCGCCGACACCGGCTTCCTGCGGACGGCGGCCCTGGTGACCTTGGCCGGCGCCGCCGTGCTCTGGGCCTTTGGGCGGGAGGCCAACGCCCTGAGCCTGGGGGAGGAGATGGCCTACTACCTGGGGCTGCCGCCCAAGCGCGCTGCCCTGATCCTCCTCGGCGTCGCCTCCCTGCTCACCGCCACCGCCGTGGCCCTGGGGGGGATCATCGGCTTCGTCGGCCTGGTGGCCCCCCATGTCCTGCGGCGGCTCTTCGGCGCCGACCATCGCACCCTCTTCCCCCTCGCCCTGCTCTGGGGCGGCATCTTCCTCGCGCTCTGCGACGCCGTCGCCCGGAGCGCCCTTGGCGCCCAGGAAATCCCTGCCGGCGTCGTCACCGCCTTCGTCGGCGGCCCCTTCTTCCTCTGGCTCCTCAACCGCCGGAGGCGCGAGGGATGAGCCGCTTCAGCATCGAGGCGCAAGAGGTGGCCTGCTCCTACCCCGGCGGCCCGGAAATCCTGGCTGGCTTCAACCTCGCCCTGGACGAGGGTGAGTTCGCCGCCATCATCGGCCCCAACGGCGCCGGCAAGAGCACGGTCTTCCGCGTCCTCAGCGGCTACCTGCGCCCGAGCCGCGGGACGGTGCTCGTCGGCGGCGCCGTGGTCGCCCGGCTTTCCCCGGCGGCGCGGGCGGCGCTGCTGGCCGTCGTCCCGCAAGGCGTCTTCACCCCCATGCCCTACAGCGTCCGCGAACTGGTCGAGATGGGGCGGATCGCCCGGCTGCCCCGCTTCGCCCCCCCCGGCCCCGCCGACCGCGCCGCCGTCGCCCGGGCCTTGGCGGAGATGGACGTCGCCCGCTATGCCGACACCCCCTTCAACCACCTCAGCGGCGGCGAAAAGCAGCGGGTGATGGTCGCCATGGCCCTGGCCCAGGAGCCGCGCGTCCTGCTGCTCGACGAACCGACCAGCCAGCTCGACATCGGCCATGCGGCGCACCTCATGGAACTCCTCGAAACCCTCAACCGCGCCGCCGGCCTCACCATCCTGCTCATCACCCACGACATCCAGCTCGCCGCCCGCAACTGCCGCCGGCTCATCCTCATGGGGCAGGGACGGATCCTCGCCGACGGCGCGCCCGCGGAAACCCTCACCGCCGAACGGGTCGAAGCCGCCTACCGCTGGCCCGCCCTGGTCCACCCCGCCCCCGACGGCGGCGGCCCCCTCGTCGCCCCCCGCCGCCGGCCGGCGGACGCCCAGGGACGCCAGGGCCAGGGACGGGAGTGACTGGCGCCCGCCCTTGCGCCCCGGCCGGCGGGGCTTATGGTGTCGGAACCTCCGCCGCCGTGAAACCGAACCCCGGAAAGCCGCGCCATGGGCAAACCCGCCGCCAAGCCGCCGCCGCCCGAAGCCTTCAAAGTCAACCCCTTTGCCGCCCTCAAGGCCGCCAGCCTCCCGGCCAACCCCAACCCCAACCCCGCGCCCGCCGCCAAGCCGCCGGCCAAAGCCGCCGGGGAGGTGCCGGCAACCGACCCCGCGCTGAAACTGGAGCTGCTCGGCGGCGCCCGGCCGGAGCGGCACCCCGTGATCCGGCTGCGGCGGGTGAAGAAGGGGCGCGGCGGCAAGGAAGTGACCGTCATCGGCGGCTTTGAGGCCGACGTGCTCAGCGAGCTGATGGCCCTCCTGGCCCAGCTCAAGCGCGACTTGGGCGCCGGCGGCCTGATCGCCGAACGCAGCCTGGAACTCCAGGGCGACCAGCGCACCCGCGCCGCCGCCTGGTTCGCCGCCCGCGGCTTCCGCACCGCCATTGATTGAACCTGCAACGTGCGGAGTCCGCACCAGCCCAAGGATCCACCCCATGCCTGAAGCCGCAAAACCCGCCCCCCGGCGCTCCTGGCTGCGGCGCTTGTACGACTGGACCCTCCACTGGGCCGACACCCCCTACGGCCTGCCGGCCCTGGCGCTGCTCAGCTTCGCCGAGTCCTCCTTCTTCCCCGTGCCGCCGGACGTGCTGCTGAGCGCCCTCTGCTTCGCCCGCCCCAAGCGCTGGTTCACCTACGCCCTCGTCTGTTCCGCCGCCTCGGTCATTGGCGGCATCTTTGGCTGGCTGATCGGCATGTTCCTCTGGGAGGCCACCAGCCACTTCTTCTTCAGCCACATCCCCGGCTTCACCGAGGCGGTCTTCAGCCGCGTCCAGGACGCCTACCAGGAGAACGCCTTCCTGGCGATCCTGACCGCGGCCTTCACGCCAATCCCCTACAAGGTCTTCACCATTGCCTCGGGGGTGTTCCAGGTGGGGCTGGGCGTGCTCATCGGCGCCTCGGCGCTGGGGCGGTCGGGACGCTTCTTCCTGGTGGCGGCGCTGATCCGGCAGTTCGGGCCGCGGATCCGGCCGTTCCTCGAACGCAACTTCGAATGGGCCGCGCTCGCCCTGGGCGCCCTGGGGCTCCTCGGCTTCCTGCTCATCAAGTGGCTGTAGCCGGCCGCCGCCCGCCGGCGCCGGCTTGAGAGCCGCCGCAAGAATGCTACACTTCCGACAACTGCAATCTCCCCCTTGGACGGACAGGAAGGGGCGGCAAGCCCGCCCCGCGGAGGACAGCCATGACCCCTGACCAGCAGCGCACGCCGGCGGACCTCCTGGTGAGCGGCAGCCTCCTGCTCACCGGCAACGACTGGGCCGAACGCATCCCCGACGGCGCCATCGCGGTGCACGCCGGCCGCATCCTCGCCGTGGGGCCGGCCGCGGAACTGCGGGCCAGCCACCAGGCCGCCGAGGAGCTGGACGCCGCCGGCTGCGTCCTGCTGCCGGGGCTGGTCAACGCCCACACCCACGCCGGCATGACCCTCTTCCGCGGCTTGGCCGACGACCTGCCGCTCCTGGAGTGGCTGGAAACGCACATCTTCCCCGCCGAACGGCGGCTGACCGGCGAAATGGTCTTCTGGGGCACCCTCCTGGCCTGCGCCGAACTGCTGCGCGCCGGCACGACCACCGTCGGCGACATGTACCTCTTCTCCCACCGCGCCGCCGCCGCCTTCAAGCAGGCGGGGCTGCGGGCGCTGGTGGGCGAAGGGCTGTTCGACTTCCCCTCGCCGAGCTATGGCGCGGCGGAAAACGGCCTGCGCTTCACCGCCGACCTCTGGCGGCAATGGCGCGGCGACCCGCTGATCCGCGTCGGCGTCATGCCCCACGCCGCCTACACCTGCTCCCCAGAGCTGCTGCGGCGCTGCGCCGGGCTGGCCGACGAGCTGGCGGCGCCGCTGGTCATGCACGTGGCGGAAACCCGCGGGGAGACGGAGCGGCTCCAGCGCGCCCATGGCTGCCGGCCAATGGCGCACCTGGAAGCCCTCGGCCTGCTCGGGCCGCGCTTCCTGGCCGTGCATGGCGTGGATCTCGACGATGCCGACATCGAACGGTTAGCCCGGAGCGGCGCCAAGCTCGCCCATTGCCCGGAAAGCAACCTCAAACTCGCCGCCGGCATCGCCCCGGTGCCGCGCCTGCTGGCCGCCGGCGTCGCCATCGGCCTGGGGACGGACGGCGCCGCCAGCAACAACAACCTCGACCTCTTCGGCGAAATGGACTGCTGCGCCAAAATCCACAAGCTCGCCGCCGGCCCCACCGCCATGCCCGCCGCAACCGTCCTGCGGCTGGCCACCGCCGGCGGCGCCACCGCCCTCGGTTTCGGCGACGAGCTGGGGATGCTCGCCCCGGGGCGGCTGGCCGACTTCATCGCGGTGGACTTCCGCCAGCCCCACCTGACCCCCTGCCACGACCCCGTCAGCCACCTGGTCTACGCCGCCCGCGGCGGCGACGTCCGCCACAGCGTGATCCACGGCCGGGTGGTCATGCGCGACCGGCGGCTGACGACCATCGACGAGGTGGAGGCCATGGCCCGGGTCAGCGAATTCGCCGCCCCCTTCCGCCGCCGGCCAGCCCGGCCCTGAACCCGCGCGCCAGGGAGGACGCCATGCGCTTCGCCATCCTTTCCGACCTCCATGCCAACCGCCAGGCCTTCACGGCGGTGCTGACCGACATCCAGCAAACCGGCGTCGACAAGCTGCTCTGCCTGGGCGACATCGTCGGCTACGGCCCCTCCCCCGCCGAGGTGCTGGAGGATGCCTACAGCCGCGTCCACCATTTCGTGCTCGGCAACCATGAGGCGGCGCTGGTCGGCAGCCTGGATCCGGCCTGTTTCAACGACGACGCCCGCCGGCTGCTGGAGTGGACCCGGAAACGGCTCGGGGAACGGGCGCTGGAGTTCACCAGCCGCTTCCCCCTGACCATGCTCGGCCCGGACTTCCGCTGCGCCCATGGCGAATTCGCGGCACCGGCCGATTTCCGCTACATCCACACCGCCGCCGACGCCGCCCCCTCCTGGGCGGCGACGCCGGAGCCGCTGCTGTTCGTCGGCCACACCCACCGGCCGGCGGTGCATCTGCGCCGCCCCGATGGCACCACCGCCGACCTGCCGGTTGCGGACTTCGCACTGGAGCCCGGCTGCCGCTATGTGGTCAACGTCGGCGCCGTCGGCCAGCCGCGCGACGCCGGCGACAAGCTGGCCTCCTGGGTGCTCTACGACGCCGGCCGCAAGCAGCTCTGCTTCCGGCGGGTCGCCTTCGACTGGGCCGGCTTCCGCCAGGAACTCGACCGGGCGAAGCTGCCAGGCAACGCCGCCCAGCGCTGGGAACAGATTCCGGACGCCATGCCCGTCCGCCAGCGGGTGGCCTTCCGGCCGGCGGCGGTGGCCGCCAGGCCCGCGCCGGCGGCGGGAAGGGCCGGCACCGCGCCCCAAGTGGCCGCCCCCCGGCGCGGCTGGGGCTGGACGGCGGCGCTGGCGGCGCTCCTGCTGCTGGCGCTGGGCGGCGCCGCCTGGGCTTGGGCCAAGCGGGGGCCAGCAACGGCCGGCGAAGCGCTCTGGCGCGCGCCCCAGGCGGATGCCGGCCTCCCGTCCGTGCCGGCGGCGGCGGACGGCAACCTGCTCGCCACCCCGGCGGCGGTCGGGGCCGTCAGTGCCGCCAACCCCTTGCCCGGCTGGGAAATCTGGCTCGCCGACGCCGAGCGCACCCAAATCGCGGCGACCGCCGAGACCGGCGAGACGATCCTGCGGGTCACGGCTGCCGGCCGCGCCGCGGCCTGGGAACTGCGCTCGCTGCCCGTTCCCGCCGCGACCGGCGACCGCTTTGCCGCCAACGCCACGGTGCGCCTGGCGGCGGACGCCGCCCCGGGCCGGATCCGCGTCTCCCTGCTCGAACTGCGGCCGGCGGACGGCAGCCCCCGCGTCCTGCTGGCAAAGGAGCTGCGGAAGCCGGCGCTGGAGCGCTGGGAGTCGCTGCGGTTCAGCCTGCCCAAGCCGGCGGGGGGGTTGCCCGCCGCGGCCCGTGTCCGCCTGGTCGTCCGCGGCGAGGGTGGCGGCACCGTGCTGCTCAAGAACCTCCGCCTCCAGCGCAAGGCGGACTGAGCGCCCGCCCGCGGGAGTTTACGCTTCGGCGCGGGCTGTTTGGCCCCGCTGGTGTACAGGCTTCAGCCTGGGACCGGAAACCCGCGGCCTAAAGGCTGGCCACCAACGGGGTGGGGTGGCCGATCCCCCCGCCGCTCATGGACACGTTCGAGTCCGCCCCCGCCCGGGCCAGGCCGAAGTCCACGAGCTTGCAGCTTCCCGCCTTTCGCCTTCAGGTAGTCGCGCAGCGTGCCGCCGCCAGCGGCACGCCCGCCGGGCCGCCGGCGGCCGCGGCGGGGGCGTGGGCCGGCGCTTCCAGGGTGCGCAAATCCCCGATGGAACGCTCCGCGCCGGCTTCCGCCGCGAGCGCGGCCCGGGCCGGCAAACTCCAGGAGGCGGACAGGAGTTGTCCGCCGTAGGCCTTGGCGCAGGCCGAATGCCGGCCCCACCTTCCCGGCGGGCGGGGAAGTGTCGCCGACTTTTCAGGGGAGGTGGTGGCGGCGGCGGAGGATCCATTCGGCGCAGAAGAGGGCGATCAGCAGGAGCAGCCAGTGGGGGCGCGGCCAGAGCGCGGTCTCGACGATGCTGGTGAATTTCCGGGGGCGGCCGGGGATGAGCCCCGGGAGCTGCCGGCGCTCGCCCCAGGGCAGGTAGCGGCCGCCGGTGTCCCGGCAGAGGGCGGCCAGGAGGGCATGGTCGGCGGCGGCGCCGGTCTGTTCCTGGAACGGTTCCCGCACCAGCAGTTGGGTGCTGGCGCTCAGGGCGTTGTCCGCCGTGGCCACGGTCACGGTGTAGAGGCCGGGCAGGGGCAGGCGCGTCTCGCAAAGGAGTCCCGGCTCCGGCTGGGTGAGGCCGACATTCAGCCCGAGCGTGCCCGGCGCCAGGGGGAGGACGACCGGGCTGCCGCCCCCGGCGACGGGCGCGATCCGGCAGACGAGGGCGGGGGCCTTGCCGCCGGCGGCGGCGGCGTCCAGGGTGGCGCCCACCGTCAGGGGCTGGCGCGCATCCAGCTCGGTGGCGCTGAGGTGGAGCTGGAGCCGGTCCTGGTGCCGCTGCTCCTCCGCCTTCGGGCCGAGCCAGTTCACGAGCTGGGCGTAGAAGGTCTCGTAGCGGCGGCCGCGGCCGGCGCCGCCCTCGCCGAGACGCCAGTGCCAGAAGGAGTCGCTGAGCAGCACGGCGCTTTTCCCCTGGCCCGTCTGGCGGACGGCGAAGAGCGGCGCGCCCTCGGCCGTGGCCAGCAGCACGGTGGCGGCGGGATGGAGGGTGACCGGCTGGCAGACCGAGAGCAGCGGCGGCAGCGGCTGGTCCGGATTCAACCCTTGGAGGGCGGGATGCGGCTTGCCGGCCGGGGTGACGTCGACCGCAAACCGCCCTTCCCGGAAGCGGGCGCCGGCGGCGGGGACGGCCGGCAGCAGGGGCGCCAGTTCCGGCGCGGCCAGGGGGCTGCCCGGCTCGGCGCTCCGCGGCCCCGCCACCACGAGCAGGCCGCCGCCGTGCTCCACGAAGTCGCGCAGCGCGGCCAGCTCCTCCGGCTTCAGGGCGCCGGAGGGCAGGTCACCGAGGATGATGACCTTGTAGCGGGCCAGGGCTTCGCGGCGGAAGGGGGGGAGCCCGCCGCCGGCCGCGTCGGGCCGCGTGCCGCGTTCCTCTTCGGCGAAGCGGACGAAGGCGCCGCCGCCGGCGCTCACGAACGCGGCCAGCAGCACGCTCTTGTCGGCCACCAGGGCGCGTTTGAGGAACTTGAACTCCCAGCGGGGCGCGCCTTCGAGGTAGAGCACGCGGTTTTCCGGATCCAGGACGTCCATGAGGAAGTCGCGCTGGTTGTTGGCCGGCTGCGTGTCGGCGCCCGGGGGCGGTTCCGCCACCGTCCGCAGGAGGAGCTGGCCGGTGCGCTCCGGGGTGAAGCTGAAGTTGACCAGGCGCGCGCTTTCGCCTTCGGCCCAGGTGATGGTCTGGGCGTCCAGCTCCCGGTCGCCGGCGCGGAGGTGGACGGGGGTGGGGTCGCCGGCGCGGTCGGCGGGCTGGCGGCGGAGCAGCACGTCCACGGCGGTCTGCCAGTTGACCACCGCCCGCCTGGGGTAGGTGACCTCGGCGATCCAGCTTTCGGCGGGGGGCGTGGCCTTGGGCATCGGCGCTTCCAGTTCGAGGGCGAAGAGCGGCAGCGTCCGGGCGCTGGGGGCGAGGTCTTCGCCCGATTGGTCGAGGCCGTCGCTCAAGAGCAGGATGCCGGCGGCGTTCTGCCCTTGGAGGCGGCCGGCGATGCGGTTGAGCGCCGGCAGGAGCCGGCTGCTGGCGGCGGCGAAGGCGGCGGCGTCCGCGGGCGGTTGGGGGGCTTCGGCGGCGTCGCCGCCCACCTCGAACCAGGCCAGGCGGAAGCGGTCCCGGAGTTCCCGGAGTTCGCCACCCTTGAGGAAGGCCAAGGCGCGGCCGGCCCGCGTGTCCGCGTCCTTGGCGGCGGCGGCGGCGGCCGCTGGCCGGTCGCGCATGCTGGCCGACACGTCCACCGCCACGGCCAGCAGCGGCAGCTCCTGGAGCGTCCGTTCCTGGCGGCGCTCGGGGAGGAGCAGCAGCAGGGCGAGCAGGGTGGTGGCGGCGGCGCGGAGGGCGGCCAGCAGATGGCGGGGGCGGGGCGGCAGGCCGCTTCGGCGCAGGCTGGACCAGGTCCAGGCCAGGGCGGCGGCCCAAAGCGGCAGGATCAGCCAGAGCGGCAGGGCGGGGCGGATGGCGAGGGTGGCGCAGCAGGGCATGGCGCGTACTATCCTGCAAAGCGCGGGAAGATGCAACCGCCAGGAGAAAGCCGGGTTACATTGTGGGGTGCAGGCCAACTCAACCTTCAATTCCCCCGCGGGCCGATGAGCGAACCACTTTCAGCTTCCCCTGCCGCCGCCACCCCTGCCGCCGCCGCCGCCGCGCCGCTGTTCCGCGCTTGCGGACTCCGCAAGGAGTTCACCTTGGGCAAGCGGCATGTCATCGAGGTGCTCAAGGGGGTTGACCTGGAGATCCGCGCCGGCGAATGGGTCGCCCTGGTCGGCCCTTCGGGCTGCGGCAAGTCAACGCTGCTGCTGCTGCTGGGGGCGCTGGACAACCCTTCCGCCGGCGAGATCTGGTGCCGGGGGCGCGCCTACCACCAGCTTTCCAGTGCCGCCAAGACGCGGCTGCGCCGGCGGGAGATCGGGTTCGTCTTCCAGAACTTCCATCTTTTCCCGGAACTCACCGCGGTGGAGAACGTCGTGCTGCCCGCGTTGCAGTGGGGGGAGGACCGGGGCGGGGCGGAGCGGCGGGCCCGGGAGTTGCTGGAGCGGTTCGGGCTGGGCCACCGGCTGGAGCACCGGCCGCAGGAGCTGTCCGGCGGCGAGCAGCAGCGGGTCGCCCTGGCCCGGGCGTTGATCAACGATCCGGCGATCCTGCTGGCCGACGAGCCGACCGGCAACCTCGACGTGGCGGCGGCGGCGGGCATCGTCGAGCTGCTGGCGCAGTTGCATCGGGAGGCGGGCAAGACGGTGGTCATGGTCACGCACGACCCGGAGCTGGCGGCGAAGGCCGACCGCATCCTCCGCCTGGCCGACGGCCGCGCCGCCTGAGGCCGGCGGCGGCGGCTCCCGGCGCCCGGGCGGATGGGCTATGTTACCCGATGTCCCATCTGGAGGCCGCGGAGGTGCCCCATGGCCGGAATGGCCGCGAAAAAACGCCCGGAGCGTTATACTTGGGCCGACTATCAAACCTGGCGCGATGGCCACCGCTACGAACTCATCGGCGGCGCGGTCACCGCCATGGCACCCAGCCCCGGCTACGACCACCAAGCCATTGTGGGCGCCTTGTATGTGGCCCTTGCCCGGCATTTCCAGGGCAAGCCTTGCCGGCCAATCCTGGCACCGATGGATGTGCGGCTGGACGACGGGAATGTCGTGCAGCCCGACTTGCTGGTCGTCTGCGATCCCGCGCAGCTCCGGAGCACCCACGTCGAAGGCGCGCCGACGCTGGTTGTGGAGGTCCTGTCCCCGGCGACCTGGCGCCACGACCGGAAGACCAAGCTGGGGTTGTACGCCCACTTTGGTGTCCGCGAATATTGGCTGGTCACGCCCGTCCCGGCATTGGTGGAAGTGCTGCGCCTGGAGCGCGGCGCCTATCTCATCGCCGGCGTCCACCGGCCGGGCGAAACCCTGGCGAGCCCGGTGTTCCCGGAATTGGCGCTGGATGTGGCGGCGTTGTTCGCGGGGGTGCCTCTCCGGCCCGAGGATCGGATCTTCGAGGTTTGCGAAACCGACCCCGCCGCCGAATGGGGTGGCCAGCGCCATCCGCCCAGCCCCCCAACGGAACCCTGAACCGGAGGCGCCTTCTTCCCGCCATGGATCTTCCCCTGTTCGACAACCCGCCGCCGGGACCGGCGGCCGCCGCGGGGCGGCCGCCGCAAATCCTGTCCGTCTCGGAACTGACGCGGATCGTCAAGGAACTGTTCGAGCAGACCTTCTATCCGTTCTGGGTCCGCGGCGAGGCCGGGAACCTGACGTTCCACCGCTCCGGCCACCTCTATTTCACGCTCAAGGACGCCCAGAGCCAGATCGCGGCGGTGTGGTTCCGCGGCGCGGCGGCGGCGCGCCAGCTTGGCCTCGCGGAAGGGATGGAGGTCGAGGCGCTGGGGCGGCTGACGATGTACGAGCCGCGCGGCCAGTGCCAGCTTGTGATTGACCGCCTCCGCCCCAAGGGGGTGGGGCTGTTGCAGCAACGCTTCGAGGAGCTGAAGCGCAAGTTGCAGGCGGAAGGGCTCTTCGACCCGGAGCGCAAGCGGCCGATCCCAGCCTTGCCCAAATGCATCGGCGTGGTGACCTCGCCGGAGGGGGCGGCGCTCCAGGACTTCCTGAAGATCCTCGGCCGGCGCTTCGCCAGCCTCCACGTCCGGATCGTCCCCGTCGCCGTCCAAGGGGTGCGGGCGGCGGCGGAGATCGCGGCGGGCATCGCCCTGCTCAACCGGAGCCGGGGGTGCGACGTGATCGTGGCCACCCGTGGCGGCGGCAGCCTGGAGGACCTCTGGCCGTTCAACGAGGAAGTGGTGGCCCGCGCCGTGGCCGCCTCGGCGATCCCGGTGATCAGCGCCGTGGGGCATGAAGTTGATTTCACGATCTGCGACTATGTGGCCGACCTGCGGGCGCCGACCCCGAGCGCCGCGGCCGAGCTGGTCGTCGCCAAGCAGAGCGAGTTCCAAGAGCGGCTGGCCAACTTGCGCCAGCGCCAGCGCCAGGCGCTCCGGCTGCGGCTGGGCGATTGGCGGCGGCGGCTCGACCGGGCCGCGCACAGCCCGGCGTTCCGCGAGCCCCTCCACCAGGTTCGCCGCCACCAGCAGCGGCTGGATGAACTGGGGCTGCGGCTGAACCGGGCCCTGCTCGCCCGCCAGCAGGCGGCCCGGGCCCGGCTTGACCGCGCCGGCGCCCGGCTGGCCGCCCTCAACCCCGCCGCCGTCCTGGAGCGCGGCTACGCCATCCTCCTTGACCGCGCCAGCGGCCATGCCGTCACCGACGCCGCCACGGCGCCCCTGGGTGGCCGCCTCACCGGCCTGCTGGCCAAGGGGCGGCTCGACCTGCTCGTTGCCGGCCGGCACCCCGCCGGCTGAACCATACTTGAAAAACCGCGTTCCCATGTCATAGATTGCGGCATCCGCCGCTTCCGCGACTCTTGCATCCCCGCCCCCGGAAGGTTCCCTCCCCCATGAGCCACGACGTCCCCATTTCCAATTGCCAGCTCAGCGCCGCCGCGGCGCATTGGCTGTTGCAGCAGCTCGGCGAAGAGCAGCTCTATCACATTTTGCAGAACATCGGCCCCCTGGCCCAAAGCTGGTTCCGCGGCTTCACCCTTTCGCGGCACACCTGTGGCCAGCCGGCGGTCCGCAACCGCATCCAGAACGCCCTGGTGCGGATGCCGCAGGTGGCGGAGGGCTTCCTCAAGTTCCCCGGCACTCCCTGGCATGTCTGGTGCGAGATCCTGCCGGCGTTCGAGCCGAACTGGCTGCGCAAGAACTGGCGGGCCCTGCTCCGCCGGCCGGAGGGGCGGCTCCCCGCCGTCGTCCTGGCGCTGGCCCCCAACGAGCCGTTGCGCCGCCGCGGCCTGCGCCTGCTCCGGCGCACCCATTTCTGGGAGGCGCCGCCCACGCCCAAGCCCGGCGTCCGGCACGACCCCCGCTGGCAGGCCCTGGGGCGGCTGCTGGGCACCGTCGAGGCCATGCCGGCCGTGCCGGGGGCGGGGGGCGTCGCCCCGGCCGCCGCCGCGCCGGAGGAGGGCGGCCCGGTTGGCGACCGTCTGCGCAAGGGATTGGAGGAGAGCCGGAAACGGCTGGAGAAGGCGAAGAGCCAGCTTGCCGAGGCGGAAAAGCGGCACCAGGCCGAGCTGGAGCAGGGGAAGGCGGAGCGGCAGCAGCTCCAGGCGGAGCTGCGGGGCGCCCGCGAGGAGACGCGCCAGCTCCTGGCCACGCTGGAGGAACGGCTGGCGGAGCGCATCCAGGCCTATCGCCGCGAGGTGCTGGGGCTGACCCCCGAGTTCGAGCAGGCCGTCGCCCAAGCCCTCGCCGCCGCGCCCGACCTGGAAAGCAAGGTTGAGGCGCTGCTGGCCCGGCAGCGGGAGCTGAACGAGCGGCACGCCAAGCTGGAGGCGGTGCGGGCGGAGGTCGCCCGCCTGCGCGGCCTCGCCGCCCGCCTCGACACGGCGGTCCGGGACGGTGCCGCGCCGGTGCCGGGGCTGGAGGCGCTGCGCACGGAAATCCGCAACCGGATCGCCTCGTTGCTCCGCCTGCCCGGCGTGGACTCGCCCGCCGACTGGCCACCCGTCGCCCTTGCCTTGCGCCGGCGCATCGAGGCCGCGCCGCCGGACGAGGGCGGACGGCGGGACCTGGAGCCGATCAGCCAGGCCTTGGAGCGGGAGCCGCTCTGTTCGCTGGTGGATGCCTACCGCGCCGCCGAACTCCAGGACTTGATCCGCCACCGGCTGGCGCGGCTGCGCGAACTCCACCAGGAGCGCGAATTGGCCGCGGCGCTGGCGCTGCCGCCGCGCTGAGGGCGCCGGGGCTTTTCGCCTCTTGGGCAGAGAAAAGCGGACTCCGCAAGCCGTTGCCGGCCGGCGGAGTCCGCATGGGTGGGGTGGGGTCAGCGGGGGCGGCCCGCCCGGGTCACTTGCCGAGGATCGCCTTGAGGTCGGCTGCCGGCGTGGTGGTCGGGGCGATCGCGAACGTCTCGACGAGGACGTTCAGCGCCGCCGGGCTGAGGAAGGCCGGGAGGCTGGGGCCGAGGCGGATGTTCTTGATGCCCAGGTGCAGGAGGGTGAGCAGGATGCAGACCGCCTTCTGCTCGTACCAGGAGAGGATCATCGAGAGCGGCAGGTCGTTGACGCCGCAGTTGAAGGCCTGGGCGAGCGCCACGGCGATCTGGATCGCCGAGTAGGCGTCGTTGCACTGGCCGATGTCCAGCAGCCGGGGAATGCCGCCGATGGCGCCGAACTCGAGCTTGTTGAAGCGGTACTTGCCGCAGGCCAGGGTCAGGATCACGCAGTCCTGGGGGACGGCCTGGGCGAAGTCGGTGTAGTAGTTGCGCCCCGGCTTGGCGCCGTCGCAGCCGCCGATGAGGAAGAAGTGCTTGACGGCGCCGGCCTTGACCGCGTCCACCACCGCGCCGGCGACGTTCATCACCGCGTTGTGGCCGAAGCCGATCGTGATCCGCTTCTCCGGCGCGTCGGCGGGGAAGCCGGGGGCGGCGAGGGCGGCCTGGATCACCGGCGCGAAGTTGCCGTCGGCGATGTGGGTGACGCCCGGCCAGGCGACCAGGCCAGAGGTGAAGATGCGCCCCTTGTAGCCGTCGCGCGGCTTCTGGATGCAGTTGGTGGTCATCAGGATCGCGCCGGGGAAGGCGTCGAACTCCTTCTGCTGGTCCTGCCAGGCGCCGCCGTAGTTGCCCACCAGGTGCTTGAACTGCTTCAGCGCCGGATAGGCGTTGCAGGGGAGCATCTCGCCATGGGTGTAGACGTTGATCCCCTTGCCTTCGGTCTGCTGGAGCAGTCCGTGGAGATCCTTGAGGTCGTGGCCGGAGACCAGGATGCACTTGCCGGCCACCGGGGTGACCCGCACCGAGGTCGGCTCGGGGTGGCCATAGGTGCCGGTGTTCGCCCGGTCAAGCAGCTCCATGGCCTTGAGGTTGACTTCGCCGGTCTTCAGCGCCAGGCCGAGCAGGTCGGCGACCGGGAGCTGGCTTTCCTTCTCGCCGAGCGTCGCCAGGGTGTCGAGGAAGAAGTCGTAGACGGCGGGGTCTTCCTGCCCCAGGATCTGGGCGTGGTCGGCATAGGCGGCGGTGCCCTTGAGGCCGTAGACGATCAGCTCTTCGAGGCCGGCCACCGTGTCGCCCAGCGCGGCGATGCGCTTGGCGACGCCGGCCGCCTCGCCCTGCGCCACCAGCCCGGCCCGGTCGGTGGCCGGGATCCAGGCCGCCGGGCCGGCCAGCGCCTCGACCGGCTGGCCGGCCTTGCGGGCGGCATCCGCATAGAGATCCTTGGCCTTCGTCTTGGCCTGGGCCAGGCCGCGCAGCACCTGTTCCAGGCGCGCCGGGTCGAAATTGACATTGGTGACCGTGGTGAAGAGCGCCTCGACCACGGCGTGGTTGATGGCGGCGTCGCGCGCCCCGAGCTTGGCGGCGCGGGAGGCGTAGCTGGCCACCCCCTTGGTGGCGTGGATGATCAGGTCCTGGAGCGCGGCGCTCACCGGATCCTTGCCGCAGATGCCTTGCACGGTGCAGCCCGTGCCCTTGCTGGTCTGTTCGCACTGGTAGCAGAACATGGTGGGATTCTCCTCGGGGTCGGTTGGTTTCTCTGGGGGACTTGGGGGACAATGGTAAGATAGGGGGGGCGGGTCAGGGTTGCCAGCGCTGGCAGACGTCGGCCAGGGTAGTCCGGGCCAGGAGCTGCTTGAACTCCCGCCCGGCCCGACCCAAGAACCGACCCACGCCGCAGCAGGAAGTTCCCTGGCAGCGGGGGGTGTCGAGCAGGCAGTCCTTCACTTCCAGCGGGCCGTCAATCAGTTCGTAGAGGGTGAGCAAGGTGACTTCCGAGGCGGGCTTGGTGAGCTTGAAGCCGCCCTTGGGGCCACGGACGGCGGCGACAAAGCCGGCGCGCTGGAGCTGTTGCAGGATCTTGGCGAGGTGGTGGGCGGAGGCGTCGAGCCGCTGGGCGAGGCTGGCGGTGTCGTGGCGGGCCTCGGGCTCGCTGGCCAGGATCATCATCGCATGGAGTGCGAGGTTGCAGCCTTCGGAGAGTTTGAAGATGGTTGGCATGGGTCGCGCCCCCTCTTTTGCATTCAGGTACTATTATGCCCGTTAGCCGGGTTGCAAGCCGGCACGCCAGTTTTTTTTTGCCGGGGAAGCGCAACTCCCGAAGGACACGAAGTCCGATCGAAGTTCATCTTCTCATGAATGGTTCAGGTTGCGGGGCGCTGCCGCCAGCAGCAGCCCTTCCAGGGCGTCCAGGTAATGGCGGAAGCTGTGTCGCTCGGCGAGGGTGCGGGCGGCGGTGCCGATGCGGCCACGGAGCGCCGCGTCCGCCGCCAGCCGCCGGGCCGTGGCCAGCCACGCAGCGCGGATCTCCGCCGCCGGCCGGCCAGCGACGGGCAGGACGAAGCCGTCCACGCCGGGCGTCAGCAGCTCGTCGGCGCCGGCGCGGTCGCTGCTGATCACCGGCAGGCCGCAGGCCAGCGCTTCGAGCACGACATTGGCGCAGGCGTCGTAATAGGTTGGGTGCAGCAGCACGTCGGCGGCGGCGTAGAGTGTTTCCGGGCAGACGGTGCCGGGGGTGACCAGCCACGGCGCTCGCCGGCCGCGGCCCGCCCCGTGCTTGCCGGCCACGACCAGGCGGACGGTGGGCTGCTCCTTCGCCAGCTCCCGGACCACGGCGCAGGCCAGCGTGGCGTTCTTCAGCACGGGGTTGTGCGCCACCAGCAGGAAGACCAGGGCGTCGGCGGCCAGTCCCAGCTCGCGGCGGGCGTCCGCCCGGAGCCGTTCCCGGACGGCCGGGGCGAAGCGGTCGGTGTCCACGCCGTTGGGCAGCACCGTGAGGCGGGGCATTGCTTCGGGGGCGACTTCCTGGACTTGGCCGGCGACGAAGCGGGAGACGGCCAGCAGCCGCGTCTTCGGGCAGAGCAGCAGTTCCCGCTCGAAGCGGTCCTCGCGCCGGCGCCGGGGGGAGAGCCGGTCCTTGAGCGCGTCGAGCCAGCGCAGGGGCGGCGGCTTCGCCTGGCGGTTGTAGCGGCGGAAGGGGCGGGTGACGCCGCCGCCGAGCCGGCGCACGTCGGCGGTGGGCAGGCGGTAGCCCCAGTCCACGCTTACGTCCGGGCTGATGGCGGCCACGGCGGCCGCGGTCTGGGGGAAGGGCGCCAGGTGGAGGGTGCAGAAATCCGCCGGCTGGCCGCGTTCCGCGACCACGTGCAGGTCATGGCCGTGCGCCGCCAGGCCGCGGGCCACCGCCGCCGCCACCGCCTCGGCGCCGCCGGCCGCCGGCTGGAACTGCTCCAATGTCAGGACAATGCGCATGGGTTTCATGGGGTTGGCAAGGGGGCATGAGTCCCAGGGAGGCCGGCGGGGGCGGTTGGCGGCCGGCGTCAGGTGTGGTAGTCGGCGTTGATCTTGACGTATTCGTAGCTGAGGTCGCAGGTCCAGAGGGTGAAGCGGCCGGGGCCGGCGGCGAGGTCGAGGCGGATCTGGAATTCGCGCTTGTTGATGGCCCGGGACTGTTCGGCCTCGGGGACGCCGGCGTCCTGGCCGTGGCGGACGATCGGCACGTCCTCGTAGTCGAGGCTGACCTTGGCCGGGTCGAGGGCGACGCCGGAGTAGCCGGCGGCGCAGAGGATGCGCCCCCAGTTGGGGTCGGCGCCGAACCAGGCGGTCTTGACCAGCAGCGAATTGGCGATGGCCTCGGCGCAGCGGCGCGCCTCGCCGTCGTCCTTGGCGCCGCTGACGACCAGCTCGACGAAGCGGGTGACGCCTTCGCCGTCGAGCACCATTTCCCGGGCGAGGCGGCCGGCGACGAAGGTGAACGCCTCCGCAAAGGCGGCGGCGTCGGGGTGGGCCGCGGTGAGCGGTTCGTTGCCGGCGGCGCCGTTGGCCAAGGCGAGGAAGGTGTCGTTGGTGCTGGTGTCGCCATCCACGGTGATCCGGTTGAAGGAGGCGTCCAGCGAGTGGTTCAGGCAGGTTTGGAGGAAGTCGGGGGCGACGGCGGCGTCGGTGGTGAGGTAGGCGAGCATGGTCGCCTGCGGCTCGCGCAGCGGCCGGAGGTGCGGCGCGATCATGCCGGCGCCCTTGGTCATGCCGCCGATGCGGACTTCGCGGCCGGCGATGGCCAGGGCGACGGCGAGATGCTTGGGGCGGGTGTCGGTGGTCATGATCGCGCGGGCCGCGGCGGCGCCGCCGTCGGTGGCGAGGGCTTGTACGGCCAGTTCGGCGCCGCGGCGGATCTTTGCCATTGGCAGCGGCACGCCGATGCGGCCGGTGGAGGAGACCAGCACTTCGGCGGGAGCGACGCCGAGGAGGCGGGCGGTATGCTCGGCCATGGCCCGGCAGTCGGCCAGTCCCTGGTCGCCGGTGCAGGCATTGGCGCAGCCGCTGTTGACGATGACGGCACGCACGGGGCGGCCGGCGGCGAGCAGTTCGCGGTCGTGGATGACGGGGGCGGCGGCGAAGGCGTTGGCGGTGAAGGCGGCGGCGGCGGCGGCTGGGCGGTCGCTCAGCAGCAGGGCGAGGTCGGGGGCGCCGCTGCGCTTGAGGCCGCAGACGATGCCGGCGGCGCGCCAGCCGGCGGGGGAGGTGCAGTGGCCGTTGTCGAGCAACTGGAAGGTGGGCATGGGCGGTTCACTCCTTGCGTCGGAAGATTTGGCGGCGGATGGCCTGCCAGAGGCTGGCCGGCGCCGGGGTGGATTGCGGACTCCGCAATTGCCGTTGCAGGGCCAGGACGTCGATCGCGTCCTTTTCCCGATGCGTCGAACGTTTGACGGCGATCAGGTCGGCGGGGCCGAGGTAGCGGATGCCGGCGGGCGTTGCCAAGGCGCGCGGCGCGAACTCGGCGTAGTCGCGGCCATCCAGGAGGGTGAAGATGTCGAGCGGGAATTCCTCGACGACTTGGATGGCGCCGGGAGCCAGGGTGAAGTCTTCCCGGCGAAGTTCGCGGGCATGGCCGTCGCCCCATTCGCCAAGCGCCGTCAAGAGGCGGTCGAGGTTTGCGGGATCCGCGGCGACGAGGATGTCGACGTCCTCGGTGGCGCGGACAAAGCCGTTGAAGGCGCAGGCGACGCCGCCGACGACGAGGAAGCGCACGCCATGCCGGTGCAGCAGTTCCAGGACGTTGGTGAATTCCGGCGTGTCCGTCATGGCGTCTTCCCCACCCGCTTGCGGATTGGCAGCGAGCCGGCGTTGGATTTCACCGGGATGCCCCAGGCGGCCAGCCGTTGCCGCAGCGCCCAAAGCCTGGCCAGGGGGTCGGTGGCGGTTTCCGGCGGCGGCCGGCCGACCCGTTTGCGGACGGGCTGGCGGCCGGCGGTCTCGGGAGTTTCGGGCATGGCGGGGCAGCGCTCCGGCGGGAACGGTGGGGGCTGGCATCGGCGGGTACTATAGCCCCGTGGCGCTGTAGCCCGCGGCCCGCGGCTTGATTCACGAACCCGAAGACGGTTGCGGGGCGGGGCTCGTGGCCCCAGCGGGGCCGGAGTGTGCAGCCATGGGCTTCAGCCCGTGGGGGGAGGCGGCATCTCCGGTTTTTTGCGCCCCAGCGGGGCACGGGCAAGCCTCAAGCTTGCGGACTCCGCAGGCATTTCCCCGCCCAGAATGGCGCCGTAGGGGCTGTCACTTTTTGGCGCCGGCGAAGGCGGGGAGCCGGGGCGCTTCCAAGTCGGTGGCGGCGAGGGTCTGGAAGAAGATTTCGCGCAGCAGTTTGAGCAGCATCAGGCGCGCCTCGAGGCCGATGACCACGTCGTCGAACGGCTCCTTGAGGCTGTTCCAGAAGTCCTCGGCGGCGCCATGGGCGACTTCGAGGGTGTTGCTGTGGGCGACTTGGGCGACCAGCGCCTGTTCGGCGGCGGCGAGGCCGTTCCAGAACTCGGGCAGGGTGGTGTCGAGGGAGGGGACGCCGGATTCGTAGTGGAGCTTTTTCATGACGCTGTTGAACTGCTTTTGCAGCTCGGGCGTCAGGCGCAGGCTCTTGCCGGCCTGGATCCAGTCCAGGCGTTTGAGCACGAGGTCGGCGAAGTTCTGGAGTTCGGTGACGGCCTTGTCCCGCTGCTGGAGGCGGAGGCGTTCCTGGGCGAGGTCGGCCTCGGCTTGGGCGAGGCGGTTCTTGAGGGTGCGGGTCTCCTGGCACTGCTGCTCATAGCGGCTGCGCCATTCGCCGACTTCCTTTTCCGTCCGGTCGAGGGTGGCGGTGAGCCGGCTTTTCTCGGTGGCGAATTCGCCGGTGGCGCGGCTGACGATGGCTTGGGCCGCCTCCTCCTTTTCGGTGAGGGTCTGCCGGAGCTTGCGGTTTTCGGTTTGGGAGGCTTCGAACTTGTTGGCCAGGGCGTCGCGGTCGGCGGCGAGTTCGCGGCGGGCCTTGCGCAGTTCCTGGAGTTCGTCGCCGCCACTGGCGGCCTGGCCGCGGGCGCGTTCCAGTTCCGCTTCCAGGCGGGCCTTGTCGGCGCGGGCGGCGGCCAGTTGGGCGTCCAGTTCCTTGGTTCTCTTGAGCAGCAGTTCGTTGCCGCCCTCGCCCTTGGCCAGCCGTTCCGCCTGCTCCTTGGTGAACTGGAGCGGGCTGAAGCAGAGGAGGATGCGCCACTTTTCCCAGTCCTCGACCGAGTAGTAGGCGTCGAACTTTTCCGGGGGCAGGGCGTAGGCGTCCTCGGCAAGCTGGTTCGCCTCGCGATAGCCCTTGTACTCGGCGGAATGGAAATAGTCCTCGAGCTTGCGGTAGAGGGTTTCGTGGACGGGGTACCACTGGGCGAAGATGGGGTTGCAGAAGGTGGTGGAATGCTCCGCCTTCTCCGCCTCCTTGAGCAGCAACGACTCGAAGCGCTTGCGGTGCTTGGGCTCCAGGCGGTAGCCGCCAAGCTGGCAGCTCTTGGAGAGCTGGCTGTTGGCCAGGATGTAGTTTTTCAGGCTCGGCCAAGGCAGCTCGGCGACCATGCCGGCGAAGATCTCCGCCGGCCGGATGCCTTCGAGGGTCTCATTCGGAGGCAACATTCAACAGGAACTCCTTCTGGACAAGCTTCGCGGCCGCCTGCACGGCCGCCGCCGCCATCTGCCGCCGCAGTGAATATTCGATCTTGGTGTGGGCGCCGGTCATGCTTTGGACCAGCGGTTCGTTGCCGTCGTTGCGGGCGCGTTCGAGGACGCGCCGGCAGACGAGTAGCGCCTCGCGCCAGCGCTGTTCCTGGCAAAACAGGACGGTCTGGCTCAACAGATCGGTGCTGGCCGGGGGGGGGGGCGGTTGGGGCGGCTTGGCTTCCGTCGCCCGTTGGGCCGGGCGCTTGGCGGGCTTGGATGGTGCCACCGCGGATTGCTCAGGAGCCGGGGCGGCCGCCGATTGTTTCGAAGCCTTGGCCATAACGGGGAAGGGAAGCGGGAGGTTGTGGAGGCCGGTCTGAGCCGGAGCTGGGGAAATGGAGGCGCGGGTCGGATTCGAACCGGCGAATAAAGGTTTTGCAGACCTCTGCCTTACCACTTGGCTACCGCGCCAAAAACTGTGCTACTATAGCCGCCCCCCGGCGGATTGCAATCCCGGCTGGCAGGGGATCCGGTCAGAGGGACATCAGCTCCGTTTCCTTGGCCGCGAGCAACTGGTCGACTTGCTTGATGTGGTCGTCGGTCAGCTTCTGGATCTCCTTGGTCGCCTTGGCCAAGTCGTCCTCGGTGACCGCGCCGTCCTTCTGGAGCTTCTTGGCGGCTTCGTTGCCCTCGCGGCGGAGGTTGCGGATCTCGATGCGGCAATCTTCGGCGCGGGTGCGGACCAGCTTGACGTACTCCTTGCGGCGCTCCTCGCTGAGTTCGGGGATGGGCAGGCGGACGACGCGGCCGTCGCTCATCGGGCTGATGCCGAGGTTGGAGGCGAGGATGGCCTTTTCGATCGCCTTGATGGCCCCCTGGTCCCAAGGCTGGATGACCAGCAGGCGGGGTTCGGGGGCGGTGATGGCGGCGACGTCCCGCAGCTTGGTCAGGGTGCCGTAGTACTCGACCATGATGCCGTCCACCAAGGTGGGCGAGGCCTTGCCGGTGCGCACGCCGGCAAAGGCCTTCTGCATGGCCTCGATGGCCTTCTTCATCTTCAGGTCGGTGTCCTTGGCGAGGGTTGCAATCGTCGGCATGGCTGGCGTCCTTCTCCAGGTCGGGCGGTTCACGGTGGGGGTGGCCGGGGGAGGGCATTCCCAAGCGGCAACGTAATCCGTTTTCGGCAAAAGCCAATCAGGCGAGGTCGCTGGCGGCGCTGCCCACCACGGTGGCGACCGAGGTGTCGCCGGCGGCGACGCGGCGCAGGTTGCCGGGGACGAAGAAGTTGAAGACGACGATCTCGATGCCGTTGTCGCGGCAGAGGGAGAAGGCGGCGGCGTCCATCACCTCCAGGCGGCGGGCGAGGGCGTCGTCATAGGCCAGATGGCGGAAGCGGCGGGCGGCCGGATCCTTCGTGGGGTCGGCGGTGTAGACGCCCGCGACCTTGGTGGCCTTGAAGACGGCGTCGGCCCCGAGTTCGCAGGCGCGCAGGGCGGCGGTGGTGTCGGTGGTGAAGAAGGGGTGGCCGGTGCCGCCGGCGAGGAGCACGACACTGCCCGCTTCGAGCAGCGCCAGCGCCCGGCGGCGGTCGAAGCCGGCGGCGACGCCGGGGATGGGGATGGCGCTGAGCACTTCGGCGGGGGTGCCGGCGGCCTCCAGGGCGTCGCGCAGGGCCAGGGCGTTCATGACCGTCGCCAGCATTCCGATGGCGTCGGCCGTGGCGCGGGCCAGCCCCGCTCCCTTCTTGCTGGCGGGGAGGCCGCGGAAGAGGTTGCCGGCGCCGACGACCAGGGCGACTTGGAGGCCGCTTTGCACGACTTCCCGGATCTGTTCCGCCACGGCGGCCACCGCCTCCGGGACGATGCCGGATTCCGCGCCGCCCTTCAGGGTCTCGCCGGTCAGCTTCAGCAGGATTCGCTTGTAACTCATGTCTCTCCAGGTGGTTGCGGGTGCTGGCCGGCGGCTTCGCCACTCCGCGCAATATGATGCGGCCGGCGCCGAAAAAAAGCCGGAACGGGGGGGCCGTTCCGGCAGTGTGCATGGGAGCGACGATCCGCGCCAGGTCAGGCCTGGGCGGTGGCCTCTTCGCCGATCTGCCAGCGCAGCATGCGCTTGACGGCGAGCGCCGGCGCAAGCTTCGCCAGGCAGCTCTTCTCGTCCTTGAACCATGGCTGCTGCAGCAGGCACACTTCGGTGTACCACTTGTTGACCTTGCCCTTGACGATGTTCGCGATCATGTTCGCCGGCTTGTCGCCCACCTGGGCCTGGGCGATCTCCTTTTCCTTCTCGATGACGGCGGCCGGGATGTCGTCGGGCTTGATGTAGCGCGGGCTGTAGGCGGCGATGTGCATGCAGGCGTCCTTGAGGAGTTCCGCCGTGCCGCCGGCCGCCTCGACGAGCACCACGATCTTGTGGTTCTGCTGGTGGTCGTAGAAGCCGAGGCTGGCGCCGCCCTTGGCTTCCCAGCGGCTGACGCGGCGGATCTGGATGTTTTCGCCGATGGCATTGACCAGGTCGATGATCGCCGCCTTCTCCTCGGCGGCCACCTGGGCGGCGAGGTCCCCGTCGGCGCCGGCCATGGCGGCGACGCGTCCGGCCAAGGCCTTGCCGTAGGCGCAGAAGCGTTCGTTGCGGGCCACGAAGTCGGTTTCGCAGACGATTTCCACCAGGGCGGCCACCTGGGGGGTGACCGCGGAGAAGATCACCCCTTCCCTGGTGGCGCGGGAGGCCTTCTTCTCGGCCTTGGCGGCCCCGCTTTTGCGCAGGACATCGACGGCGGCGTCCAGGTCGCCGTTGGCCTGCTCCAGCGCCTTCTTGCAGTCCATCATCCCCACGCCGGTCTTTTCGCGCAGGGCCTTGACCATTTCGGAAGTGATTGTTGCCATGATCTTGTCGTTTCCTTTGCCGGAGAGTTGGCGGCCGGTCAGACGCTGGCGGCGACCGCCACCGGCTCGGCTTCGGCCTCGCCCTCGGCCTCGGCCTTTTCGGCGACGGCGGCCTTTTCGGCGACCGCTTCCTGCTTCTTGGCGGATTGGAGGTTGCCTTCCTCGATGGCGGCGGCGAGGGCGTCGGTGAGCAGCTTGATCGAGCGCAGGGCGTCGTCATTGCCCGGGATCACCTGGGCCACGCCGTCCGGGTCGCAGTTGGAGTCAACCACGGCGACCACCGGGATGCCGAGGCGGTTCGCCTCGCGCACGGCGATGGCCTCGTGCATCACGTCCATGACAATGAGGGCATCCGGCAGCTTGTTCAGGTTGCGGACGCCGCCCAGGCTCGCCTGGAGCTTGCCCAGCTCCTTGCGCAGCTTGGACTGCTCCTTCTTGGTGGACTTGTCGAGGGAGCCGTCGGCCAGCTTCTGCTCCAGGTCGCGCAGATATTGGATCCGGCTGTGGACGACATTGAAGTTGGTGAGGGCGCCGCCGACCCAGCGGAAGCACATGTGGGGCATGCCGGTCTTTTCGGCGGCCTCGCGCAGCACTTCCTGGGCCTGCCGCTTGGAGCCGACAAAGAGGGCGGTGCCGCCGTTGGCGACGAGGTCGCGGACGAAGTCGCACGCTTCGGCGAGCCGGCGGATGGTGATGGTCAGGTCGAAGATCGAGATGCCGTTGCGGTTGCCGTAGATGTACGGCTTCATCTTCGGGTTCCAGCGTTTGTTCTGGTGGCCGAAGTGGACACCGGCTTCGAGCAGGTCGTTGATGGTGATGGCGGCCATGGTGCGATGCGTCCTTTCAGGTGCGCCGGCTGGTTTTCCACGGCTCCGCGCCGCCGCGGGTCGCGGCGGAAATCCCCTGCGGAGTCCGCAAACAGCCTGATGGGGATGGAAGTGTCCCGATTCCGGCCTGGGGGGCGGCAGCCGCCTCCGACGGGAGCGGCCGCGGGCGAATCGGGGGGAACGAGCCCGATACTATACCGTTTGGCGGCCGCGTGGCAACTCCGGGCGGTTTCCGGCCGGCGGGGCATTTGCAACCGTGCCGACCCGCATATATGCTAAAGGGTTATTCGAGACGCAGGCAGCCAGCGCCTGGACAAGGCGGGTGGCGGAGCATAACGCGCAGGAGGCGAAAGATGGCGGATCCCCAGCAGACGAAAGTGAATGTCACGTTGAAGTCGACGGACACCTCACGCTTCAAGGTGAACCCTCCGGCGGCGGCGCCGCCGCCCGCGGTCCCAGTTTCCGGCGAGGGGGCGGCCCCGGTGCCGGCGGCGGCCCCGGCCGTCGATCCCAACGCGCTGCGGGAGACGCCGACGGCCAAGCTCAAGAAGATCAGCGAATCGGGTGCCGTCCGGGTTGCGGCGGCCACCCAGGCGGCCCAGCCGGTCGCGGGTGCGCCCAAGACGGAGACGGTCCAGCTCAAGGTGATGCGGGAGAAGAAGGCGGAAGGGGCGGCGGGCGCGGCGGCGGCCGCTCCGGCGGCGTCCACGATCCGGCTCCGGCCGGCGGCGGCGGCGACGGCCACCCTCGGCCCAACCCCCGTCGCCCCGACCACGCCGGCGGCGGCGGAAGGGGCCGATGCCCGGCGCACGGTCCGGATCAAGCCGATTGCCGCTCCCGGCCCCCCCGTTCCGGCGGCGGCCCCAGCCGCCGCCGAGGCGGCGCCGGAGCCGACGGTGGTGATCAAGCCGCCGGCGGCGGCGACGGCCACCGTCCCCCCGGAGAAGCCGGCCGCGGGCGGCACCCTCAAGGTGCGGGCGCCCGCCGCCGAGGAGGCGCAAAGCCGGAAGACGCTCAAGTTTCAGCGGCCGGGCGCCAAGACGGTGCAGCTTCCCGCCGAGGGAGTCGCCGCCGCGGCGCCGGCCGCGGTGGCCGGCGCCTTGGCGGGGGTGCAGGCGGCACCGGCCGCCGCCGCGGAGGAAGTCGGCGGCCTGACCGTGGGGGCGACCGTGCTCACGGTGGTGGCGCTGGGGATTGGGCTCGGGATCATGGTCATGCAGGCGCTGAAGCACTTGTGAGGTTGGCTGGCGCCGGGGCCTGGGCTCCGGCGGCCGCGGCCCCGCCGGAAGCCCCCCGCTTCCGGCTTTTTTTGTGGCGTCTATATTCCCCGGATTCCAGCCATCAGTTCCAAGGTCCGCCCCATGCCCGCCTTTGTCCATCTCCATACGCACTCCGACTATAGCTTGCTCGACGGGGCGCAGCGGATCCCGCGGCTCGTGGCGCGGGCGGTGGAGCTGGGGATGCCGGCGGTGGCGGTGACCGACCATGGGAACCTGTTCGGCGCCTACGAGCTGCTTCAGGCCTGCCAGGGGCACAAGGGTGCGGACGGCCAGCCGGCGATCAAGGGGATCGTCGGCTGCGAGTTCTACGTCACGGCCGGGCGGCTGGAGGAGCGGAGCGGCGGGCAGTCGGGCAATTTTTTCCATCTGGTGCTGCTGGCGGAGGACAACACCGGCTACCGGAACCTGTGCCAGCTCAACGCGAAGGCGTGGAACGAGGGGTTCTACTACAAGCCGCGGATCGATTTCGCGGCGCTGGCGGCGCACAAGGCGGGGCTGATCGCGCTCACGGCCTGCATTGGCGGCGAGATCCCGCAGGCGATTTTGCGCAACGACGAGGCGCGGGCGCGGGAGCTGCTGGAGCGCTACGCGGCGTTGTTTGGGCCGGACCGTTTCTACCTGGAGTTGCAGTCGCACGTGACCGATGCGGAATTGGCGGCGGCCCGGGGGCGGCTGGTGGGGGCCGAGGGCGAGGCGCGGCGGGCGGTGGAGGATTTGATCGAGCTGGGGGAGGCGGAGCGGCGGAGCAACGCGGCCTTGGCCGGTTTTGGCCGCGAGTACAACCTGCCGCTGGTGGCGACCAATGATGCGCATTACCTGCGGCGCGAGCACGCCAAGGCCCACGAGGTGCTGCTCTGCGTCGGCACCCAGACGGCCTTGCAGGATCCCAAGCGTTTCCGTTTTGCGGCCGACTCCTTCTACTTCAAGGACGCGGCGGAGATGGCGGCGTTGTTCCCCGACCAGCCGGAGGCGCTGGCGAACACGGTGCGGATTGCCGGGCGCTGCAACGTCGAGATCAAGTATGTCAACCATTATCCGGTCTACGGGCTGCCGGCGGAGTTTGCGGCTTCGGCGGCCACGGCGGCGGATGCGGACGCGGCGCGGGAGCAGTGCCTGCGGCGGATCTGCGCGGAAGGGCTGAAGGCGCGCCATGGCATTGACGCCGGCGCGCCGGCGAGCTGGGACGCCGCCGCGCGGGCGAAGGTCGAGCGGCTGGAGTACGAGATCGGCGTGATCCGGAAGATGGGGTTCATCAGCTATTTCCTGGTGGTCTGGGACTTCATCCACCACGCCAAGGGCGCGGGGATCCCGGTGGGGCCCGGGCGCGGCTCGGGGGCCGGGTCGCTGGTGGCCTACCTGATGCGGATCACCGACATTGACCCGATCCGCTACGGGCTGCTGTTCGAGCGCTTCCTCAACCCCGACCGGGTGAGCCCGCCCGACTTCGACATTGACTTCTGCGAACGGCGGCGGCAGGAGGTGATCGAGTATGTGCGGGGGAAGTATGGGGCGGCGAACGTGGCGCAGATCGGCACGTTTGGCACGCTCAAGGCGAAGCAGGTGCTGAAGGACGTGGCCCGCGCCCTGGGGCGGACGCCGGCGGAGGGGATGCTGCTGAGCAAGCATGTCCCCGAGGATCCGAAGATGACCTTGGCGGGGGCGCTGGGGGAGGATCCGAAGCATCCGGAGTGGGAGAGCAAGGATCTGAAGGAGTTGGTCGCCGCCGAGCCGTGGGCGGCGGAGGTGCTGCAATATGCGCGGGTGCTGGAGGGGCTTTGCCGCAACACCGGCATCCACGCCGCCGGGGTGATCATTGGCGACATGCCGGTCGGCGACGTCGTCCCGCTGGGCCGCGGGGCGGGCGGCGAGGTGATCACCCAGTATCCGGCGCCGGCCTGCGAGGCGGTGGGGCTGCTGAAGATGGACTTCCTCGGGCTCAAGACCTTGACGATCATTGACGACGCGGTCCGGCTGATCGCCGAGAACACGGGGGGGGCGGTTGACCTGGAGACGCTGCCGCTGGACGATCCGAAGACGTTCGAGCTGCTGAGCGCGGGCGACACCGTTGGCGTCTTCCAGTTGGAATCGGCGGGGTTCCAGAAGGTCTGCCGGCAGATGAAGGTCAACCGCTTCGAGGAGATTTCGGCGCTGCTGGCCATCTACCGCCCCGGGCCGATGGCGTTCATCCCCGAGTACTGCGACTCCAAGTTTGGGCGCAAGCCGATCGTCTACGACCATCCGATCATGAAGGAGGTGCTGGAGGAGACCTACGGGATCATGCTCTACCAGGAGCAGGTCATGCAGGCGGTGCAGAGGCTGGCCGGCTTCTCCCTGGGGCAGGCGGACATCCTGCGCCGGGCGATGAGCAAGAAGAAGCTGGACGAGATGAAGAAGCTGTACGAGAAGTACCTCGCCGGCTGTTTGGCGAACCAGATCCCGGAGGCGACGGCCAAGGCGATCTGGGACAAGATCGTGATGTTCGCCAACTACGGCTTCAACAAGTCGCACTCCGCCGCCTATGGGCTGGTCACCTACCGCACGGCCTGGCTCAAGGCCCATCATCCGGTCGAGTTCATGGCCGCCATGCTCACCTCCGAACTGGGCAATGCGGAAAAGCTCGCCTTCCTGCTCCAGGCCACCCGTGACATGGGGATCGCCGTGTTGCCACCGGCGGTGAACGTCTCCAGGCGCACCTTCACCGTGGACGGCGCCCAGATCCGCTTTGGGCTGGCGGCGATCAAGGGGGTTGGTGAAGGCGCCGCCGACGCCATTGCCGCGGCGCGCCGGGCGGGCGGCCCGTTCAAGAGCCTCGATGATTTCTGCGAACGCACGGCCGCGAGCCTCAACCGGCGGGTTTTGGAATCGCTGTGCAAGGCTGGCGCCTTCGACGAGTTCGGGCTCCGGCGCGCCCAGGTCTTCGCCATGCTCGACGAGCTGTTGGCGCGCGCCTCCCGCACCGCCAAGGACCGCCAGGCCGGGCAGGGGTCGTTGTTCGACTTCGGCGGGGCGGAAGCCGCCCCGATGGACGCCGTGGCGCCGCCGGCCATTCCCGAGTGGCTTGACAAGGAGCTGCTGGGCTACGAGAAGGAGCTGCTGGGGGTCTATGTCTCCGGCCATCCGCTGCGCCAGTACAAGCCCTTGCTGGAGACCTACCAGACGGCGAGCGTGGAGCGGGTGGCGGCCCTGCCGCCGGAGAGGGACGGCTGCTTCGTCCGCACCGGTGGGCTGGTGGGCGCCATCAAGACCGTCCTCTCGAAGAAGGACGGCCGCAAGATGGCCTTCATCAATCTGGAAGGCGCCATCGCGGCGATCGAGGTGAGTGTTTTCGCCAACACCTTCGAGAAGTACGGCGAGCTGCTCCAGCCCGACCGGCTGCTGTTCGTCGAGGGGCAGGTGCAGACCTATGACCGCGAGGGCAATCCCGGCCCCGGCAAAATCGTGGCCGAGCGGCTGGCCACGGCGGACCAGGCCCGGGAACAGTGGACGGCCGCCCTCCACCTGCGGTTGAAGCAGGGGTTGTGCGCTGAGGGGCGTTTGGCGGGGCTGCTCCAGGCCTGCCGGGGCAATCCCGGGCCGGTGCCGGTGATCTTCTGCCTGCTCCGCGACGACGGCACGATGGCGTTCGTCGAGCCGGCGCCGGCGCTCAAGGTTGCGGACACGCCGGCCTGGCGGCAGGCGGTGGCGGATCTGTTCGGGGCGGCGGCGCTCTACGAGAAGGCGGCGCCGCCCGTCGAGCCGCCGCGGAGCAAGTTCCGTGACGGCGGTGGCCGCCGCAATGGCAACGGCAACGGCAATGGCGGGCCGGGGTGAAGGGCGGGGCGGGCGTCAGCCGCCGCCGGCGAGGCCGCGGCGGACGCCTTCGAAGAGGAGGATGGTGGCGGCCTGGGCGGCGTTGAGCGATTCGGCGTTGCCGGGCATGGGGATGGTGACCCGGTCCATGAGGGTGAGGTCTTCGGGGCGGATGCCGTTGGCTTCGTTGCCGATCACCAGGGCGTTGCCGGCGGGGTCGTAGCCGGGGCTGAAGCAGTTGACGCCGCCGGCGGGGACGGCGGCCCAGAGGCGGCGGCCACCGCGGCGGAGCAGTTCCGCCTTGGCGGTTGCGAGGTCCGCGACTTCCCGCAGGGCGAGGGCGAACTGGGCGCCCATGCCGGCGCGGATGGCCTTGGGGCCGAAGGGGTCGGTGGTGCCGGCGGTGAGCCAGGCCTCGTGGAGGCCGGCGGCCCAGGCGGTGCGGAGGATGGTGCCGAGGTTGCCGGGCTCCTGGAGCCGGTCGAGGACGAGGAGGCAGGGGCGGGGCGGCGTGGTGGCGGGGGGCGGTTCCGGCAGGGTCTGGAAGAGGCAGAGGATGCCCTGGGGGGTGTCGGTGGCGGCGAGTTTGGCGAATTCCGGGTCGGCGAGCAGCTCCAGGGAGTGGCCGGGGGGCAGGAGCGCTTGCAGCGCCGCGGCGTCCGCGGAGTCCGCAAAGCTTTGGCTGGCGATAGCGAGGCGGAGGGCCTGGGGGTGGCGGGCGAGGGCTTCGCGGGTGCAGCGGAGCCCTTCGACGAGGAAGACGCCGTGCTTGCGCCGGCCGTGGCGGTCGTGGGCTTGGAGGGCCAGGGTGCGCTGGGCGCGGGTCATTGGCCGGCCTCGTCGAGGGTGTCGAGCCCTTCGAGCTTGCGGTAGAGGGTGGCGCGGGAGATGCCGAGGAGTTCGGCGGCGCGGACGCGGTTGCCGCCGGTGCGGTGGAGGACGAGTTCCATGTACTCCCGTTCGCGGTTGCGGAGGTAGTCGCGGAGGGAGACGGGGGTTTCGGCGAGGCTGGCGGGGGTGGCGGCGGCGGCGCGGCGGGCGTCCTCGGCGAGGGTGTTGACCTTGGCGATGCGTGGGGGTAGGTCTTCGGGGCGGATCGCGCCGTGGTGGCAGAGGGCGGCGGCGCAGGCGATGGCGTTGCCGAGTTCGCGGATGTTGCCGGGCCAGGGGTAGCGTTCGAGGATCGGCATGACGCCCTCCTCCAGGCAGAGGGGGTGGCCGAGTTCGCGGCTTTGCTGGTCGAGGAAGTGGCGGACGAGGAGGGGGATGTCGCCGGCGCGGCGGCGGAGGGGTGGCATTTCGATGGGGATGACGCAGAGGCGGTAGAAGAGGTCTTCGCGGAAGGTGCCGGCGCGGGTTCGGGTTTCGAGCGAGTCGTTGGTGGCGGCGATGACGCGGACGGCGATGGGGATGTCCTCGGTCTCGCCGATGCGGCGGACGCGGCGTTCCTGGATGGCGCGGAGGAGCTTGGATTGGAGGCCGAATTCGAGGGTGCCGATTTCGTCGAGGAAGAGGGTTCCGTGGTTGGCGGCGAGGAAGAGTCCGTCCTTGCGGTGGGTGGCGCCGGTGAAGGCGCCGGCGGCGTGGCCGAACATTTCGGATTCGAGGAGGTTGGCGGGGAGGGCGGCGCAGTTGAGGGCGATCCAGGGGGCCTGGCGGCGGCGGCTGAGCTGGTGGATGGCGCGGGCGGCCAGTTCCTTGCCGGTGCCGCTTTCCCCTTCGATGAGGACGTTGGCGTCGGACTTGGCGACTTTTTCGAGGCGCTCGTAGAGTTGGCGCATGACCGGCGATTCGCCGATGAGCCGGCCGTGGTGGAGGGTGGCGGTGGCTTCCTGGGCGGTGGCGGTGGCTTCCTCCTGGGCGGTGGCGGTGGCGGTGGGGGCGAGGATGGTGGCGACGGCCCGCTGCAGCTCCGCGAGCTTGAACGGTTTGCGGATGAAGTCGCTGGCGCCGAGTTTCATGGCTTCGACCGCCAGTTCGATGGTGCCATAGGCGGTCATGACCAGCACGGGCAGGTTGGGGCGGCGTTGGACGGCCTCCTGCAGCAGGGCGAGGCCGTCCATGCCGGCGCCAAGGCGGACGTCGGTGAGGAGCAAGTCGAAGGCGAACGGTTCGCCGGCGAGATGGTGCAAGGCCTCTTCGGCGGTCAGGACGGCGGTGGTGGAGTGGCCGTCGTTGGCGAGGGCGATGCCGAGGACCTTGAGGATGTTGGGTTCGTCATCGACCAGGAGGATCCGGCTCACGGGTGGGTCTCCGGGGTGGGGGGGTAGAGGGGGATTCGCCGGGCCCAGCCGTTGGCCTGGCGGAGGTTGTCCCGCAGGCGGGCGGGGTCGGTTTCGGCGCGGTCCAGGTAGTCTTGGAGGCGGCCGTCGAGGCGGGCCGATTCCTGGCTGATGACGTCGCAGAGGGCGGTGATCATGTTCCAGTCGGTGGGGGTCATGGCGCGCTGTTGGCGGGCAATGGTGCCGGCGGCGTCGCCGAGCAGTTCGCCGGCGCCGCGGATGGCGGTGAGGGGATTGCGGACTTCATGGGCCATTTCCGCGACCATGCCGGCGGCGGCCTGGAGGTTGTCGCCGGCCGGGGGGGTGATCCAGGGGGAGAGGTCTTGGAAGAGCATGACGTAGAGCTCGGAGTCTTCGGGCGCCGGCGTGGCGGCGTCCTGGTTGAGGTCGGAGAGGCGGATGCGTGCCGGCTGGAGGCCGACCAGGGCGGGGAAGCGCAGGCCGGCGGAGGTCTGCATTTCGCGGATGTGGTTTTCCGTCAGGAGTTCCGGGATGGTGGGCGGCGGCGCCGGGAAGAGGTCGGCGATGGTCACGCCGGCCGGGAGGGCGGCGTGGGGTGTGAGCAGCTCGTTGGCCGCATGGTTGGCGATGAGGATGCGGCCGTTGCGGTTGATGGCGAGGAGGGGGGCCTTGACGGTGTCGAAGAGGATTTGGCCGAGGCTTTGCAGGCGGCCGAGCTTTTCCCGCTGGAGGATGCAGAGGTCGGTGACGAACATGGCGGCGAGGGTGAAGAAGCCGAAGATGATGGCTTTGATCACGATGTCGAGCAGCACGCCGCGGTAGTCGCCATAGGGGAAGGGGATTTTGCCGTAGTATTCCAGCAGCCCCTGCGACTCCAGGAGGACGAGGATGGTGTAGCAGGTGGCGCAGAGCAGGGCGACCTGGACGGCGAGGCGGCCGGAGAAGACGATGCCGGCGACGAGGATGACGAGGGGGTAGAGGAGGGTCATCTCGCTGTAGCGGCCGCCGGTGAAGTGGACGAGGCCGGTGATGATCACCACGTCGATGGCGAACTGGGCCGGGGCGCTGACGCGGGCCGTCTCCTCCCGGCGCAGCCAGAGCAGATAGGGGATGGAGAGGCAGAGGGCGATGCCGAGGAACCAGAAGAAGGTCAGCCGGTCGAACTTGTCCTGGTGGGGGAGGAGGAAGAGCTGCACCAGCAGGATCAGGGCGAACAGCGCCAGCCGGCCGGCCATGACGTTGAGCAAGGTCGGCCAGCGTCGCCGCAGGGGATTGTCGCGGAGCAGCTCACGGGGGTTCATGTCAAGGGGGGGGTGGGGGCGGCTCAGCCGCCGACGATTTCCGTCATCTTGAAGATCGGCATGAACATGGAGATGACGATGCTGCCGATGACAATGCCAAGGATGGCCATCAGCAGGGGCTCGATCATGCTGGTCAACTGTTCGAGGGAGGCCCGGACCTCGGCCTCGTAGAAGTCGGCCACCTTTTCCAGCATGCCATCGACGTTGCCGGTCTTTTCGCCGGCGGCGAGCATGTAGATGAGCATGGGTGGGAACTTGTAGTGGAGTTCGGCCCCGCCTTCCTGGATCGACTTGGCGAGGGGCAGGCCGCTTTCCACCTTGTGCTGGGCGCTGATCAGCATGCGGCCGAGATATTGGTTGCCGGTGGCCTGGGAGACGATTTCCATGCAGTGCAGGATCGGCACGCCGCTGCGGAGCATGGAGGCGAAGGTGCGGGACATCCGGCCGATGGCGACCCGTTCGATGATCTGGCCGGCAATGGGCGCCCGCAGCACGTGGCGGTCGAACAGGTATTTCCCGTTCTTGGTGTGCAGCCACTTGACGACCAGCCAGATGGCGGCGAGCAGCACCGGCAGGATGATGAGGGAGTAGGCGCGGACGGCGTCGCTCAGGGCGATCAGCATCTGGGTGGGGAGCGGCAGCTTGTCGGCGGCGCCGAAATCGGCGAAGATGTTCTTGAAGACCGGGACGATGAACATGATCATGGCGGTGGTGAGGATGAAGGCCATGCAGAGGACGACCACCGGATAGGTCATGGACGACTTGATCTTGCGGGCCATGGCTTGGCTGGCTTCCAGGTAGCCGGCGAGCCGGGCCGCGACTTCCGCGAGGCCGCCGCCCATCTCGCCGGAGCGGATCATGCTGACATAGAGTTCGCCGAAGAGGTCGGTGTAGTGGGCCAGGGCTTCGGCGAACGATTCGCCGGCCTCGATGCGCAGCCCCAAGTCGCGGACGACCGCCTTGAATTCGGGGGTTTCGGTCTGTTCGGAGAGGGCCTCCATGCACTGCACGAGCGGCAGGCCGGCGTCGAGCATGGCGGCGAGCCGCTGGGTGAACGGGCAAAGGTCGACCTTCCGGATCTTGCCGCTGCGGCGGACATGCACTTTGCCGGTGGTGGTGGCTTTGCCCGTGGGTTCCTTGCGGAGCTCAGTTGAGCGTTTGTCCATTGCCATGGTGTGAGTCTCCGGGGTGGGGGTGGCTGTTGAGGGGCGTGGCGGAGACGGCGGGGGCTTAGGTGTCGCCCGTCGTCACATTCAGGACTTCATCAATGGTGGTGATCCCTTCCCGCACCCGGTGGAAGCCATGGGTGCGGAGATCCTTGAACCCTTCGGCCAAGGCGGCCTTGCGGATGTCGTCGGCGTTGGCGGAGCGGAGGATGACCTCGCGCAGGGCGGGGCTGACCGGCAGGATTTCCATGATGCTGGCGCGGCCCCTGTAGCCGGTGTTGTTGCATTTGGCGCAGCCCCGGCCGTGGTAGACCTCGACGCCCTCGAAGGTGTCCTCGGGGATGTGGGCGGTGCGGAGGTACTCCTTGGTGATGGGGAAGGGTTCCTTGCAGTTGGGGCAGATGCGGCGGACCAGCCGCTGGGCCTGGGCCATCAGGAGGCAGGAGGAGATGAGGAAGTTGGGGATGCCCATGTAGACCAGGCGGGCGATGGCGCTGGGGGCGTCATTGGTGTGGAGGGTGGTGAGGACGAGGTGGCCGGTGAGGGCGGCCTTGACCGCGATGTCGGCGGTCTCGTTGTCGCGGGTTTCGCCGACCAGCACGATGTCCGGATCCTGGCGGAGGATGGAGCGCAGGGAGTTGGCGAAGGTGAGGTTGACCTCATCCCGGATATCCACCTGGTTGATTCCGTGGATCTGGTATTCCACGGGGTTCTCGACCGTGACGATGTTGACGGCGAGGCTGTTGAGTTCCTGGAGGGCCGAATAGAGGGTGGTGGTCTTGCCGGAGCCGGTGGGGCCGGTGACCAGGATGAGGCCGTGGGGCTGGTTGATGGCGTAGCGCAGCTTGTCGAGCGATTCGGGGTCGAGGCCGAGTTCGTCCAGGCTCTTGGCCAGGGTGGTGCGGTCGAGGAGGCGCATCACCACTTTTTCGCCATGGACGGTGGGGAGGATCGAGATGCGCAGGTCGATGTCGCGGCCATGGGCCTTGATCCGGAAGCGGCCATCCTGGGGGATGCGGCGTTCGGCGATGTCCAGGTTGGACATCACCTTGATGCGGGAGATGATGGCGTTCTGGAGGTTTTTGGGGGGGGAGGGGGCTTCGAAGAGGGTGCCATCGACGCGGTAGCGGAGGCGGACTCCCTTCTCGAACGGCTCGATGTGGATGTCGCTGGCCCGGCGGCGGATCGCCTCGACGAGGATCATGTTGACGAGGCGGATGACCGGCGCCTCCTCGGCGGTGTGGAGGTTTTGGTCAATGTCGACGTCTTCGGGGGCGGCGCTGGCCACTTCGATGCCGGTGTCCGCCGTCTCCCGGAGGATCTCGTCCATCCCCTGCTGGGCACCCTGGTCGGTGCCGACCAGCACCTCGAGGATTTCGGAAAGCATGGCGGTGACCGGCAGGATCTTGCGCCGGGTGTGATCCCCGATCTCCTCCAGGGCCATGACGTTGAGCGGGTCGGCGATGGCGACCGTGAGGGTCGAGGCCGTCTCGGCCAGCGGCACGGCCAAGTTGCGCCGGAGCATTTCCTTGGGGATCTTCTCCAGCAGCTCCGGGCGGATCGCGAAATGGCCCAGGCAGAGGACGGGGACGGAGGCGTGCTCGGCCAAGGCGAGGAACAAATCCTGGTCGGAGACGTGGTAGGTGGCAAGCAGCGCCTTCTCGAACTCGTTCTGGGTGGGGAAGGCGGTGGCGCACAGTTCCTGGTACTGCTCCACCCCCAGCACCCGGTTGCGGCGCAGGATGTGGAGGATGTGTTCGGTGGCGCTCAAATTGGTTGGCGCGGTGACCATGGCTTGCCTGTCCCCCCCCCGTCCGCCGGATTCCCCAATGTCCGTTTTCCCAACAAATCCATCGTCACTTGTAAAATGGCCGTTGAAGGTTCAATTTTCAAGGTGTCGCCCCCATGGATGCCTGGCTTTTCTGGCAAGGAGCCCTGAATCATGCCGAATTTCCCGCTCCCGAACTTCCCGCAGGCGGAACCGTCGTTGCGGGAAACCATCCAGACCTACGAGTCGATGCTGGAGGTCTTCCCGGAGGACATCAGCGCCATGGAGGCGTTGCTGGGCGCCTACAAGCAGGCTGGAGAGGAAGGGAAGCTGTGCCAGGTTGCGCACACGTTGCTCCCCCTGCTCACCAGCGGCGGCGATTGGCGGCGGGTCCAGGAGGTTGCCCAAGCCGTGGCCGAGGTGGTTCCGGAGGACGAGGTCTGCCGGAAGGCGCTGGCGGAGGCGGCGCTGATCCTGGGCACCACGCCGGCCCCGGCCGCGGCGGAGGGGGAGGCGGCGGCCGCGGCGGAGGTGGCGGCGGAAGGCGGCGGCGAGCCCGAGGCGGTGCCCTTTCCCGGCGGCCGGCGGCCGCCCACCCAGGAATTGGCCTTCGACATCCGCTGCGAGCTGGATCTGGCCTATCATCTGCTGACCCACGAGGCGATCCGCCAGGCCCATTATGAGACCGCCATCGACCTGCTGACGGAAAGCAGCCTCAGCGCCACCGGCGAGTCGCCCCTCTGCCTGCTTCAGGAGCTGCGGGAGATCGACCGGGTCGACATCGGCCGGATCGTCGACTTCCTGGCGGCCGAGGGCGGCCTGCCGTACATCGAGATCAGCCATTGCGAATGCCAGATGAAGGCCGTCCGGCTCCTGCCCCTGCGCCAGGCCAAGCGGCTGGGGATCCTGCCTTTTGACCAGGTGGGTGACGAATTGATGGTCGTCCTGCTCAATCCGGTCTCCAAGGAATTGCGGGATCGGCTCAGCCGGCATTTTGGCGGCCGGCTGCACTTCTTCTTCACCTCGCCCGACGAGTTCACGGCCGTGGTCAACCGGCTCATGGAGAGCGCCGCCAAGGAGAAGCCGGCGCTGGCCTGACGATGATGGGCGCGGGCTCGCGGCGGGGCCCCGACATTTGGGAAAGCGGCGGTATAGTATTTCCCAAACCAACGGGAACCCACGTGAAGCCGCTCGAGACGCCAGTATGGGAATTGCCTGAAGTCGCATCCGCTCATGTCCAAGCCCTGCAAGAGGCGGGAGGGCTCTCCCGCCCCTTGGCCTTGGTCCTGGCGTGCCGGGGCGTCGGGCCGGAGACGATTGGCAGCTTCCTGCAGCCCAGCCTGCGGAACCTGACGGATCCCTATCTGCTGCCGGGCACGGCCGCCGCCGCGCAACGGCTTTGGCTGGCCATCAGCCGCGGGGAGCCGATCCTCATCCACGGGGACTACGACACCGACGGGATCACCGCCGCGGTGCTGCTGGCCTGGTGCCTCCGCCAGAATGGCGCCCGGGTCGAGTGCTTCCTGCCCCATCGCCTGGACGATGGCTACGGCCTGACCCCGGAGTCGGTGGCGAAGGCCTGCCAGGACCACCCGTTCCCCCTGCTGGTCACCGTTGATTGCGGCATCAACAGCTACGAGGCGATCCGCCATGCCCGCGACCGCGGCATGGACGTGATCGTCACCGACCATCATGAGCCGGGGGTGGAGCTGCCGGCGGCCAACGTGGTCATCAATCCCAAGCTGCCCGGGGGGCCACCGGAGCTGTACGACCTGGCCGGCGTCGGCGTCGCCTTCAAGCTCTGCCATGCCTTCCTCAAATATGGGCGCGAGCAGGGGCTCGGGGGGATGGCCACCGACTTGCGCAACGTCCTGGACCTGGTGGCGCTCGGCACGGTGGCGGACATCGTGCCGCTCTTGCGGGAGAACCGCTGCCTCGTCCGCCACGGCCTGCAGATCCTTTCCGGCCAGCAGCGGCCCGGCGTCCGCGCCCTCTGCGAAATCAGCGGCCTGGGCGAGGCGGAGAGCATCCGCGCCGCCGACATCACCTTCAAGCTCGCCCCGCGCATCAACGCCGCCGGCCGGCTCGGGGATCCCATGGAATCCATGCGCCTGCTGGACTCGCGCGGGATGAATGACGCCATGCCCCTCGCCCAAGGACTGGACGCGAAGAACCGGGAGCGGCAGCAGCTCGAAGAGCAGGCGCTGGTGGCGGCGGAGGCGCAGATCGCCGACCGCATCCGCCTGGCGGAGCGCCGCGCCATCGCCGTCTGGGACGCCCACTGGCCGCAGGGGGTCATTGGCATTGTCGCCTCCCGCCTGGTCCGCCACTACCACCGCCCCTGCGTGGTGCTGACCTTGGACGCCGCCGGGCAGTGGCGCGGCTCGGTCCGCAGCGTGCGCCGGGTCAACATCGTCCAGGTGCTGGAGCAATGCCAGCGGCACTTGATCCGGTTCGGCGGCCATCCCATGGCGGCCGGCCTTTCCGTGGCGCCGGAGCGGCTGGAGGCGTTCGATGCGGCCTTCGAGGCCGCCGTCCGCCAGCTCCTGGGCGCGGAGGGGCTGCATCCCAGCCTGGACATCTGTGGCGAGATCGGCTTGGCCGAGATTGACGAGCTGGCGGTCAACGAGCTGGGGGAGCTGGAGCCGTTCGGCCACAGCAATCCGGAGCCGCTGTTCCTGAGCCGCCGCGTCGCCCCCGAGCGGATCCTGCCCGCCGGCCGCAACCATGCCCGCGGCACGGTCAGCGACCAGAGCCGCGGCCGCCATCCCTTCATCCTCTTCGGCAAGGTGCCCGCCGAACTGCCGCCGCCGCCGTGGGACATCGTCTACACCCCCCGCTTCAACCTCTACAACGGCAACCGCCAGATCCAGCTTCAGCTCCATGACCTGCGCACGGCCGCCGGCGGCTGAACGCGGCTTCCGGCGGGGAGGATTGGGAAGATGCGTCCAATGAAACCGCCGCCGACCCCGACGGCCGATGCCTGCCGGGAACGGGCCCTGGCCTTGCTGGCCCGCCGCGCCCATAGCCGCGCGGAGCTGGAGCGGAAACTGCTCCGGGCCGGCTTCCCCCCCGCCAGCATCCGCCCGGCCTTGGACGCCCTGGCGGCCGCCCGGCTGGTGGATGACCGGCTCTTCGCCGAACAACTGCTGGCCGAAAAGCGCGAGACCCGCGCCTGGGGCACCGCCCGCCTGCGCCTCGAACTCCGCAAGCGCGGCGTCGCCCGCGAGATCGGCGACGAACTGCTCGCCGGACCGGCCGCCGATCCCGACGCGGAGCTGGAGCGGGCCTGCGAAGCCGCTTCCCGATTCCTCCGCCTGCGCCGGGCCCGCCGCCGGCCACCGGAGGAGCCGCGCCGCGAGCGCGCCGCCCTTGGCCGCTTCCTCGCCGCCCGCGGCTACGATGCCGCCACCTGCCGCCAGGCGATGGAACGGCTTGGCCGCGCCGCCGCCGGGGACGACGCGGCGGACGCCGGATAGCTCACTCGATGTTCTGGACCTGCTCGCGCAGCCGCTCCAGGTCAGCCTTCAGCTCCAGCGCCTGGTGGACGATCGCCGTCTCCGCCGTCTTCGCCGCCAGGGTGTTGATCTCGCGCCCCATTTCCTGGCAGAGGAAATCCAGGGCGCGCCCCACCGGCTCCGGCTTGGCCATGGTCTCGGCCAGTTGCCCAAGGTGGCTCTCCAGGCGGATGACCTCCTCGTTGATGTCGCTGCGTTCGGCCCAGAAGGCCACTTCCTTGGCCAGCCGTTCGTCCATGACCTCCAGATGCAGCCCCAGCAGCCGCACCCGCTCCAGCAGCCGGTCGCGGCAGTTGACCAAGGATTCGTCGGTCCGCTCCCGGATGCGGGCCACGGCCTCCACCATCCGGCGGCGGATCGCCTCCAGGTCCGCGTGCAGCCGCTCCCCTTCCCGCGCCTGCATTGCGCGGACGGCGGCAACCGCCTGGTCGAAGGCGGCGAAGCTCAGCGCCTCCAGAACCTCCCCGCGGCCGCCGGCGCCGGCTTCCAGCACGGCCCCGGGGATCGCCGCAACGTCGCGCAACGTCAACGGCTGCAACGGAATCCCCACCTGTTCGGCCACCTGCCGCCACTGGCGGGCGAGCGCGCCGATGAGGGCCGGATTGAGCGCGACGCCGGCCGGCAGCGGCGAGTCGGGCGGGTATTCCACGCTGAAGACGGCGGCGTAGGCGCCCCGGCCGAGCTGCCGTTGGGCGTGGGCCCGGAGCGGGGTTTCGAGGCTGCCCAGCCCCGCCGGCAGGGTCAGCCGCAAATCCAGTTGCTTCCGGTTGACCGCCGCCAGCTCCACGCGGACGCGGATCCCGTTCCGGACCGCTTCGCCGCCGCCAAACCCTGTCATGCTGCGCATCGGGCACCCTTTCCTAATCGCGGCCTTGCTCCCTTGCCGCCGGGGTACCATATCACGGCAAAGCCGGGCCGGCGGGGCAAGGGGCCGGCCGCCGCGGGCGGGTGCCGGGCGGCGGCTGGTGGCTGGCGGGGAGCCGTCCCCTTACCGGCCGGCGGTGCGCGCCGGGAGCGGCCGCGGCGCGGGTGTGGCGCCATGGTGCGGCGCCCGGCCGTGGCCGCGGGCGGCAAAGCCGCCGCGGGGCGCGGGGCCGCCGCCCGCCGGCCCGTGCCGGGGGGCCGCCGCCGGCCGTGCCGGATAGGGGCGGCGCGGCGGCAGGGGCGGCCGGGCGAACTCCGTCCGGTGCTGTTCCGCGGGCGCGGCCTGGTAGTCGAAGCCGGCAAGCCGGCGTTGCTCGAGGCGCATTTTGAGGACGCGCTCGATGGCGCGGACCATCTCCTGGTCTTCCGCCGTGGTCAGGGTGAAGGCGTCGCCGGTGCGGGCGGCCCGGCCGGTGCGGCCGATCCGGTGGGTGTAGGCCTCCACCGTGTCCGGCATGTCGTAGTTGATGACATGGGAGACGCGGGAGACATCGATGCCGCGCGCCGCGATGTCGGTGGCGACCAGGATCTGGTGGGTGCCGGCGCGGAACCCGTCCATGGCCGCCTGCCGCCGGTTCTGCGACAGGTTCCCTTGGATGGAGGCCGCCTTGAACCCGGCCTTCTCAAGCTGCTCCCCCAGCCGCTTGGCCCGGTGCTTGGTGCGGGTGAAGATGAGGACCGACTCGGTGTCCGTCCCCTTCAGCAGCGCCAGCAGCAGCGGGGTCTTCAGGTGCTGGGGCACGGGGTAGAGCGCGTGCGCCACCGTCGCCGCCGGCGTCCCGGCCCCGGCCTGGATGGTGACCGGCTCCCGCAGCACGTCCGTCGCCAAGGCATGGATTTCACTGGGCATGGTGGCGGAGAAAAGCAGCGTCTGCCGGGCCGCCGGCAGCCGGCGGATGATCTGGCGGAGGGCCGGCAGGAACCCCATGTCGAACATCTGGTCCGCCTCGTCGAGCACCAGGGTCTCGACCCGGTCCAGGCGGGCCGTGCCCTGGCCGAGGTGATCCAGGAGTCGGCCCGGGCAGGCGACCACGATCTCCGCGCCGGCGCGGAGCTGGCGGACCTGCGGGACGGCGCTCACGCCGCCGTACACCACGGCGCTGCGGAGTCCGCAGGCGCGGCCCAGCGTGGTGAAGGCGTCATGGATTTGGTTGGCCAGTTCGCGGGTCGGGGCGAGGACGAGGGCGCGGACATGCCCGCGCGGGCCGTCCAGGAGCCGGTGGAGGATCGGCAGCGCAAAGGCGGCCGTCTTGCCGGTGCCGGTCTGGGCAAGCCCCATGACGTCGCGCCCCTGCAAGACGGCGGGGATCGCTTCGGCCTGGATCGGCGTCGGCTGGCTGTAGCCGGCGGTGCTGACCCCGGCCATGACGTGGGAATGGAGACGGAAGGCGGTGAAACCCATGCTGATGGTGCCCCTTGGCTGCTTTGATTTGGAGCCAAGTCACACTCTCAGCCCGTACACAAGAAAGACTTTAATATAGCATCCCAAGCGGGAATTGCACCCGCTGCCGGCGGTTCCGGGGCGGCTGCGGCCAAGGGGTTGCCGTCCGGATTCCGCCATGCTACAGTCCGATAGTTGCGGGATCGTTCGGGAACCGCGGCTTGGTGTCGAACCGGCAATGGCCTGGGGAGGCAGAGATGAAAAGACGCGAAGAACTCAAGCGGCTGGCCTACGAACTCTTTGAAAAGGGCGGCCGGAGTCACGGCCGGGAGATGGAGCACTGGCTTGAGGCCGAGCGGCTGCTCCGGGCCAGGCAGGAGGCGGAGCAGGCAAGGGATGTTGAGGCGGCCGTCGCCAAGGAGCGGAAAGAGCTGCATCATGAGCGCTCGGATGCCAGGTGGCACGAGGCCAGGAAAACCGGCAAGGGGTGACAGCAAAAAGTCGGGGGGCGGGGCCTGCCGCCAGTTGCCGGCAAAGGGCCAGGCGTAGCGCTCCGCCCGCCGGCTTGGCCATGGCAGGGCTGGCCGCACCGTCGCCAAGCCCGGCGGCGGCGTCTCCACCGGCATCCCCTCCCGGCCGTGGGCCAGGCCCGCTTCGAGGGCCCGCGATGGCCATCGCGGGCGTTCGCGATATTGGATTTGACCTTTGGATTCCGGCATGGCATAGTCCCCGGCGTCCTTGGGCCGTGGCGGCCCGGAACGCGAAGGGGCTGACCATGAAGCTGCCGGCTTGGCTGTGGGGACTGTTGTTCGTGCTCTTTGCCGCGCTGGGGGTCTGTGGCTATTTCCTGGCGCGCCAGCAGCGGGATTTGCGGGCGGCGCGGGCGGCGGGCGCCGACTTGGCGGCGGAGCTGGCGCGGGCCCAGGAGGCCAACGCCGGGCTGGCCCAGGCGGTGGCGGCGCGGGAGGATGCGCTCAGCGAGCTGCGCGAGAAGCAGGCTTCGGCGGCCCGCGCCCGTGACCGGCTCGAAGAAGAGATGCGCCAAGCCCTGGCCAGCCGGGAGGTGGCGATTTCCGAGCTGCAAGGGAAGCTGACCATCGACATCCTCGACCGGATCCTGTTCGCCTCGGGCGAGGCGGAGCTGACGCCGGAGGGCGCCGCCGTCCTGCGCCAGGTCGCCGCGGTGTTGCGGCGGTATCCGGGGCGCCAGGCCATGGTGTTCGGCCATACCGACAACGTGCCGATCCGCGGCGCGCTCGCCGCCCGGCAGCCGACGAACTGGGAGCTGGCGGCGGCCCGGGCCACGGCGGCGGTGCGGTTCCTGGCGGAACAGGCGGGGGTGGATCCCCGCCGGCTGGCGGCGGCCGCCTGTGGCGAATTCCGGCCGGTGGCCGACAACGGCACGGCGGCGGGGCGGGCCCGCAACCGGCGTATCGAGCTGGTGGTGATGCCCGAGGAGCTGCTGCCCGCCGAGCCGGGCGTTGCGGAGTCCGCGGCCCCGGCGCCGGCGCCATCGCCCGCGTCGCCACCGCCACCGGTGCCGTGAGCGTCATTCCGGGTTGGGGGCGGGCGTTTCGAAGGTTTGGCGCAGCAGTTGCTGGGCCCGGGGGGCGAGGGAGGGCTGGAGCTTGACCGCCCGGTCGAGCGCCGCCGCCGTCTGGCCGGGGTTGCCGGCCGCGAGTTCCGCCTTGGCGAGGAAGAGCCAGAGGCGCGGATCGGCGGGGTTGCCGGCCGCGGCCTGGCGGAAGGCGCGCAGGGCGAGCGCCCCTTGGGCGGGGTTGCCGGCGGCGGTCCACGGGCCGCGGTCGAGGGGGGGTGGGGCGGGGGGTGCCGCTTCCGCCGCGCTGGCGGCCGGTTGAAGGCGGGTGCCGAACTCGTACCAGAGGCTCCAGTCGCTGGGGGCGAGGGCGAGGGCTTCGCGGAGCCGCGGCCAGGGAGTGCCTGTCCAGCCGCCGCCGGTGGCCAGTTCGGGTGCCGGCAGCCGGGCAAAGCGGATGCCGGTGAGGAGCGCCAGCAGCAGGAGCCCGGAGGCGGCGAGGGCGGCCATGCGGGTGCCCGCGGCGGCCGATGGGCGGGCATCGGGTTCGGGGAGGCCGAGGGCGAGGAGGCCACCGGCGAGGGCGGCGTTGAGGGGGATGCGCAGGGCGAAATCGGTGGCGGCGTGGACGAGGATCACGGTGCCGGCCCCGAGGGCGGCGGCGCGGAGGGCGGGGGGGAGAGTGCCATGGAGTTCCCGCCGGCGGGCGGCAGCCGGCGGGGGGCGGCCACCCTTGAGGACGAGGGCGAGCCAGCCGCTGGCGAGGGCGCCAGCCAGGGCCAGGCCGGCCAGCCCCGCGTCGGCCAGGAGCTGGACGTATTCGTTTTCGGCATAGAAGGGCAGGGTGCCGCCGGGCACGCGTTTGTGGATGGGGAAGAGGACGTGGAAGCTTTCCAGCCCGCCGCCGGCGAGGGGGAAGCGGCGCCAGAGCCGGCCGCTGGCCCGCCAGTTGTCGGCCCGGGTCCCGAACGAGCTGTCGCGCAGCGGTTGGCGGAGGGTGTCGAGCCGGCGTTGGACGGTTTCCGCGGGCAGCAGGAAGAGGAGGAGCAGGGCGGCAATGGCGAGGAGTACGGCCGCGGTGGGGAGGGTGTGGCGCCGGCCGTGGAGGCAGAGGAAGGCGGTGAGGATGGTGCCGGCAAGGAAGGCGACGGTGCCGCCGCGGGATTCGGAGAGGAACACCAGGGCGGCGAGCGTCAGGAAGCAGATGCCGGCGAGGATGCGGCCCGCGATTCGCCAAGGGCGGCCGGCACGGGCCGCGGGCGTGTCCGGCGCGGCGTGGGCGGCGAGGGCGAGGGCGGGCATGGCGAGCATGGCGGCGCAGGAGGCGAAGTGGTTGCGGTTGACGAAGGGCCAGATGGAGCTGGTGGTGCGGACTTTGTCGAACCAGGTGAACAGCCAGGGGAGGTGTGGTGCCGCCGCCGTGGCGGTGGCGCCGGCGGCGGGCTGGCTGTGCTGCCGGAGCAGGCCGAGGAGCAGCAGGGCGGTGGCGGCGGGCAGCAGGATCCAGAGCAGGCGGAGGCGCTGGCGGCCGGCCAGGCCGGCGGTGAGCCGGGCGCAGGCCAGGGCGAGGATCAGGAGGAGGAGGCAGCGCAGGGTGCCGGGGGTGTTGAGCGAGAGCCGGACGGCGGCGGCGGCTTTGCCGGTTGGCGGCGGTGCGGACTCCGCAAGGAAGGCGGTGGCGGTGCTGAACAGGGTTTGCCGGTCCTGGCCGGCCAGGAAGGCCAAGGCCGGGGGCAGCGGGAGCGTCGTGAGGAAGAACCAGCCGAGGCCTGCCAGGGCAGTGAGGCCGGCGGCGGCGAGGAGGCGGCCGCGGGCGGGCGGCGGGGCGAGCAGGGTGGCCCCGGCGGCGGCGGCGGCGATCCAGGGCAAGGTCTGGGGTTCAATGCCGCCGGTGGTGGCGGCCAGCCAGGCGAGGAGCAGCAGGAGGACGGTGGCGGCGGGGAGGTGCCGGGGAGCGCGGGCGTTCCGCGGAACCCCAAGTTGGGGCGCGCGGGGGGCGGAACGCCCGGTGCCGCTTTCCGCCGTGGCTTCGGTCATGGCGCCGGCGGCGCGGCGGCGGGTGGCGTCTCCGGCTGGTCGGCGGCGGTGCCGGCGGGTGTGGCCGCCGCTGGGGCTGCCGGCTTCGCGCCCGTCTCCGCGCCCGTCTCCGCGAGTTCCTCTTCGTCTTCGTCGTAGTAGTGGTAGTAGCCGTAGCGGCTGTAGGCGTAGTACTGGCCGTACTTGCTGAAGCGGCGGAAGTAGCCGTAGTACTTGCCGTAGCCGTGGGTCTGCGGGGTATCGATGCCGTTGACCACGAAGCCGAGGAGGTTGACGCCCTTGAGGCGGTTGAGGGCGTGGCGGACGCCGGCGAGGGTGGAGACGCCCTGGCGGGTGACGAGCATCACGCCGTCGCAGTTGCGGCCGATGAGGGTGGCGTCAATGACGCGGCCGATGGGGGCGTTGTCGAAGATCACCAGGTCGAAGGCCGTGCGGAGTTCCTGGATGAGCCGGGTCATGCGGGCGCTTTCGAGCAGTTCGGGCGCCGTGTTGTCGTAGGTGCCGACGGGCAGGAGGCAGAGGTTTTCCTGGCTGGTCGGCAGGATCAGCGACCGCCAGTCGTCGGTTTTGCCGAGGAGGTATTCGGTGAGGCCGGTCGTGGGCTTGGGGAGGGTGAGGTTCTCATAGAGTCGGCCGCGGCGCAAGTCGCCGTCGACGATGAGCACCTTGCGGTTGATCCAGGCGAAGGTGGTGGCCAGGTTGATGGCGGTGAGGGATTTGCCTTCGTTGGCTTCGCAGGAGGTGACGCCGAGGATGTAGCCGGCCTTGCCGGCGATGAGGGATTCGAGGGTGGTGCGGAGGCTGCGGTAGACCTCGGTGGCGAGGCAGGAGCGGGTGCGTTTGACGATGATGCCGGCGACGCTGAGGTCCACTTCCGGCATGATCCGGTTCCAGCTCGGGATGCTGGTGAGGTAGGGCAGGCCGAGCCGTTCCTCGATGGTGATGATGTCGAGGATGCTGGTGTCGAGGAAGTCCAGGAGGAAGGCGAGGCCGATGCCGAGGGCGAGGCCGAGGGCGAGGCTGAAGGCCATGATCAGGGGGCGGTTGGGCCAGACCATGCCGACGATGTGGGCGGGTTCGACGGCATTGTAGGAGGGGGCGATGTTGGCGGCGCGGGCGTCGAGGACGCGGGCGTAGACCAGGTCATGCATCTGCTTGAGGTGTTCGGCCTGGGCCATGTAACTTTCGTACTGGGCGCGGTCGGCGGCGTTGACTTCGACGTCGGCCTTCCAGGTGTTGATGGCATTGTCGAGCGCCTTTTCCTGGTAGCGGATGGCATCGAGGCGGGAGGCGATGCGCTTGAGGGCGGTCTCGGCGCTGAAGCGGAGCTGGCGTTCGGCGGCATCGGTCTGGCGCTTGAGTTCGACCATCCGCGGATGGCCGGGCTTGTACTGGGTGCGCAGGTCTTCATACTCCGCCTTGAGGCGGGCGACCAGTTCCTCCTGCTGCTGCCAGGTCTGGGCGACGGTGGCCCGGGCCTCGGCGGTCCTGTCGCTGAACTGGAGGCCGGGGATGTTCTTGTCGATGCCGCTGACGCTGGTATCGGGGCTGATGCCGGCGACCTGGGCGCCCTGGAGGGCGGAGAGGTGGGTCTCCATGGTCATGCGCAATACGTCGTCGATGGTCGCGGTGTTGGCGCCCTTGAGGAAGGGGAAGTTGGTCTCCAGCATGGTCTGTTCCATTTTCAGGAAGCTCTTGCGCTGGAGCAGGCTGGCGATGAAGGTCTGGTCGTAGGCCTGTTTGGCCTGTTGGACGCTGATGCTCTTTTCCCGCATGAAGAGCTGGAGCTTGTTCTGGGCGTCCTTGAGTTCGTTGGCGATGCGGTTCTGTTCGATCATCAGGCTGGAGATGGCGTCGTCGGTGGTGCGGCGCATCTGTTCCCGCTGGATGGCCTGGTACTGTTCCAGCAAGGTGGTGAGGAAGTCGAGTGCGTATTGGCGGTCAGCGGCCTCGACGTTGATGTCGAACATGCTTTCCAGCTCGCGGACCGGCTTGACGCTGACGGCCACGGAGAGGTCGGTGAGGGTCTTGCTCCACTTGGGCTGGAGTTCCGTGGCGGTCTTGGCCTGGAGCGACGAGCCCATGACCGTGATCACTTGGCGGTTGCGTTCCTGGAGGATCTGCTCGCTGGTGCGGGGGGCGTAGGCGCCGCGGTCCGTGCTGGAGATGCGCAGCAGCGGGTCGATGTAGATCTCGTAGCGGCAGGAGGACCGGTACTTGGGGGCGGCGAGGATGGAATAGACGGCACCCAGCGTCGTGGTGATGAGCAGGCAGAGGAGGACCAGCCACCAATGGTCGAAGATCATGCCGATGAAGCGGCGCGGATCCCCCTGTTCCATGAGGAGGTCGGTGGCCATGGCTGGCCGGGCGGGGGTGGCGGCTGGCATTGTGGGGCGGAGGTCGGGCGTGTTCTGCATCGGCAAGCTCGGGGTGGAGGAAAGCTGTGGTGAGTGGGGCGGGGTCGGCGCCGGAGAATCAGAGGGCGAAGGCCTTGAGCGGGATGATGATCATGTCGCCCGGCTGGAGGTCGATGTCGAGGTCGACCCGCCCTTCCTCGATGATCCGGCCGGCGTCGATGGTCCGTTCCTGGCGGTCCTTGCCTTTTTCGATGCGGACCAGGCGCACCCGGTCGCTGCGGGCGAACTTGCTGAAGCCGCCCGCCTTGAGGATGGCGCGCATCAGGGTGCGCTGTTCGCCGGGGGCGAACGGGACGATGCCGGGGACGCGCACTTCGCCGGTGACGATGACTTCGCAGACGTCGGTGGAGAAGAAGAGGGTGCCGTCAATGCCGGGGACGCAGATGATGTCGTCGGCCTGCAATTGGACATCCTGGGAGACCAGCGCCTCGCTGGAGGACAGGATTTCCTTGAGGTTGATGGTGATTTTCTGGGGCGGTTCGCCGGGCTTGCCGCGGCGGATGACGAAGGTCTCTTCCGGCGAGGCCCAACTGGTCATCCCCTCCACGAAGGAGAGGACCTGGATGATTGAGAGGCCGCCGACGGTGGGCATGCCGACGACGCCGGGGCGGCGCACGGCCCCGTAGACATAGACCTTGCCCGGCCCCTTGGTGACCAGGGTGACGGAGATGGTGGCCTTTTCATAGACGCTTTCGGTCAGCGCGGCGGCGAGGGCCTCCGAGGCTTCGGCGGGGGTCATGCGGGCGAGCATGAATTCCCCGTAGAAGGGGACGGGGACGGTGCCGGAGGCGGAGATGAGCCCCTCGTAGGCGAGGAGGGGGTCTTCCACCATGCGGATCCGGATGAGGTCGCCGGGGCTCAGCCGTTGTTCACTCTCGAGGAGGGGGGCATGGAGGGTGGCCGAGGTGATCGGGGTGGTGGCGAGGGCCGGGGCCGGCGTGGCGGTGGCGGTGGCGGCCGGGGTGGCGAAGAGGGCCGCCGGATCCGCGGCGGGCGCTGGCGTGGCCGGCTTGCGGGCGGCGGCCCCGGCTTCCGTCTGGGCCAGGAGGAGGGGGGCGACGCCCAGCAGGGCTGGCAGGAGCAGGGCGCGGATCGTCCGGGTTAGGGAGTGGCGAAGGGGGATGGCCATGGCGTGGATAACCGGTGGGGGTGGGTGGGGGCGGTTGAAAGGGAAGGGGCGGTTCGCCCTCAAAAGCCATCCTGCCCCCGTCCGCCGCGGGCATCCCGCGGCGGGAAGGAAGGTGGGATGGCGTGGCGGGCAAGGCTGCCGGTGGCCGTCAGAACTTGTAGGCGATGGTGACGCTGATGCGGTTGCGGTCGTAGTCGTTCTCGTCCACCGCGGAGTCAAAGTGGTTGGTGTATTCGTAGCGGGCCGACAGGGTGGTCCGGGGGTTGATTTCGTAGGCGACGCCGATCCCCGGGCGGATCAGGTTGTAGTCGTCGCCGGAATCCGATTCATTGACGTTCCGGAAGATGATGTCGCCGCTGAGGGTCCACTTGTCGGCGACCCGGTTGCGGTAGCTGTAGCCGACTGTCCAGGTCTTGGCGTAGTTGACGAAGAGGGAGCGGTAGTCCTCCTCCAGCGAGTTGCTGCTGAAGAGGGTGTGGGTGACCTTCTCCCCGCGGAGATAGGTGAGCTGGGCGTCGTAGGTGAGGCCGTAGCCGTTTTCCCAGGTGAGGGGGTTGTCGTCGCTGAAGGTCAGCCAAGTGTAGCCGAGGCGGCCCTGGAAGAAGAGGGTGCGGTCGATTTCGTAGTTGAAGGCGAGGCCGGTGGAGATCGAGTCGCTGTCATCGCGCTGGATTTCGCCGTAGATGGTGTTGGCCGACTCGTCGTAGTAGCGGGTGATGTAGGTGAAGTAGGGGCCGACGTAGAGTTGCTTGACGATGCCGCCGTACATCAGGGAGAAGTCGAAGGTGTCGGCCTGGTAGCTTTCGTACTTGTACTCGTCGGGCCCGATCCAGCCGAAGGTGTGGGTGTAGCTGGCGGTGCCGTAGGTGACCTCGTTGACCCAGTTGGAGTAGCGCAGGTAGGTGTCGTTGATCGTGCGGGTGTAGCTGTCCTTCGAGCGGGCGGAGCCGAGGTCGAGGGCGTCGGAGGTGCGGCTGATGTCGTTGCCGATGACGATGTCGCCCTTCTGCCCGAGCTTCAGGTTGCCCTGGATGCTGGTCTTGAACTCGCCGGCATCGCCGGAGACCACGACCTCGTTGTCAACGTCGCTGTTGCTGTAGAAGCGGAAGCCGACGCCGGCGTTGGCGGTGACGAAGAAGTTCGGGTGGGGGAACCAGTTCAGGGTGAGGCTCAAGCCGGGGGTGACGAAGAAGCTCCCGTCCTTGTCATGGGTGCTGTAGACGTTGTCGTCGTAGCCGGCGGCGAGGGTGCCCGTGACTTGGATGCGCAGGGTGTCATCCAAGCGGGAGAAGGTGTAGTCGGTCTGGCGCCACTTTTCCTCCTTGGCCTGGGATTCAGCGGAAATGTCGATTTCGGCGGCGCGGGCGTTCCAGGCGGTGGCGCCCAGGAGCGCCAGCAGGCCGGCCATTGCCAGCGGCCGCATTTGGGACTTCCGCACTTTCCGGGTCAGGTTGTGGCTTTTCATGATGATACTTTCCCTTGTGGCCATGGCTTTGGCGGGGCGCGGTGCTGGAACCCCACAAAAATAAAGGTGCCGATATTATAAACTTCCATTGGCCCAAGGGCAAGCGCGGCCGGCGGAAAGGCCAAGGTTTCTTCGGGTGCAGGCTGAAAGGGGGGGGCTGGCGGCTTCCCGTCAGGCCGTCCCCGTGGCCAGCCAGGCGGCGATGCGTCTGGTGATGGCGGGGGGATCCAGCTCCGCCTGGCGGCGGATTTCCGCTTCGGCGCCCCAAGGCAGGACGGTGGTGGGCCAGCCCAGGTGGAGGAGTCCCCGGTGCCGCGGTGCCCGGGCGAGGGCGGCGTCGGCGCGGCTGGCGAGGCCACCCGGCAGGACATGGTTTTCGAGGGTGACGACCGGCATGGCCTCGGCATGGGCGCGGAGGAGGGCGGCATCGAAGGGGGTGAGGAAGCGGGGGTTGACCACGGTGGCGGCCACGCCCCGGTCGGCCAAGGCCTGGGCCACCTCCAGGGCGGTGGCGGTTTCGCGGCCGCTGGCCCAGATGGCGAGGTCGGGGCCGGTGCGGAGGATTTCGGCCTTGCCCCAGTGGAGCGGTTCGCGGTGGGGCACGGGCAGGGGGGCGGCGGTGCCGCGGGGGTAGCGGAGCAGGGCCGGGCCGTCATGGTGGCGGAGGGCGGCGAGCATCGCTTCGAGTTCGGGGCCGTCGGCCGGCTGGAGCACGGCGAGGTTGGGGAGGTGCAGCCAGAAGCCGAGGTCGTGGATGCCGTGGTGGGTCGGGCCGTCCTCGACAATGCCGGCGCGGTCGAGGCAGAAGACGACGGGGAGGTTCTGGAGGCAGACGTCGTGGAAGACATAGTCCATGGCGCGTTGCATGAAGCTGGCGTAGATGGCGACCACCGGGCGGAAGCCGGCGGCGGCCAGGCCGGCGGCGAAGACGACGGCGTGCTCCTCGGCGATGCCGACATCGATGAGCTGCCCCGGGCAGCGTTCGCGCAGGGCGGCGAGGCCGGTCCCCGAGGTCATGCCGGCGGTGATGGCGAGAAGGCGGTGGTCAGCCGGGCATTCCCGGGCGAGCCATCCGCCCAGGTGCGCGGCGAAGGAGGGGGCGCTGGCGGCCGGCAGCGCCCCTTCCGGGTCGAATGGCCCGACGCCATGGAACTGCTCGGGCGCCTCTTCCGCGGGGGGGTAGCCATGCCCTTTTTCGGTGAGCACATGGACGACGATGGGGCCGTCGAGGTTGCGGACGGCCTCGAAGGTGGCGGCCAGGCGTGGCAGGTCGTGGCCGTCAATGGGGCCGATGTAGCGCAGCCCCAGCCCTTCGAAGAGGGAGACGGCGCCCGAGCCGAGCACGACGCGCTTGGCGGCCGCCTCCGTGTGGTGGATCAGCCGGTACAGCGCCCCCCCCACCACGGGCAGGGCGCTGAGGCCGCGCCGCATGGTTGTCTTCAGGCGGTTGTAGCCTTTGTCGGCGATCAGGCGGTTGAGGTGGCGGGCGATGGCGCCGACGTTGCGGGCGATGGACATCTTGTTGTCATTGACCACCAGGATGAAGTCGCGGGTGGTCTCGACGATGTTGTTGAGCCCTTCGAGCGAGGGGCCGCAGCCGAGGGCGCCGTCGCCGACGACGGCGACGACGCGGTGGCTGGCGCCTTGGCGGTCGCGGGCGGCGGCAAAGCCGAGGGCGGCGGAGATGGCGGTGCCGGCGTGGCCGGCGCCGAAGGGGTCGGCGGGGCTTTCCTGGCGGAGGGTGAAGCCGCAGCAGCCATCGGTTTGGCGGAGGCGGTGGAAGAGTTCCCGGCGGCCGGTGAGCAGCTTCCAGGCGTAGCTTTGGTGGCCGGTGTCCCAGATGACCACGTCGTGGCTGGGGTCGAAGGCGCGGAGGAGGGCGAGGGTGAGTTCGACGGCCCCGAGGTTGGAGGCGAGGTGGCCGCCGTGGGCGGCGACGGTCGCGAGGAGTTCAGCGCGGATTTCGGCGGCCAGCCGGGGCAGGTCGGCGGCGGGCAGCTCGCGGACCGCCGCGGGCGTCTGGACTTGGTCGAGCAAGGGGCGGGAGGAGGGCATGGTGCTGGGGATGGAATGGAGTGGTGGGGGGTGGCGTCAGCCGCCGCGGGAATTCGGCAATCAGCAATCAGCAATCAGCAATCAGCAATCAGCAATCAGCAATCAGCAATCAGCCGCCGCGGGGGTGGCGGGCGTGCCAAGCTTCGGCCCAGGCGAGGCGGCGCTGGCGGGCGGCGGCGAGATGGTCGTGCAGCTCGGCGGCGGTCCCCCGTTCGAGCAGGGCCTGTTCCTGCCGCAGTTCGGCGATCAGCGCCTCCAGCGCCGCCAGCACGGGTTGGCGGTTGTCCTGGAAGATGTCGGCCCACATCTCGGGGGAGCTGGCGGCGATCCGGGTGAAGTCGCGGAAGCCGCCGGCGGTGCCGTCGAGGGCGTGGGGCTGGCGGAGCACCAGGTTGACGGTGGCGGCGGCGGCGAGGTGGAGGAGGTGGCTGGTGTAGGCGACCAGGCGGTCATGCGCGGCGGGGGTGAGTTCGCGGACCTGGGCATCGAGGGCCGTCCATAGCGCGCATACCGTCGCCACCGCCGCCGGGTCGGTTTCCGTGGCGGGGGTGACGAAGACGGTGGCGTGCTGGTAGAGGTTGGCGCGGGCGGCGGCGAGGCCGGACTGCTCGGAGCCGGCCATGGGATGGCTGCCGACGAAGCGGACGCCGCGGGCGGCCAGGGGCGCGGTGAGGGCCGCCACCAGTTCCTGCTTGGTGCTGCCGACGTCGGTGACCACGGCGCCTTTCCGCCACTCGGCCGCATGCGCCAGGGCGAACTCGCGGGTGGCCAGCACCGGCAGGCAGAGCACGGTCAGGTCCGCCTGGGGCAGCCATTCCTCCGGGCGGGTGCCGCCGGCGGCGATCGCGCCGGCAGCCAGGGCCTCGCGGAGGCTTTCCTCGCGGCGGGCCAGGCCGAGGACGCGCGGCGGCCGCTCCAGGCGGCGCAGCGCCAGGCCGAGCGAGCCGCCCAGGAGCCCCAGGCCGGCGATGAGGACAGTGGAGGGTTGGTCGGGCATGGCGGTGCGGACTCCGCGGGCCGCGGCCAAGGCGGCCCGGACAATGGCTCCGGCGCGGTGGGCGGCCCGGCGGTTCCGCCCGCAACCCCCGTACTATACCGTGCCAATTGTCAGCGGAGCTTCCCTTCCGTCCGCAGATCCGCCTGGATTTGCTCCACCAGGCGCATGAACCGGCGGCCGTATTCGACATAGTTGGCGAACTTGGCCGCCGCCTCGCTTTGGACGGTCGCGTCATGGAAGACCACGGCCAGGTGCGGCTCGATGGAGAGCCCGCCGTCGTAGCCGCCGGCCAGCAGATCCTTGAGGATCGCGAAGACGCTGCCCTGCCCTTCGTTGGCATGGGTGAAGACCGGCTTGTTGGCCTGGTAGTCCCAGACGCCGTCCTTGATGTGGACGTAGGCGATGTGCTCCTTGACCCGGCTGTAGAACTCCCAGGCCGATTGTTTGGGGTAGGGGGGGGCCTTGCCGCGGTCGTCGGTGAACACCGGATTGCCGGTGTCGAAGGCCAGCTTCAGCCCCGGCACGTTTTCGATCAGGCGCAAGGTGTGCTGCCAGCTCATGCCGCCATAGTTCATGCAGTTTTCATGGACGGGGGTGATGCCGGCGTCGGTGAACAGCGCCACCAGCTCGCGCACGCGGCGGAAGCGCTCCGCCTCCATCTGGTCGGCGGCGTCGGCGCCGTCCGCCTCCTTGCGCACGGCGAAGCTCATGATGCGCACCAGCTTGGTGCCGAGCCGCTGCATGCGGGGGATGGCGCGCTTCGCCTCCGCCAGCGAGCTGGCGAACGGCTCGGCGATCTGCTTGCCCCAGTTGGCGATGGTCGAACCGAAGCAGTTGATGCCCACACCGGCGGCGGCCAGCTTGGCGCCGGCCTCCTCGAACTCGGCGTCGCTGAGGTCGTGGATGTTCTTGCCGTTGACGTTGCGGGCTTCGATGAAGCGCCAGCCCAGCTCCTGGGTGGCCTGGATCTGGGTGGCGACCGTCGGCCCCGCCTCGTCGGCGAATCCGGTGAAATACATGGGGTGGCTCCTACGGATCCCGGCTGGAGTTCAGAAGGTGCTGGCCATGCTGCTCTCGCTGGCCTTGACGACCTTCTTCTTCTTGGCCGCGCCGGTTTGGAAGCGCTTCTTCAGCTCCTTCTCGTAGAGGGCGCCGTCAATCGGCAGGGTGACCGTCCGGTCGAGGAAGGTGGAGAGCAGCATGGCGTTGGCGATCTCGACGGAGCGGATCCCCTCTTCCGCGCGGGCGATCAGCGGCGTGCCGTCGAGGATGGCGTCAACGAAGTTCTGGGTGATCCCCTGGTGCTGCGGCCCGCTGCGGTCGGCGTGGATTTCCACATTCCAGGTCTCGGGCTTGTCGAAGCCGCCGGCGGCGGTGCGGCAGAATTCGCCCATGGGGACTTCGTTGCGCACGAACTTGAGGTTTTCCTGCCCCTCGAAGATGAGCTTGCCGCGCTCGCCGACGATTTCCAGGCGGTTGGTCCCCGGCGCCTCGCCGGTGGTGGTGATGAAGACGCCGGTGGCGCCGTTCGGGTATTCGAGGTAGGCGGTGACTTCGTCCTCGACCTCGATCTCATGGCGCTTGCCGAAGTTGCAGAACGCCCGGACCTGGTTGGGCATCATCCCGGTGATCCACTGGAGCAGGTCCAGGTTGTGCGGGCACTGGTTGAGCAGCACGCCGCCCCCCTCGCCGGCCCAGGTGGCGCGCCAGCCGCCGCTGGCGTAGTAGGAATCGGTGCGGAACCAGTCGGTGACGATCCAGTTGATGCGGCGGATTTCCCCCAGCTCGCCCTTGGCGACCAGCTCCTTCATCCGGATGTGGGCCTTGATCGTGCGCTGGTTGAACATGGCGGCGAAGACCAGCTCCGGATGGGCCTCGTGGGCGGCGATCAGCCGCTCGCAGTCGGCGCGGTGCACGGAAATCGGCTTCTCCACCAGGAGATGCAGCCCCCGGTTGAGGGCGGCAATCCCCAGGGTGGTGTGGTCGTAGTGCGGCGTGGCGACGAGCACGGCGTCAACCTGGGCCTTCGCGATCAGGTCGGCGCCGTCGCGGAACAGCTCGACGCCCTGCCAGCCCTTGTACTTCTCCAGCTTGGCCGGGTTGCGGTCGGCGATGGCGGCGATGACGACGCGGCTGACCTTGCCCTCGCGCAGGTAGTTGGCGTGGTAGCCGCCCATGCCGCCGACGCCGATGATGCCGAGGCGGACGGGGGCGTTGGCGGCCGGCCGGCGTTGGGCGGCGGCCGCCGCTTTTTTGGGGCTGGCGCTCGGGGCGGGGCGTTTGCGGGTGGTGGCGGTGGGCATGGGGCTTTGGCTCCTGGGGCTGGGGCTGGGCGAAACTTGTTTGGGGCGAAAACTGTAGCACGGCCCACGCCGGAAACAAGCGCCCCGGCCAGGCCCGCCGCCGCGCCTCAGGATTCCTCGCCGCCCCCAGTCACCAGCGCCACGAGCGCCGCCGGCAGCTCGCCCTCGCTGACCTTGCGGAGTTCGCTGGCGAAGCGGAAGCCGGGGCCGGCCCCCAGCCGCGCCCCCGTCCAGATCTGGTAGCCGGAAACGCTGGCGCCGGCGCCGCTGACCCGGCAGCCCGAGAGGCCAATCTCCCCCAGGTGATGCTGGCCGCAGGCGTTCGGGCAGCCGCTGATCCGCAGGATCCGCCCGCCGAGGTCGGCGCCCGCCGTTTCCAAGGCTTCCGCGACCGCCAAAGCGGCGGTGCGCGACTGGCAGCTCCCGAGCCGGCAGATGCCGGCGCCGGTGCAGACCGTGATGGCGTCGAGCGCCCGTGTGGTGGTGCCGTCGGTGGCCAGTTTGCGGAGTTCGCTGGCCAGCGCGGGCAGGTCGGCCAGCCGCACCCGGCGCAGGAGCAGGTTCTGGTCCTGGGTGGCGCGGAGTCCGCACTCCGTCGAGAAGCGGTCGGCCAGCTCCGCCAGGAGCGTCAGGTCGTCAGCCGGCAGCAGGCCGAGGGGGATGAAGAGCTTGACCGAGACCGTGGCCGCGGCCTTTTCCCTTGCCACCCGCAGGCCGCTGGCGGGGTCGGGGGAGAGGCGTGGCGGGGTGTCGGGGGCGGGTGGCGGCGCGGCCTGGGGCGTGGCGGGGCAGTCCGCCGCCGGGATGCTGGGGTCGGCACGGCAGGCGGCCAGTTCGCTGGCGAATGTCGCCTGGAAGGCGGCGGCGCCCATCGCCTCGACGGCAAAGCGCAGGCGGGCGCGGGCGCGGTTGGCGCGGTCGCCGTGGCGGTCGAAGATGCGGCGGATCGCCTCGGCGGCGCGGATGGCGTCGGCGGCGGGGATGAAGTCGCACAGCGGGTCGGCGGGGCGCGGCCGGGCGCCCATGCCGCCGCCGCCCCAGAGTTCGAACCCCGGCTGGCCGTCCTTGACGACGGCGACATAGCCGAGGTCGGTGGCGGCGGCGAAGGCGCAGTCGCGGCGGCAGCCGCTGAAGGCGTATTTGAGCTTGCGCGGCAGGGTGAAGCTGCCGGGCTGGGCGAGGAGATAGGCCGAGATGGCGGCGGCGAAGGGGGTCACGTCGAAGGCTTCGTGGGGGCAGACGCCGGCGTAGGGGCAGGCAGTGACGCCGCGCACGGCGTTGCCGCCGCCGCCGCGGGAGGTGAGGCCGGCGGCGTCCAGCCGCCGGAGCAGGGCGGGGGTGTCGGCGAGCTTGACGCCATGGAGCTGGATCGCCTGGCGCGTGGTCAGGTGCAGGCCGCCGCCGGCATAGGTTCGGGCCAGCTCCGCCAGCAGGCGGGCTTCCTGGGTGGGGAGGACGCCGCCGGGGAGCTTGACCCGCAGCATCCAGGCGCCCTCGGTGCGCTGCTCGTAGAGGCCGCGGGCGGCAAGGCGCGGCTTGAAGGCGGCGAGATCGGCGGCGCCGGCGGCGAGCAGGCGCAGGTCGGCCTCGTGTTCGGCGAGCCAGCGGTCGGCGGCAACGGTCACGGGCGGCAGGGGCTGGGGGGTGGCGGGGGTGGGCGTCATGGGTGGCGGGCTTTCCGGCGGTTCTGGTTTCAACCTTGGTGGTGAACGGGGGACGCGGTTTCCGCCAGCCAGCGCTCGGCCTCGATGGCGGCCTGGCAGCCCATGCCGGCGGCGGTGATCGCCTGGCGGTAGACACGGTCGGCGCAGTCGCCGGCGGCATAGACGCCGGGCAGCCCCGTCGCCGCCCCCGGGCCGGGCAGGCGGATGTAGCCGGCCTCGTCCAGCGGGAGTTGGCCGCGGAAGACGGCGGTGTTGGGCTCGTGGCCGATGGCGACGAAGAGGGCGCCGCACTCCAGCCGTTCCGTGCCGCCGCTGGCCACGTCCTTCAGCAGCACTCCCTCGACCTGCTCCGTGCCCAGCACCTCCGCCACCACCCGGTTCCAGGCAACCTTGATCTTGGGATGGTGCAACACCCGTTCCTGCATGACTTTGGAGCCGCGGAACTGGTCGCGGCGATGGATCAGCACGACATCGGCGGCGAAGCGGGTGAGGAAGAGGGCCTCTTCCAGCGCGGTGTCGCCGCCGCCGACCACCGCGATGCGGACGCCGCGGAAAAAGGCGCCGTCGCAGGTGGCGCAGGCGGAGACGCCGCGGTTTTTCAGCCGTTCCTCCGACTCCAGCCCGAGCCAGCGGGCGGCGGCGCCGGTGGCGACGATCAGCGCCCGGGCCGCCAGCGTCGAGCCGTCGTCCAGGCTGAGCCGGTGGGGGGCGGCGGCGTCCTGGCGGAGTTCGCAGGCAGTGAGCGCGGCGCTGCGGAAGCGGGCGCCGAAGCGCTCGGCCTGCTTGCGGAACTTCTCCATCAGCTCGAAGCCGTTGATGCCCTCGGGGAAGCCGGGGTAGTTCTCCACCTCGGTGGTGGCCGTGAGTTGGCCGCCGGGCTGGATTCCGCTCAGCACCAAGGGGTTGATGTTGGATCGGGCGGCATAGATCGCCGCCGTCAGCCCGGCGGGGCCGGAACCGATGATCACCAGGTTTTCCATGGCTGCACCCTCTTGGCTGGAGGCGGGACTGGCTGGCCCTGAAGACGCGAAAGGACGCGGTCCGCTCGGGAGCGCGTCCTTCCGGCGTCGGCCGCCAAGGCGGTCACTTCATCTCGATCGCGCTGGAGGGGCAGGAGTCGATGCAGGCGCCGCAATCAATGCAGGCATCGCTGACGACGGCCTTGCCGTCCTTCATGGCAATGGCTTCGACGGGGCAGGTGGAGACGCAGGCTTCGCAGCCGACGCACTTTTCGGGATCGACAACGGCAGGCATGGTGGCATCCTTTCACGGGTGGCTGAGGGTCGGAGGAAAAAACAATGCAATTACTATAATTTTCGGGACGGCCGATGCAACCAGCGCCGCCGGCGTTGTTTTCCGGCGGGGGGGAATGACATTACCGGCCGGGGTTCAACTCCCCGGCAAGCAACTGGACGGACGATGACGCGCGGCGAACTTCTCGACATCCTGCGGCGGCTCGGGGTCAACCCCAGCCGCCGGCTCGGCCAGAACTTCCTGGCCGATCCCAACCTGCTCGACTGGATGCTGCGCACCGCCGCGCCCCAGGCCGGCGAGCGGGTGCTGGAGGTCGGCCCCGGCAGCGGCGTGCTGACCCGGAAGCTGCTGGCGGCCGGGGTGGAACTCACCGCGGTCGAACTCGACCACCGCCTCGCCGCCCATCTCCGGGCGACGCTGGGGGCGGCGCCCAACTTCCGCCTGGTCGAAGGCGACGCCTGCCGGCAGGACTACGGCGCGCTGATGGGGGAGGACACCCCCTGGCGCTGCATCGCCAACCTGCCCTATGCCGTCAGCAGCGTCCTGCTTGCCGGCTTCCTCGACCTGCGCAACCCGCCGCGGGAGCTGTACATCCTCCTGCAACTGGAAATGGCGCAGCGGCTGCGGGCGGGACCGGGCACGAAGGACTACGGCGCGCTGACGGTCCAGGTCCAGCTCGACTATGCGGTGGAGATCCTGCGGCGGGTGCCGCCCGGGGTCTTCTTCCCGCCGCCGGAGGTGGACTCGGCCTACGTCCGCCTGGCGCGGCCCGGCGAGCGGCTGCCGGGCGGCGTCCGCACCCTGGCACGGGAGCTGGCGCGGCTCGGCTTCAGCCAGCGGCGCAAGCAGTTCCGCAAGCTCCTCGCCAGCCGCTTCCCCACGGAACGGCTTGATGCCGCCTTCGCCGCGCTGGGGCTCGGGGCGGCTGTCCGCGCCGAGGCGCTCCCGGTGGCGACTTTTGTCCGCCTCGCCGAAGCGCTGGCCGCCGGCGACGCCCCGCCTTGAACTCCGGGAGGAGGGCGGCGGGGCGGACTGGCGGCAAGGGATGGGAAATGCGCCGCCGCGGGCCGTCGGGAGCTTTCAAGAGCCCCCGATGGGTGCCGATGGCCCGCGACGGCTCGCGGAAAAGCCAAATCGAAAGGAGACCTCCATGGACTTCGACAAATCCGGCGGCTACCGTTGGCTGGATTCCTTCATCATGGCGAGCATCGTCCAGCTCGCCACGCTCCGGTTCTGCGGGAAGTTCCTGAACCGCCGGAACGACCCCTGCGGCCGGCAGTACGACCAGATGACGCAGGCGGCGCGTTCCGGGAAGGAAAACATCATCGAAGGTTCCGAACGCACCGCCACCTCCAAAGAGACGGAGATGAAGCTCACCGACGTCGCCCGGGCGAGCCTCTGCGAACTCCGCGGCGACTACGAAACCTGGCTCCTGCGCCGCGGCCAGGCCCCCTGGCGCCGGGATGCCCCCGAGGCCAAGACCCTCTTCAACCTGCGCCTCGACAAACCGGAATATTCCGGGGACATCGCCCACGACTCCTGCGTCCATATCCTGGCCCAACAGAAGAAGTTTGCCGAATGGCTGGACTCCGACGACGACACCGTGGCCGCCAACGCCCTGCTCATCCTCATCAGCCGGACGGTGAACATGCTCACCCACCAGCTCCAATCGCTGGGTGACCGCTTCGAACAGGTCGGCGGTTTCCGCGAAAAGCTGGCCACCGTCCGCACCGCCGGGCGCGCCAAACAGGAGGACGCCCCCGCCTGTCCGGAATGCGGCAAGCCGATGCACAAACGCAAGGCCCGGACCGGCAGGAACGCCGGCCAGGAATTCTGGGGCTGCACCGCCTACCCCGAATGCAAGGGCGTAAGGCCGGTCTGAGGCAGGAAAAGTCGAGAGCCCTCGAGAGCCCTCGAGAGCCGTCGAGAGCCGCCGAGAGCCCTCGAGAGCCCTCGAGAGCCCTCGAGAGCCCCCGATGGCTCGCGAAGATGCCCCCTCGGCGGCGTCAGCCCGGCCGGGGCGATGCCTTACGCTGCCCCCATCCCAGCACAATCCCCCCCTCCCTTGAGGCCGAGAATGCCCAGCGCCTGCCGCACGACGGTGCCGGAGTCCCCGCCGGCCTTGAAGAAAACGTGGCGGGCATTGAAATCCCTCTCCGTCATCAGCCGGCCATCGTCGCCTTTCCACCAGGCGATCTGGTGGTGCGGCGTTTCGGAGAGGATGCACGAGTCGAGCGTGAGCCCCGGTCGCGCCAGTCTCCTTTCCAGTTCTTTCACCGTGCGATGAAAGGCAATCTTCGGATCGTCCGGCCCGTGCAGGTTGCGCAGTCCCTTGGGATCCACGAAGAGGATCTGCTGCCGGTCGCCGGCCAGCAGCCAAACGACAAAGTCCGGATAGAAATTGCCCGCCTCGAAAAAGCCGATGCCGCGCCCGCGGCTGAGGTTGCGCAGGACGTACAATTCCTTGCCTTTCAGCTCGGCAGGCGCGCCCCGGCAATAGTCGCGGAGTCCGCAGACAAAATCGCGCTCCCCCTCGTTGAGCGGCACCGGCCGCACTTCAACCAATCCATCCGTGCCGTCGAGACACAGCAGCGGTTCATAGAGATGCTGGCCGCAGGCAATGACCTCGAGCTTGCCGCAGGCGTAATCCTTCAGCTCTTTCCGCTTGAGCATTGCCTCGACCTGCCGCAGGGATTCAATGATCGCCGTCTGCGACTGTTCCACCCGTACCCGGTATTCGGGAATGAAGTTCGGATCGTCCGGCGTCAGTTCCCGGCATTCCAGGTGCGGCCATTCCCATTCGCTCTTGCGGAAGGCGTAGTAGCGGTCGCAGTACTTCTTCAGTAGCGCGACGGCGATTTCCTGCCAGACGCGCACCCGGTCGAAGCCGGTGAACTCCAGCTCCGCCGGTGGAATCAGCAGCCGGTACCAGTCCGGCTCCGCCAGTAGCCTGTCCACGGCTTCAGGCTCCAGATTGAGATTGAACCAGGCGCGGTCGTTCTTGTATTCCTGCAACTCGAACCAAATCGCCCGCTGGTCGAGAAACGCCAGGTGATGGCTGGTCAGCCGTCCCTCATGCTTGGCGGCCTCCGCGGCGCCGCCGCCCCTGCCGGAGGCCAGGCTCTGGATTTTCGGATACCAGTCCAGCGCCACCGGCTGGCGCAGTTCGCTGACCGCCAACGGTTTCAGCACCGGCCGGTCGCCGTCGCGCTTGAAGTCCAACCCTTCCTTGAGACGGATCACCTGGAGTTTTTTCCCGTCCAGGTTCTTGATCACCGGCAACACGAACTCCAGCCGCTCCTCGTTCGCCTGCAACCCCTCGTCCGCCAGATAATTCTTGAACTGCTGCATGTAGTCGGCGCGGATGCCGAAGATGTTCAGCGTCTCCAGTTTTTCCACGAACGGCGGATGCTGGACGCCCGGCAAGTGCCGGGTACGCTTGAGCGAATACCCCATCCCCTTCAGCCGCACGCCGCGCCCGAAAAGCTGGATGATTTCGGAGCCCTCGCCGCGGCCGATGTTCATCAGCCCCATGGTGCTCACCCGCCAACTGTTCCAGCCCTCGGTGAACTTCTTGGAACCGATCAGCAGGTTGATGGTGGACTCCACGCCGCCCAATCCATGGAACAGCGACCCGGAGAACTCCCGCTCCGCCACCACCAGCGCGTCCTGCGCCTGCGCCCGGCACAGCTCGCACAGCCTCGGCGCGTCGCCGACGTTGATGACGCCGAACGGCTCGGTGTTGTTGCCCAGGCGCAGCGCCACCTCGCCGTCGGCGCCCTTGAGCAGCTCGACATGCAGCGCCGCCGGGTTGCCGCCGGGGGCCTGGAACACGGTGGCGATGATGTCCGCGTACAGCTCCGCCGCCCGATCCGGCGTGACCCCGGCCGTGATCAGGCAATCAAAGGCGTTGGCAAAGATGTCGCGTCCCTGGTTGTCCAGCAACCCGGCTGTCCCCTCCAATAGTTTGCGCAGGCGGCCAATGGCCGTTTCCCGCCGTTTGGCGAACTCGGCCAGGTGCAGCAGGATCTCCACCACGTCCGAGACCTGCCGCCTGTTCTCCGTGCGCACGGCGTTGACGCTGCCGCCCACGAACACCCACAGCGGCTTCTCGATCTGGTACGGCCGCCAAGCCCCCGGATCATCCCGGTACAGCCGCAATTGCTGGTAATACACCAGCAGGCAGGCGGTCAGATACAGCGTCCGCAAGTCCTCCTGCACCGCCGCGCCCATGGCTCCGTCGTCTTTCAGGTTCAGGATGTGGTAGTCCTTGCCGTAGCCGTCGCGGTAGAAATACTTGTAGGAATAGTCGAACAGGATGCAGCGGGCATACTCCGCCTTGAGCGCATCCCCGGCATTGGCCATGGCCTGGCCGAAGGTCGCCGAGTATTCGCAGGAAAAGCCCCTTTCGCAAAGCCGGTTGCGCATCCGCATCCACTGGCCTTCCTCGCTGCGGGCCCCGCGATGCCCCTCGTCCACCAGCACCAGGTTGTTGCCCTCGAACGCCTCGATCGCCACCGTCTTCTCGCCCATGGTGTCGCGCAGCTTGTGGATGTCCAGGATCTCCACCCATTTGCCGGCGTACAGCCCGCGCCCGTCTTTCTGGAACGGTTCCGCCGCGATGCCCGAAAGTGCGAACTCCGCATGATGCTGGCGCGTCAGCCCCTCATTCGGGGTCAGCAGGATGATCCGGTTCAGTTCGCGGCCACGCCCGTTCTTCTCCAGGTAATGCCGGTACTGGAGGATGTTGACGTGCATCAGCAGGGTCTTGCCCGAGCCCGTCGCCATCCAGAACGCCAGCTTGTTCAAATCCTCCGGCGCATACTCCGGCAGCCGGTCTTTCTCCCCCGGTGCGGACTCCGCGTTGAACTCGCGCAGCCGCCCGTTCAATTCCGCCAGCAATGCCGCCGGATCACGGAACCAGCGGTCAAGATAGATTTCAGTGAACAGCAGCGCCAGGTACTGGAAATATTTCAGCACCAGCGGCCGGCCGCTGGCGCGGTTGCGCGCCTCGGTGATGGCCCGCCAGTGGCGGACGATGTTCGCGTCGTACCCCAGCAGCAGCTCGCGCGGCAGGCGCTCGTGCTCCAGCACCCGCTCCGTCAAGGCGTAATGGAAGCGCGACACATTCTCCGCGTCGAACCCCTCCAGCTCCGGCGAATTCAGCAGCTTCGTCAGCTTTCCGAAGCTCTCAACCTCGAACAAGTCCAGCAGCCACTGGTTCAATACCAGCCGCTGCTCGAACTTCAGTCGCGGCGCGCCCGCCGCAATGCCGGTTGCCGCTTTTTTATTGGGTTTCATGCTCGTCGTTCCAGAGGCTGTGTTATTTCACCGCACTGCGCGAGGGCCATCGAGGGCCAGCGATAACCGTCGAGAGCTTTCGCCGGCTCCCGAAGGCCCGCGACGGCTCCCGAAGGCCCGCGAAGGCTCCCGAAGGCTCCCGATGGCCCCCGAAGGCTCCCGAAGGCCCGCGATGGCCCTCGACAATGGCTTCCCGCCCGCCCGGCGGCGGGCCGCATGCGCGTACCCCGCCTCATCCCCCGGCCTCCGTTCCCGCGAACATCAGCCGCGTGAATTCCTGCTCGATCAGCCGCACCTTCCAGGTCTGGTCCGGCCGCCGCAGGTTCTCCAACGTGTTGTCGCCGTTGACGTAGATCACGGCGAACTCCAGGTCCCGCGTGCTGTAGCCCTGCTTCTTGAAGAACTCCTCCAGCGCGGCATTGTCCACTTCGGCCAGGTTCCGCCAGAGCAGCAACGCCTTGTCGCCGGTCGGCAGCGTGCCGGTGACGACCCGGATGCCGCGGATGCGATCCAGGTTGCGCACCCGCAGGCCGATCAGGTAATTGAAGGTCTCCACCAGGTCAACGGCGGTTTCCCGCGTCTCCCCGGCGCTGCCGGTGGCGATCTTCAGGGTATAGGCGAACGGGTTCCGGAACCGGTCGAGGTTCAACAGGCTCGCGCTTTCCCGCGTCTCCGTGTCCAGCAGGTAACGCAAGGTGTAGTCCTCGCGCACCGCCGGATGCGCCGTCAGCAAACTCGTCTGCGCCGCCGTCCGCCGCGCTTCCAGATTGTTCAACGTGTCCTCGTAGGACTCCAGCCGCAGGTACTTGAAACAGTGGGAGATCCCCGTGTCCCGCGCCACCGGCTTGCCGTCCTTCCAGTCCTTGGCGTAGACAACCTTCTGAATGCGGGGCGTGAGGACGGTGGCAAAGTGCTCGCCCATCTCGATCAAGATGTATTTGCGCTTGCCTTTGTCTTCGCGGTTAAGGTTGATTACAGCGTGCCCGGTGGTGCCGGAACCGGCGAAGTAGTCAAGGGCCACCGCAGTTTTTCCACAGGTCTGAGAGATGAACCGCCCGGGCAAGGTTGTTGGCTTGGGTGTGGGAAATACGCCGGTCTCACCAAAGAGTGCGGCGATTTGCTTCTCGCCGTCGGTGTAGTCGTGGAAAACCGACTTGGATACATTGGTTTCAACTTCGTGCAGGAAGCGCTTAAAACGTGGAAGCGTGGTCTCGTCCACACCCCAGGCAATGCGCCCGGCACGATTTAGTGCTTCAAAGCTGTCGCGGCTGTTGTCGTGCCAGGAGAGGGGCCACCGCCAACCCGTCTTTGGATGTATACACAATTTTCCGGTCGTAGGATGACAAGGTTCATAAAAGCGGAAGTTAGGGTCATTAGGATCGCGCGTACTATTTGCCTGTTTTTGGGCTGGTGCAGAAGCGTTATCCGGTTGGTACAAACACAGTCTTGCTCCCCGTTTTTTTGCCTCGGATTCGGGGATAATCGCATTATCGTCATCCCTATACTCAGGATTGTTGTATGCATAAAGTCCTCGCCACGGATCCTGTTTCTTTGTTTCCTCATCATACAACAGCCCCTGTTCACGCAGTTCGAGCCGGTACTCCTCTATATGCCGCTTGAACAATTCTGCAATGGCTTGCTCTATTTCTGCGAGTGGCGGATAATTAGGATTGAGTTCCGCGACAAGCGCCATGACCTCGGCGTAACCGGGTTTTGGCTCCCGAAACATGGTTGGTTCACGCTCGGCCACCGCTCGATTGCGTGCGTAAACTTCAATGTATTCATGGTTTGTCGAATATAGGGGAGATTGGCTGTGCGTGGTATTCTGCGCCCAAATAAGCTCCTCCACGCGATTGCTGCTGCCAAATGCCAAACCCAGTACTGCCTGAAGATTATCACGTTCGTTTTCATCAATGTTCGAGAACAATGCACCGTCTGCCCGTAAAAACGGCACTACGCTGGTCATCCGGTCATGCATCATGGTAAGCCACGAAGAATGTTGGTAGTTGTCTTTGTATGGGAAGCTATCGCCCAAACGATTATACGGTGGGTCAATCGTGATGCACTTGATCTGTTCCCGGTAGCGTTCCTGGAGCAGGTTCAGCGCCTGGAAGTTTTCGGAGTGGATGAGCAGGCCGTCGGTCTGGTCGTCGAGGTTGTCAATGGACGCCAGCAGTTTTTCGGTGAACGCCGCCGGGAAGAACTTGGTGTCCAGCACCAGGTACGGGTTCTTTTTTAACCACGAAATACACGAAAGGCACGAAAATTTGCCTTGCTGATATTTGGGCGTATCCTCGTTCCCCGCTCCAAACAAATCCAGCACCGCCTCTTCTTTCGTGTCTTCCGTGTCTTCCGTGGTTATGAATCCCAGCTTTTCCCACTCTTCATACTGTTTGTGGTTCGCCGCGATCTCCGCGTACAGGCTCTCCGGCACGCGGTCGAGCGTGAGGCACCAATTGGTCTCGACCACGAACTTCTTCTTCAGCCACAGCTTTTTCTGGAACTCCTCCAGTTGCGCCAGGAAATCAATGATCTTGTGGGCGATGCGGCGGATCGCCTTGAGCTTGGTCAGCGCCTGCTCGACCTTCTGGATGCCTTCCTGCTCGATGTCGTCGAGGTGCATGACCTCGTTCTTGAGGTAGAAATCGAGCTCGCGCCGGAGAAAGCCGCCGAGATCCTTGTGGATGAAGTAGTCGAAGCTGTTGCGGGCGGTGTAGTCGTCCAGGTGATGCTGGAGGACGCTCTGTTCCGAGGCGCTGCCGTCGGCGCGCCGCCATTTCCGTTCCAGTTCGGCCAGCCATTCCAGCTTTGCGCCAAGCCCGGCCTGGATGGCCGCGATGGCGGCACTGTTCAGCGCCGCCTGTTTCCGGCCTTCGGCATCCGGCCGGTACTCGAAAAAGAGTTCCAGCTCCTGCGCCTGCGCGGCGGGCGTGAACGTCTGGTTCGCCGCCAGGATGAAGCGGCGTTCCTTGCCGGCCTCGGCCTTGGTGTTGTCCTTCTCGGTGTCGGCGGCGGCAATCCTGAAATGGACGCGGCGGCCATCGGCGAGCTTGAAGCAATAGTCGCGGAAATACTCGCCGCTCTTGATGTAGTACTGGTCCTTGTTGGCCCAGTGCAGGTAGACTTCTTCGCCCTCGTAGGGGACGGCATAGACGCCGGGCTTGTAGCGGCGGAGCGCGAGGAAGTCGCCGTCATTGTAGTAGCGGCGGAAGAAGTCGTAGAGGCAGGAAAAGACCTCCTGCTCCAGCGTGGCCACATCCAGCAGCCGCCCATGGCGTTCCCGGAGTTCCAGCACCTTGGGCGATGCGTCCGGGGAAAAGCCGGCGGACTCCGCGGCGGCTTCGGCCTTCGTGATTTCCGCCTGTGCCTGGAGCCGCTCCAGATTCCGGGATTCATCCAGCGTCCGGCGGACCAGCGGCAGCAGGTCATCGCTCAAAAACTTGCTGATCTCGCCACGCTTGGCGTTCATGATCCGGTAGATGCCGAAATCGAGGTCGGCCTGGTCGAGCATCAGCAGTTCGGCCAGCAGCGCCTTGAACTTTTCCAGATTGTTCACAGCCATGGGAATCTCCCGGAGTCATGCAAAGGGGGAAGTGTCGAGAATTGCATTTGCTTTGAGCGGGGACACATTGGGGAGCATCGAGTGCCAGCGGCCACCACCGATGCCCCTCGACGGCTCGCGAACGATCCCGATGGCTCTCGCCATCCGTTGCCATGAAACCGCCATTTCACACGACCTCCCAACGGATGGTGAAAAGCGGCTCCACGGTGGAGTGCTGGGCAAGGCGGCGCTGGAGGCCGGCGATGAGTTCGTCGCGCTTGGCCTTGATGGCGTCCTCGACATCGAAGATGTCCTGGCGCTGGCGGCGCTTCTTCTTCTCCAGGCTGGCGATCTGGTTTAGGATGGCTTCCTGTTCCTTCAGCGTCGGGGCGATGCGCGCTTGGCGTTCCAAGTCCTTGATCTGTTCCTTGGTGCTGGCCAGTTCGCGTTCCGCGCCCTTGACCTGGTCATCGGCCCATTTTTCGAGCTGGTCCCGGGCTTCCTGGAAATGGCGGCTGTTGGCTTCCAGGCTTTTGGCCAAGGTTGCCTCGACGTGGCGTTGCGCGTCGGCGGCGAGGCGGGCTTGGGTTTCAGGGGCGGCAGCGCCGCGGTCCGCGACGGTGGCGGCGCAGAGGAACAGTTTTTCAGAGGTCTCCTGATCCACCGGCGCGCCGGCGTCGGTGACGGCGGAGAAGAGCAGATATTCCTCGCGGGCATAGCTGTCCACGGCCAGGCGCTGGAGCGTCAGCCAGCCGGACTGCCCCTTGAGCGCCTCGAGCAAGGTCAGGCGCACCGGGTGATGGGAAAGGTCGAAGGTGACGTGCGCCGGCGGCGTGGCCGCGGCCTTGCCGCCGGCCAGGACATGTTCGCCCAGCGGATGCCCGAGGCGGTAGAGGAATCCGGACGGGATGGCGGGGTCGGTGGCGGCGGCGCCCTTGCCCTTGGCGATCAGGTGATAGCGCCCCGGCTGGATCCCGGGCGCGGGGGGCGTGTGCAGGTCAAAGGCGAGGAGGGGCTCGGCGAACTCCGCGGCGCCGGCCAGGATGAACTTGGTGAGAGTCCAGAATTGGGCGGAGACGCGGTCGAGCTGCCGGCGGGTGGCGTCGAACTGGACGCGCAGCCGGCTGTGGACGTCGGCATCGAAATGTTCGAGCAGCAGCCGCCGGGTTTCGGCCAGGCGTGACTGGATTTTCGCCTCCAGCTCGGCCTGGAGCCGGGCGAAGGCGGCCCGGATTTCCGCGGCCGTGCGGCACCGCTGGTGGATCTCGAACACGCGCCGTTCAAAATCCATGCCGGCTTCCAAGCTGCCGAGCACGTCGTCGGAGGCGCCGAAGACCCCTTCAAAGAGGTGGAACTTTTCGTTGAGCAGTTCGTGGACGCGCCGGTCCGCCTCATTGCGCTCGTTGAGGAAATTGATGACGACCACATCATGTTCCTGCCCGTAGCGGTGGCAGCGGCCGATGCGCTGTTCGATGCGCTGCGGGTTCCACGGCAGGTCATAATTGATGACCAGCGAGCAGAATTGCAGGTTCAGCCCTTCGGCGGCGGCCTCGGTGCCGATGAGGATGTCGGCGCGGGCGGTGGCGAACTCGTCAAGGATGGCGGTGCGCACGTCCACGGGGAAGGAGCCGGTTGCCCGGCCGCTGTCCCGGTTCTCCGCCAGCCAGCGCTGGTACCGGGCGGCGGTGTCGGCATCCTTGTTGCTGCCGTTGAAGGACAGGACGCGGCCGGCATGGCCATTGGCTTCCAGGAAGGCTTTGACGAACTGCTGGGTGCGGCGGGATTCGGTGAAGACCACGGCCTTGCGGGCGGCGCCGCGCTTCGCCATTTCCGCAAACCCGATCTCCAGGGCTTTCAGCAACGCCTTGGCCTTGGTGTCCACGCCGATGCCGCGCGCCCAGGTGATGAAGCGGGTCAGTTCCCCGGTTTCGGCAGCCAGTTTTTTCAAATCCACCCGGCTGGCCGGCGGTTGCGTCCCGGCCATTTCCGCCAGCGCCTGGCCGGCGGCGGTTTCGGCGTTCTCCTGTTCGACCGCCGCCTCCTCGGCGTCTTCGATCAGTTCGTCCAGGATTTCGTCGTCAAGCGTCTCGCCCTGGATGAGCAGTTCGGCGGCGCCGGCGTCTTTCAGGCAGGATTCGCGCCGGCACAAGAGCCGGTCGCGCAGCTTTTCCAGCGTGCCGGCCAAGGCCTGCGGGCTGGAGGCCAGCACCTTGCGCACCAGCATGGTGATGAGATGGCGCTGCCGCTCCGGCAGCGCGTAGCTGTCGGGCCGCCGCAGGTAGGCGGAAACCTCTTCGTAAAGCCGCTGTTCCGCTTCGGTCGGCGTGAACGGGCGGGTGATGAGATGGCGCGCGGTGTAGCGGACGAACTCGGTGACATTGCGGCGGAGCGTGCGCTGGCAGAACGCGCCGAGCCGGTCGCGCAGCCCCTCCAAATCGCTTCCGGCATTGGCGTACATGGAACGGAACGCCGCCGCGTCGCCGAAAATGTGCCCGTCAACCAGCCAGCACAGGCCATACAGCTCCAGCAGCGAGTTTTGCAGGGGCGTGGCGGTGAGCAGCAGCTTGTGCCGGCCCTCGACGAGCCGGTGGATTTCCTGGCCGATGCGGTTGCTCTCGCGGTAGGCATTGCGCAGCTTGTGCGCCTCGTCCACGACCACCAAATCCCAGGCGGTCTGGGAAAGTGCGGACGCCTGTTGCGCGGCAAAGTGCATGGAGACAATGAGCACGGCGTCGGTGGCAAACGCAGTGGCGCCGCCATTGCGCCCGGCCTGGCGGCACGTGGCGGCGTCCACAATCCGGCAGGGGAGGTTGAATTTGTCGGCCAGCTCCAGCGCCCATTGTTTGCGCAGGGAGGCCGGGCAGATGACCAGCAGGCGGCGTTTCTGTTCGGCCCAGGACTGGCAGAGGACCAGCCCCGCCTCAATGGTTTTGCCCAAGCCCACTTCATCGGCCAGGATCACCCCTTGCGCCAAGGGGGAGCGCAGGGCGAACAGGGCCGCCTCGATCTGGTGGGGATTCACATCCACCCGCGCATCGAACAGCGAGCGCGAGAGCAGGTCAAGCCCCTGCCCGCCCTGCCGGGTCAGGTCGTGGGCGAAGTATTTGGCATGGTAGGGGGTGGACATGCGGAGCGTGCGATGCTGGCAAAGAGTGGGCTGTCCTGTTCAGGCACCCGCGGGTGATGTCAACCGTGTCCCGGTGCTGGCTTCCATGGCCTTGGCGAATATAACGCCTAAGAGGATTTTGGGGAATACGCATGAATAGAGGGGATGGGTTGCTGGCGGCGGGATTGAGGTTATGGAATGGGACGGCGAAATCACTCCGGAGATTCGGCGGAAGATCCGCGAAAAGCGTCTCCAGCTCCGCACCACCTGTCAAAGCATTGCCGCTGTGCTTGGCCTGGAACGTTGATGCAGACCATCCCGCGGGACCTCGAATTCCTGGATGCGCGCAGCGCGGGGCAGCCACGGCTGCGCCTGGAATTGCTGCGCAAGCTCACGGGCGTGACCCGGGAGATGCTGGGCCGGCTGGCCGCCGGGCTGGCGGCGGCGCAGTGGCGGCTCCGGCCACTAAAAATCGGGGCGGGGCTGGCGGCGGGGCAAACCGGCATTAAGGTATGTGAAAGCCAGAAAGCGGGGCTTGCCAATCGCGCCGCGGCGGAGTACAATGCCGCTAGGCGCTGGCACCGCTCCCTGGTCCGGTGGAAAAAAAACCAAACCAATGGCAGAGGTGCTCCCATGAATGCTCCCAAACTCATCCCCTCCCTGCTGCTGCTGGCCACCTTGGCCGGCACTCTCCCCCAGCGCGCCGCGGCGCATTGCGACACCATGAACGGCCCGGTGGTCCAGGCGGCGCAGCAGGCCCTGGCCAAGGGCGATGTGACCCCGATCCTGATCTGGGTGCAGCCGGCCGACGAGCCGGCCGTCGCCTTGGCCGACCAGGCGCTGGCGGCGAAGAGGCACGCCGGCGAGGGCGTGGCGGCCGGGCAGCATGGGCACGAGCACAAGCATGGGCATGAGGAATGAGCTTTTTTGGCCCTGAGTCAGTTGCTGGCCGGGCGGGAGGCAACCGCCGCCGCCCGGCGAATCCCGAGGAGTGGCTGCCATGATCGCGAAATGCTACCGTTGCACTGTCTGCAACTACATCTACGACCCGCGGGTGGGGGATCCCACGGCCGGAATCGAGCCGGAGACGCTGTTCGAGGAGTTGCCGGCGGACTGGCTCTGCCCCCGCTGCGGCCATGGCAAGGAGGCCTTCGTGCCGGTGCCGGAGAGGGTTCCCAACCCCCGCGAGCTGGACAACCTCTGACGGCCACGGCGACGGAAAGGGACTGGCGACATGGGCACACGACTGAGCTTGCAGGAGTTCGACCAGGCGCTGGCGGGCTGGGGCGCCGCCGGGCTGACGGCCATCGCCCCGGCGCTGATGCCGCGCGGCGGCCGCTTCTCCGACCAGGAGGTGGTCGGCTACCGCCCGGTGACGCGGCTGGCGGAGTTCGTGCTTGACCGCAAGTCCTTCTTTTCGCCGAAGGAGACGCTCTTCCCGATCCGCGAGACGCTCTTCCGCTTCCGCGACGGCGCCGCGGCGGAGCCGGCGGCGGCGGAAGGGGCGGCCGACGATCGGCCGCGGCTCATCTTCCTCCGCCCCTGCGACCGCCAGGGGTTCGACCGCCTGGACAGCATCTTCCTGCGCAACGGCCCGGAGCCGGATCCCTACTATGCCCGCCGCCGGGAGCGGGTGAAGTTCGCGCTGATCGAATGCACCGCCGGCTTTGACTCCTGCTTCTGCGTCTCCATGGGCACCAACCGGGTGGCGCCGGAGCAGTACGCGCTGGCGGCGCGGTTCGCGGCGGACGCGGTGACGCTGGAGATCCGCGATCCAGAGCTGGCGCCGGCGCTGGCGGGGCTGGGCGCGCCCGCGGCGTTCGCGCCGGAGTTCGTCCGGGAGAACCGCTTGCAGGTGCGGGTGCCGCCGGCGGAGCAGGTCACGCCGGAGCTGTTCGCCGACCCGCTCTGGCGCGAGTACAGCCAGCGCTGCATCGGCTGCGGCCGCTGCAACACCTCCTGCGTCACCTGTTCCTGCTTCAACATGCAGGATGTGCTCTACGACGCCGCCGGCCGGCTCGGCGAGCGCCGCCGGGTCTGGACCGGCTGCCACCTCGACGGCTTCACCGCCATGGCCGGCGGCCACGAGTTCCGCAAGGAGTGCGGCGACCGGATGCGCTTCAAGACGATGCACAAGATCAACGACTTCCAGCGGCGCTTCGGCCAGCCGATGTGCGTCGGCTGCGGCCGCTGCGAGGATGTCTGCCCCGAATACATCTCCTTCGCCCGCTGCGTGAACCGGCTGGACGAGGTCATCCGGAAAGGGCGTCCCGATGGCGAATCCGTATCAAAGTGAAGCGGCGCGGATCCTGGCGGTGCGCCGGGAGACCGCGGTGGACCGGACCTTCCGCATCGCCTGCGCCCTGCGGCCGGCGCCGGGGCAGTTCGTCGAGGTCTCGCTGCCCGGGGTCGGCGAGGCGCCGATCTCGGTGAGTGGGCTGGGCGACGGCTGGCTGGAGCTGACCCTGCGCAAGGTCGGCTGCCTCACCGGCGCGCTCTTCCAGCTCGGGGTTGGCGACCAGCTCCAGGTCCGCGGCCCCTACGGCCACGGCTGGCCGCTGGCGGCCTTTGCCGGCAAGCATCTGGTCGTCGCCGCCGGCGGCACCGGGCTGGCGCCGGTGCGGATGCTGATCGACCGGTTCGCGGCGGAGCCCGCGGCGCTGGCGGGGTTCGAGCTGCTGGCCGGCTTCAAGACGCCGGCCGACCTGCTGTTCCAGGAGGATCTGGCGCGCTGGGGGCGGCGGCTCCGCGTCCAGGCCACGGTGGACAAGGGTGCGCCCGGCTGGACGGGGCGGGTGGGGCTGATCACGGCGCTGGTGCCGGAGCTGGCGCTGCCGGCGCCGGCCGAAGCCGCCGTGGTCGTGGTCGGGCCGCCGCTGATGATGAAGTTCACCGCCGTCGAGTTCCTGCGCCGGGGGATTCCGGAGGAGAACCTCTGGCTCTCCTTCGAGCGGCGGATGCAATGCGGGCTCGGCAAGTGCGGCCACTGCAAGATTGACGCCACCTATGTCTGCCTGGACGGGCCGGTGCTGAACTACACCCAGGCGAAGCGGCTGCTGGATTGAAGCGGGGAGGTTTTCCCATGTCGGTCAACACGGCGGAAGTGGTCAAGAACGCCTGGCGCATCACCAGCCAGCGGGGGCTGAGCGCCCTGCGGGTGCGCGTCCCCGGCGGGCACCTGGCGGCGAAGCATCTCCCGTTGTTGCAGGAGATTGCGGAGCGCTACGGCAACGGCACGCTGCACATCACGATCCGCCAGGGGTTCGAGATCCCCGGCATCCCCTTCGCGAAGATCCCGGAGGTCAACCGCCGGCTGCGGCCGCTGCTGACGGCGGTGGAGACGGCGGCGGGGGTGGCGCTGCCGGAGTGGGACAAGGGGTATCCGGCGGCGGGCACCCGCAACATCAGCGCCTGCATCGGCAACCGGGTCTGCCCCTACGCCAACTACGACACCACGGCGCTGGCGCAGCGGCTGGAGCGCGAAGTCTATCCCAACCACTACCATGTCAAGATCGCCTGCACCGGCTGCCCCAACGACTGCGTCAAGGCGCACATGCAGGACTTCGGCGTCATCGGCATGACCGAGCCGCAGTACGACGAAAGCCGCTGCATCAGTTGCGGCGCCTGCGAGCGGAATTGCCGGCGGCGCGTCACCGGCGCCCTGAGCCTGGAGCGCGCCAGCATCCGCCGCGACCCCCGCCGCTGCATCGGCTGCGGCGAATGCTGCCTGCTCTGCCCCACCGGCGCCCTGACCCGGAGCCGGGAGAAGCATTTCGCCCTGGTGATCCTGGGGCGCACCGGCAAGCGCAACCCGCGGCTGGCGATGCCCTTCCTGCGCTGGGTGCCGGAGGATGCGGTGGTGCGGGTGATCAAGAACGTCTATGCCTACATCGAGCCGCACATCGACCGCTCGCTGAAGAAGGAGCATGTCGGCTACATCGTCGAACGCACCGGCTTCCCGCGGTTCAAGGAGGCCGTGCTCAAGGGGGTTGACCTCGGGCCGAAGGGGCAGGTCGCCCGCGAGATCCAATTCGGAGGATACTGGTATGAGCGAGACGTTTCGTTTGACGGACCTGCTCAACAGCCTGGCCCTGCTTGAGCGGCGCGGCCAGCGCCTCTATGGCGAGCTGGCGGCGCGGCACGCGGCGCAGCCGGAGCTGAAGGCGCTCTTCACCGAGCTGGCCGGCTGGGAGCGGAAGCATGAGCAGCTTTACACCCGCCTGCTCCACGAGGCGGAGGCGGGCGACGCCGAGGCCCGGGTCGAGGAGGCGGATCCCGACTACGGCGCCTATCTGCGCGCCCTGGTGGAGTCGGCCCTGCACCTGGGCGACCGGGCGCAAACGCCCTGCCAGGACTTGCGCGCGGCGCTGGCCATCGTGCTCCAGCTCGAAAAGGACACCCTCCTCTTCCTGGACGCGGTCACGCCGCACCTGCCGGCGCCGCACCTGCCGCAACTGGCATCGGTCCTCCGCGAGGAGCGGCGCCATGTGGCCATGCTCCAGCGGCTGCTGGCGAAGGCGGAACCCGCCGGGTAGGCGCCGCGCCGCCGCCACGGGTTGCAGATGGGCGTTCCGGCGGTATGCTGAAGGGCTGACGCCGGGGGCGCGGGCGGTTCCGCGGCCGGCCGGGCGGGCGACGGGAGGAAGGCGGCCTATGATTGCGCGGTTGTGCGGCAAGCTGGTGCAGGCGGAGCCGATGGAGGCGCTGGTGGACGTGCAGGGGGTCGGCTATGCGGTGACCATTCCGCTGAGCACCTTCGACCGGCTGCCGGCCCCGGGCGGCGAGGTGGCGCTGCTGACCTGGCTGAAGGTGAGCGATGATGCCTTGCAATTGTACGGCTTCGCCAGCGATGGGGAGCGGCGGCTGTTCAAGCTGCTGCTGACGGTCAACGGCGTCGGCGCCAAGCTGGCGCTGAACGTGCTGAGCTGCATGACGCTGGCGAACTTCGCGGCGGCGGTGGCGGCGGCGGACCTGAAGGCGCTGTCGCGCATCAGCGGCATCGGCAAGCGCACGGCGGAGCGGCTGGTGCTGGAGCTGAAGGACAAGGTCGGGGGGATCGCCCCGGAAGCCGTGGCGGCGGCCGGCGGCGGCGCCGGCAAGGCGGCGGCGGGGGCGGAAAGCCAGGAGGTCAAGGACGCCGTGGCGGCGCTGGTCACCCTCGGGTTCAAGGCTGACCAGGCGGCCAAGGCGGTGGCGGCGCTCTGCGCCGAGCTGCCGGCCAAGGAACAGATGGCGGCGAACCTGATCCGCCGTGCCCTGCAACGGCTCAACGGCTGACCGGTTTCCGCGGAAGATGGCCATGCAAAAAGAACGGTTCATCACCTCGCAGTTGAACAAGAAGGAGGAGCCGGCCGAGGTCACGCTGCGGCCGCAGTGCTTCGCCGACTTCCCTGGCCAGGAGCGGGTCAAGGAGCGGCTGCAAATCCTGGTGCAGGCGGCGACGGCGCGCGCCGAGCCGCTCGGCCACCTGCTGCTCTGCGGGCCGCCGGGGCTGGGCAAGACGACGTTGGCGACGATCATCGCCAACACCCGCGGCGTCCAGATCAAGACCACCAGCGGCCCGGTGGTCGAGAGGCCGGCCGACCTCGCCGGGCTGCTGACCGCGCTCAACGAGGGGGACGTGCTGTTCATCGATGAAATCCACCGCCTGCCCATCGCCATCGAGGAATACCTCTACAGCGCCATGGAGGACTTCGTCATCGACATCATGCTCGACCAGGGGGCCGGCGCCCGCTCGGTGCGGCTGCCGGTGCCCCGCTTCACCCTGATCGGGGCGACCACCCGCCAAGGGCGCATCTCGGCGCCGCTGCGCTCCCGCTTCAACCTCTCCTGCCGCCTCGACTACTACGCGGCGGCGGACCTGGTGCGCATCCTCCACCGCTCCGCCGGCATCCTCGGGGTCAAGGCGGAGGAGACGGGGCTCTTCGAGGTCGCCCGCCGCTGCCGCGGCACGCCGCGCATCGCCAACAACCTCCTGCGCTGGGTGCGCGACTATGCCCAGGTCAAGAACGCCGGCGCCATCACCCGCGAACTGGCCGACGCGGCGCTGAAAATGCTCGACATTGACGAGACCGGGCTCGACGAGATGGACAACCGCCTGCTCGAGGCGATCCTCTTCAAGTTCCGCGGCGGCCCGGTCGGCCTCAAGAACCTGGCCGTCGCCCTGGGCGAGGAGGATGACACCATCGAGGACGTCTACGAGCCGTACCTGATCCAGGAAGGCTACTTGATGCGGACTCCGCAGGGGCGGGTGGCCACCCCCAAGGCCGCCCGCCGCTACGGCGTCCCGGAAACCCCCGGCCAGCCCGACCTCCTCTGACCGGCGCGGCGTGCGCACTCCGCACGGGGCGGGGAGGGCGGGGGCGCCGTTCTCTCCCGGCCACCGCCGAATGCCGTGAGCATGGTAGACGTCAGGTGGCCCTTTTGCGATCCTGGGGGTTGCACTTCACACTTGACTGTACGCGCGCCTGGGCAACATCATCCCGCCCCGGTTCCCAATGGCCGCCCAAACCGCCGCCCGATGGCCGCGGCAAGCCCAGAGGAAATTCGTCGGCGCTGGCGCCTGCCGGCGGCCGGGGTTGCCATCCGCAAAGGAGATGCTATAGTTTCGCCGTTTGCCCGGTGGTGTAACGGTAGCACAACTGACTCTGGATCAGTTTGCCTTGGTTCGAATCCAGGCCGGGCAGCCAATTTCCCACAACCATCTGCGGGACTGATGGTTCCGCAGCCAAAGCCGTCCTCCACTCGGACGGTTTTTTTTGTGGCCCCCCCTCCCCGGCGGCCGGCCGGGGCGCGACAAACGGCGGCGGCCGCGCTATGTTGGCTGGCAGTGGCGGGGCGGGATTTTCGCCGGAGAGCCGGAGCGACACGTGAACAAGCGCATCGCCATCTACCCCGGGTCGTTCGACCCGCTCACCAATGGCCACCTGGACGTGATCCGGCGCGCCGTGCGGCTCTTCGACGAGCTGGTGGTGGCCGTCGGCAGCACCTTCACCAAGGCCCCGATCTTCACCGTCGAGGAACGGCTGCGCCTGCTCCAGGAGAGCTGTGGCGGCATCGCCAACGTCCGCATCGCCAGCTTCTCCGGCCTGCTGGCGGAGGAGGTGCGGCGGCTGGGGGCGGTGGCAGTGGTGCGCGGATTGCGGGCGGTCTCGGACTTCGAGTGGGAGTTCCAGATGGCGCTGATGAACCGGGAGCTGGATCCGGCCTGCGAGACGATCTTCCTGATGCCCAGCCCCCAGTATTCCTTTGTCAGCTCCACCATGATCCGGGAAATCTCCCGGCTTGGGGGGGACATCACCCCCTTCGTGCCGGCGGCCGTGGCCACGGAACTGCACCGGAAATGGGGCTGAAGCAGCCCCCGGCCGAGGACGCCATGAAACACCAGACACTGCTCCAAATCCAGCTCAAGAACCTGCCGCCGGAGGGGCTGCGCATCGCCGGCGCGGTCGATGCCGCCACGGTGCTGGACATTGCGCACGACGACCGGGCGACGATCGTCACCCCGGTGGAGCTGGAGCTGCACGTCACCAAGGCCCCCGGCGGCGTGCTCGTCGAGGGGCAGGCGAGCTGGACGATGCGCAACCGCTGCGACCGCTGCCTGGCCTACTACACCGCCCGGGTCGAAGGGCTGCCGCTGGCCTACGCCTTCCCCGACTTCACCGAGGACATCCTGGACTTGACGGAAGCGGTTCGGGACGATATCTTACTCGCTTTTCCGACGCAGAGCCTCTGCGCTGCCGGCTGCCGTGGCCTATGCCCGGAATGTGGCCAAAACCTCAACGTCCGTGACTGCGGCTGCCGTCAGGAAGGCGCCGGCGACTCCGCCTGGAGTGCGCTGGACGGGTTGCGGCTGGACGGCGGCCCGGCGGAAGAAGCGGACAAGCACCCCAAATGAGCGTTTGCCGGCCGGAAGTCCGGCCGGACCTGAAAGTGGAGATCCCAAGATGGCGTTGCAGCAGAGCAAAATGTCGAAGATGAAGAAGCGGATGCGCAAGGGGGCCAACCGCTACCGCGGGATCCAGACCAACGTCTGCCCGAACTGTGGCGCCGCGCGCCTGCCGCACCGCGTCTGCCTGAAGTGCGGGATGTACGCCGGCCGGCAGGTCGTCGCCACCGACGTCAACGCCGACTGACCCCATGCTCCCGTTGGCCGTTGATATCATGGGCGGGGACCATGCGCCCCGCGCCCTTGTCCGTGGCGTCGGCGAAGCCGTGGATTCCGTGGCCGGCCTTGGCCCCGTCACCTTGGTGGGGGACGAGGCCGCCATCCGGCGGGAGCTGGCGCTGATCGGCAAGGCGGACCACCCGCTGCTGGGGATTGTCCACGCCCCGGAAGTGGTGGGCATGGACGAGCCGCCCTCGGCCGCGATCCGCGCCAAGAAGCGCTCCTCGATCACCGTTGCCATGGAACTGGTCAAGCAGGGGCAGGCCGCGGCGGTGGTCAGCGCCGGCAACACGGGGGCGACGCTGATGGCGGCCACCGTCAAGCTGCGCACCCTGCCCGGGATCGAGCGTGCCGCCATCGCCACCCTGCTGCCGCACCGCCGCGGCCGCTTCGTCATGCTCGACTCCGGCGCCAACTCCGAGGCCAAGCCGGAGCACCTGGTGCATTTTGCGGTGATGGGCGACATCTATGCGCGGCACATCCTCGGCATCGCCAAGCCGCGGGTCGGGCTGCTGAGCAACGGCACCGAGGACGAGAAGGGCAACGAGCTGACCAAGGCGGCCTTCGGGCTGCTCCGCCAGGTGCCGACCCTCGAGTTCGTGGGCAACGTCGAAGGCAACTGCCTGTTCGAGGGGAAAGTGGATGTCGTGGTCTGCGATGGCTTCACCGGCAACGTGGTGCTCAAGACCGCGGAAGGGCTGGCCAAGCTGCTGAGCCGCCTGCTCAAGGAAAAGCTGAAGAAGAACCCGCTGCGGCTCATGGGCGGGATGCTGGCCTATGGCGCCCTCCGCGAACTGCGGCAGATCGGGGACTACACCGAGTATGGCGGCGCCCCCTTCCTCGGCGTCAACGGCGTGGTGTTCAAGTGCCACGGCGGCTCCAACGCCAAGGCCGTGCGCAACGCCATCCGGGTGGCCCACGAATTCGTCTCCCGCGACATCAACAACCAAATTGTCCGGAGCGTGCAAGCGCTCCATTTCGCTCCGGCCACCGCCGGCTGACGCGAGTCGCCAGCCCCCGGGCGAGGAAAGCCTTTCCGCGATGGAACATTTCGGGATTGCAATTGCCGGCACCGGCTCCTATGTGCCGGAAAAGGTCTTGACCAACGCCGACCTGGAACGGCAGGTCGAGACCAGCGACGAGTGGATCCGGAGCCGGACCGGCATCCAGGAGCGGCACATCGCCGCCCCGGACGAGCCGACTTCGGCCCTGGCGGCCAAGGCCGGCGAACGGGCGCTGGCGGCCGCCGGCGTCGCCGCCGCGGAACTTGACGCCATCATCGTCGCCACCTTCACGCCCGACGGCGCCATCCCCAACACCGCCTGCCTCGTCCAGCGCCGCCTGGGGGCGAACAAGGCGCTCTGCTTCTCCATGGAGGCGGCGTGCAGCGGCTTCATCTACGGCCTGGAAGTGGCCGGCAACCTGATCCGCAGCGGCGGCTGCCGCAACATCCTGCTGGTCGGCGCCGAGAAGATTTCCAGCGTCGTTGATTGGACCGACCGCAACACCTGCGTCCTGTTCGGCGACGGCGCCGGCGCGGCGCTGCTCCAGCGCGCCGACGCCGGCCACGACAGCCTGCTGGCCACCCAGCTCGGCGCCGACGGCAGCTACGCCGAGCTGCTGCAAGTCCCCGCCGGCGGCTCCGCCCTCCCCCTGACCGCCGAGCTGCTGGCGCAGCACATGAACTGCATCAAGATGGAAGGGCGCGAGGTCTTCAAGCTCGCCGTCAACGCCATGGTCGGCGCTTCGCAGGCGGCGATGGCGAAGGCGGGGATCACCCACGACGACCTGCGCTGGGTCATTCCGCACCAGGCCAACCTGCGGATCATCTCCAGCGTCGGCAAGTACCTGGAAGTGCCGGAGGAGAAGGTCTACGTCAACGTCCACAAGTACGGCAACACCTCCGCCGCCAGCATCCCCATCGCCCTGGACGAGCTGGTGCGTTCGGGGCAGGTGCGGAAGGGCGACCACCTGCTGCTCACCGCCTTTGGCGCCGGCCTCACCTGGGGCGCGGCGTTGCTGAAGTGGTGACGCCCCACCCGCCGCCGCCCTCCCCCGCCGCACCCCCCGCCAAGGAGACCGCTTGATGTTCCGCAAAGTCGCCTTCATCTTCGCCGGCCAAGGCGCCCAGGCCGTGGGCATGGGGCAGGACCTGCCGGCAAGCTCCGCCGCCGCCCGTGAAGTTTTCGCGACCGCCGACCGCGTGCTTGGCCGCCCCCTTTCCACCCTCTGTTTCGCCGGCCCGGCCGACGAACTCACCCGCAGCGCCAATTGCCAGCCGGCGATCACCGCGGTGAGCCTGGCCTGCCTCGCCGCCTTCCAGGAGGCGGTCGCGCTGGAACCAATGGCCTGCGGCGGCCTGAGCCTCGGCGAGTTCGCCGCCCTGGCCGCCGCCGGCGCGCTGGGCTACGAAGACGCCCTCCGGCTGGTGGCCGCCCGCGGCCAGTTCTTCGAGGACGCCTGCCGCGCCACCCAGGGAGGGATGGCCGCCGTGCTCAACGCCGAGCCGGCGCCGGTCGAACGGCTCTGCGCCGAGCACGAGGTGGACGTGGCCAACTACAACTGCCCCGGCCAGATCGTCATCAGCGGTGAAAAGGGGCGGCTCGCCGCCGCCATCGCCGCCCTCAAGGCCGCCGGCATCGGCAAGGTCATCCCCCTGACGGTTGACGGCGCCTTCCATTCGCGGCTGATGGCCCCGGCGGTGCCGCGCTTCGCCGCCGTCCTGGCGACGGTGCCGGTGGCCGCGCCGCGCTGCCCGGTCATGCAGAACGTGACCGGCGCGGCGGTGGCGGCGCCGGCGGAAATCCGGCGCAACCTGGAGGCGCAGATCACCGGCAGCGTCCGCTGGGAGCAGTGTGTCCGGAGCATGCTCGCCGCCGGCGCCGAGGCCGTTGTCGAGTTTGGCCCCGGCACGGTGCTCAGCGGCTTCCTGAAACGCATTGCCAAACAACTGCCGGTGTTCAATGTCGGCGGCGCGGCGGACCTGGCGAAACTGCGGGCCGACGGCCGCTTCCCCAGCCGCTGAACGCCTTGGCCGGCAAAAAGATCCGCGATTCCCAACCTGAGGAGACCCCCATGAAACTGCAAGGCAAAGTGGCGTTGGTGACGGGCGGCGCCCGTGGCATTGGCAAGGCGATCTGCGAACAGTTGGCCGCCGACGGCGCCCAGCTCGCCATTGTTGACATCATGCTTGACGTGGCCGAGGCGACCGCCGCCGAGTTCCGGGGCAAGGGGGTGGAGGCCAAGGCCTTCGCCGCCAATGTCGCCAAGCTGGCGGACGTGGAGGCGATGGCCAAAGCGGTGCTGGAGGCCTTTGGCCGCATCGACATCCTGGTCAACAACGCCGGCATCACCCGCGACAACCTGCTCATCCGCATGAAGGAGGAGGATTGGGACGCGGTGATCGCGGTGAACCTCAAGGGCGTCTTCAACTGCATCAAGGCCGTCGCCCGGCCGATGATGAAGCAGGAGAGCGGCAAGATCGTCAACATCGCCTCGGTGGTCGGCCGGATCGGCAACCCCGGCCAGATGAACTACAGCGCCTCCAAGGGCGGCGTGATCGCCATGACCAAGACGGCGGCGCGCGAGCTGGCCCCCCGCAACATCTGCGTCAACGCCGTGGCCCCCGGCTTCATCCTGACCGAGATGACCGCCAAGCTGCCGGAGGAGGCGAAGCAGGCGTTCCTGGCGAACATCCCGCTCAAGCGCGCCGGCACCGCCGCCGACGTCGCCAAGGTCGTGCGCTTCCTGGCCGGCCCGGAGAGCGACTACGTCACCGCCCAGACCATCTCGGTGGACGGCGGCATGTACCTGGGGAGCTGAACGCCACCCCCGCGCCGGGGGTTGAAAAATGCCGCCGGACATACGACATTATCGCCTTTCCCAATGATCCTTCCCCTCCCCCGGGGGGATGATGGTAGATCCCCAAGGGCCCCACAAAAGATCCAACACGGAGAAAACAGCACATGGCTTCAGTTGAAGAAAAAGTCAAGGAAATCATCGTCGAGCAGTTGGGCGTCAACCCCGAGCAGGTCGTCCCGGCCGCGAAGTTCATCGAGGATCTCGGTGCCGACTCCCTGGACACGGTGGAGCTGGTGATGGCCCTCGAAGAGGAATTCGGCGCGGAAATCCCCGATGAGGAAGCGGAGAAGCTGACCACGGTGGGCGCGGCGATCGACTACATCGCGAACCTGAAGAAGTAAGCTGGCTTCCCGCCCAGGTTTGCCCGCCCGTTTCCCGTCACACAGGAACCTATGGAACAGATGACTGAGCAACAACGAGTCGTGGTCACCGGCATGGGGGTCGTCTCCAGTGTCGGCATCGGCCTGGATGCGTTCTGGGGTTCCCTCGTGGCCGGGAAATCGGGCTTGGGCCCCGTCACGGCGTTCGATGCCAGCGCCATGAAGACGCGCATCGCCGGCGAGATCAAGGGGCTGGACATGGATCCCTACCTGCCGCCCAAGGAACAACGGCGGCTGGACAAGTTCTGCCACTACGCCATCGTGGCGGCGGACGAGGCGGTCGCGATGGCCGGGCTCAAGGCCGACGGCGTCAACCCCGAGCGGGTCGCCTGCTACGTCGGCAGCGGCGTCGGCGGCATCCAGACCTTGCAGGACCAGGCCCAGGTGCTGTTCCAGAAGGGGCCGAACCGCAATTCGCCGCTCATGGTGCCGATGATGATCATTGACATGGCCGCCGGCTTCCTCTCGATCCGCTACGGCTTCAAGGGGCCGAACATGGGCATCGTCACCGCCTGCGCCTCCGGCGCCCACGCCATCGGCGAATCCTACTGGCTCCTCCGCCGCGGCGACGCCGACGCGGTCGTCACCGGCGGCACGGAAGCCTGCATCACCCCCCTGGCCATGTCTGGCTTCTCCTCCATGAAGGCCCTGAGCGAACGCAACGACGACCCGGTGCGCGCCAGCCGCCCCTTCGACCGGGAGCGGGACGGCTTCGTGATGTCGGAGGGCGCCGGCATCCTCGTCCTCGAAACCCTGGCCCACGCCCGGAAACGCGGCGCCCCGATCCTCGCCGAGATCGTCGGCTATGGCGCCACCGGCGATGCGTACCACATCACCGCCCCCGACCCCGAGGGCGGCGGCGCCGCCCGCGCCATCCGCATCGCCCTGCAGCGGGCCGGCGTCGCCCCCGACGCGGTGGACTACATCAACGCCCACGGCACCTCCACCCCCCTCAACGACAAGCTGGAGACGGTCGCCTTCAAGAAAGCCCTCGGCGAGCACGCCCGCCGCGTGGCCATCAGCAGCACGAAATCCATGACCGGCCATGCGCTCGGCGCGGCCGGCGGGCTGGAGTCGGTCGTCTGCATCCAAACCCTCCGCACCGCGGTCATTCCGCCAACCATCAACCTGGACCAGCCAGATCCGGACTGCGACTTGGACTACACCCCGCACACCGCCCGTGAGCGGACCGTCCAATATGCGCTGAACACCAATCTCGGATTCGGTGGCCACAACTCCGCCCTGCTCTTCAAAAAGTGGGATTGAACGCTCTGGTATCACCGCTCCGGCGCTGGCGGAAACCGACCGCCGCCCGCGGCGGCGGCCCAGGCGGCTCCGCGCCTGGCGCCGAGGATGGCTGGCGAACCGTCATCCGGCTCGGCTGCCTCGGGCTGGTCTGGCTGGTGGCGGTGGGCTCCCTGTTCTTTCCTGCCCGTCCCGAAACGCACGGCTACGCCGTCGGCCAGATCGCGGACCGCACCCTGCTCACGGACGTGCCCTTCGAATACGAGGATCGGGGACAGACCCGCCTGGCACGGGAAGCCGCCGCCCATCGGGTGCCGCCGGTCTTCGCGGTGCGCCCGGCCGCCATCACCAGCACCCTGGGCCGCCTGGAACAGCTCCGCCAGGAAGTGGCAAGCGGCGGCGGCGAACTCCAGCCCGCCCTCGCCAACTGGTCCACCCTGGCCGGAGCCGTGGAAAGCATCTGCCGCCGCGGCCTCGCCGACCCGGAGGCGATCCGCAGCCGCTTCGCCGGCCGGCTTGCCGGCTACGAAGTCCTCTACATCCGGGACGACCGCCAGGACAACGTCCGCTTCCCGCTCAAGCTTGGCGAGCTGACCACCCCGGAACAGGCGGCCGACCTGCTTGCCCGGGAGTTCGTCAGCCACACCCAGCCGTACCCCACGGGGTTCCGGGAGGCGCTGCGCGCCCGGCTGGCCCTCCTCCTCGAACCCAACCTGGAGCTGGATGCCGAAGCCACCCGCGCCGCCCAGGAATACGCCGCCTCCCAAGTCCCCGTGATCCGCACCCGCGTGCCCGCCGGCGTCCCCCTTCTCCGCCGCGGGGAACGGATCGGCGAAAACGACCTCGTGCGCCTGACGCACTACCACCAGCTCCAGCGCGCCCACGGCCAGGAATGGTCCGAGCGCCTGGCCCGCCTGCCCATCCCCGCCACCCTCCTCCTGCTCGCCTTCCTCGCCGCCGCCTACCTCCTTGACGCCATCCACCGCGACGCCATCCGCGCCACGTCCGGGGTCATCCTCATCACCACCATCCTGCTCCTCCAGATCCTCCTCAACCGGATGGTGGGCAACTTCCTCCTCGCCACCTTCGGCGGCGCCCGCAACTGGCTCTCCGCCGCCCTCCCCCTCAGCTTTGGCGCCATGCTCCTCTGCAACCTGGTCGGCCTGCGCACGGCCGCCTGGACCGGCCTGCTGGGGACGCTGGTGGCCACCTTCCAATTCCCCGAGCAACCGCCGTTGCTGCTGCTGCTGGCCGGCGGCCTCGGCGGCGTCACCGCCGCCATCCTGATGCGCAAGGCCCACCGCCGCTACCAGATCATCTGGGCCGGCTTCGGCATCGCCTTGGCCCTGGCCGTGACCACGGGGCTCCTCCTCCTCCTCCAGGGACTCCCCCCAAGCGGCCTGCGCCCCTTGCCGGCGGCCAGCCTCTGCGCCGGGCTCGGCTACGCGCTCCTCGCCGCCTTCACCATGCCGCTGTTCGAGTATTGCTTTGGCATCACCACCGACCTTTACCTGCTCGAAATGAGCGACTTGAACCACCCCCTGCTCAAGCGCCTGCAAATGGAGGCGCCCGGCACCTACCACCACTCGCTGCTCGTCGCCACCCTGGCCGAAGAGGCCGCCGCCGCCATCGGCGCCAACCCCCTCCTGGCCCGGGTCTGCGCCTATTTCCATGACATCGGCAAGCTGGCCAACCCCGACTATTTCACCGAAAACAGCACCGGCGAGAATCCGCACGACGACCTCAAGCCGCACCTGAGTTCGCTGGTCATCCTCAACCATGTCAAGACCGGGCTCGAACTCGCCGCCCGCCACAAGCTGAAAAAGCCGATCCGCGAAGCGATCGCCCAGCACCACGGCACCAGCCTGGTCGCCTATTTCTACCACCGGGCGCTCAAGGACCAGCAGCAGTCGCTGAACCTCGACCTCGCCGCGGTCGGCGAACAGGAGTTCCGCTACCCCGGCCCGCTGCCGATGCGCCGGGAGGTCGTGATCATCAGCCTGGCCGACGCCATGGAGGCCGCCACCCGCGCCCTGGCCAAGCCGACCCCCCAGAAAATCCGCGCCCAAGCCGAGGAAATCCTCCAACGCCGGATCGAGGATGGCCAGCTCAACCATGCCGACCTGACCTTCCGGGAGCTGACCATCGTCAAGGAAACGATCCTCCGCACCCTGACCACCATGCACCATGGCCGCATCCAATACCCCAAGGGCGAGGAAAACGACCCCGATGCCGAACCTCAACGTGAGCCTCCGCCGGTCGAGCCGCCGCTTGCAGCTCCGCAGCCGTGAGCGGACCGTCGCCTGCCTCCGGCTCCTGGCGGAGCTGACCGGCTGGGCGGCCACCCTCCCCCCGGACGCGGAATTGCAGGTCGAGTTCGCCGGCCGCCGGCGCATGGCCCGCTGGAACCGGCAGTTCCTGGGCCACGCCGGCGCCACCGACGTGCTCGCCTTCCCGCGCCCGGCCACCGGGCTGCCGCCAGACCCGGACGCCGGCGGCATCCTCGCCGGCGAACTTGCCGTCTGCCCGGCAGTGGCCGAAACGGCGGCGGCACGCTACGGGACAACCCCCGCCGAAGAGCTGCTGCTCTACCTCGTCCATGGCCTGCTCCACCTCGCCGGCGAAGATGACCACACCCCCGCCGGCAAACGGCGGATGCGCCGGCGGGAACAGCGGCTGCTGGTCCAGTTGCGCTCCGCCGGCTTCACCGGCGAGGCGCTCTTCGCCTTCCGCCAACCACCCCCAACTCCCCCCGGCCGCTGAACTTGGCGCCGGCCGGCACCCCCGCTCCACAAGAAGGAAGCAGAATGTCCCCCCCGGAACTCTCCACCGCCGTCGGCTGGCTCCTGGCCAGCGTCACCATCATCACCTGGGTGCTGATGGCGGAAAACTTCTACAACCGCTGCGTGGCCATGGCCTCGCGCGACCGGAAGCTGGCCGAACGGCTCAAGCGCTTCTTCCGGCACCGGCTGGAGTTCCGCCTCGTCCTGCGCTTCCTGCTGCTCGTCTCCTTCTTCCTGATCGTCCAGCCCTGGATCGCCGGCACGCTCCGGGAGGCCCCCGCCGCCGACACCGTGTTCCATTTCCTCTGGGCGCCCGTCGCGCTCTGGCTGATGTTCGACTTCATCGCCCCGGCGGTCCCCGATTCGGCGGCCGTCCTCCTGCTGCGGCTCGTCCTCCCCGTCCTGGAAGCGCTCCGCCTCCTCCTCTGGCTGCCCATCGTCTTCCCCTTCCGCCAATGGTGGCGCCTCATGGAACGGCTGAGCCGGCGGGACGAACGCAACGCCAACCTGGAGGAGGAAATCCTCAGCCTCGTCCAACAAAAAATCGAATCCGCCGGCGAAGCGCCCGGCAAACCCGATTCGGAACACCGGATGATCCTGGGCATCCTCGACCTGGAGCACACCCTGGTCCACGAAGTCATGACCCCGCGCGTCGACATCGACAGCATCGAGGACACCACCACCGTCCGCGAGGCCAAGGAGCAAATCCTCCATTGCGGCCACTCCCGCCTCCCCGTCTTCCATGACACCATTGACCACATCATCGGCATCGTCCATGCCAAGGACCTGCTCAACGAAGCGAAGCTGACCGACGCCACCCCGGTCACCACCATCGTCCGCAAGCCAATCTTCATCCCCGAATCCAAGAACATCGCCGACCTCCTCGCCGAGTTCCAGCAGAACCGCAACCACTTCGCCGTCGTCCTCGACGAATACGGCGGCACCGCCGGCATCGTCACCCTCGAAGACATCATCGAGGAAATCCTCGGCGACATCCGCGACGAGTACGACGCCAACGAGGAGCAGCCGACCGTCAAACGCCTGCCCGACGGCAGCCTGATCGTTGATGGCCGCGTCCCCATCGGCACCATCGAGGAAGCCTTTGACCTCGAGTTCAGCGACGATGATTTCGAGACCATCAGCGGCTACGTCCTCTCCGAACTCGGCCGCATCCCCGCCAAAGGCGAAAAGCTCGACACCCCGATGCTGGGCGGCGAAGTGCTCGACGCCGACCAGCGGCGCATCCTCCAGCTCCGCCTGATCCGCAAGGAAAACCCCACCGAAGGCCTCTGACCAGCGCGCCCCGTTTTTTCACTCGTGCCCGCACCCCGCTGGGGTGCAAATCGAAGGCTGCCCTCTCATCCCCCGGCTCAAGCCGGGGGCTACAAACCTTGGCCCCGCCGGGGCCTTCCATGCTCCCCCTTCGCCCATCTCCCTTCAGGCCTCCCGTTTCCCAATTCGTAATTGCAACCTCATAACTCATGACTCATAACTCATGACTCATAACTCATAACTTACAACTTACAACTTACAACTTACAACTCATAACTCATAACTCATGACTCATAACTCATGACTCATAACTCATAACTCATAACTCATGACTCATAACTCATGACTCATAACTCATAACTCATGACTCATAACTCATAACTCATAACTCATAACTCATAACTCACCATGACTCTCCTCATCCTCCTCGCCGCCGTGCTGGGCATGCTCGCCGCCGAACGCCTCGCCATCACCCAGATCACCCGCCGGCCCGCCGGCCAGGAATGGGTGCGCCGCTGCCGCTGGCTCCATCCCAACAGCATCTCCCTGATCCGCATTCCCATGGGCGTCCTCAGCCTCGTGATCTGGGAGGCCGGCCACCCGCGGGCCGCCCTGCTCTGGTTCGCCGCCTGGATGATCAGCGACCTGACCGACGGCACCATCGCCCGCAACTGCGGCCTCGAAACCGAATGCGGCAAATGGCTGGATCCGCTGAGCGACAAGTGCATGTATTTCCCGACCCTGCTCTTCTTCGCCTGGAAGGGGGCGCTCCCCTGGAGCTGGACGGTCGCCGTGCTCCTCCTCGACGCCCTCGGCCAAGCCTCCCGCCTCGTCGCCAAAAAGAAGGCCGCCAACCTCTTCGGCAAGGCCAAGACCGCCTTCATCACCATCCTCATCGCCATCACCGCCCTCACCCTGATCCCCGGCACCGGCGTCGGCGAGTTCGTGAGCTTCGCCATCCTCGAAAAGATGGAGATGTTCTGCACCGTCCTCGCCTTCCTCTCACTCTACTGCAAAATCATCCCCGACATCTGGTACGCCAATTCCCTGACCCTCGCCAACTTCCTCTGTGGCGCCGCCGCCATCTGGGAAGCCTGCCAGAACCACCTGATCCGGGCCTTCGTCCTGGTCTTCATCGGCCAGTTCTTCGACCTCTTCGACGGCCGCATGGCCCGCAAATTCGGCTCCACCCGCTACGGCGCCTTCTTCGACGACATCGCCGACGGCACCAGCTTCGGCCTGGCCATCAGCGTCCTCGTCTACCACGGCCTCGCCCTCGCCGGCCCGGACTGGTTCCGCACCACCGCCGCCGCCGCCGCCCTGGGCTATTTCGTCTGCGTCGTCTACCGCCTGGTCCGCTTCCTGAAGCCGACCGTCGCCCTCCCTCCTGGCATCTTCCAAGGCCTCCCCTCCCCCGCCGGCGCCGTCCTGGCCGGCGCCGGAACCCTGCTCGTCGTCGAACTGGCCAAGTGCCACGGCGAACCACCGCCTATCTGGATCGCCGGCCTGGGGCTGGCCGGCGTCCTCGGCGCCGCGCTGCTCATGATCTCCAGCATCCCCTACCAGCACTTCGGCCGCCAGCTCTGGCCATCCCTGCCCAACCCCACCAAGCTGCTGGTCTTCATCTTCGTCCTCGCCCTGACCAGCTTCAGCATCGCCGACCGCACCAAAGGCTACCACCGCTGGTCATTCTCCGCCCTCTGCTTCGCCGGCGCGGCCGCCTACGCCCTCTTCGGCGTCCAACGCCACCCGTCTGCCGCCACCACGGCGCCGCCAGGGGCCGGGCCAGGGCCGAATGCCGGGTTATAGTACACACCCCCGCTTTCCCGTACCGGCCCCTGCCCCGGAGTCCCCCGACCCATGCGCCACCTGCCCCTGCAACGCCCCCTGGTCTCCCTCGACCTGGAGACCACCGGCGTCAACCCCCGCACCGACCGGATCGTGGAGATCGCCGCCATCAAGCTGCATCCCGACGCCCGCCGGGAAACCTGGAAGCGCCGGCTCAACCCCCAACGCCCGATCCCCGCCAGCGCCACCGCCGTCCATGGCATCACTGACGCCGACGTCGCCACCGCCCCAACCTTTGCGGAGATCGCCTTCGACCTGCTCCGCTTCCTCGGCGACAGCGACCTCGTCGGCTTCGGCCTCGTCCGCTTCGACGTCCCCCTCCTCCAAGAGGAGTTCCGCCGGGCCGGCCAAAGCTGGAACCTGGCCGGGGTGCGGATCGTGGACGCCCAGCGCATCTACCACCTCCGCGAACCCCGCACCCTCTCCGCCGCCCTCCGCTTCTATTGCGGCCAGGAACACGCCGGCGCCCACGGCGCGGAGGCGGACGCCTTGGCGGTGCTCGACGTGCTCGATGGACAGTTCGAACGCTATCCGGACCTGGAACGGGACCTCCCCACCCTCGACCGCCTCAGCCAGCCCACCCGCAACGGCGAACCCCTGGTCGATGCCGGCGGCAAGCTCAAATGGCAGGACGGCGAAGTCGCCATCGCCTTCGGCCAGAAGAGCGGCACAACCCTGCGCGAACTGGCCACGAAGGATCCCAACTACCTGCGCTGGATGCTCAACAAGGATTTCAGCGCCGAGGTCAAGCAACGGGTGCGCGACGCCCTCGCCGGCCAATTCCCCCCCCGCCCGGCCGCGCCCCCCGCCGCCGCCACCGCCGCCGCCGCGCCGCTGTCGGATGAACTCCCCCTTTGACCGGGACGGCTTCGCCGCGGTGCCGCGGAGTCCGCAAGCCCGCCCCGACCTTCCACCCCGCAAAAAAAAGGATGGCCATGACGACTTCCCCTCGCTTCACGGCCGGGCCCGGCTGGCGGGCCCCGGCGGCTTCCCTTCTCGCGCTGGCGCTGGCAACCCTGCCGGCCATGGCCCAGGAAACGCCGCTGGCCACGAATGCGCCCGCCCCGGTGCCGGCCCCGGTCGGCCAGGCCTTTTCCCTGTGGATCGGCAACTGGGTGCAATCGGCCGGTTTCCAGATGGAATGGTTCGGCCTGGAGGCCTGGCGGCTGCTGGCCGCCCTCCTGGTGCTGCTGCTCGCCTTCTGCGCCAGCCTGCTGGCCCGCCGGCTGCTGCTGCTCATCTTCGGCCGGCTGATTGATGGCAACGCCCATCCGGTGCGGAAGCTGATGCTCGACTCGGCGGTGCGCCCCGCCGCCATGCTCATCCTCGCGGCGGGGGTGCAGGCCGCGGCCGTGCCGCTCCTTGAGGTGATGCCACATTGGTTCGGCCTGGCCGCCCTCAAGTCCGGGCTGCTGCTCTCCATCCTCGCCGTCGTCCTCTACTTCTACAAGATGGCGGCCGTGGTTGACCTCAAGCTGGCGGAGATCGGCCAGCGCGGCGGGCACCAGATGGATCCCGGACTGCTGGCGGTGCTGCGCAAGAGCCTGCGCATCCTGGTGGCGGTGGTCAGCGCCCTCTTCATCGGCCAGGCCGTGTTCAACCTCAACATCACCGCCCTCCTGGCCAGCGCCGGCATTGCCGGCCTGGCGATCGCCCTGGCGGCCCAGGATACCGTCGCCAACCTCTTCGGCTCCTTCGTGCTGCTGCTCGACCGCCCGTTCAAGGTCGGCGACCGCGTGGTCGTCGGCGGCGTGGACGGCACCGTGGAGAGCATTGGCCTGCGCTCCAGCCGGATCCGCACGCTCCAGGGGCATCTGGTGGCCATGCCCAACAAGTCGCTCACCGAAGTGACCGTGGAGAACATCACGCGCCGCCCCTACCTCCAGCGGAAGGGCAACCTGACGCTCACCTACGACACCCCGCCCGAGAAGGTGGAGCAGGCAATCCAAATCCTCCGCGACATCCTCAGGGACCATCCGCACCAGCGGCCGGAGCTGCCGCCGCGCGTGGTCTTCAACGAGTTCAGCGACTCCTCGCTGAACATCCTCTACATCGCCTGGCTCCACACCGACGACTGGTGGGCATTCCAGGACTGGATCCAGGAAACGAACCTGAAAATCCTCCGGGCCTTCGCCGCCGCGGGGATCGAGTTCGCCTTCCCCACCCGCACCGCCTACCTGGCCGGCGACCCCCGCCGACCCCTGGAAATCACGCTGAAGCCGCCCGCCACCACCGCCACGCCGCCGCCAACCCGCACCGGGGACGGTGCGGCCACTTGCCCCGGGCCCCGGGAAAAGTAGGCGGCCGGAAAGTCCGCTCCGCGGGGGATCGGAAATCGCCGCCGGGGAATGTGGCGCAGGGATTCGTGTCTATGCCTGGATGCCACGGCGGGCGGGAGTCGCGCAGTGGCGGCCTTGGCGCTATAGTTCCTGTATCCTTCCAACCCTCCAGATAGGGGAGGTTTTCACCATGCCTGCCGTCCGCCCCCCCACACCCTTTGGCCCCGCGCCATCCCGGCGCCAGTTGCACTGGCACCAACTGGAATTCTACGGGCTCGTCAACTTCACGCTCAACACCTTCACCGGCCAGGAATCGGGGTATGGCGACGAATCGCCGGCGGCCTTCAATCCCGAGTGCTTCGACGCCGGCCAGATCGCCGACGCCGCCCGGATCGCGGGGATGGCCGGGCTGATCCTGACTTGCAAGCACCACGACGGCTTCTGCCTCTGGCCCTCGCGCTTCACCCACCACTCGGTCCGGCACAGCCCCTGGCGCAACGGCCGGGGGGATCTGGTGAAGGAGCTGGCGGCGGCCTGCCACGGGCAGGGGCTGCGCTTCGGCGTCCACCTCTCCCCGTGGGACCGGAACCATCCCGACTATGGCCGCCCCGGGTACCTTGCCTATTACCGCAACCAGCTTCACGAATTGCTGGCCGACTATGGGCCGCTGTTCGAAATCTGGTTCGCCGGCGGCACCGGCGGCGACGGCTACTACGGCGGCGCCCGGGAACGGCGCACCATCGCCCAGGCCAGCTATTACGGCTGGGAGGAGACGTGGAAGTTGGCGCGGCTGCTCCAGCCCGAAGCGGTGCTGTCCAGCGCCGCCGGGCCCGACGTGCGCTGGGTCGGCAATGGGGAAGGCGATCCCGGCGAGCCAGGCTGGAGCCGCCGCGGCGCCGCGGAGTTCGCGCCCGGCCCAGCCGCGGCCGCTGGCCCCGAGAGCCGGTGGCTGCCGGCGGAGTGCGAGCTCTCCCTCCGCCCTAGCTGGTTCCACCATCCCGCCGAGGACGACAAGCTCCGCTCGCCGGAGAAGCTGGAGGATCTCTATTTCCGTTCCGTGGGACAAGGCGCGGCCCTCCTGCTGAACCTGGCGCCCGACCGCCGCGGGCTGATTCCGGCGGGGGATGTGGCCGTGCTGCAGGAGTTCCGCCGCCGGCTGGATGCCCGCTTTGCCACCAACCTTGCCCGGATGGCCCGCATCCAGGCCAGCAACGTCCGCGGTGACGATCCCTGTTTCAGTCCGGAGCGGGTGGCGGATGCCCACCCCGAGAGCTACTGGTGCAGCGACGACGCCGCCCCCGCCCCCGAGATCATCTTCGATTTCCCCATTCCGGTCAAGATCGCCACCGTCAGCCTGCGGGAGCATCTGCCGCTGGGACAGCGGGTGGAGCGCTTTGCCGTGGACCGCTGGGATGGCGAGGGCTGGGCCGAGGTGGCCACTGGCGGCGCGATCGGCGCCCGGCGGCTGCTCCGGCTGCCGCCGTGCGAGACGCCGCGGCTGCGGCTGCGCATCCTCCAGGCCGCCGCCTGCCCCGCCATCGAGCAGGTCGGCCTCTATGCGCCGCCCGCCGCCTGACCGGTGGCAGCGGTCCGCCGCCGGGGGTGGCGCTCAGAGCCAGCCCTGGAGCCAGCCGGCCGTGGCCAAACCCGCCTCGTAGAGCCATTCCACGGCGCCGGCGACCCCGCGCCATTCCAGCCCCAGCCGGTTGACGTAAAGGTCGGCCCCGGCCCGCCACTGCCCGCCAACGGTGAGCATCCCCGCGCTGACGAAGAGGGTGTTGAAGAAGAGGATCAGCGCGAGGGAGGGGAAGCGCCCGTGCGCCTTCAGGTCCGCCTGTTCCTGGAGCAGCGACTGCACGGTCAGGACCGCATGGAAGGCGAAGGTCAGCCCGCAGCCGGCGAAGAGCAGCTTCTGCACCAGGGCGGTCGGCGGCCCGTAGGCGAAGCGGAAGATGGCGTAGACCAGCAGCCAGGCCAGGGTGTAGAAGGGGACGAAATAGGGGGCGAGGGTGATCCACAGGTTCGGGTTCTGCACCGCCACGCTGCCGCCCTTGGTGCTCACCTTGAGGTCGCCCGTGTGCCGCAGGAACAGCTTGGCCGCGAACCAGTGGGTCAGTTCATGGCCGAAGACGTAGAAGACTTGCAGCCGCGAGACGAAGGTGAACCAGACGCCGCCGGCGGCGAAGCTGAGGAGGAAGGGGAGGAGCTGGTTTTCCAGGCTGTAGGGCTTCGGCAGCGCCGCCAGGGTCCAGAGCAGGCCGGCGGTGAGGAAGAGCAGCAGCAGGCCGGCCAGGGTTCGCAGGAAGTTCACAAGCCATTTCTTCATCGCTGGGGCTCCTTACAGGCTGCCGTCGGGCAAGTCGCGGACGACGCGGGTGAGGGTGAGCGCCTTGCCGGTGCGGGGATCGATCTCCGCCACCAGCCCCTGCAAACGGGTGCCATGCTCGACGACGGTGAAATGCCCTGGCATTCCGGTGACGAAGCGGCGGAGGACGGGGGCGATGGCCCGCCCCAGGACCGACTCGCGGGCGCCGACCATGCCGACGTCGCAGATCATCCCGGTGCCGTGCGGCAGCACCTGCTCGTCGGCCGTCGGGACATGGGTGTGGGTGCCGAAGACCAGCGAGGCGCGGCCGTCCAGGTGGCGGGCCATGGCGATCTTCTCGCTGGTGGCTTCGGCATGGATGTCGACGAGGATCACCTTTGCCTTGGGCGCCAGCTCCTCCAAGGCGCGGTCGGCGGCGCGGAAGGGGCAGTCGGAGCTGAAGGGCATGAAGACGCGCCCCAGCAGGTTGACGACGCCGACGGGGGTGCCGTCGGCGGCGGTGTAGAGGGCCCAGCCGCGGCCGGGCTGCTGGGCGGGCAGGTTGGCCGGGCGGAGCACGTTCGGCGCGCTCTTGATCTCCTCCACGAACTCCTTCTGGTCCCAGACATGGTCGCCGCTGGTGACCACGTCCACGGCGCGGCAGAGCCAGAGTTCGTCCAGGCATTTGCGGGTGAGGCCGCCGCCGCCGGCCATGTTTTCGCCGTTGGCGACGCAGAAGGCGCAGCCGAACTCCGCGCGCAGTTGCGGGGCGAGGGTGGCGACGGCGCGGCGGCCGCCTTTGCCCACAATGTCACCGATGATCAGGATTTTCATGAAGGGAAGAGGGGATCCGATGGGGGAGTCAGGTGTCGGCGAGGAAAAGGTCGAGCAGGCGCGCCGCCAGGTCGGCCTTGGGCATTTTCGGCAGGTGGCGCGGCGGCGTGGCGGGGTCGGCGGCGAAGACGGTCGCCTCGTTCTCGTCGCGGTCGAAGCCGATGTCCGGGCGGCTGACGTCATTGGCGACGATCCAGTCGAGCCGCTTCCGCGCCAGCTTGGCCTGGGCGAACTCCGCCAGCCGCTCCGTCTCCGCCGCGAAGCCGGCGACCTTCTGCCCCGGCCGCTTCAGGGCGGCGATGCTGGCCAGGATGTCCTCGGTCGGCTCCAGCCGCAGGGTGCGCGGTGCCGCCCCTTTCTTGAGCTTCTGCCCGGCCACGGTTGCGGGGCGGTAGTCGGCGACGGCGGCGGCCATGACCAGCAGCGCGGCGTCCGCGAACTCGGCCTTCACCGCCGCCGCCATTTCCGCGGCGGTTTCGACGCTGACCAGGCGGCAGCCGGCCGGCGGCGGCAGGTGGACGGGGCCGGAGACGAGCACCACCTCGTGCCCGGCGGCGGCGGCGGCGGCGGCCAGGGCGTACCCCATCTTGCCGCTGGAACGGTTCGTCAGGTAGCGGACAGGATCCAGCGCCTCGCGGGTCGGCCCGGCGGTGACCACGACCTTCACCGGCCGCGCCGCCCGGCGGACCTTGCCCGCCGCCGTGGTGGCCAGCCGTTCGCGCACGGCTTGGACGATTGCGGCCGGCGCGGCCAGGCGCCCGGTGCCGACGTCGCCACAGGCGACCGCCCCCGCCTCGGGGCCGATGAAAACCACCCCACGCTCCCGCAGCCGCCGGCAGTTCTCCTGAACGGCCGGATGCTCCCACATCCGCGGGTTCATGGCCGGCGCCACCAGCAGCGGGCCGGTGTGCGCGAGCGCGAAGGTGCTCAGTGCGTCGTCGGCCAGCCCCCAGGCCAGCTTGGCGAGGCAGTTGGCGGTGCAGGGGGCAATGAGCAGCAGGCGGGCGCGCTCGGCCAGGGCGATGTGCTCCGGCTCCCATTCCGGGGCCGCCCACAGGTCGGTGGCCACCGGGTTGCGCGAGAGGGTGAAGAAGGTCTGCGGCTGCACCAGCTTCGTCGCCGCCGCGGTCATGATCACCTGCACCTCGACGCCGGCCTGGACGAGGGCGCTGGCCACCTCCGCCGCCTTGTAGGCGGCAATGGAGCCGGTCACCCCGAGCACGACGCAGCCGTTGTCCGTCCCTTTGGGCATGATTCACGATCCTTGCCGGCGCCTGGCGCGGAATCCGCAAGGGCCTTGCCTGGATAATGTAGCCGTCCGGCCGGGGCTTGCCGGCGGATTGTCAATTCCGCGAAAGCCAACTATACTTGGCCAGTGACGAGGGCCATTGGCAGACGGGGGCGGCCATGCTCGGAACCGTCAAAACCGATTTGGGGAAGACAACGATCGAGGGGGTGCCGCCGCTCCGCTTCCGCGCGGGGATGGACAACCAGTTGGTGGGGGTCGTCCAAGCCGCCCTGGCGGCGATTGGCGACCGCCGCCCCTATGACGAGCTGATGGGGCTTTCCGCCGCCGCCTTCCGCCTCTTCTTCTTCCGCTCGGGCTGGAATCCCCTGGCGCCGGACCTGATGGTCGGCTATCCGCACGCGAAACGGCTGTTCGCGGCCCTCGGCTACGAAGTCGAGATCCTCGACTGCGCCCAGGCCGACGCCGGCGAACGCGCCCGGCTGCAACGGCTGGTCACGGCCAGCATCGACCGGGGGACGCCGGTCATCGCCCGCAACATCGACGGCCACGGCCGCTACGGCGTAATCTTCGGCCACGCCAGCTCCACCCAGAACTTCTATTGCCGGACCTACGATGCGCCGCCCGGCGGCGCCACCCTGCTCCAAGGCTGGCCATGGCATCTCTTCTTCCTGATCTGCCGCCACCCCGCCAGCGACCGCCGCCTGACCGCGCTCCGCAGCCTCATGGAATGCCTGGAGCTGGCGGCCACCCCCACCTTCCTCCACGCTGGCCAGCCGCTGGCCAGCGGCGATGACGCCTTCCAGGAATGGCTGGACCGGCTGGCGGACGAGGCCCCCCTTGCCGCCCTGCCGCCCCCCCAGTTCGAGGCCGCCGCCGCCGCCAACGGCTGGCTCTACCTCGCCTTCACCGACGCTCGCGCCGCCGCCAGCCGCTACCTCGACGCCCTAGCCCATGAGTTCGAGCCCGCCCCCGCCCTCCGGCTCCGCGCCGCCGCCAGCCGCTACCGGGAAGCCGCGGAACGGCTTGCCGCGGGCTGGCCCGCCGTCCCCTGGCAGGCCACGCCGGCGGCGGGCCGCCCCTGGACCGCCGAGATGCGCCGCGCCCAGGCTGACGTCCTCCGCCAGGTGCGCGGACTCGAGGCCCAGGCCATTATCGAAGTGGATGCCGCCCTCCACGTCACGACCATTGGTTGAACGCGCCCCGGCCGCCGGCGGGGCGGGTCAGCCGGCAAACGGATCCCACGCCAGCCCCGCCGTCCGGCAGCGGGCGGCCCGGATGATCGCCGCCAGTTCGGCGACCGCCGCTTCAATTTGGTCATTGACGACCAAGAAATCGTACTCCGCCCACGCCGCCAGCTCGCGGCGGGCATTGGCCAGCCGCCGGCGGATGGCCTCCTCCGGATCCGTGGCGCGTGTCCGCAGCCGCCGTTCCAGTTCCGCGAGGGAGGGGGGGGCCAGGAAGACATAGACGGCGCGGCGGCCGGCCAGCGTCGCCGTGGCGCGTTCCCGCACCTGGCGCATCCCCTGGACATCAATGTCGAGCAGGACATCCGCCCCCCGCTCCAGGTGCGGCTCCACCTCGGCGCGCAGGGTGCCGTAGTAGTTCCCGTGGACCTCGGCATGTTCGAGGAACTCGTCGGCGGCGATCGCCGCCTCGAAGGCGGCGCGGGAGAGGAAATGGTAGTCGCGCCCGCCCTGCTCCCCGGGCCGCGGCGGCCGGGTTGTGCAGGAGACCGAGAAATGCAGCGGCTGCGTCGCCAGCAACTGCCGGCAGACCGTGCTTTTGCCGGCGCCGCTGGGGCCGGAAAGCACCACCACGCATCCTGTCCACACGCTGGTCACGACAACCTCCCCGTCCGGCACGGTCCATCCCTGGGCGGTCCGCCGCCGGTCACTGCTCGAAATAGGTGTAGCCGCGCAAGCCAGTTTCGTAGGCCTGGACGATTTCGCGGCGATCGCCGACGCTGATCCGGCCGGCACGCACCGACTGCTCGGCCAGGCGGCGCACCCGGTCCAGCATCTCCTTGGGATCATATTCGACGACCGAGAGCACGTCGGAGACCGAATCCCCTTCGATCTCGCGGTCGTACTCGATCTCGCCATCGTCGGTGACGCGGATGCTGACCACGTGGGTGTCGCCCAGCAGGTTGTGCAGGTCGCCGAGCGTCTCCTGGTAGGCGCCGACCAGGAAGGCGGCGAGGACGTAATCCTCGCTCTCCTTCAGCGGGTGGAGCGGCAGCACGTGCTTGACGTCGTGCAGGTCAATGAACCGGTCGATCTTGCCGTCGCAGTCGCAGGTGATGTCGGAAAGGGTGGCCAGCACGGTGGGGCGTTCCTTGAGCCGATGGATCGGCATGATCGGGAAGAGCTGCTCGATCGCCCAGGCGTCGGGGAGCGACTGGAAGACGCTGAAGTTGCAGTAGTAGACGTCGGCCAACGCCGCCTCCAGCCCCTCGAACTCGTCGGGGATGTATTTCTTGTTGGCCGTCTCCCGGCTGATCCGGGCGAGGATGTGCCAGAAGATTTGTTCGGCGGTGGCCCGTTCGCGGAGAGTCATCTCGCCGTGGAGGAAGCGCTGCCGCACCTCGTCGCGGTAGAACATGGCGTCGTGGTAGAGTTCCTGGAAGTTCTTGGCGGTGATGGAGTTGCTGATCTCCAGCAGGTTGCGCAGCAGCTCATGGCTCGCCTCCGGCAGCTTTTCGGGGACGCCGTGGGACTCCAGGCGGCTGGCGTCGAGGACGTTGAACAGCAGCACCGAGTAGTAGGCGACGGTGGCGCGCCCGGATTCGCTGATGATCGTCGGATGCGCCACCCCCGCCTTGTCGGTGGCGGCCATGATCTGCTCGACGATGTCGACGCAGTATTCGTCAAGGGTGTAGTTGCTGGAGCTGGGGAAATTGGTGTGCGACCCGTCGTAGTCCACCGCCAGCCCGCCGCCAATGTCGAAGATCCCCATCGCCGCCCCCTCCCGGGCCAGGTCGACGTAGACCCGCGCCGCCTCCGCAATCCCGGCACGGATGTTGCGGATGTTGGGGATCTGCGAGCCGAGGTGGTAGTGCAGCATCCGCAGGCAATCCAACTGGTTGCGGGAACGCAGGGTGTCCACCACGTCAATGATCTGCGCCGTGTTCAGCCCGAAGACGCTGCGGTCGCCGCCCGATTCCGACCAGTGCCCGCCGGCCTTGGAGGAGAGCTTGACCCGGATCCCCAGGCAGGGCTTGACGTCGAGCCGCCGGGCCCGGTCGAGGACCAGCGCCAGCTCCCCCGGCATCTCCAGGACGATGATCGTCTGCAGCCCCATCTTCTGCGCCTGCAACGCCAAATCAATGAACTCCTCGTCCTTGTAGCCGTTGCAGACGATGTAGGCCTCGGGATCGTGCATGTAGGCGATCGCCGCCATCAGCTCCGCCTTGCTCCCCGCCTCCAGCCCGTGATGGTAGCGCCGCCCGAAGCGGGTCAGCTCCTCGATCACCTGCTGCTGCTGGTTGACCTTGATCGGGTAGACGCCGCGGAACGGCCCCTTGTAGCCCACCTGCGCCATCGCCTTGCGGAACGATTCGTTGACCAGCGCCAGCCGCGAGTCCAGGATGTCGCCAAACCGCAGCAGCACCGGCAGGCTCAGCCCCCGCGCCTTCAGGTCGGCCACCACCTGCTTGAGGCTGACCGCCACCGCCGGGTCGCCGTTCCGCGGCTTGACCACCACCTCGCCGCTCTTGGAAATGTCGAAATAGCCCAGACCCCAGTTGCGGACGCCGTACAGCTCCGCCGCATCCTGGATGGTCCAGCGCTCCAGCGCCCCGTTCTTCATTGGCGTCACATCTTTCCTTGGCCAGAATCGCTGTCGGGATTGGAATCGGAATCGGGATCGGCATCGAGTTCCAGCCCCGATGGCGATCCCGATTGCCTGGAGCTGCCCATGGGCTGGCCAAAAGTCCAGTAACATAAAATCACCCGCCCCCCCGCGCAAGGGGATCCCCACCCACGCCTGCCATGATGCCGCGGGCTACGGGCATTGAAGGCCCCGATGGGCCTGGGCCACGTTGGGTTGGGGGGTCAGGGTTCGGCACGGCGGCGCCAGCGGCGGCCGAGGGTCCAGTGGGGGTCTTCGACGGTGCCGGTGAGTCCGGCCTCGAAGATGGAGAAGAAGGGGGAGAGGAGCCAGGGGATGATCTTGGTCTGCTGGAGGGTGGTGCCGCGGACGTTCATCTGGAGGGCGCGGTTTTTCCAGGCGTAGTCGCCGGTGCCTTGGAGGGAGAGGATGGTGCCGTCGGTGGTGAGATCCTCGATGCGGACGTGGTCGCCGGCGAAGACGAGGTTGGTCTGGAGCTTGCCGATGCGGCCGAAGGTGGAGAGGCCGACGAGCTTGCCGAGGCGGTTCATAACGGGGATGTTCCAGAGGTCGCCGTCGCGGATCCAGAGGTCGCCGGCGCCGGTGATGGAGAGGTCGGCCTCGGGGCGGAGGCGGTAGAGGTCGAGGCGGCAGGAGGCGCTGAGTTCGCCCTGGATGTCGCGGGGGGAGTCGCTGACGGCGCGGAGGAGGTCGTTGAACTTGATCCGGCCGCCGTTGAGGATGATGCGGCCGAACTCGGCGCCGAAGTCGTATTCGCCGGAGCCGAAGACGCGGCCGTCGTAGAGGCGGGCGACGACGGGGAGCCAGGCGAGGCGCTGGCCGTCGAGGAGCCAGCGGGCGGAGAGGTTTTCGAGGCGGAGGCGGCGGTAGGTGCATTGGCCGGAGTCGAGGGTGCCGCGGAGGATGGGGCGGGGTTCGGGGGCGAGGAGGAAATGGCCGTCGCAGGCGAAGCGGGTGCGTTCGCCGAACTGGATGTCCGCGAAGTAGCGGTCCCAGTCGGGGTTGAGGGTGCGGAGGAGGAGGCGGGGGTCGAGGGTTCCGGCGAGGTTGAAGCGGCACATGGAGAGGCCGCCGAAATAGAGTTCGACGTTCCCCGTGAGGGTGCCGTCGCGGGTTTGGATTTGGGCGTTGCGGCAGTGGAGGGCGCCGGGCAGGCGGACTTGGAGGTCGGTGCTGACGGACTCGACGGGGACGCCGCGCCAGGAGCAGCCGGTGGCGGCAATCTGGGTGTCGAGTTCGAACTCCCAGGGGCGGTCCTTTTCGGAGTCGCGGAAGCGGAGGTGGCTGATGGTGATGTCGGGGAGGCGCTTGGGATCCCACTTGCAGTCGCGCCAGATTTCGTCGTAGAGGGTGCGGCTGGCGCCGGGGGCGACGAAGACGCGGGTCAGGCGTGGGTCGCCGTGGATGCGGGCCTGGAGGGTGATTTCGCCGGAGGGGAGGGCGAGGTCGAGGTTGCCGGCGAGGGTTTCGCCGGCGGCGGTCTGGGTGGTGATGCGGTGGAAGGCGAGGTGGCCGGGGCGGAAGGCGAAGGCGGGGCAGGTGAGGTTGCGGAGGGACAGGTCTTCGTAGTCGGCGGCGGCGGCGGTGAGGGTGCCGCTGCCGCTCCAGGCGGCGGGTGGCAGGGGGGATTGGTCGAGGCGAAGGTTGAATTCGAGGGGTGCGTCGGGCTGGTGGATGCGTTGGCCGACGAAGCTGTCGTGGAGGCGGAGGCCGGCGAGGAGCCAGTCGAGGTGGAGGCGGCCGTGGAGCTGGCCCTGGATCCGTTCCGCGGCGGTGTCCAGTTCCAGGTGGGTGGTGAGATCCTGGGGTGGTTCGGCGGCGGTGAGGGTGGCGTCGAGCGTGACCTGGCCGGGCTTGAACTCGGCGCTGGCCTGGCCGCCGCTGAGCCGGAGGTCGCGGAAGCGGGCTTCGCCGAGGCCGACTTCAAGGCGGCCGCGCCAGGCGGCGGGGTTGGTGGCGGGTGAGGGGTCGAGGCGGGCGGCCACATGTGGGGGCGTGGCGGGTTTGAACTCGCCGCCGAGGGTGCGGATGCGCTCGGGCAGGGCGGGCAGGAGGGAGAGCAGGGTGGCGGGTTGGAGGGTGCCCTGCAAGTCTCCCTCCAAGGTTTGGCCGCGGAAGGCATAGGTGACCCGGCCGGCCATGGCCTCGGTGGCGTCGGCGCCCACTTGCAGGCGGATGTCGGCCGCCGTGAGCCGGTCGCGGTCGAAGGTGAAGGTGGAGCGGACGCTTTGGAAGCGGGCGTTGCCGATTTCGACGCCGGCGAGGGTGAGTTCCCCGGCGCCGGCCGGCCCGGTGGCGTCGGGGGTGAGGCGGAGGCGGAGCTGGGCGGCGTCGGCGGCGGCGGGGGCGGTCTTGATGTGTTCGGTGGCCAGGCTGACATTGCCGCGCCATTCCTGGGGGCGCAGCCAGGGGGAGGGTTCCAGGTCGAGGGTGAAATGGACGGGGGCGTAGAACTCGGCGTCGCGGAGCAGTTCGGGGATGGGCAGGCGGAGGAGGGGGAGGACTTCCGCCGGCTTGGCGTTGCCGGTGACCCGGCCGGCCAGGGTCTGGTCACTGAGCCGCGCCTCCAAGTCGGCTTCCAGTTGCTGGCCGCTGAAGAACTTGACGGCTAGCCGCTGGAGGCGGAGGGTGCGGTTGCGCGCCTCGAAGCGGGTGCGGAGGGTGGAGATGTCGACGCCGTAGAGGGTCAGGTCGGTGAGGCTGAGGTTGCCGGAGAAGGCGCTGTGTTCCGGTTCGCGGGCCGGCACGTCGAAGACGAGGTCGATCCAGCCGTCGTTGAGCGGGGCGCCCTCCGCATGGAACCGGTTGAGGAGCCAGATGCACCAGCCCCGTTCCCGTTCGCCGAGGGCGGCGAAGATGGTTTGCCAGCTCCAGGCGGTGGGGCCGGCGGCCCGGGTGAGGTTGAGGCCGGTGATCTGTCCCTGGGCCTGGACGCGGACGCCGGCGACGTCGCCGCGCAGCGATTCCACTTCGATCCGGTTGGCGTGGAGGCGGAGCGCGCCGGTGAGGCGGGCGATGAGGAGCTTGTGGGGTGGCAGGGGTGCGGCCGGGTTCTGGGGCAGGTAGACGGCGAGCCGTTCCACCTCGACGGTGCGGAGGTGGAGGCGGCCGGTGAGCAGCCGGCGCTTGCTGATGCCGGCGCGGAGGCGATGGGCGGCGAGCATGGGGGTGCGGGAGGCGGCCCCGTCCAGGACGGTCACCTCCTCGGCGGTGATGCCGCCGACCAGGCCGGCGCGGAGGCCGCGGATTTCGGCGTGGATCCCCTTGGCCTGCAAGGCGTGTTCGACGCGGGCGACGAGCCAGGGGGGGGCACCTTGGATTTCCAGCCAGGCATCGGTGAGCGCGAGGGTTCCCAAGCCCAGGATGACGGTGGGCTTGAGGAGCCAGCGGATGGCCTTGAGGCAGCCGCGCAGCAGCCGTTTGCGGGCCGGGGGTGGCTTGGGGGGCGGCGGCGGCTGGTGGCGGGGATGCGGGTGGGTCATCCGGCGTTCCCTCCGGGCGCTGGTTGCACCAGCCATTGGCGGAGTGCGGCATAGAGCACGACGGCGGCGCAGTTGGCGACGTTGATCGAGTTTTTCCGGCCGCGGGCCGGCAAGGCCACGACCCCCGCGCAGTCCGCCAAGGTTTCCGGGGCGCAGCCCAGCGCCTCATTGCCGAAGACGAAGGCGGCGGGGAAGCGGAACGGGACCGCCCACGGCGGCCGCGCCCCCTCGACGGTCTCCACGATGTAGACGGCGTAGCCGCGGCGGTTCAGGTCAGCCACCGCGGCGGCGGCGGTTGGCGCCGTTTCGCAGGGCACGAGCTGGTCGCAGCCGCGGGCGGTCTTGGCCAGCTTGGGGTGGGGCGGCGCCGCCGTGTAGCCGCAGGCGACGATCCCTTCGGCGCCGACTGCCTCGGCGAGGCGGAAGATGTTGCCGACGTTGTAGGCGGAGCGGAGCCGGTCCAAGACCACCCGCACGGGCAGCCGCGCGTCGCCGCCGCCGGGCGCGGACCGGTCGCCGGTGCGGATCCGCGGTTCCGGCGGCGGGGGCGGGGCGGCGGCGGAGTGGTGGGAAAGCATGGTCCGATCCTCAGGTGCGATGGGTCCGGCGGAGGTGGGAGGGCTGGATGCCGAGTTCCTCGCGGTACTTGGCGACGGTCCGCCGGGCGATGGCCAGGCCGGCGGCGGCGAGTTCCTGGACGATCTGTTCGTCGCGCAAGGGATGGGCGTGGTTTTCCGGGTGGATCAATTCGAGGATCTTCTGCTTGACCGCCAGGATGGAGAGCTTTTCGCCGTCCCCGGTCGCGATGCCGCCGGCGGAGAAGAATTGGCGGAAGGGGAGGATGCCGTGGGGCGTTTCCAGGTATTTCCCCGCCACGGCGCGGCCGACGGTGGTTTCGTGGAGGCCGAGGGACTGGGCCAGGTGGGCGATGGTGAGGGGGTGGAGCATTCCCGGGCCGTGCTCGAAGAAGTCGCGCTGCTCTTCCAGCAGCCGCCAGGTGATGCGTTCGAGGGTGCTCTGCCGGTGGTCGAGGGCCCGGAGCAGGAGCTTGCCCTCCGCGAGCTTGGCGCGGATGTAGCGGCGGGCCTCGGCGTCCAAATCCTCGCGCTGGGCCATCCGCAGGTAAGTTGGGGAGAGGCGGAGGCGCGGGGTGAACTCGCGGTTGGACTCGACCGTCCACTGGCCGTCCGCCTTGCGGAAGACGCGGATTTCCGGGACGATGAAGGTCTGGGCGTCGGCGACGCCGGCGGCGGTGCGGTCCCGTTCCGGCATGGGATAGGGGCGCAATTGGCGGATTTCCGCGAGGAGGTCGTAGACGCGGTTGGGGGAAAGCCCCATTGCCTTGGCGACTTGGGGGATCTGGTTCTTCCCCAGCGCGTCGAGGTGGCGGCTGACGGCGGCGTAGACCGGGGTCTGATGGCGCCCCTGCCGCTCCAGTTGCAGGAGCAGGCATTCCCGCAAGTCGCGGGCGCCGACGCCTGGGGGGTCGAACTGCTGGACGAGCGCCAGGGCTTTTTCGGCGGTCGCCAAGGGGACGGCACACGCCAGGGCGATGTCTTCGAGGCTGGAGCGCAGATAGCCGGTCGCGTCCAGGCTGCCGAGGGTCTCTTCGGCGGCGGCGCGGACGTCCGGCGCCAAGCCATCGGTCTGGCGGAGCTGTTCCTCGAGGGAATCCAGGAGTGAGGCGGGCGCCGTCAGGGAATCGAAGCGGAACTGGCGGCGTTCCTCCTCCTCCTCGGAGGGGTGGGCGTGGCCGGTGCTCTCGGCCGGGAGGTAGTCGCGCCAAGCCTCCTCCAGGTCTCGGGCCTGGCCCTCTGGCGCCGCGGCGTCCGCGAGCCAGTCGTCGTGGCCCTCATCGGCCGGCGTCTCGACCGCCGCGGAAGGGGCCGCCGCCGGTCCGGGTTCCGGCTCCGGTTCGGGCGCTGCGGGCGGGGTGGGAAGCTCGCCCGGCGTCTCCGTGGGCAGGCCGGCGAGCTGTTCGGAACCGGACTCCACCAGTTCCAGCGCCGGATTCTTCGCCAGGATCTCGTTCAGCTTCTGTTCCAGTTCCAGCACCGGTGTCTGGAGGATCTCCAGTGATTGGATCTGGGCTGGAACCAGTTCCTGGCGCAGGGTCTGGATCTGGGAATGGGACAATTCCATCGGCATATGCCGGAAATGTACCTTGAAGCAGGCTCCATGCCAACCGTGGCGGCGGGATGGCTGGGGTGGTGGCCGCCGGCGGGGCAGTACGGATAGGGACAGTACGGATAGGGACAGGCACGGATAGTACGGATAGGGACAGGCGTACGGTACGGATAGGGACAGGCGAAAAATAGGTGCGGATAGAGGTACGGATAGGGGGGTGTTGGGGACAGGTGTTGGGGACAGGTCAACAATGGCGTCCCGTGGTGGGCTTGCAGTGTGGGGGGGTGTTGCCTGTCCCTCTTTGTGTGGATTGAATCCTTGGGGGTGGGTTTTGCCGGCGGGTTTTGGCGGAACTTCATCCCACGTGGCGGAAGGCGGGCATTGGCCAGCCAAGTGGGTGGCACAACGGCTGGCAGGCCGCGGAAATGACGGAAAACGACCCGACGGCAGCGCGCTCCGCCGCGCCTTTCACGCCGAAGGGCAGCGGGAAGCGGGGGGCTTGCGCGGAGGGCGCCGGCCGGGGGCCAGGCTCAGCAGCCCAGGCCCAGGCGCGGGCGGCGCCA
>JBAZOO010000005.1:0-144847 GCA_041648735.1 Lentisphaeria bacterium
TGCGGCGGTGAAACCAACCCCAGCCAAACGCCCAACCTGAACCCCATGGAAATGGACATGGATCCGACATGCCCGATGTTATCGCCTGTCGAAAAACCGGAAACAAGTCTCACACAAGCGTGGGCTGTTTGGGGGGCAGGCGGCGTTTCCTCTGGACGGCCCACTTTCCGCCCTGCGAGGGATCGCCTGGACGGCAGGTCCCACACTGAAGTGTGAACTCCAGCGGGGGCGGCGCGGGCAGCCAGTCGGCACGGAACCCCGCGGGGCTGGCGTCCGGGCGGCAGAGGAGGAGGCGGCACTCCGGATCCCGGGCCCGCAGCCGCGCCGCCACCGCCGGGCCGGCGACGAAGATGGCGGTGGAATAGACGTCGGAGTCGAGGCCGCGGCGGGTGATGACGGTGACGGCGAGGCGGCCGGCGGCCGGCCGGCCGGTGCGGGGATCCATGATGTGGCCGATGCTTTTGCCTTCCAGGATGATGCGCAGTTCGTAGTCGCCGCTGGTGGCGATGCAGGCGTCGCGCAGTTCCACCTGGGCCAGCACTTCGCTGGGGTGGAGCGGGTGGCGGATGCCGATGCGGTAGGCGTTGCGGCCGGCGGGGGCGTCGGGCAGGCAGGCGATGTTGCCGCCGAGGTCGATTAGCCCCTGGCGGCGGCCCCGGCCGCCAGCCGTTAGGCTTCCTGTCCAGACAAAAGGCGGAAGCGCCCGTGTTTTTTCGCCTCAACCACTTGCCCCCGGACGGGGGAGTGGTAGGTTGTTGGAATGGGGGGGGGGGTGGAAACCGCAACCAGAGCAGAGAGGGGTGCAGCATGAAGAAGTTCAAGTGCGGCGTCTGTGGGTACATCTGGGACGGCGAGGGCGCGCCGGCGAGCTGCCCGAAGTGCGGGGCGCCCGCGGAGAAGTTCACGCAATTGGCGGAGGCGGCAGCCGCGCTCGTGGAGCGTTCGCGCCACAGCAACTGCCTCCACCAGAAGCTGGTGACCCTCGCCCGGGAGATGGAGCATCTCTGCAACGACGGCATCCAGGACAATCTCGATCCGGGATGTGTGGACGTGTTCCGGAAAAGCTTGGCCCACGCCTATGAGATCATGAAGCTGGCCATGACCGAAACCCAGATCCACATGGGGAAGGGGAAGTGGGGCTGAAGGTTCGACGCGGGCCGGACTTGCCTCCGGCCCGCGCCACTTTCCATCATCCCAACGACATCAATCCCAGGCGAAAGGGGATTTGCCATGGACCAGCCCAATGCCATTACTTTCCAGGGGAATCCGCTGACCTTGACCGGGAACCCGGTGAAGGTCGGGATGGCCGCCCCGGATTTCACCGTGCTCGACGGCACGTTGGCGCCGGTCACCCGGGCCGCCTTTGCCGGCAAGGTCGCCGTCTTCCTCACGGTGCCGTCGCTGGACACGCCGGTGTGCGATTTGGAGATTCGCACCTTCAACCGGAAGGCGGCCAGCCTCGGCCCCGCCGTCGAGCTGGCCTGCATCAGCATGGATCTGCCCTTCGCCCAGGCCCGCTGGTGCGGCGCCGCCGGCGTGGGGCGCATCCGGGCGCTCTCCGACCACCGCGAGGCCAGCTTCGCCCTGAACTACGGGCTGCTGGTCAAGGAGTTGCGCTTGCTGGCCCGGGCGGTGGTGGTGCTTGACCGTCACGGGAATGTGGCCTATGTTGATGTCGTGCGGGAGTTGACCCAGGAACCCAACTATCAGGCCGCCTTGGACATCCTTGCCAAGCTGGCCTGAGCCAACCCAGGGAGAATGCGTGATGGCGGAAAAACAGGTCCTGCTGATCCTGGTCGGAAACCGGCACCAGGAAGCCAAGTACGTCCAGGAAACCCTCACCGGCTTCGGCTGCGTCATCCGCACCCGGCTGGGGCTCCACGCGGACGTGCTCTCGCACTGCTCGGAACACGGGCTGATCTTCTGCGAACTCGTGGGGGATCCGGCGAAGCACGCGGAACTCTGCCGCAAGCTCAACCTGTTGAAGGACGTCCACGCCCAACTCGTCACCCTGGGGCTGCCCGTGGCGAAAGAGAATGCCGTGCGCAAGGCGTTGGCGGCGAAAGCCCCGAAGGCCACAACGCTCACCAAGCCCGCGGCGAAGCCGGCCGCGAAAGCCGTGAAGAAGCTGGCCAAGAAGCCGGTGCGCGCCGTCCCGGCCGCCAAGGCCTCCCCCGCCAAGGCGGTGAAAGCGGTCAAGGTCGTGAAGGAATCCGCCAAGCCGGCGGCTTCCGCGAAGCCGGCCAAGGCGGCCGCTGCCAAAGCCGCCCCGGTGAAGAAGGTGGCGAAAGTGGCGAAACCAGCACCGAAGCCGGCCGCCAAGCCCGCGAAAGCGCCGGCCAAGCCGGTCGCCGCGCCGAAGAAAACAGCCGCGAAGGCCGTCAAGCCGGCGGCGGTGAAACCGGCCAAGCCCGCGGCGGTGAAGCCAGTTGCCAAAGGCAAGCCCCAGGCGAAGAAAGCGGCCGCCAAGCCGGCCGCCAAGCCCGCGGTCGCGCCGAAAAAGGCGGCGGTGAAGCCAGTGGCGAAAAAGGCGGCAGCTCCGGCCAAGCCGGCGAAAAGCAAAGCCAAAGCCAAAGCCTGATGACCCCGGAACCCGAGGAGACCTGACCCATGATCACCCCCAAGATGGCCCAGGCCATCAACAAGCAAATCAACGCGGAGCTGGCTTCGGCCTACCTCTATCTGGCGATGGCCGCCTGGTTCAAGAGCCAGAACCTCGACGGCGCCGCCAAATGGCTGGAGATCCAGGCCCAGGAGGAGCAGGGCCACGCGATGAAGTTCTTCCATTTCCTGGGCGACCGCGGGGGGGTGGTGGAGCTCGCCGCCCTTGCCAAGCCCGCGGCGAAATGGAAATCCGCCCTTGACGCCTTCAAGGTGGTCGCCGCCCATGAGGCGATGGTGACCGGCCTGATCAACGGCCTCATGGAGCTGGCGGTGGCGGAGAAGGACTACGCGGCCCAGGAACAGCTCCAGTGGTTTGTCAAGGAGCAGGTCGAGGAGGAGGCCAGCGCCGGCGCCATTGTCGCCAGGCTGGCGATGGTCGGCGAATCCAAGAGCGGCCTGCTGATGATGGACTACAAGCTGGCCAAGCGCGGCCAGTCCTGAGCCGTCGCCTGGCGCGTCTGCGCCCCGGCCCGCCGCCGCATTTCCCGCGGCCGGCGGGCCTTTTCCTGTTGCCGCGGGCTGAATTCCCGGCGGGGGTGGGGCGACCAGGAAGGGGGCAAAAAAAAGTTGTCCGATTTTGCTGGAGCTGTCTTGCTTTTTCTGGACAGCATGTCATAAGTATGGACAAACACCAAGGATGCGGTTGCCGCTTCCGGTGGTGCGCCCCGAGTTCCTTCCTGGAAGGAGCCACCCCAAGACCATGAAAACCAGCCTGGCCGCCGCGCCGACGCTCCCCGCGAGCGAAGACCCATCCTCAGCCTGCCGGGCCGAGGAGCCTCCCTTGTCCGCCACGGACGAGCCTCCCTCGTGTCCCCCGACCACCGCCGCCCCCATCCTCTCCTTCTCGCTTCAAGGCGAGACGCCCCGTGACCAGTTCTTCCGCGCCCGGCACAGCCCGGCCTGGAACGACTGGCGTTGGCAGATGCGGAACCGCATCACCAGCTTTGCGCGCCTCGTCGAACTCTTTCCGGAAACCCGCGCCCACGTCGGCCTCGAAGACGCCGCCGCCAAGTTCCCGATGGCGATCACCCCCTACTACGCCTCGCTGATCCGGGAGTTCAGCGGCAGCGACCCTGTCTTCCAGATGGCCGTGCCCCAGATCCAGGAGCTGTACGACCCGCCGTACCTGAAGAACGACCCGCTGGCGGAAGACGAGCACATGCCTGTCCCCGGCCTCTGCCACCGCTACGGCGACCGCGCCCTGCTCCTGGCCACCACCACCTGCTCCATGTACTGCCGCCATTGCACCCGCAAGCGCGGCGTCGGCCATCGCGACTGCTGCATCAGCGATGAGCACCTGCGGCAGGCGGTCGCCTATCTCCAGGGGCATCCGGAGATCCACGACGTCATCATCTCCGGCGGCGACCCCTTCACCATGGCCACCGCCGCCCTGGAACGGGTGGTGGCCGCGGTGCGTTCGGTCGCCAGCGTCGACATCATCCGGATCGGCACCCGCACCCCGGTGGTCATGCCCATGCGGATCAACGCCGAACTGGTGAAGATGCTGCGCAAGTACGCCCCGGTCTGGGTCAACACCCATTTCAACCACCCTCACGAGCAGACGCCGGCGGCCTTCGAGGCCTGCGGCCGCCTGGTCGACGCCGGCATCCCGGTCAACAACCAGGCGGTGCTGCTCCGCGGCGTCAACGACCAGCCCCAGATCCAGGAGACGCTGGTGCGCACCCTGCTCAGGATGCGCGTCCGCCCCTACTACCTCTTCCAGTGCGACCTCGTGCGCGGCGTGGAGCATTTCCGCACCCCGATCAGCCGCGGCATCGAGATCATGGAATACCTGCGCGGGCGCGTCAGCGGCCTGGCGATCCCGAACTACGTGGTGGACGCCCCCAACGGCGGCGGCAAGATCCCGGTCATGCCGAACTACGTCATTTCGGTCAGCCCGACCCACACCGTGCTGCGCAACTTCGAGGGGATGCTGGTGAACTACCCCGAGCCGCGCGGCGCCGTCTACACCCCCGCCGTGCCGGCGCCCGACAGCCCGGTCAACGGCGTCTACGACCTCGCCACCGGCCGGCATTCGCACCTCCTCCCCCAGCAGTCCGCCCGGCTCACCCGCCAGGCGCACATGCACCAGGAGCAGGCGGCCGCCGAAGAGCCCACCGGCACCTGACCGGCCCGCCAACCCCAACCCCAACCCCGTCACCGGCCCGGCCCGGACCACCAATTCCGGCCGGGCCTTTGCCACCACCCCGCCACCCCCCCAACCACCTGCCGCCCATGCTCATCGGCCTCACCTACGACCTGCGCCAGGACTACCTCGCCCTTGGCTATTCCGAACTCCAGGTCGCCGAATTCGACGAAGAGCGCACCATCGCCGCCCTCGACCGCACCATCCAGGAGCTGGGCCACCGCACCGACCGCATCGGCCATGCGAAGAAGCTCTGCGAACGGCTGGTCAAGGGCGACCGCTGGGATCTCGTCTTCAACATCGCCGAAGGCGTCGCCGGCCGCAACCGCGAAGCCCAGGTGCCCGCGCTGCTCGACCTCTACGGCATCCCCCACACCTTCGCCGACGCCCTGGTCTGCGCCACCACCCTCGACAAGGCCGTCGCCAAACGCATCGTCCAGGCCTGCGGCCTGCGCACGCCGGCCTTCGCCGTGGTGCGGACTCCGCAAGAGGCCGCCGCGGTGAAGCTGCGCTATCCGCTCTTCGCCAAGCCGGTCGCCGAAGGCACCGGCAAGGGGGTCACCGGCAAGTCGCGCGTCGCGACCCCGGCGGAGCTGGCGCCGGCCTGCCAGGCGCTGTTTGCGGAGTTCGCGCAGCCGGTGCTGGTCGAGGAATACCTGCCCGGCCGCGAGTTCACCGTCGCCGTCCTCGGCACCGGCAGCCGGGCCCGCGCCCTCGGCACCATGGAGATCCACGTCCAGGATTCCGCGGGCAGCGGCATCTATTCCCACGACAACAAGGAGAACTGGGAGGGGCGCGTCCGCTATTCCAGCCCGGCGCGGGACGCCTTCCGCGCCGCCATCGAGAAGCTGGCCGTGGATTGCTATGTCGCCCTCGAATGCCGCGATGCCGGCCGGGTTGACATCCGCCTCGACGCCGACGGCCAGCCCAGCTTCATGGAGGTCAACCCCCTGGCCGGCCTCAACCCCGGCCACTCCGACTTGCCGCTGATCGCCGAACGCGAGGACCTTTCCTACCGCGACCTGATTGGCGCCATCCTTGACAGCGCCAAGGAACGGCTCTGAGCCTCCGCCCGCCCCGCCCGGAGCGCCCGCCCATGCCTGACCATTCCGTCCTGATCCTCCACAACGCCCCGCCGGCCGACGCGCTCGAAAGCGAGAAGGGCGTGCTGGCGGAAGTCGCCGCCGTCGCCGGGGCGCTGGGGGAGCTGCGGATTCCGCACCGCATTGCCGGGGTTGCGGAGTCCGCGGCGCTGGCCGGCGTGCTGGCCGCCGCGCCGGAAGCGGTGGTCTTCAATCTCGTCGAAGGCTTTCCCGGCGATCCCGCCGCCGCCAACGCCGTCCCCGATCTCTGCCGGGCTGCTGGCAAGGAATGCACCGGCAACTCGACCGCGGCGCTGGCGCTGGCTTTGGACAAGGCCCGGGCCAAGGCGGCGCTGCAGGCCGCCGGCCTGCCCTGTCCCGGCGGCGTCCAAATCCTCCCCGGCGAAGCGGTCCCGCATGGACTCCTGCCCCGGGGCACCGTGATCCTCAAGCCCGCCGCCACCGACGCCAGCGAGGGGATTGACGAGGACGGGGTGCTCGACAGTGCGGACTCCGCACGGCTGGAGGCGGTCCTGCGCCGGCTGCACGCGCAATTCCGCCAGCCGGTGCTGGTGGAGCCGTTCATTGACGGCCGCGAGCTGAACGTCGCCGCCTTCGAGCAGGCTGGCGAACTCCGCGTGCTGCCGCTGGCGGAGATCGAGTTTGCGGAGTTCGCACCCGGCAAGCCGCGGATCGTCGGCTACCGCGCCAAATGGGACGAGGGGAGCTTCGAATGCCGCAACACCCGCCGCGTCATCCCGGCACCGCTGCCGGAAGCCGCGGCGGCGCGGCTCCGCGCCCTGGTGCGCGCGGCCTGGCGCGCCTGCGGCCTGCGCGACTATGCCCGGGTGGATTTCCGCCTCGATGCCGCCGGCGAGCCGTTCATCCTCGAAGTGAACCCGAACCCGGACATCGCCCCCGACGCCGGCTTCGCCGCCGCCCTCGCCGCCGGCGGCGTCCCGTTCCGCGAGTTTGTGGAAATGATGGTCGCCAATGCCCGCGGCCGCCTCGCCACCGCCACCGCGGCGGCGCGCCCCTGAACGAACGAGACCCTGCTTCCCACGGACAACCGGCCATGCCTTCCCCCGTCCTCATCCGCCGCACCGCCGCCGCCGACCGCGAGGCCATTGTCGCGCTGGTCCGCGCCACAAACTTCTTCCGGCCCGACGAGGTCGAAACTGCCGCCGAAGTGCTGGACGAGGCCATCGCCAAGGGGCCGGCCGGGCATTACCAGTCGTTCACCGCCGAGGTGGCGGGAGAAGTCGTCGGCTGGGTCTGCCACGGGCCGACCCCCTGTACGCTCGGCACCTACGACATCTACTGGCTGGCCGTCCACCCCGCCCGGCAGGGGCACGGCCTGGGCCGCAAGCTGCTGGCGCATGCCGAGGCGGAGATCCGGGCCCGGGGCGGCCGCCTGGCGGTGGCCGAGACTTCCGGCAAGGCGGAGTACGCCAGCACCCGCGCCTTCTACCTGCGCGTCGGCTACCAGGAGGCCGCGCGGCTGCCGGACTTCTATGCGCCTGGCGACGACAAGGTCTTTTACCTGAAACGGCTGTGAAAGGGCCCCCGCCATGGAAAACGCCTACCGCCACCGGCTGGAACTGGAGGTGCGCGATTACGAGTGCGACCTCCAGGGGGTGGTCAACAACGCCAACTACCAGCATTACCTGGAGCATGCGCGCCACCTCTTCCTGAAGACGCTGGGGATCGACTTCGCCGGCATGGCCGCCCAGGGGGTCAACCTGGTGGTGGCCCGGATCGAGATTGACTACAAGACGCCGCTGAAGAGCGGCGACCGCTTCGTGGTCGGCTCGAACCTGGAGCGGGTCTCGCCGGTGCGCTTCGGCTTCCGCCAGGACATCTACCGGCTGCCGGACTTGCGCCCGGTGGTCCAGGCCCGAGTCATTGGCACCGCGGTCAACGCCCGTGGCCGCCCCTGCCTCCCGCCCGAGCTGGATGTCGCCTTCGGGCAGCTTCCCCCGCCCGCCGCCGATTCCGCCTGGTGAGGCCGCGGCTCAGGCGCGGCGGCCGAAGCGGCGTTCCAGTTCGGGGTGGGGGATGGTGATCATGACCGGGCGGCCGTGGGGGCAGGTGTAGGGCATTTCGGCGGCGGCGAGGTCATGGAGGAGCTGGTTGACTTCGAGGGGGCGGAGGGGATCCTCGGCCTTGACGGCGTGCTTGCAGGCGGCCTGGGCGATGCGGAGTTCGTCGGGGCGCGGGGTGCTGGCGGCGGCTTGGCGGAGGTCGTCGAGGATGTCGCGGAGCAGGCCGCCGAGGTTTTCGCCGGGGAAGCCGGCGGGGACGGCGGTGACGAGGAAGCTGTTGCCGCCGAAGGCGTCGAGGCCGAAGCCGAGTTTGTGGAAGTGCTCCAGGTGGTGGCGGAGCAGGGCGGCGTCGGCCGGGGCGAGGTCGAGGTGGACGGGGATGAGCAGCGGCTGTCCCTCGGCTTGGGCGGACTCGGCGGCGCGCAGCAGTTTCTCGAAGAGGATGCGTTCGTGGGCGGCGTGCTGGTCAATGAGGACGAGGCCGGCGGCGCCTTCGGCGACGAGGTAGAGGTTGTTGAGGGTGCCGAGGATGCGGAGGGCGCGGATTTCCGCGCGGGTGGCGCTGGAGACGGAGGTGCCGGCGGGGGCGGTGGCCGGGGCGCTGGGCGGTGGGGCGTTCCGTGGCGGGGTGGGGGTGAGGCCGGCCATTTCCGGCTGCTGTTCCGGCGGGGTGAGGGTGAGGGGTTGGGGCGGCGTGGGGAAGCGGGCGCCCTGGCTGGCGAGCGGCCGGCCGGGGGCGGCGGGCGTGGCGGCGGCGACGGCGGCGAGGGAGGGCTGGAGGGCGGGTTCGCCGGCGAGGGCGCGCAGGGCGCGGCGCACGGCGGCGGCGACGACCTGGCCGGTGAGGAGGGCGTCGCGGAAGCGGACTTCGCGCTTGGCCGGATGGACGTTGACGTCCACGGCGTCGGGGGGGGCCTCGACATAGAGGATCAGCGGCGGGTAGCGCCCTTTCATCACCAGGGTGTGGTAGGCGTCGCGGGCGGCGAAGAAGAGGCAGTCGGCGGCGGCGGGGCGGCCGTTGACGAAGAAGCGCTGTTCGCGGCGGGTGCCGCGGGTGAAGCCGGGGCGGGCGATGAAGCCATGGACGCGGATGCCGGCTTCCTCGTAGGCGACGGGCAGGAGGGCGGCGAAGAGGTCGCGCCCGAGGAGCATGGCGACGCGGGTGCCGGGGTCGCCGCTGGCGGAGACCTGGAGCGCGGGCTGGTCGTCCACGATCAGTTCGAAGGCGACGCCGGGGTGGGCGAGGGCCTGGAGGAGGACCGTCTCCTGGATGTGCTCGCTCTCGGTGGTGGCGCCGCGGAGGAACTTGCGCCGGCCGGGCAGGTTGAAGAAGAGCTGGGCGACGCGGACGCTGGTGCCGGGGGCGCAGCCGCAGGCCCGGCAGTCGCGGAGGGTGCCGCCTTCGACCCGCACCTCGGTGCCCTCCAGGGCGTCGGCCTGGCGCGTCTGGAGCTGGAAGCGGCTGACGGAGGCGATGCTGGGCAGGGCTTCGCCGCGGAAGCCGAGGGTGACGATGTGCTCGATGTCGGCGGCCTGGCGGATCTTGCTGGTGGCGTGGGGTTCGAGGCAGAGCAGGGCGTCGTCGCGGTCCATCCCGCCGCCGTCGTCCTGGACTTGGATCAGGCTTTTGCCGCCGTTGCGGCTGTGGATGACGATGCGGCGGGCGCCGGCATCGATGGCGTTTTCGGCCAGTTCCTTGACGACGGAGGCGGGGCGTTCGATGACCTCGCCGGCGGCGATGCGGTTGGCGATTTCGTCGGGCAGTACGCGGATGAGGCTCATGGCCGGATAACATAGTTCCGGCGCGTCAACCCGGTGGTGGCGGGCGCGAGCAGGGTTGGCACTTCCGCGGGGGAGGTTGCCTGGCGGATGCGGTCGAAGGCGGGGGCGGCCAGCACCAGCTTGGCAATGTCCGCCAGCGCCTGGAGATGGCGTTCGGGCGGCAGGGCGGCGGGGCTGAGGAGCACGAAGATGGCATAGGCGGGGTTGGCGAGGTCGGGGAATTCGAGTTCGTGCTGGGCGACCCCGAGCAGCACCACCGGTTCCGCCAACCCTTCGCCATGGGTGTGCATGAGGACGACGCCGGGGGTGATTTCCAGGGTGCCGGCCGCCAGCTTGGCCGCCAGTCCGGCGGCGTCGGTCGCCGCGCCGTCCGCGCCGCGCCAGTTGCCGCCGCGGCTTGCCAGGAAGTCGCCCAGCATCTCGGTGATGGCTTCCTGGGCGGTGGGCGCCGCCAGTCCCAGGCGCAGGTTTTCCGGCTGCACCGGGAAGCCGGCCGGGATTGCGGGCGCCTCCTCGCCGGCGCCGGCCGGGGTTTCGGGCGGATAGGCCACCACCACGCCCGCCGCCGGGGCGGTGCGCGCCAGCCGCTGGGGCAGCCGATCCGTGCCTGGCAGCCAGGCGAGGCTGCCTTTGCGGCAGCTCACCAGGAAGAGCAGGTCGTTCTCCCCAAGCTGCAGCTTCGCCAGTTCCTTCCAGAGCTGCGACCAGACCTCCAGGGTGACGAGCCGCGGCCGTTCGGGCCCCTCCACCTTCACGTGCCGCCGCACGCCGGGCAAGTCTGGCGCCAGGCCGACGATGGTCAGATGCAGCCCGCCTTGGCGTACCAGGGTCACAGCCGTGCGCAGCACCTCCGCGAACCCCGCCATCCGGATGGCCAGCGGCGGGACGAGCAGCACCAGCCGCTTCAGGGTCGCCACTGGATGGCCAAGCCGGCAGACCAGCAGCATTTCCGGGCTTTCCAGGAGCACCCGGTCCAGGATGCGGCCGAAGACGACCTGGGGGGCGAAGGCGGTGCCGCTGTTCCAGCCGATGAGCAGGCAGGTGGCGCGCAGCTCCTTGGCGGCGCGGACGATGGCGGCGGCGATTTCGGGGTCCACGCGGGTTTCGGCGCGCACTGGCACGTCGGCGGCGGCGGCATGGACAACGGCTTGGCTGAGGATTTTCTCGGACCGGGCCAGTTCGGCGTCGAGGTCGCCGCTGTCGCTGACGACCGAGAGCGGGTGGATTGGCTGGGCCGAGTGGCGGTCGCGGAGCATGAAGGCCAGGTCCATGAGGGGGGCGGCGGTGGCGGGGTTGGCCAGGGGCACCAGGATGCGCTGGGGGCGGTGGCCGGCGTGGCCGGCGCCGGGGAGGGGCTTGGCGAGGGCCAGGCGGCGGGCGGCCCAGTCGGTCGCCCAGGGGCCGATCAGGCAGCTCACCAGGATCATGAGGATGGTGCCGTTGAGCACGGCGTCGTCCAGCAATCCCAGGCGGTGGCCGACCAGCACCGCCGCCAGGGTCGCCGCCGCCTGGTTGACGGAGAGGCCGAAGACCAGCACCCCCTGTTCCCGGCTGAAGTTGAAGGCCCATTGGGTGCCCCTGGCGGCGGCGTACTTGGTCGCGAGCACGGTCGCCACCATGGTCCCCGCCACGAGCCACGCCGCGGCGCCGGCGCGGAAGACCCGCACGTCCACCAGCATGCCGACGGCAAGGAGGAAGAAGGGGATGAACAGGGTGTTGCCGATGAACTGGACGCGGTTCATCAGCCGGCTCTGTTCCGGCACCAGGCTGTTGAGCGCCAGCCCGGCCAGGAAGGCGCCGATGATTGCCTCCAGCCCGGCGGCCTCGGAGAGCAGCGCGACCACCAGCAGCGAGGCGAAGAGGAAGAGGAACTCCGGCGCGTCCTCCGCCGCCAGGTTGCGGTAGAACCAGCGGCCGAGCCGCGGCAGTAGCCAGACGCTGGCCAGCACCAGTCCGCCGATGCCGAGGAGCAGGCGCAGGCCGTATTGCAGGTCCAGGCTGCCGGCGTGCAGGCGGGCGATGACGGCCAGCACCAGCAGGGCGAGGCAGTCGGTGATCATGGTGCCGCCGACCGTGGCGGTCACGGCGGGGTCCCGGGCCAGCCCCAGGCGGCTGACCTGGGCATAGGGCAGGAGGGTGTGGGAGGCGAAGAGGCTGCCCAGCAGGATGGCGCTGGGCCAGCCCATGCCGAGCAGCGCCCGCCCCAGGATGCTCCCCACCAGTTGCGGGATGAGGAAGGTCAGCATCCCGAAGCCGAACGCCGTCCGCCGGTGCTTGCGGAACTGGATCAGGTCGATCTCCAGCCCGGCGATGAACATGATGTAGAGCAGCCCGACGCTGCCCAGCAGTTCCACGCCGCCGCCGCGGGCGACCAGGTTGAGCCCCTTGGGGCCGATCACGGTGCCGCAGAGGATCAGCGCCACGATGGCCGGCACCCGCACCCGGGCCGCCAGCAGCGGCACGATGAGCAGCAGCAATGCCAGGACGGCGAAGACCGCGACGGGATTGGCGATCGGCAAGTCCATGCGCGGGGCTTTCGGGGGGCGGTGGGCGGTGGCGGGTGGCGCGATCCTCTCCGCAACCTAACCCCAGCTTGCGGACTCCGCAACCGCCTCCGAAGCCGCGGTTTTCTGCGTTTTCAGCTCTTGCTGGCTTCGGCGCCCTTGCCTTGGAGGAACTGCTTCGCCTCCTGTTCCATGATCAGGCGGATGATCTCCGCGGCGGTCGGGGCCCGGCGGCAGGCGTCCACGAACTCATTGTCCTGCAAGAGATGGGCGAGGGCGCCCATGAGGTGGAGGTGGAGTTCGATGTTCTGGCAGACGAGCAGGAAGAAGAGGTGTACGGGGGCATTGTCCACCGCCTGGAACTCCACCCCTTGGGCACTGCGGCCGACAATGATGATGGCGGGCTCGCGGAGGGTCGGGATCGGGTCGCGCGGATGGGGGATGGCGATGCCGTGGCCGATGCCGGTGCTGAGCAGTTTTTCCCGGGCCAGCAGGCGCGCCTTGAGATCCTGCACGTCCAGCAGCAGGGTCTTCTTGGTGATCGGCTCGCACAGCTCCGGGATGACCCCCTCCATGTCGCGGGAGTGCATCTCCAGGATCATCCGGTCTTCCTTGACCAGCCGGCTGACGGGCACCGGCTGGCGGGCCGGGACGAAGTCGCTGAGCGGCACCACGTCCGGGCCGCTCACCGGGGCCTGGGGGAAGAACAACTGGTCGATCTGGCTGCCGTTGAACCGCCACTGGCCGCCGATTTTCACGCCTTGGATCTGGCCGGACTTGAGCATCCGCAGAATGGTGCGTTCGTTCACGCGCAGATAATCGGCCAGCTCTTTCAGGGTCAAAATCATTGGCCAGTCCTTTCCCGGTGGACAACGTCGCTGTCAGCATTTGTCTATGGTTGGCAAAATATCGCCGTTTGGCGGTTTGACAAGAGGCGGCCCCGATTTTTTTTGGCGGCCGCTGTCCTGTCACCTTTACGCTTTCCCCAGGGGACGGTTGGCCAGCCCCAGCTCGGCGAGGGCGGCCAGGAAGGTGGCGGCCAGCAGCCAGGGCCAGAGCGGCCGGCCGAAGCGGGCCAGTTGCAGGTTCCGTCCCTGCTCCGCGGCGGTGCGGGCGGCCAGCACCGGCAGCGGCGCGAAGCGGGTGGTGAAGGTGTCGAGCCCGGCGTAGTCCAGCTCCGCCTCTTCCGGCGGGGTGTTGACCGCCACCTGGCGCGTGATGCCGTCCCGGCTCACGGTCCAGATGCCGGGTTCGGAAAAGCCGCTGAGCACGAAAGGTTCGGCGGGCGTCCGGCGGCGGCTGGGCCGGCGGCGGGGCGGGCCGCCGGCGGGTGGCGTCAGTTCGAAGGTGGCTTCCAGCAGCGGTTCGGCCCAGGGCAGCGCCAGACTGCCGCCGGCAACCGTTTCCAGCGGGGGGTGGAGCCGGGCGGCGGCCGTGCGGAGGATTTCCTGCTGGAGGATGAGGAAGAACGGGGTCAGGGGGAAGTCCGACCAGCCGCGGTCGGCGGCGACGCTGCCCAGCCAGAGCTGGCCGGTGCCGTGGGGGAGGCCCACCAGGAAGGGGGTGCGGTCGGGGTATTCCAGCACCGCCTCGGCGGTCGCGGGCAAGTGCCTGAACAGGAGGCGGCGGCTGATGGGGAAGGTGGGGGGGGCGGCGACGATGCTCCGCAGCCGTTTTTCCACGTCCGTCGGCTGGGTGCGGGGCAGGAGGACGACCGGTTCCGCCGTGGCCGCGGCGCGCTCCGCGATGCCCAGGCCGGCCAGCACCGCCCAGCCGCGGAACCCCGGATCAACCAGGCCGCCGGCGTCACCGGGGAAGAGCAGGACGGACGAGCCGGCGGCCAGCAGGGCTTCGACCTTTTGCAGGACGGCCGGCTCGGGTGGCGGCGGATTGCAGAGCACCAGCAGGCAGCCGGGTGGCGGCTCCCGTGCCGCCAGCTCGGCCCAGGTCAGGGTTTCCAGGCGGAAGCCGGCGGCCTGGCTGGCGGTGCCGCCCGGCTGGATCGCGGCTTCGGCGAAGAGGCTTTCCGCCGGGCGGTCGCGCACGAGCCAGACCGGGATGCCGGCGTCGCGGGGGAGCACGGCATAGTGGCGGTTGTCGGGGGCGAAGGCGTCGTCGCCGAGGCGGATGGTCGCCGCGACGGCGGTGCCGGTGTCGGGGGTGGCGCCATGCAGGATGAGGGTTTGCCGTTCCCCTGGCGGTGCGGGGGGCGCGGGGCGCGTGTCCTGTTCGCTGCCGTTGAACAGCAGGGTGGCGCTCACCGTGCCGTCCCAGTCCGGGGTGGTCGCGATCTGGACGGTTGCCCGGACCGGTTCGGCGGCGAAGGCGGCGGCGGGCTGGAAGCTGGCTTGGCGGATGCCGGCGTTGGCAATTGCCTCCGGCCGGACCTGGTTGAGGAAGAGCAGCGGCTGCCGGCGGCGCAGCCGTTCCGCCAGGGTTGGCAGCCGATCCAGGGGCCAGGAGCTTTGCTGGAAATCGCTGCAGACATGGATTTCCAGGTCACGCGGCTCCAGCCCGGCCGGGGGTGTCTCCAGCCAGTTGGCGAGGGAGGTGGCGAAATCGGCCTGGATCTGGCCGGGGGCGAGGGCGGCCAAGGCGGCGCGGAGCTTGGCCTTGTCGGCGGTGGGGGGGAGCACGACGGCCGGTTCGGGCAGGCCCGGGACGAGAAGGGCCGCCTTGTCGGACTCGCCCAGGGAGGCGAGCACGGTTTCCGCCCGCTGCCGGGCCAGGTCGAAGGCGCTTTCGGCGCCGTGGCGGAACTGCATGCTGGCGCTGGCGTCCAGGATGATCAGGGCGGTTCGCTGCTGGCCGCCGCCGCCGCCGGCCCGGGGCAAGGCCAGTTTGGGCTGGGCGAAGGCCAAGGCGAGGCAGAGCAGGATGAGCACCCGCAAGCTCAGCAGCAGCAGTTGGGTCAGCCGGCGGGAGTGGCGGGTGCGCACCACCGCCTCCCGCAGGAAACGGAGCGTGCTGAACGGCACCGCCCGCGGCTTGCGCCGCCAGAGCAGGTGCAGGCCGACGGGGACCAGCGCCGCCGCCGCCGCCAACAGGAGCCATGGTGCGAGAAACACGGGCATGCGCGTACCATAGCCACAAAAAAGCCGGGAGGCGGGGGCCTCCCGGCTTGGGTGGTGGGTGGGGCGGCGTCCAGCCGCGGATCAGTAGCGGAAGTCGGGGATTCCGCGGACTTCGCTGCTGCGCATCGGCAGGCCGGAGGGATAGACCAGGCGCGGCGTGACGAAGATCAGGAGGTTGTATTTCTCCTTGTTCTTGCCGGAGGAGTGGAAGAGGCGGCCGATGAGGGGGAGGTCGCCGAGGAGCGGCACCTTGTCCTTGTAGGTGGTCTCCCGCTCGCCGATGAAGCCGCCGAGGACGACGGTCTCGCCGTCCCAGACGATCACGTTGGTCTCGACGGTGCGTTCGTCGAAGATCGGCATGTTGTAGAGCCACTCACTCTCCACCGCACCAGTCTCCGAATTTATCCGGCGAGGGCTGTTCAGGGAGGTGTCATAGCCGAGGAACTCGCGGACTTCCGGCTTCAGTTCGAGGCTGATGGAGTACTTGTCGGCGCCGACGACCGGGGTGACGGTGAGGATCACGCCGACGTCGGTGGCCTCGTCGTCAAACTGCGGTTCGGCGGCGGGGAGTTCAACGACTGTCGTACCAGTGCCGGTTCCACCACCGACGTTGACGTCCGGGTTTTCCCAGGAGGAGACGAACCTCTGGCGCTTGGCCTTGCGCAGGACGGCGGTCTTGCCGCTGATGGTGGTGACCTTGGGCGCGGAGAGGATGTCGGCCGAGCCGCTCTGGCTGAGGGCGTCCATGACCACCGAGAAGTCGGCGTCGCCGATGATGGCGCGGCCGTTGAGGATGGAAGTGGCCAAGGAGGTGGGGAGGCCGAGGCCGGTGGTCGCGCTGCGCAGGCCGGAGGTGATGGTGCTGGGGTTCATGACGCCGGTGGTGGTGCCGCGGATGAGCTTGCCGGTCTCGGCGAACGGGACCAGCACGGGGTTACCGGTGATCGGGTCGATTGCCGATCCGGGGACGCTGGAGCTTCCGATGTTGTTGTTCAGGGTCCACTGGAAACCGAACATGTCGAGGTTCTTCATGGAGACCTCGACGAACTTCGCCTCGATCGTCACCTGTGGGGTGGGGGTGTTGACTTCCAGCATGAGATCCTCGAACTTGCGCAACTGCTCGGGGGTGTTGCGCACGACCAGCTTGCTGGTGCGGGGGTTGAAGGAGACGCTGGCGCCACGGGGGAACTCGACGCCCATGCCGCTGAAGAATCCCATCAGGCGGGCGCTGTCGTTCACCATCCCTTCGCCGCCGCCGCCGCCGACTTCCTGGGCGGCTTCACCGCCGAGGCCGCCGAGCCCCGTGGCGGTGGTTTTCTGGGCGAAGACCTCGATCACGCCGGGCTCGATCGGGAAGAAGCGGGTCTCCATGGGATCCAGCTCGACGCTCTTGTCGGCGATCACCACGGCGTGGGTTTCGATGCGGTACTTCAGGCCGGCCGCCTGGCAGACATACTGCAGCGCCGAGCCGAGCGGGACGTTGGTGATGCTCATGGTGACGGTGCGGCTGGTGACGGGGGGCAGCGCCGCCATTGCCGCGGGGGCGGGGGCGGGCTCCAATTCGCCAAAGCCGACTCCGGGTTCAGCGCCAAACTCGGGGGCGGGGGCGGGGGCGGCGGGTTCCAGGCGGGGGGCGGTGCCGGCGGGGGCGGTTTCCTGGTGGAAGATGATGTTGACGCCTTCGCCGGTCTCCTTGTCATAGTCCTTGCTCATCTTGCGGAGATAGGCGACCACTTGCGGGATGGTGGCCTCCTCGAATTCGAGCGACGGGACGATGATGGTCTGGAGCTTGGCGCGGATGCCGGAGAGCTTGCCGACGCCCTCGAGCCCCGGCCCTTCGGGCTGGGCGCGCGGCACCGGCACCGGCTCGACCCAGGACCAGCGGGTCTTGGCCATGCGCTCCTTGATCGTGGTTTCGCGGCGGGCGTCGCCGGCCTCTTCCATCTTGACGTAGAGCTGGCGCAGGGCGCGGGTGGCGGTGGGGTGGTAGGGGTCGCGGAGCAGGACGCGCTCGAACATGTCGCGGGCGTCGCTGTAGCGGCGGTTGGCCATCAGCACCTTGCCCTGTTCGACCATGGTCTCGAGGCTGGTCTCGCGCTCCGGCTTTTCCGGGTCGATGTAGGCTTCGGCGGTCGCGGCGCGGAACTTGATGTCGCGCTTGGCGGCGAACATCTCCTTGATCCGCGCGTCCATCTCCGTCTGCATTTTCGGATTGGCCTTTGCGGCCTCGTCGCAGCGGCGGATCGCTTCGTCGTACTTGCCTTCGTCGGCGAACTTTTCCCCCTGCCGCTCCAGGTCGTCGGCCCAGGCCGCGTAGACGTCACCCTTGGCTTCGACGATCTTGCCGTGCCGGGCGAGGACCGCCTTGTCGCTGCTGCTGACCTTGGACCAGGCGGCGTCCGCCTGGGCATACTTTTCCAGGGCATCCTTGTACTGGCCGGCGCGGAGGGCCTTGGCGGCCTCGGTTTCGAGCTGCTGGGCCTTGAGCCGCTGCTCCTCCCGCTGGATCCGTTCCCGCTGCGATTCCTGTTCCACCACGGAAGCGGCGGCGGTGGGTTCGCCCATCGCGGGCGCGACCGTTTCGGCGGCGGCGGGGGCTGTGGCGGGTTCGGCAACTTCGGGCTTGGGGGCCTCGGCGGCGGCGGGAACGGCGGCTTCCGCGGCCGGCGCTTCGGCGGCCTCGGCTTCAGGGGCGGCTTCCGCGGCCGGCGCGGCGGGGGCTTCGGCTTCAGGAGCGGCGGCCGGTTCCGGCGTCACGGCGGCGGCGGCTTCCTCTTGCGCTTGGGCGACGGGCAAGGCAAGGAAGAGAAGAGACGCCGCCCCGGTGAGGGAGCAGACGACCAAGTGGCGAATCCACGCACGCTGGTTTTGCATCGGTTTTCTCCTGAAGGATGGCTGGCGAGTCATGCTTAACAAGTTTCACACTTTACCGCGTGAAAGGGACAATACAACAATCGGGAAAACGTTTGGGGCCTTACGGCATTGCGGGCAGCGGATTGGTGAAGATCCCCCGGCGGGCCGCCGCCCGGTAGTCCCGGGCGGGGTCGAGCCGCGGGATCCGGGCCTCGGGGCCGGGCGTCCCGTCCGCCTTGAGCGTCTGGACAATGACCGTCGGCGGCTCCACGCCTTTGACGACCACCGTCTCCACCGGCGCACTGCCGAGCCGCAAATCGATCCGGGAGCCCGCCTTCAGTTCGCCGAGCCGTTCGGTCTGGCTAGGATCGGCCGGATTGCGGATGAAGGCGAAATCCACCAGCGACCCCGCCGCAAAGGCGACTTGGTTGATGCCCAGGGGGTGCGACTCCTCCCCTTCCTTCTGGACCACGACTGCCGATTGATCAATGGTCAGCTTGGCGCCGCGGATGGTGGGATGGGGGACTTCCCGGACGTTGGGCTTGACTTCCACCAGCTTGTAGTCGCTGCCTTCGATCATCTGGCCGAGCTGGCCCCAGCGGGTTTTGCCGCCGACCTCGAACTGGAATTGCCAGTTCTCCACGTTCTCGCCGGTGCGCATCATCTTGCGGAAGACGATGTCCAGCGGGGTCTGGCGGATGTGGAGCCAGCGGAGGCGGCTGGCGAGGGGGGGGCGGGAGGTGGCCAGGGCCAGGTCGGTGCCGGCCTTGTATTCCTCGAGGTTGGTGAAGCCGTCGTTGTCGGAGTCGCCCCAGGCGTCCTCGGGGTTCTGGGGGTCGAGGAAGGCGTGCTTCGCCTCGACCTCGTCGGGGATGCCGTCGCCGTCACTGTCGAGGCCGGCGGGGATGGTCCCCGCCTTTTCTTCGCCCTGGGGGGTGCCGCAATCGGGGCAGATGGCGTACTCGATGGGGACGAGGTAGGCGCAGGCGGCATTGGCGCAGCGGATGTAGCGGTAGGGGTCGAAAAGGCCGCCGGCGGTGGGATCGGTGGCGGGGTTCCAGAAATGGCTTTTGTCGGCCAGCAGCGCGCTGTTGTCCAAGGCGGCCGGATCCAGCGGCGTGAACGGCCTCTTGCGCTGGAAATCGGAACCCAGGCTGCCGGTGGCGCCGGTGACCTTGGCGTCGGTGGCCCCGAGGTTGCGCCAGACCAGCACGCAGAGTCCGAGCATGGCGACGAGAAACAGCCCGAGCACGACCTTCTCGTAATGTCTCTTCAAGAATTCCAAGGGGTTACCTCTCCTCTGCCGGTTTCTTGAATTCGATGTAGTCCACCACCAGGGTGGCGGAGACCTCGTGCGGGTTGAACACCACCCGTTCTTCCTTGCTCAGTTCGAGCAGCCGCGTGCCGGTTCCGGCGTCCTCCGGCCCCAGGGCGCCGGAGGTTTTCCGGGCGGCTGGGCGGGGCGGTTGGGGGCTGCTGCCGGGGCGCGGGCGCGCATCCTCCTTCACGGGCGGCTTGAACTCGGGCAGGGTGTTGTTGGCGGCCTGGTCCACGGCCTGCAAGTCAAGGGAGCGCAGGACGAAGAAGGCCCGGTTGGCATCCCCCTGCAACTGGTTGACGAACAGGGCGACGCCGGGATAGCTGCCCATGACCTTGATTTCCAGTGGGGTCGTATCATGAAGTTGGCCTGGCAGCGGTTGGAGGTTGGGGGAAAGCTGGGCAACCCGGTTCAACTGGGCGATGCCCTGATTGCGCAGCACCAGGTTGGCGACGGCCTCGACAATCCGGTATTGCTTCATCAGCAGCGGCACCTCGGTTTCGCTGGGAATCGCCTCCGTGCGGACGGCGCCCAAGGAGAAGTCGCCCCAATTCTCGCCGAGCTTGATCCCCCGCTTCTTCAATTCACCGTCCAGATAGGTGAGGCCGGCGGCCACTTCGTTCTTGGTGCGCAGCGTCCCCAGCATCCGTTCCTCGGGGAAGCCATACTTGGCATGGAGCGTCCCCTGGAAGGTCTGGAAGGCGTGGGTGGCGACCTTCTGGTTTTGGGTGGCGACCGCCAGGTTTTCGGCGCTGATCGCCAGCTTGGACTGGCGCAGGCGATCCATTTCGCTGACGAGTTCGGCGAGTTTCAGCCGCTTCCCCGCGAGCTGCCGTTGCTGGATGCCGCCTAGGAAGGCCAGCACCGCGAAAATCACGGCGGCCGCCACCAGGAAGAGGCATAATCCGATATTCCGTTTCAGGAACTCCATAGGGCTGTCATCACCTTTGGGGTTGTGGCGTCCGCCGCGGTCAGCGCTTCACTTGGATGGGTTGCTTCAAATGGATCCGCATCGCAAATCCGAACAGGTTGGGGACGCTGGTCGATTGCAGGTAGGAGGTGATGTCCGTCAGCTTCCGGTCGCTGTTGAACAGCGGATGGTTGCGGAGGCTTTCGATGTAGAGCCCTTCCGGCGAGACCGCGCTGTGCTGGGGGGCGCCGGGGGCGCTGGCGGCGTCCGGCTGGGGCTTCACGGTGACGCTGTGCCCTTGCAGTTCGAAGCCGATGATCGTGAAGGTGCCGGCCAGCGGGCTGGCGGCGCCGGCCGGGGCCCGCCCCGGTTCCGGCATGGATGGGGCGCCTGGGAAGCCGCCGAACCCCTGGGGCCCGCCCGGGAAGCCGCCGAAGCCCTGGGGCGGGGCTGAGGGGGTGCCGCTGGCCGGCGTTGGCGCGCCGCCTTCATAGATGGGGGTGAGGCGCGTCAGCCAGAGGCCGGCGGGGCGCAATTCCTGCAAGGCGTTGAGCACCTGGGGCAACTGGCGGCGCTGCTGGAAGACGGCCTTGAGGGTCTCGCTGGCCGCGATGGCGGCGGCGGTGCGATCCTGCCCCTGCTTGATCTCCTGCTCCAGCTCCTTCCGCTGCTGCATGGGCTGGCTGTAACGCTCCAGCACCGCGTCAAAGCGGGCGCGTTCGGCGCGGACGCCCAACCCCCAGAGTCCGACCCCGGCCACGGCGGCCGCGGCGGCCGCCGCCAGGTACGGCTTCTTGTGATTGAAGGCCTGGATCTTGCGGATGGTTTCCGGGACCAGGGAGATTTCCACCGGGCATTGCACCCGGTAGCGCAGCCCCAAGCCCACCACTTCGCTGAAGACATGGGCGGCCTCCTCCAGTTTCTTGACATTGATGGCGGGGCCGATGGCGACGACCTGGAAGGGGTTGAGGTAGGAGACTTCAACGTCGCAGGCTTCCCGGAAGAAGCGGTCGGTGTAGCCCATGATCGAGCTGCCGCCGGCCAAGTACATGCGGGTCGGCCGGTTCCCCTTCTGCTGGGAACGGTAGACGGTGATCGAGCGGTTGATCTCGCCATGGAGCCGGGCCATCACGCTGCGGACGATCTTGGAGACGGTGGCGGCCACGGCCGACTCGGGCTCCTCGAAGGCGCCGCCCAAGGCGACGAAGCCGTGCCGGCGCTTCATTTCCTCCGCCTCGGCCAGGCCGATGTTGAACTCCTTGGCGATCTGCTGGGTGATGGCATGGCCGGCAATGGGGATGGTGCGGGCGAAGAAGCGGGTCTTGTCGGCGAAGAGGAGGTTGCAGCTCCGGGAGCCGATGTTGAGGATCACCGAGCATTCGTCGTCCCCCACATGGTTGGCGCGGGCGGCATTGTACCCGGCGACCGGGGCGATGTCCACCACCACCGGTTCCAGCCCCAGCTTGGCCACGATGTCGGTGAGGTGCTCGACGATCTCGTTCTTGATGACGACGAACATCACATCCATCTCGCCCGTGTCGGGGGAGGCGATGAGCTGGTAGTCCCAAATCACTTCCGCCATTGGGAAGGGGACGTTCTGGCGGGCCTCGAACTCGACGATCTGGCGGACGCGCCGTTCGTCCTCGGAGACCAGCGGCAGCTTCACGAAGCGGATGAAGGCGGACTGCCCCGAGATGGAGAGCATGACCTTGCGGGCGGTGAAGCCCTCCTCGACCAGCAGGGCATGGATGGCGCGGCCAATCGCCGCGGAGCGCTCGGCCTCGGCGAGGGCGTCATCGTATTCCTTGACGGCAAACCCCGTCAAGGTGACCGCCCCGCCAGCACCGTATTCGAACTCGCCGGCCTTGATGCTGGCCGCGCCGATGTCCAGAGCCAAAACCTTTTCCGTACGCGCCATGAGTGTATCCGTTCACTTCTCGGTCAGGTGAGGTGAGGGGGGGGGCTTGGCGGGACCGGCGTCACCGGCCGCCGGCGGGGCCGGGCTTGATCTGTTCGTAGAAGTCGTAGTCGTAGGGGGCGAAGGGGGTCTGGTCGCGGGTCAGCAGCTCCTCGTTGAAGGGGGCCACCCGCCGTTCGTCGACAATCCACCATTGGCCGGCGCGGCCGTTGGCGCTGTCATGGCGGGCCACCAGCCGATCCTTGGCCTTCAGCTCCACATAGAACTGGACATCCCGGTAGGAGACGTTCTTGAGGTGGCGCTCGAGGAAGCCGGGGCGGATGTAGAAGTCCGCCACGTGCGGTTCGGAACGGTCCTCGACGTCGATGTAGGTGACGGAGCGCTTCATCAGGATGCCGCGGGCGCCCTTCACCGGCGCCGGCGCCAGGATCGTCAGGTCGAGGGTGATCTCGTCCTGCCAGGTGCTGCGGCTGCCGGGGGTTGTCCGGCCGCCGGCGGTGTCGTATTCGACTTGCAGCAGCCACCAGTCGGCGCGGTTGCGGGCGCGGCCGTCGGTGGCCTTGATGTCCGGCGGCCGGATTCGCCGGGAGTCAGTCTTGCGGATCTGGAAGCCGGCAATGCCGGCCGCCTGGGCCGCGGCCCGCTCCGCGCCCACCGTCGCCCCGAACACCATCACGGCCGCGATCATCAGCCAGAGACGTTTCAGCATAACACACCCTCGCCTGGTTCCACCGTTGCCTGAATGCCAAACGTACAAAACGGTGATAGAATAAAATCTGAAGGTCCGGAAATCAAGCCAGCCGCCGAATTTAGCCCTGAAATGATGGCCTTGTCGGACGCTGTCCGGTTCGGCTGCCCCGCTTCAACTTGCCCGGTAGTTGGGCGCGTCCTTGACCACCTTCACGTCGTGCGGATGGGCTTCCTCCAGGGAAGCGTAGCTGATGCGGACGAAGCGGGCCCGCTCCCGCAACTCCCGGAGGGTCCGGGCGCCGCAATAGCCGAGGGCGAAGCGCAGGCCGCCGGAGTACTGGTGGAGCACCTCGCCGACCGGGCCGCGGTAGGGGACGAGGCTTTCGATCCCTTGGGGCACCAGCTTGTTGGCGCTGTCCACCTCTTCGTGGCCATAGCGTTCGCGGCTGCCTTTGTTCTTCTGCATCGCCTCCAGGCTGCCCATGCCGCGGTAGACCACATAGGTCCGCCCTTGGTGCAGGATCCGTTCGCCGGGGCTTTCCTCGGTGCCGGCCAGGGCGGAGCCCATCATCACGCAGTCGGCGCCGGCGGCAATGGCCTTGGCGACGTCGCCGGAGTAGACGATGCCGCCGTCGGCGATCACCGGGACGTCGGCGCCGATGGCCTTGCGCACGCGGTAGATGGCGGTGACTTGGGGGGTGCCGACGCCGGCGACGATGCGGGTGGTGCAGATCGAGCCGGGCCCGATGCCGACCTTGACCGCGTCGGCCCCGGCTTCCACCAAGGCCCGGCCGCCTTCGCCGGTGGCGACGTTGCCGGCGACCACGTCGATGCCGGGGTGGCGGCGCTTGATGAGCTTGACGGTTTCGACGACTCCCGCGGAATGGCCGTGGGCGGTGTCGAGCACCAGCACATCCACCCCCGCCGTGGCCAGGGCGTCCAGGCGCTCTTCGTCATGGGGGCCGATGGCGGCGGCGACGCGCAACTGGTGCTGGGCATCGCGGTTGACGGTCGGCTCCAGCTTCTGCTGCAGCGTCTTCACGTCCTGGAAGCTGTAGAGGCCGGTGAGGCGGCCATTGGCGTCGACGATCGGCAGCTTGCCCACCTTGTGCTTGAGCATCAGGTGGTAGGCCTCCTTCATCGAGGTCTTGGGGCTGGCGGTGACCAGCTCCCGGGTCATGACCGCCTCGACGCTGACGGTGAGGTCGGTGAGGAACTTGAGGTCGCGGGCGGTGAGGATGCCGGCCAGCAGGCCGTGTTCGTCAACGATGGGGAAGCCGGTGAACTGGTATTTGTGGCTCTCCTTCTCGGCAAGCAGGTCGCAGACCCGCATGGTCTTGGGGAAGACCACGGGGTTGGTGATCAGGCCGTTGAGGAAATGCTTGACCCGGCGGACCTCGGCGGCCTGGCGCTCCGCGGTCATGTTCTTGTGGATGACGCCGATGCCGCCGAGCCGGGCCATGGCAATGGCCATGCCGCTCTCGGTGACGGTGTCCATGGCGGCGCTGACGTAGGGGATGTTGAGGCCGACGTTGCGGCTGAAGCGGGAGCGCAGGTCGGTCTCGGAGGGGAGGAAGTCGGCGTACTGGGTCTCCAACGACACGTCGTCGAAGGTGATCCCCTCGAACGGGAAGGCCGCCATGAAGTCGTCAAGGAACGGATTGCTCATGCCTCTTCCGCCTCCGTCGGTGCGGGCTTGGGGGCGGCGCTGGCCACCTGGATGGTGATGGCCTTGCGGTTGCCGCCCAAGTCCGGGCCGCTGAGGGCTTCGATGCCGCCCATGTCGCGCAGGGCCTCGTGGATCTGCTTGCGCTCGGGGGCGGAGAAGGGGCCGAGGGTCTTGGGCTGCCCCCAGAGGCGGACTTCCTTGGCCACGTCCAGCGCCAGGTGGGCCAGTTCCTCGGGGGAGTGCTGGCCGCCGCCGTGGCGTTCCTCGCGCCCATGCCGCTCATGGCCGAACTCTTCGCGGGCGCGGCGCTCCCGGCCAAACTCCTCGCGGCCGCGCCGTTCCCGGGGCTCATGCTGCTCCCGGGGCTCATGGGGCTCCCGGGGCTCATGGGGCTCATGGGAGTGCCACCCCGCCGCCGCCGGTTCGGCCGCCGGTTCGGCCGCCGGTTCGGCCGCCGCCGCCGCCGCGTGGGGGGCGCCTTCGGCCGCTTCCCCTTCTGCGGCCCGTTCCCGCACGCCGCGCTGGTAGCCGTCAATGTCGATGCGGATCGGGACGAACTCCTCGACGTTCTTCTGGACGATGCGGTTGAGCAGCAGCTCCAGGCTGTAGAGGTAGATGCCCTTGCGGCCGATCAGCCGGCCGGGCTTCTCGGCCTTCACGTTCAGGATGTTGAGGTCGTCATGGCTGGCATCGGTGATTTCCGCCTCCAGCCCGAGCCGGGAAATCATCTGGCGCAGGATGGCCACCGCCTCCTGCCGCTTCTCTGAAGGGAGCAACATCGAATCGTCTCCTGGTTCTGGCTCCGTCAATGCAATGCGGGAAGATAATGCAGGTTCCGTCCGCCGCCAGCCGTTCCGGGTCAGGCTGGCCGTTCCGCCCCGGGGTGCGGCGGAACCAGGTGCCGCACCAGCCGGAAGGTGATCAAGGTCTGGACAATGCTCAGCCCCTGGTTCACCGTCCAGTAGAGCGTCAGGCCGGCGGGCATGCCGTAGAAGATGAAGGCGAAGAAGAGGGTCATGAAGCTCATCATCTTGGCCTGGGCCGGATCCATGGAGCTGGGGGTCAGCTTCTGTTGCAGGAACATGGTGACGCCGGTGAGGATCGCCAGTGGCCGGATGGGCAGCAGGTGGGCGAGGAACGGCAGCGTGTCGGGCTGCGAGAGGTCCGCCACCCAGAGGAAGGGGGCCTGGCGCAGCTCGATGGCGCCGCGGAAGACGTTGAACAGGGCGAAGAAGACCGGGATCTGCAGGAGGATCGGCAGGCAGCCGCCAAGCGGGTTGACCTTGTGCTCGCGGTAAAGCTCCATGATCTTCTGCTGCATGAGCTGCGGGCTGTCCTTGTATTTCTCCTTGAGCCCGGCCATCAGCGGCTGCAACCCCTGCATCTTCTTCATCGAGATCGTGCTGTAGTGGGTGAGTGGCCAGAAGAGGAACTTGACCAGCACGGTGATGAGGATGATGGCGACGCCATAGGCCCACGGCGCCCCGATCTGCCGCTGCACCCAGAGCATGCCGCCCAGGATCAGCCGGGAGACGCTGCCCATCCACTGGGGATGGAAGAAGAAGAACAGGTCCATCTGCAGCACGGAGTCGAGGCCGTTGCCCAGGGCGCGCAGCCGCGCGAGTTCCTTGGGGCCGGCGTAGACCGTGAAGCGCTGGGCCAGCTCCCCGCCCGCCGCGACCGTCGCCGGCGGCAGGAGCAGGTTCGCCGCCACGAACTGGATCTCGCCCGCGTCTGGCTCGCCGCCGGCGGCGCTGCCGGTTTCCAGTTCCGCCCCGGCGGCCGGGGCCTCGCCGGCCATGGCGACCAGGAAGTACTTGGTGTGGGCGGCGGCCCAGGCGGTGCGCCGGCCGGCCAGCTCCCGCCGCTCCTCCGCCTTGGCCTTGCCGATCCCCTTCGGATTGTACAGCTTCGCCCGCGATTCGCCGGCAAAGGCGACGCTGGCGGCCAGGTCGGCGGGGGCGCCCCAGCCGCCCTTGGCCTGCGCGGCGGGCAGCTCCATGAGCCCCGCCAGCACCGTCATCGGCTTCAGCTCCAGCGGCACGGTGCCGGTGTTGCGGAAGCGCACGGTGTAGGCGAGCTGGTAGGGGCGATCCGGAACCGCGGCCCATTCCTGGCGGAGGACAAGGCCGTCCGCCAGCGGCCGTTCGAGCACCAGCCGCTGGGCGGCCTGTTCGACGACCACGGCCGGGCCCTGGCCAGCCAGCGGCTGGCCCGCCAGCCGGATCTCGCCGGCGGCGCGCCCCGCATGGCCGAGCGTCATCGCGGCCGTCCGGGCGTCGTTCGGGTACTGCTCCAGCTCGACTTCGGCCAGGGCCCCCGTCCGCAGGTCGATGTGGGCCTGGTAGAAGCCGGGGACGGCGAGGTTGGCGAAGGCCGGCGTGCCGGTTGCCGCCGCGCCGGTTGCTGTGGGCGCGGGTTCAAGCGCCACGGCGGCGGGCGCCGCGGCGGTTGCGGTCGCCTGGCTGGCGGCGGTCGTCAGCGGGGGCGGTTCCGCCGGCGTCGCGGCGGCGGCCGGGCCGCTGGCGGGCGGCTCCGGCGCCGGCAGCAGCCCGAGCTGGCGCAGCAAGGGGTTCCAGGCCAGGATCAGCACCACGCAAAGGGCAATGGCGGCAAGGCTCTTTTTATCCATGGGGAGTCCTAGTCCTTGGGGCTGGGGCGGCTGGCGGTGGGGGATCCCACAGCGGCCCACGGTAGAAGGGGTGGCATTTCAGGAGGCGGCGGAGGGCGAGCCAGCCGCCCCGGATGACGCCGAAACGGAGGACGGCTTCCAGGGCGTAGGCGGAACAGGTCGGCGTGAAGCGGCAGCAGGGAGGCTTGAAGGGGGAAAGGGCGAAGCGGTAGAAGCGCAGCCCCGCCGCCACGGCCAGGGCCGCGGTGCGCCGCCAGCCGGTGGGCGGCCGGGGGAGGGGGCTCATGGCGCCTCCGGCGGCGGCGGGGGTGGCTGCCAGATGCCCAGCCGGGAACCGAAATGGAGCACTTCCGCCGCCACCGGCGCGAGCTTCTGCTTCTTGATCGGCTGGCGGGGAAGGAAGAGGAACCAGCAGGGCTGGATTCCCGGAGCCATCTGGCGGACGGCCTCGCGCAACAGGCGGCGCGCCCGGTTGCGCTCCACCGCCAAGGTGCTGAACCGGCGGGAGATGATGATCGCCACCCGTGGCTGGCCGTCGGGCGCCGGCAAGGCCTTCACCACCACGAACCGGCCGGCCCGGCTCTTCCCTTCGGCATGGACCAGTTGCAACTGCTGCCGGTTCCGCAGCCGGCTCTCCCGGGTGAAGGGGCGCCAGACGCGGGGCCGGGCCGTCGCGCCGGGCTGGCCGGCGGGCTCATGGGTGCTTGCGCTCGCCGGAAGCGTCGTCACCAGCCCATCTCCTGGCTCAAACGGTCAGACGCTTGCGGCCTTTGCGCCGGCGGTTGGCCAGGATGGCCCGGCCGGCGCTGGTCTTCATGCGGGTGCGGAAGCCATGGACGCGCTTCCGGCGCAGTTTCGAGGGCTGGTAGGTCCGTTTCATGGGGGCATCCTCTTCTCGGTTGGCGCGCCGCGGCGCGTGGAGTGGCGGGAAAAAATGAAACCGTACTATAGCTTGCCCGCGCCCTCCCGCCAATGGGCGTTGCGCACGGGAAACTGGAAACTGGGGTGTCCGTCCCCAATGTCCGGCTCACGGCCTACGGCTCACGGCTTGCGGCGGGCCGGGGAGGGGGCGGCTGGCGCTATATAGTACAGGGGTTGCCGCCGAGCCGCACCATCCCACACCCCATCATCCCCCTTTTCGGGCATTGACCTCATGGCCACCCCTGATTTCGCTTCCGCCATCCGTGATCGCGTCCTGGTTTTTGACGGGGCCATGGGCACCGAGCTGTACCGGCGCCACGTCTTCACCAACCGCTGCTTCGACGAGCTGTGCGTCTCCTCGCCGGAGCTGGTCCGCGAGATCCACCAGGCCTACGCCGCGGCGGGGGCGGACGTGCTGACGACCAATTCCTACGGGGCCAACCGCCTGGCGCTGGGGCGCTATGGCTTCGGCGAGCAGGTGGCGGCGATCAACCGGGCGGCGGCGGCGGTGGCGCGCGCCGTGGCGGATGCGGCGGCGGGCGGGCGGCTGTTGGTCGCCGGCTCGGTGGGGCCAGTGCCGGCCACCGGCACGGACGCCGCCGGGCGGGTGGCAATGATGGCCGAGCAGATCGGGGCGCTGGCCGCCGGCGGGGCGGACTTGATCCTTTTTGAGACCTTGCCGAACCGGGAGGCGGCGGTGGAGGGCTGCCAGGCGATCCAGGCGGCCGCGGCGGGGCGGCCGTTCGTGCTGTCGTTCGCGGCGTATGACGACGACGACCGGACGATCGCCGAAACGCTCGGCCGGCTGCTGGCACCGCTGCCCGCCGGGCTGCCGGCGCCGGCGGCCCTCGGCTTCAACTGCGGCGCCGGCCCGGAACGGCTGCTGGCGGTGCTGGAGCGGGCGGTGCGCCTGACCGCGCTGCCGCTGGTCGTCCAGCCCAACGCTGGCCAGCCGCGGCTGGTGGAGAACCGCCAGCTCTACCTGTGCTCCCCCGAATACCTGACGAGCTATGCCCGGCGCTATGTGGAGCTTGGCGCCCGTGCCGTTGGCGGCTGCTGCGGCACCACGCCGGAGCACATCCGCGAGGTGGCGCGGGCGATCAAGCCGCTGGCGCGCCAACGGCTGGAGATCAAGGAGATCACGCCGCCGGCCGAGGCGCCGCTCAAGGCGCCGCTGCCGCTGGCGGAGAAGTCGCGGCTGGGGTGGAAGCTGGCCAACCGGCAGTGGGTGACCACGGTGGAGCTGCTGCCGCCCCGCGGCCATGAGCTGGCCGAGGTGGTGGCGAAGGCGGAACTCTGCCACCGGCGGGGGGTTGACGCGGTGAACATCCCCGACGGGCCGCGGGCGGCGCCCCGGCTGTCGCCGCTGGTCACCGCGCTGCGGCTCCAGGAGCGGGCCCGGATCGACACCGTGCTGCATGTCTGCTGCCGCGACCGCAACGTCATCAGCCTGCAGGCCGACCTGCTGGCCTGTGCCGCCTGCGGAGTCCGCAACCTGCTGTTCATCACCGGCGATCCGCCGAAGCTGGGCAACTACAGTTTTGCCTCGGGGGTGTTCGACACCGATTCCATCGGGCTGGTGGGGTTGCAGGCGCGGCTGAACCGTGGCGTCGACTTGGGGGGGCAGGTGGTCGAGCCGGCCACGGCGGCGGCGATTGGCGTCGGCGCCGACCCGGGTGCCCTGGATTTCGACCGGGAGGTGCGCCGCTTCCGCGCCAAGGTGGCGGCCGGCGCGGAGTTCGCCATCACCCAGCCGGTCTTCGCGGTGGCGCCGCTCTTCCGCTTCCTTGATGCCATTGCGGACTTGGAGATCCCGGTGATCGCCGGGATTTGGCCGCTGGCCAGCCTGCGCAACGCCCTGTTCCTGAAGCATGAAGTGCCTGGCGTCACCGTTCCGGACGCGCTCATCAGCCGGATGGCGGCGGTGGCGACGAAGGAGGGGCAGCGGCAGGCCGGGATCGAGATCGCGCGGGAGGCGGTCGTCGCGGTCCGTGGCCGGGTGGCGGGGATCCAGGTCAGCGCGCCGTTGGGGAATGTGCTGACGGCGTTGGCGGTGGCGGAGTGTCCGGTGGTGTTGGCGGGCGCTGACGCTCCTGGGCGAGCTTGGTGCGGCCAGGCCTGACCAAAGAAAAGCGGACTCCGCGGCCCTGGGGGCGCAGAGTCCACTGGGGAAACGAGCCTAGCAGTTGCCGCCGGCCGCCACGGACGCGGTGGTGCGGCTCATCTTTGCGGCGTGGGGCTACAGCACCCCGGCGGAGCGGGCCCGGGCCGCCGCCCAGCCGCGGATCGAATCCTGGCCGCTGGGGCGCTTCACCGCCGCCCCCCATTCCCGCTGACTAGGCAGCGCAAGCTCCCGCTGCCAACGTCACGGGTCATGCGCGGCGGGTACGCCGTCGCATGCACCCGTTTGTTGGACCTTGTATTCTGCCTTTTCTTCAAACAAGACCATTTGCCTAACTTCATCACTTGATACTATCAAGTCATCTCTTGATGCCCGTGTGCTGCTACCGCTCTTGAAGCTGCAGAATACATCTTCAAGAGTCACGTTTGCGTCGTCGGAAACAAGTTCCGCAAGAACCTTACGGACAGACTCAAGGGGTCTTCCCTCAAGAAAGCGGAAAGCGGAAGCCGCCAAGTAGTCTCTGCTTAGGTCAAACGTCAGCCATCTGCGACCAAGCGCTTCTGCGGCAAATCCCGTTGTATTCGACCCACCGAAGAGATCCAAGACTATGTCTCCTTCATCGGTCAGCATCTTGATGAAGAATGTGGGCACTTCGACAGGGAACCGGGCAGGATGGCGTTCCAGTCCGAACTCCTTGCAGAGCCAAAGGTAACTGGAATTGCTGTCGGTATTGGGGATGGTGAGCAGGTTCGATGGTATGGCACCGCCGTTGTCCTTGCCGAAGCCGGCACTGATGTCATGCCCGGATGGGCGTTTCTTCGGTTTGTAGAAACTCCCGGGATCCTCAAGCAGTTTCTTCATCCGCTCGGAGTACGGGGCCAGGACCTTCCGTACGTCGGCTTTCGGAGAATCCGTTTTGCTGAACCACCAAACCGTATTGACGGAGTCCTTGGCCCGAATCTTGCGCTTGTTCACCCACTCGATGGGGGATGGCAGCTTGGCTGGATTGAACCAGTAAAAATCCTCGGCTAGGTGAAAACCAACAGTATCGCAGAAGGTAAGCAGAACCCTGAAGTTGTAAAGCGAGCGTGACGGGACACCTGCTCGATAAGCACCGCCAAGATCAAGGACAAAACTCCCGGTCTTCTTGAGAACTCTAAAGACCTCTCTGCCAAAAGGCGTAATCCAAGCTACATACTCTGTTTCCTCAACATTGCCGTATGATTTCTGCCGCCTCAGGGCAAACGGTGGGGAGGTCACTACAAGATCGATGCTTTCGTCCTCCATTTCCTTGAGGAGAGCCAAAGCATCGCCCACAACGGCCCGCCCGTAGCGTGTGACGTATAGCGGCGGAGTTCGCATTCTAGAACTCCCTCAAGCCGTCAACCCAACTTTCGAGAATCTGCCACAGGACACTTGCCGCGAAATAGACCTCCGGGTCTGACTTACATATTGCACCTACGTCGGCTTCGGCAAGGTGATCCCTGCCGTGGCCGACGATGTAACTGACCCATTTCCTGAGGTTATCGTCCGCGCCAACGAGGACGGCGTTCGGGTCGAAACCGCCTGATCGCGCAAGTACCCAAGAAAGTCCGTCTCTCTGATCTGGCGAGCACGTCTTCAGCAAATCCACCACATGAGCAACTTGTGGCCCTGTGATCCTGAGAAGTGATCTTGCCGCTTCTGTCTTCACATCCAGTGCGGTTGAGTTGAAGGTATCAACGAGAGCACTTGCGGCAGTGCGGGTAGCGAACTGCCCGAGTGCCCAGGCCGCTCCTGCCCTGAGTTCCTCGTCGCGCCTACCATCTCGCAAGACATCGATGAGTAGGTTCTCGCTTCTGGGGTTCGGGATTTCCGAGACTACAATCACCGTTTCCAGTTGAGTCTCAAGCGGGACATCCATAACTGCACTACGCAGTTTGCTCTCTATGAATGCCCATCCTTCGGGATGGTCACACGCCGCGAGCGCTGCGGCTGCTTCGAGTTGCACGTAGATGTCTTCTTCCGCGTGGATAATCCTGTCTGCAAGCGCAGCGCGCGCGCTCGTGTACCCTCGATAGCGCAATGCCTTGGCGGCAGCATACCGCTCGCTTAGGTTGATACTGGTGAGCTTGGCAACAAAATACGCCTCATCGACCGAGGGCGGGCAGGACACTGAGACTGTCACCGGAACGGAGGCCGCAACGATCTGGTTGGCTTCAACTGCGTCACCAACACGAACCTGCGGCTCCAGCGTGTTCGCTCCCTTACTGCGAAACAACTGGATCGTCTGAATGCGACCAGATGGTTGATGCGTCAACTGGATGCGCTTTGCCGAAACCTCGGAGACGGTTGACAGTTGCTTGGCTATTGCGGAGGGCCACACCACACGGATTTCCGAGCCTTCTTCGACCCCCTTCGGCTTGGTGATGGAGACGCGCTTCTGGGCAAATGCGTCGCGCAAGTCCTTCACCTTGATGAACAGTACCGGCGAGATGCGTTTCAAGTCGATGGGTGACTTGGCGCTCTGCTGGAAGACGACGATCGAAACGAAGTCACCATCCCGCATTCCCGCATCCCATGCGCGCTTAGGGTCCTTCAGCGAGTGGGACATCGAGATTTCCGGCTTGGTCTTGCCTCTGGATTCAAAACGCAGGCCTGTCTGCAGGCACAGAATGTCGGGTACGCGGACACGTTTGATCTTGATCTTCTTCCATATCTTGAAGCCGGTGGAGCCCCGCTCCAGCTCAATCGGCCTGAAACCAAGTGCGGTCAAGCGGTCAATCGGTGCATTCGTCCCGGCAGCTCCCACCGCCAGTTTTCGTAAGAAACTGTCATCGCTTTTGAAGTTAGCCGCCACAAAACCTCATGTCGCTCTCGTCTGCCTGTAGGTAATTCACGTGTATCATCTTTCCGGCCCAACGCCGCCGGTCTGCGACGAGCGGAGCGAAGTCCGCAGCATCGGCTGGTTATGTCAATATCTTGAGGATGTGGCGGGCCAAGTTCTCGTCGATCTCAGTATGCCGCGGAACCGGTTGCCGCTTGCCCGTTTTCGGATTCACGAATAGATCGTGGCGTCCGCCTGCTCGTACGAAGACGCATCCGGCGGCGGTCAATCGCCGTATGAGTTCCTTGCGTTTCATACGGCCAACACGATCTCTCTGGTCTTGTGTTCAGTCGGAACATTATCAAGGATCATCAACCGGAAAGCGTCCAGCATGTTCTCTTCGAGTTCTTCGATGGTCTCGCCTTGGGTCATAATCTCCGGGTGGTCAACCAGTTTGCCGACCCAGAACTTCTCCCCCTTCCAGTAGATCATCTTCAACTTTGTCTTCATCAGTCAACTCCTTTATCTTTGATCATCCTCATGCGACATAACGTCTGCACTCATGGTTTTGGCGCGCTAGCGACAAATACCATGCAGTGCTTGGTTCGCATTTCCTTCAGTTGTAGCAACTGTAAACCATTATGACGACAAACAAAACGCCAGCGAGAAAGGGGATTGCACACACAATGCGTTTCAGCCATGAACCGGCGATTAGGACTGGAATTGACATGGCGGCAATGCCCAGCAGGCAGGCACACAGTGCAATGCCGACGGCCCTGTTGACCGCTGGTGACGGTGGTCCGGGGACAACACCGATGATGGGCACTGTTCCTGAGTACCCACTCATGATGTGGCCATATACCAAAAGGATGGCTGCACCGAGGAGTGCCCAAGCCACTGAGACTTTTACCCAAGATGGATTCTTGATATTCATCTCATCATGCTAACTTATTATTCAACGGTTTTTCCGGGTTTGCCGGCCGAATCGGACGGGGCGGCGGTTCCCGCCGCGGCGGGCCAGCAGAAGGCACTGTATCTGCCGCCCGGGGGAAAGCAAGCCTCCGGTTCCGCCGAAGCACTTCGCGCGCCCGGCCCCGCCACCGGGCAGGCCAACCCATTTTCATTTGTGCATGAAACCAACGGGTTGCGGCAGGAATGCCGTTGCCGTTGGTTTCTTCGTTTCCCCCATTTGGCCTTTCACCTTGGCTTGGCCTGGGGCATTTTCGCCGATCCACTCGGAACCTGCCATTCCGGACTCCGACTCCGTGGATTCCGTGTGCTCCGGGCGAACGAAGGGGGCTTGGGTTTCACGGGGAGAGGCGCCGGCACTTGCCTGTCCTGAAATATATGCTATTATTAATTGGCATCCATCAAGGGTGCGGCCGCCCGCGCGGCGGCCAGCCATGCTCCCAGCCAGGAAAGGGCACCGCCATGAACGATCTGAACAAGGTCCTGATCACCGGCAACCTGGTGTGCGACCCCGAGTGCAAGCAACTGCCAGCCGGCAGCCGGGCCTGCGAACTCCGCATCGGCGTCAACCGCCAGTTCAACGACCGGGAAGGAACGGCCAAGACGGAAGCCTGCTTCGTCAACATTGACCTGTTCGGCGCCGTGGCCGAAATCGCCGGCAACTCCCTGCGGCGCGGTTCCGCCGTGTTCATCGAGGGGCGGCTCAAGCTCGACCAATGGGAGGACAAGCAAAGCGGCAAGCGCCTGAGCCGCCTCCGGATCATTGGCGAGCAGGTGCGTTGCCTCCAGCCGGTGGCTGCCGGCCGCGCCGCCGCCCCGAAACCCTTGGCGGCGGCGCCTTCCCCAGCGGCATCCCGGCCTGACCAAAGAAAAGCGGACTCCGCGGCCCTGGGGGGGCGGAGTCCGCTGGGGAAACGAGCCTAGCAGTTGCCGCCGGCCGCCACGGGCGCGGTGGCGGCCGGTTCCGGGTTCACTGCTTCAGCGCTTCCTCGATGGCGACGGCGACGGCGACGGTGGCGCCGACCATCGGGTTGTTGCCCATGCCGATCAGCCCCATCATTTCGACGTGGGCCGGCACCGAGGAGGAGCCGGCGAACTGGGCGTCGGAATGCATCCGCCCCATGGTGTCGGTCATGCCGTAGGAGGCGGGGCCGGCGGCCATGTTGTCCGGGTGGAGGGTGCGGCCGGTGCCGCCGCCGGAGGCGACGGAGAAGTAGCGGCGGCCCTTCTCGACGCATTCCTTCTTGTAGGTGCCGGCGACCGGGTGCTGGAAGCGGGTCGGATTGGTGGAGTTGCCGGTGATCGAGACGTCCACCCCTTCCTTCCACATGATCGCCACCCCCTCGCGCACGTCGTCGGCGCCATAGACGCGGACCTTGGCCTTGTCGCCCGTGGAGAAGGGCTTCTCGGCGACGATGGCGAGTTCGCCGGTGGCGTAGTTGAACTGGGTCTTGACGTAGGTGAAGCCGTTGATGCGGCTGATGATGTAGGCGGCGTCCTTGCCCAGGCCGTTGAGGATGACGCGGAGCGGCTGCTGGCGCACCTTGTTGGCGGACTTGGCGATGCCGATGGCGCCCTCGGCGGCGGCGAAGGACTCGTGGCCGGCGAGGAAGCAGAAGCACTGGGTCTGCTCGCGCAGCAGCATGGCGGCGAGGTTGCCGTGGCCGATGCCGACCTTGCGGTCGTCGGCGACGGAGCCGGGGATGCAGAAGGCCTGGAGCCCTTCGCCGATCGCCTCGGCGGCGGCGGCGGCCTTGGTGCAGCCCTTCTTCAGGGCGATGGCGGCGCCGACCACGTAGGCCCAGCCGGCGTTCTCGAAGGCGATGGACTGGATGTCCTTGGTGATCTTGCAGGGGTCAATGCCCTTGCCCTTGCAGATCGCCTCGGCTTCCTCGATGGAGCCGATGCCGTGCTTCTTCAGCGCCGCGAGGATCTGCGGCAGGCGGCGGTCGTAGGATTCAAAGAGAGCCATGATGGGAAACTCCTTCCGTGGGATGGGTCATTCGTGGCGCGGATCAATGGTCTTGGCGGCGTCGGCGAAGCGGCCGTAGGTGCCGGTGGCCTTCTTCAGCGCCTCGGCGGCGGCGGTGCCCTTCTTGATCAGGTCAAGCATGGCGCCCAGGCGGATGAACTCATAGCCGATGATCTCGCCGTCCGCGTCGAGGGCGAGCCGGGTGACGTAGCCTTCGGCCATCTCCAGGTAGCGCGGCCCCTTGGCCTGGGTGCCGTACATGGTGCCGACCTGGGAGCGGAGCCCCTTGCCGAGGTCTTCAAGGCCGGCGCCGATGGGCAGGCCGCCCTCGGAGAAGGCCGACTGGGTGCGGCCATAGGCGATCTGGAGGAACAGCTCGCGCATGGCGGTGTTGATGGCGTCGCACACCAGGTCGGTGTTCAGCGCTTCCAGGAGGGTCTTGCCGGGGAGGATTTCCGCGGCCATGGCGGCGGAATGGGTCATGCCGGAGCAGCCGATGGTCTCGACCAGGCATTCCGCGATGACGCCGGCCTTGACGTTGAGGGTGAGCTTGCAGGCGCCCTGCTGCGGGGCGCACCAGCCGACGCCGTGGGTCAGGCCGGAGATGTCCTTGATTTCCTTGGCCTGCACCCACTTGCCTTCCTCGGGGATGGGGGCCGGGCCGTGGTCGCAGCCCTTCTTGACGCAGCACATCTGCTGGACTTCGTGCGAGTAGATCATGTCGTGTCGCGGTTCCTGTGTTGGGGACTCGGGGGGCGGTTTTGCCCGGGGCGGGAAGCTGGCTACTATAAAAGTGGGGGCTGGAAACGCCACTTGGGGGGAGGGGGGCGCCATTCCTTTCCGTTCGGGCCGGCGGCGGGCTATACTACGGCATGGCCGCAATCCCGGAGGTGTACGATGGCGGAGCGCTACCACCAAATGGTCGTGTATGTGCCGGCAACCCATGTCGAGGAAGTGAAGGCGGCGCTGTTCGGGGGCGGCGCGGGGCGGCTAGGGAACTACGAATGCTGCTGCTGGCAGACCGTTGGCACCGGCCAGTTCCGGCCGTTGGCGGGGAGCAGCCCGGCGATTGGGTGCCAAGGGATTGTCGAGTCGGTGGCGGAGGTCAAGCTGGAGGTTATTTGCCCGGAAGCCGCCCTGCCGGCCGTGATCGCCGGCTTGCGCCAGGCCCATCCCTACGAAACCCCGGCCTTCATGCATTGGCCGGTCTCCCTGGACTGACCGCCCGGCGGCGGCCACCGCGCCGCGCCGAAACTTTTTCGGGCGGTTATAGTCCTATCCAGTGTAGGCATGATGAACGGCGATCAGAGGCCCGTCGGGACACGCGGCCGGCGCATGGGGCGGTGGCCGCGGAAGGGCCGGAAGCGAACCGGAGGTGAGACTATGCTGGACCTGCTGAAGAAAGGCATCTACATCGGCCTTGGCCTGGCGAGCATGACCAAGGAGAAGGCCGACGCGCTGGCCAAGGAGGTTACGGAAAAGGCCAAGCTGACCGAGGAGGAGGGGCGCAAGTTCGCCAGCGCGCTGGAGGAGGAGTCGAAGAAGGCGCAGGATCAGTTGCGCACGACCGTCGAGGCGCTGGTCGAGAAGGCGGTGAAGGTTTGCCCCGGCTGCAAGCTGGTCAAAGGGCTGGAGCGGCGGCTGGCCGCGCTCGAAGCCAAGTGCGGCGGCGCGCCCGCCGGCGAGGCGGAGCCGCCCTGCGACGAGCCCGGCTGTTCCTGCAATTCGTGAACGGCGGCCCGGCCCGAGCGACTGATGAGCGAGCCTTTTTCGCCCGGGGATGAAGCGCGGTTCTTCGCGTTGTTCACCCCTTATTTCGACCTGGAAAAGCAGACGGCGCAGGCCCACACCGCCCAGCATTATTCGCTGGAGCGGATGGCCGAATTGGCCCGGCTGGCCGGGAACCCGGAGCGCGCCCTGCGGATCGTCCACGTGGCGGGGACGAAGGGGAAGGGCTCCACCTGCTTTTTCCTGGATGCGCTGCTGCGGGCGGCGGGGCGGAGCTGCGGCGTCTTCACCAGCCCGCATCTGCTGAGCGTGCGGGAACGCTTCCAGGCGCATGGCCGGCCGGTGGCGTACGGGCCGCTGCTGGCCGCCGCGGGGCGGCTGGTGGCGGCGATCCGCGCCGCCGGCCTGACGCCGACCCTGTTCGAGATCATGACCGTGCTGGCGCTGCAACTGGTGCGGGAGGCCCGTTGCGAGTGGTGCGTCTTCGAGGCCGGCATTGGCGGCTTGCTGGATTCGACCAACTATGTGCCGCGGCCGGAATGCTGCGTGATCACGGCCATCAGCTTCGACCACACCCAGCTTTTGGGGGACACGATCGCGGCGATCGCGGCGCAGAAGGCCGGCATCCTCAAGCCAGGGGTTCCCGCCGTGCTTGGGCGCCAACCCTATCCGGAGGCGGAGACGGTGGTCGCGGAAGCGGCGCGCCGCCTGGGCTGCGGACTCCGCACGGCCGACCAGGAACGCCCCTTGGACGCCTGGCCGGCGGTGCTGGCCCTGCCGGATTTCCTCCAGGAGAATTTCCGCACGGCGCTGGCCGTGCTCGACGTGCTGGGGATCCGGGCCGAGCCGGCCCGGTTCGAGCTGCCGCCGCTGCCGGGGCGGTTCCAACTGCTGCGCCGCACGCCGCCGGTGGTGATTGACGCCGCGCACAATGCGGACTCCGCACGGCGGTTGGCCGCGGCGCTGGCGGCGGCCTTCCCCGGCGTCCGTTTCACGGTTGTGCTCGGGGTCGTCCAGGGCAAGGATGTGGCGGGGATTTTCCGGGAATTGCAACCGGTGGCCGCGGAGTTCGTGCTGACGCATCCGCGCAATCCCGGCAAGGGTTCCGAGCTGCCGGCGCTGCAACGGTTGGCGGCGGCCGCCGGGAGCCCGCACCGGACGCTGCCGGAACTGGTTCGGGCGGAGCAGCTACCCGGCGGGGCGGCGCTGCTCTTCACCGGCTCCTTCTTCACCGCGCTCATCGGCGCCGAGCTGTTCGGGGCGGCGGCCCCGGCGACAGCGATGGTGGCAAAAGTCCGGCCGGCGGGTTAGAATGTGGGTGCAGCGGCTGGCGGCGGGTTGCCTGCCGGCGGCGTTGGCGGCAGGCGAAGAATGACGCAAGGAGGTGGCAAATGGTTGCGAAGCGCAGGATTGGGAATGGCCACTGGCTGGCATTGGTGATGGCCTTGGCAGGCGGGCTGCTGGCGGCGCCGGGGTGCGTGCTCTTCGTGGCGGGGGCCGCCGCCGGCGCGGGCGCCGCCGGGGTGGCTTACGTCAAGGGGGAGATGCGGGGCCGGATGGAGGCCGAGCCGCGGGGGGTCGAGAAGGCCGCCGTGAAGGCGTTCGAAGTCCTGGAGATCCGCAAGATTTCGGCGGGCGCCTCCGCCCTGGATGCGGAGGTGGTTGGGCGGACGGCGACCGACAAGAAGGTCACAGTCACGGCCAAGGCGGCGGGGAAGGCGGAGAGCGACGTGGCGATCCGGGTTGGCGTCTTTGGGGATGAAGCGCTGAGCCGCCGGATTTACGATGAGATCAAGGCGCAGCTTCACCACTAAGTCACGAAGGGCACGCAGTCCGAACGACGGTGATCTTCCCCTGCCATGGATCGCCCGGATGAGGGGCGTCCCTCTCCAGCGCTTTGTTGGCTTCTGCCTTCCTCGTCCTCGTTCTCGTAACCGCTGTCCGTGTCTGTCGGGTGCCGGGCCAACAAGGTCGGCGCCGGCCCGGCCGGGGGGGTGGCAACGGGATTTTTGCCCATGCCGAAACACCGGCAGGAATGGCTGGGCCACGCTCTGGGTCAGCGTTGGACGCGGGCGGAGCCGCCCTTGGCGAGGGCTTCGACTTCCTTGAGGGTGGCCATGGTGGTGTCGCCGGGGGTGGTCATGGCCAGGGCGCCGTGGGCGGCGCCGTATTCGACGGCCTGCTGGGGGCCGAGGCCGGCGAGGAAGCCGTAGATGAGGCCGGAGGCGAAGGAGTCGCCGCCGCCGACGCGGTCGAAGATTTCGAGGCCCGGGCGGCGGGTCGCCTCATGGAACTGGCCGTCGTGGTAGAGGATGGCGCCCCAGTCGTTGCTGGTGGCGCTGCGGACTTCGCGCAGGGTGGTGGCGACGGCCTTGAAGTTGGGGTAGGCGGCGACGGCCTGGCGGATCATCTGCTGGAAGTTGGCGGGGTCGAGGCCGGTGCAATGTTCGCCGAGGCCTTCGACCTGGAATCCGAGGGCGGCGGTGAAGTCCTCCTCGTTGCCGATCATGACATCCACCAGCTTGGCGATGCGGCGGTTGACCGCCATGGCGCGCGGGGTGCCGCCGATGGCCTTCCAGAGACTGGGGCGGTAGTTGAGGTCGTAGCTGACGATGGTGCCGTTGGCCTTGGCGCATTCCATGGCCTCGATGGCGACGTCGGGGGTGTGTTCGCCGAGGGCGGCGAAGATGCCGCCGCAGTGGAACCAGCGGGCGCCTTCGTCCTTGAAGATCCGGTTCCAGGCGATGTCTCCCGGCTTGAGCTGGCTGACGGCGGTGTGGCCGCGGTCGGAGCAGCCGACGGCGCCGCGGACGCCGAAGCCGCGTTCGGTGAAGTTGAGGCCGACGCGGACGTTGCGGCCGATGCCGTCGTAGGGCACCCATTTGACGTGGGACATGTCCACGCCGCCTTGGAGGATGAGGTCCTCCAGGAGGCGGCCGACGGGGTTGTCGGCGATGGCGGTGACGACGGCGGTGCGGAGGCCGAAGCAGCGGCGGAGGCCGCGGGCGACGTTGTATTCGCCGCCGCCTTCCCAGGCCTGGAAGGTGCGGGCGGTGTGGATGCGGCCGTCGCCGGGGTCGAGGCGGAGCATGACTTCGCCGAGGGAGACTTGGTCCCAGCGGCAATCAGCGGCGGGCCTGAGGGGGAGCTGGTGCATCGTGGGGGTGTCCTGGGTGGTGTCGTGGGGGTGCGGAAGGCCGCTGGCGCGCCGGCTTGGCCGCGGTGGTGGCGGGCGGGCGGCGACAGCGGCTGGTGGGGGGCGGGCGCGGCTCAGAGGGTCACGCCGTCCTTGAAGATGGCGATTTCGCGGAAGCCGTTCTCTTCGTTGCGGGTGCGGCGGCCGGAGGCGACGTCGAGGACATAGGCGAAGAAGCGGTTGGCCATGTCGGGCATGGTCTCGCTGTCGAGCAGCGGTCCGGCGTCGAAGTCGATCCAGCCCAGTTTGCGCTGGGCGAGTTCGCTGGTGGTGGAGACCTTGATGGTCGGGGCGGGGCTGCCGAGGGGGGTGCCGCGGCCGGTGGTGAAGAGGATCAGGTGGACGCCGGCGGCGGCGAGGGCGGTGACGGCGACGATGTCGTTGCCGGGGCCGTTGAGCAGGTTCAGCCCCGGGGTGACGATCTGGCCGCCGTATTCGACCACGTCGGTGACGGCGCTGGTGCCGCCTTTCTGGATGCAGCCCAGCGACTTCTCCTCGAGGGTGGAGATGCCGCCCGCCTTGTTGCCGGGGGAGGGGTTTTCGTAGACGGCCTGCTGGTGGCGGAGGAAATACGCCTTGAAGCCGTTGATCATCGCGACGCATTTCTCGAAGATCCCGCGGTGGGTGGCCCGTTCCATGAGCAGGTGTTCGGCGCCGAACATCTCGGGCACTTCGGTGAGCACGGTGGCGCCGCCTTGGGCGACCAGCAGGTCGCTGAAGGCGCCCAGGAGGGGGTTGCCGGTGAGCCCGGAGAAGGCGTCGGAGGCGCCGCACTTGAGGCCGATGCGCAGTTCGGAGACGGGGACGGGTTCGCGGGTGCAGGCGCTGGCATGGTCGAGGAGTTCGCTGACGTAGTGGTTGGCGGTGGTGAACTCGTCGCCCACTTCCTGCATGGTCATGAAGCGGTAGCGGTGGGGGTCGAGGTCGCCCAGCACCTGGCGGAAGGAGTCGAGGGTGTTGTTTTCGCAGCCGAGGCTGATGAGGAGGACGCCGCCGGCGTTGGGATGCTTGGCGAGGCCGGCGAGGATGCGCTGGGTGTTGAGGTGGTCGTCGCCGAGCTGGGAGCAGCCATAGGGATGGGGGAAGCTGAAGATGCCGTCCACGGCGGGGCGCGGCTCGGCCTTGAGCAACTGCTTCCAGTGCATGGCGACCTTTTCCGCCAGGCCGTTGGCGCAGCCCACCAGCGGGATCAGCCAGATTTCGTTGCGCACCCCGACGCTGCCGTCGCTGCGCCGGAAGCCGTTGAAGGATTGTGGCTTGAGCTTGGTGCCGGCTGCCGGGCCCGGGATCAGCTTGGGGCGGTATTCGTATTCCAGCGGCCCGCTGAGCAGGGTGCGGACATTGTGGACATGCACCCAGTCGCCGGCGGCGACGGGGCGGGTGGCCTGGCCAATGGGATGGCCGTATTTGATGATCTGGCCGCCTTCGGGGATGTCCGCGAGGGCGAACTTGTGGCCGGGGGCGATCGCTTCCCGGAGCTGGACGGCATGCCCCCCGACCTCCAGCTTGGTTCCAGCGGCCAGCGGCTTGACGGCGACGACGACGTTGTCGCTGGGCTGGATGTGCATGGTAAGGATTTGCATGGGGATCGCCTCCTTCGGTGCTCCGGGAGCGGTTCAGAGTTCCAGCAGTCGTCGGCTCGCCCTACCCATACCATACTCCAAAAATTCGCAAAGATGAGACGCCACGGCGGCGGTGAGGCCGGGAAGGGCGTTGAGGTCCTGCCCCCAGAAGGGAATGTGGCCAAGGACGGCCTTGGCCAGGGCGGTGGCGTCGCCGGTGGCGGCCTGGGCGCGCCAGGCGGTGGTGAAGAAGTCGAGCACGGGCTGGTCGTCGCGGATCGGGTAGGGTTTGCCGTTGCGGAGGCCGCGGAGTTCGCGCTCGCCGGCGGGTTCGCCGCGGTAGAAGGCGATCAGCGCCGCGAGGGAGAAGGCCAGGCGCGGCGGCAGCCGTTGCCGCGCCGTCAGGAAGTCGGCCAGGGAGGGGAGGACGCGCACCTTCCATTTGGCGACGGAGTTGAGGCTGATGGCGAGCAGTTCGTGGCGGATGAAGGGGTTGCGGAAGCGTTCGAGGACGGCTTCGGCGTAGGCGGCCTTGTCGGCGGCGGCCATTTGCAGCCCCGGCAGGATTTCCGCGAACACGGAGTCGCGGACGAGTTTTCCGAAGAGCGGGTCGGCCATCATCTCGCCGACGGTGTCGAGGCCGGCGAGGAAGGCGGCGAGGACGTTGGCGGTGTGGGCGCCGTTGAGGACGCGGACCTTGCGGGTGCGGTAGGGGGTCAGGTCGTCCGTCCAGACCACGTTGAGCCCGGCTTGGTGGAAGGGGAGTTCGGCGGCCAGGCTGGCCGGGCCTTCGATGACCCAGAGGTGGAAGATTTCGCCGGTGTCGAGGAGGGCGTCCTCATAGCCGAGGGCTGCCGTGATGGCGGCGGCTTCGGTTTTGGGGTAGCCGGGGACGATGCGGTCGACCAGGGTGTTGCAGAAGAGGCAGTGGCGTTCCACCCAGGCGCGGAGGTCGGTGGCGGCCCCCCAGGCCTGGAGCTGGCGGCGGACGGCCTCGCGCAGGGTGGCGCCATTTTTCTCGATCAGTTCGCAGGGGAGGACGACCAGCCCTTTTTCCGGGGCGCCGGCAAAGGCCTGGAAGCGTTCGCGCAGCAGGGCGGCGAGCTTGGCGGGGAAGCTTTCGGGGCAGGCGTCCCGGGGGGCGGGTTCCGCCTGGTAGGCGATGCCGGCCTCGGTGGTGTTGGAGAAGACGAAGCGCAGGTCGGGGTTGCGTGCCGCGGCGAGGAAGCCAGCCCAGTCCTCGTAAGGGTTGAGGCCGCCGCGGATGCTGGTGACGAGCCGCCGGCTTTCCACGGTCTGGCCGTCCTGGATTCCGCGCAGCAGCAGGGTGTAGAGGCCGTCCTGGCCGTTGAGGAGGGGGACGAGCCCCTGGCGGATCGGCTGCACCACCTGGATGGCGCCGGTGAAGAGGCCGCGGCCGTTGAGGATGTCCACCATCCAGTCCACGAAGGCGCGGAGGAAATTGCCTTCGCCGAACTGGAGGATCCGGACAGGCGGGGGTGGTTCCAGGGGGGCGCATTCGAGGGTGGCGGGGAGGGGCGGGTGGGTGGCGAGGAAGTTGCGGGTGAGGCGGGGCATGGTTGTGGGTTCCGGGGTTGCCGCGGTGGTGGTGGCGGCCTTGGCTGCAACGTTGCAGTCAAATGTAGCGCCGGCCCCCGCCCTTGCAACCGGCCAAGCCATCTCCGTCCGCACCGGCAAAAATGTCTGTGCCACGGTTCAGGCGGGCCGCCCGTCGCCACCGGCAACGCCCGTCGCCAGTCAACTGGCGAAGCGGCGGGGGTTGACCCCGTGGTGCTTGACCTTGTAGCCGAGGATGCGCTGGGTCGTCTCCAGGGCGCGGGCGGCGGCGGCGATGTTGCCGCGGGCGGACTTGAGGGCGTCGCAGATCAGGTCGCGCTCGTAGGATTCGACCAGCGCCTTGAGGCCGCCGGCCATGGGGCGGGCGTGGCCGGTGGCTTCCGCGGTCTGGAGGGTGGGCGGCAGGTGGCTGGGGTGGATGACATCGTCCTCGGCGACGAGCACGGCGCGCTCGATGCAGTTTTCCAGTTCGCGGACGTTGCCGGGCCAGTGGTAGGCCATCAGCATGTCGATGGCGGCGGTGGAGAGGCGGCGGACGTTCTTGCCGTTTTCGGCCGAATACTTTTGCAGGAAATGGTCGGCCAGGAGCATGGTGTCGGCCTTGCGGTTGCGCAGGGGCGGCACGTAGATGGGGAAGACGTAGAGGCGGTAGAAGAGGTCCTCGCGGAACTTCCCCTGCTGGACGAGGGCGTGGAGGTCCTTGTTGGTGGCGGCGATGAGGCGGACGTTGACCTTGACCGTCTCGGTGCCGCCGACGCGCTCGAACTCGCGCTCCTGGAGGACGCGCAGGAGCTTGATCTGGAGCGATGGGGAGATTTCGCCGATCTCGTCGAGGAAGAGGGTGCCGCCGTTGGCCAGTTCGAAGCGCCCCTTGCGGTCGCTGGTGGCGCCGGTGAAGGCGCCCTTGACATGGCCGAAGAGTTCGCTTTCGATGAGGTTTTCGGGGAGGGCGGCGCAGTTGGCCTTGACGAAGGGCTTCTCGGCGCGGTCGCTGTTGTAGTGGATGGCGTGGGCGACCAGCTCCTTGCCGGTGCCGGTCTCGCCTTGGATCAGGACGGTGGTGGGGGTCTTGGAGACCTGGGCGATCTGGTCGTAGACGGCCTGCATTTCGCGGGAGGTGCCGACGATGTTGGCGGGGCGGAAGCGGTCGCGCAGCTCGGCGAGCAGGCGGGCGTTCTCCTCGGAGAGCCGCTCCTGCTCTTCCTGGGCGGTGCGGCGGAGCTTGACGGCCTGGGCGATCATGGCGGCGATGATCGCGAGCAGGCGCGCGTCGGCGTCGAGGTCCATCGTTTCCTGGTGCAGGCGGTCGACGCTGAGGGCGCCGACGACCTCGGGGCCGACCTTGATCGGGACGCAGATGAAGGAGGTGTCCTCGCGCCGGCCGCGGCGGGTGCGGTCGAGGAAGAGGGGGGACTCGCTGGTCCGGGGGATGATCATCGGCTTGCCGGTGAGGACCACTTGGCCGGTGACGCCTTCGCCGAGCTTGTAGCAGCCGCGGCGGGCCTGCTGGGCGGAGAGGCCATGGGCGGCCTCGATGAGGATTTCGCCGGTCTTGCGGTTGAGCAGGGTGATGGTGCCGTATTTCATCCCCATGTTTTCGGCGAACGATTCCAGCACGGGGCCGACCACGTCGCGCATGTCGAGGCTCTGCTCCAGCTTGCGGCTGATGTTGTAGAGCAGGGTCATCTCGACGAGCCGGCGGCTGGCGTCCGGTGGGGGCGTCAAAAAGACTGTCGGGTCTTGGTTCATCGGCGGTTTTGGGGTCGGCGGACCGGAAGGGGGACTCAGGGGGCGGAGACGGCACTGGCCGCGCCGCCGGCGGGCGGCGGCGCGGGGCGGTGGTCAGTAGAGGTAGAGCGGGTGGGAGTCGGGGTTCTTGCCGAAGAGGGTGACGTCGTCGACCTTCTGGATCTTCGGGCCGCGCAGCAGGGCGTAGAGGCAGCGTTCGAGGCCGAGGCCGCCGCCGAAGGTGGAGGGGAAGAGGGGCTTGCCCGCCGCGTCGAGCATGGCGACGGCGGTGAGGAACGGCCCGTACCCGTCCAGCTCTTCGAGGTTGAGGATTTCGCCGTCCTTCATTTCCGGGCGGATCTTGAGGATGCGGTTGTCGAGCAGGCGTTCGACGATCGGCTCGTAGAGCCATTCGCGGATGGCGCCGGAGAGGACTTCCCAGGCGGGCCCGCTGCTGCCGTCCAGCAGCTTGCTCTTGGCGCAGAGGTCGTAGTTGTAGATTTCGGCGGAGGCGAAGTCGGCGATGGGGCGCTTCGAGCCGTCCTCGTTGAGGTAGGGGTAGATGAGGTCGTAGTTTTCCCGCATCAGGCCGACGATCCAGAAGAACTGGCCGGCGACGGTTTCGCCGATGGGCTTCTCGAAGGCGTGGGTGCCGGTCTTCTTGATGGCCTCGTCCCGGCGGATGCGCGGGAAGGGGGAGGTGGGGACTTCGAGGGTGACGCCGAGGGCCTTGAGGCTGTCGCCGTTTTTCGCCACCACGGCCTGGCAGCCGGCGATGATCATCCCCTCGAAGAAGGCCAGCGCCTTGTCCAGGTCGGCCTGGAGCAGTTCCGTGACCATCGGCTTCTGGTGGTAGTATTCCTCGAGGTTGACGAAGCGGTCGCGGCGCAGCTCGACGTCGAGCTGGGAGAAGTCGATCAGGTACTTGCTGCGCTGCCGGCCGTCGGGGCTTTCCAGTTCCAGGCGGATGTTGGGGGAGTCCACGAAGATCCCCTTGAGCCGTGGGTTGAAGCAGGCGAGGAACTTGGAATAGATCATCGAGTGGGTGGTCTTGTAGGGGTGCCCCTTGTAGCCGATGGTCGGCACATGCTCGATGTCATGGGCCAGCGGGTCGGTGACCGGGCTGAGCGAGACGCGTTCGAGGTTGAGCAGCCCCTGGTCGATGAGGTATTGGAGCATGGCGCTGACAAAGCTGGTGCGGATCGCCATCACCTGGTAGATGGTCTCGCCGCACCACTTGTTGACGTAGTGCTCGCGGGCAAAGCCGGAGAAGGAGGAGCCGTCCTCGGTCAGGGCGGCCTGGAAGTTGGCCAGGCTTTCGCCGATGCTGTCAATGGACATGGCAGGAGTCCTTTCAGTTGGGAAGGGTGGCCCGGGGCGGTTGCCCGCCCCCGGGGGGGAGTCGGGGAAGCTGGTTACTTGATGAAGAGCATTTCCTGGTAGGTCGGGAGCGGCCAGATCTCGTCGGCCACCACCCCTTCCAGGGCGTCCGCGGCCGTGCGGAGTTCGCACATCGCGGGGACGACGTGGTCGCGCATGTACTTGGCGTGTTTCAGGGTGTTGCCATCCCCTTCGTGGGCCATGGCCGTGTCGAGCTTGGCGATGGCGGCCTGGAGCTGGGCGGCGAGGTCGCAGACCTGGTCGAGGATGGTGGTGCAGGGCTTCTTCCCCAGCTCCTTGAGGGCCAGGGCGGTGCTGGCGAGCTTCTGCTGGTAGTCGAGGGCGGCGGGGAAGATCATCGTCCGCGCCATCTCGGCCATCAGCCGGGCCTCGATGGCGATGTCCTTGACGTAGCGTTCGAGGTAGATCTCGCAGCGGCTCTCGAACTCGCGGCGGCTGAGGACGTTGTACTTCTCGAAGACCGCGGCGTGCGCCTCATTCTTGGCCATTGCCTCCCAGGCGTCCACCGTCGTCTTGAGGTTGGGCAGGCCGCGGCGGGCCGCCTCCTGGTGCCAGGCCGCGGAGTAGTTGTCGCCATTGAAGATGACCCGGCCGTGCTCCTGGATGATCGCCGCGATCACTTTCTGGACGGAGTGGTTCAGCTTCGCGGGGTCGCCGCCGGTGAGCTTTTCGATCTCGCTGGCCACGTAGTCCAACGACTCGGCGACGATGGTGTTGAGGATCATCTGTGGCCCGGCGATGGACTGGCTGGCGCCGACGGCGCGGAACTCGAAGCGGTTGCCGGTGAAGGCGAAGGGGCTGGTGCGGTTGCGGTCGCCCGGATCCTTGGGGAAGGTCGGCAGGGTGTCGACGCCGACGTTGAGGGTGCCCTTGGCCTTTGAGCTTTTGGCGCCGCCCTGGGCGATCTGCATGAAGACGTCGTTCAGCAGGTCGCCGAGGAAGATGGAGATGATCGCCGGCGGCGCCTCGTTGGCGCCGAGGCGGTGGTCGTTGCCGGCGTGGGCGACGGAGGCGCGGAGCATGACCGCGTACTTGTCCACGGCGCGGATGACGGCGGCGCAGACGATCAGGAACTGCATGTTCTCGTGGGGCGTCTCGCCGGGGTTGAGCAGGTTGCCGAGGGTGCAGCTCATGGACCAGTTGAGGTGCTTGCCCGAGCCGTTGACGCCGGCGAACGGCTTTTCGTGGAGCAGGCAGGCCATGCCGTACTTCTGGGCGACGCGGGTGAGCACGGTCATCACCAAATACTGGTGGTCGGTCGCCAGGTTGGCGGTCTCGAACACCGGGGCGATCTCATACTGGGCCGGGGCCACCTCGTTGTGGCGGGTCTTGACCGGGACGCCGAGCTTGTAGAGCTCCCGCTCGCCTTCGAGCATGCAGGCGAGGACGCGTTCGGGGATGGCGCCGAAGTACTGGTCTTCCAGCTCCTGCCCCTTGGGCGGCTTGGCGCCGAACAGGGTGCGGCCGGCGTTGAGCAGGTCGGGGCGGGCGAAGTAGAAGTTGCGGTCGATCAGGAAGTACTCCTGCTCGGGGCCGGCGGTGGCCTTGACCAGGCCGGGGTTGCCGTTGCCGAGGATCTTGAGCAGCCGCTGGGCCTGGATGTTGAGCGCCTGGATCGAGCGCAGCAGCGGCACCTTCTTGTCCAGCGCCTCGCCGGTGTAGGAGCAGAAGGCGGTGGGGATGCAGAGGGTGGTGCCGTTGGGGTTTTCGAGGATGTAGGCGGGGCTGGTGACGTCCCAGGCGGTGTAGCCGCGGGCCTCGAAGGTGGCGCGCAGGCCGCCGGAGGGGAAGCTGGAGGCGTCGGGCTCGCCTTGGATGAGCTGCTTGCCGGAGAACTCGGCGATCACGCCGTCGCGCCCGTCCGGTTCGAGGAAGCTGTCATGCTTCTCGGCGGTGAGCCCGGTCAGGGGGTAGAAGACGTGGGCGTAGTGGGTGGCGCCCTTGTCGATCGCCCAGTCGCGCATGGCGACGGCGACGGCGTCGGCCACCGAGAGGTCGAGCTTCACCCCTTCGTCAATGGTCAGGCGCAGGGCCTTGTAGACCCCCTTGGGCAGCCGTTCGTGCATGGCGGTGTCATTGAAGACGTTCTCCCCGAAGAGGTCTTTGGACGGGGTTTTGGAGAAGTCGAGGGGCGCCTCCAGCGGCTTGTAGTTGGTCACCGCCTTGATGGCATTCTGTCGGGCGAGGTTCATTGCCGGGTCTCCTGAGTTCGCTGACGGGTGCGGGTTGCGGGCAACCTTGCGGGGTTGGTGGCCAAGGATTGAGCAACGCCCCGGCCAAAATTGTCGCTGGCTGGCCAAATCATTGCAATCGAGTACGATCTGTGGTGACAACCGCGCGCCGCCGGATTTGGGAAGTGACAGGACTGTATATCGCCATTGGCGGAATGACAAATCCGTCAATTCCGGCCGGCCGCCGCCAGCCGCGCCGCCAGCCGGGTGAAGCGCAAGGCCGGCCGGTCGTTGCGCACCGCGATGGCCAGGGCCTTGCGGGTGCCGACCAGCACCAGCAGCCGCTTGGCGCGGGTCATGGCGGTGTAGAGCAGGTTGCGCTGGAGCATGATGAAGTGCTGGGAGAGCAGGGGGAGGACGACGGCGGGGAACTCGCAGCCCTGGCTCTTGTGGACGGTCACGGCGTAGGCGAGCCGGATCTGGTCGGCCTCATGGAAGCCGTAGTCAACCGGGCCGAGGTCGTAGCGGACGGTGAAGCGCTTGCTGGCCATCTCCACGGCGGCGATCCGCCCCATCTCGCCGTTGAATACCCCCTTGTCGTAGTTGTTCGTGACCTGCATCACCCGGTCGCCGTTGCGGAAGAGGCGGTCGCCGACGCGGAATTCGGGCCAGCCCCGGCCGTTGAGGGCGGCCTGGAGGCGGTCGTTGAGGGCGAGGGTGCCGCAGACTCCCTTGTTCATCGGCGCCAGCACCTGGATGTCGGCCTGCGGCTGGAGGTGGAAGGTGGCGGGGATGCGCTCGGCGACCATCCGCGCGATCTGGTCGGCGGCCTTCTCCGGATCCTCCTGGTCGAGCCAGTAGAAGTCGCCGTGGACCCCCTCCGGCGGGGGGCGCAGGTCGGGCATTTCGCCGCGGTTGACGGCATGGGCGTTGGTGACGATGCGGCTGTGTTCGTCCTGCCGGTAGATCTGGGCGAGGGCGGTGACCGGGAGGCGGCCGCAGGCGATCAGGTCGTGGAGCACCGCGCCGGGGCCGACCGAGGGGAGCTGGTCGCGGTCGCCGACCAGCACGACCCGGGTTTCGGGGGCGACGGCGCGGAAGAGGTGGTCGGCCAGCTCGACGTCGAGCATCGAGGCTTCGTCCACGACCAGCAGGTCGCCCCGGAGCGGGTTCTGGCGGTTGTGGACGAAGGTGCCCTTCTGGGGATCCCAGTGCAGCAGCCGGTGGATGGTCTTGGCTTCGAGCCCGCAGCTTTCGCTCAGCCGTTTGGCGGCGCGCCCCGTCGGCGCCGCCAGCAGCAGCCGCCAGCGCCGGCGGCGGGCGTTGGCCACGATCTGGCCGACGACGGTGGTCTTGCCGACGCCGGGGCCGCCGGTGATGATGCCCAGCCGGTGGGCGAAGGCGCGGAGGACGGCCTGGCGCTGCTCCGCGTTCAGGCGTGGGTCGAGGGTGAGGGTGGCCGGGGGTGGTGGCGGGGCGCCGGCGCGGCTGCGCAGCAGGGACTCCAGCGATTCCGCCAGTCCGGTCTCCGCCGCGAACAGCTCGCGCGGGTAGAGGACGCGGCCGCCGTCACCATCTCCATTGCCGTCGGCGACCACCGAGCCGTCCAGCAGCGCCCGTTGCAGGCCGATGGCCACCTCCGCCGGCGCCACTTCGAGGATGCGCGCCGCCTCCTGGAGCAGCAGCGGCTCCGGCAGGCAGACGTGCCCCTGCTGCTCCGCCATTTGGGCGAGGACGTGGCCAACGCCGGCCTGGAGCCGCAGCGGATTGCTCCGCTCGATGCCGAGGTTGCGGGCGATGCGGTCGGCGGAGAGGAAGCCGATGCCATGGATGTCGCCGGCAAGCTGGTAGGGATTCTGGCGGACCACTTCCGGGGCGGCGTGGCCGTAGCGCTGGACGATGCGGTGGCAGTGGCTGGTGCCGATGCCCAGCCCTTGGAGGTAGACGTGGACCTCCCGCTCGTTGGTGGCCGTCTTCCAGGCCTCCCGGATCTGCTGGACCCGTTTCTTGCCGAGCCCCGCCACGTCGGCGAGCCGGGCCGGGAAGTTGTCCAGGATGTCCAGGGTGCGTTCCCCGAAATGGGCGACGATGCGTTCGGCGTAGACCTTGCCGATGCCGGGCAAAACGCCGGAGGCGAGGTAGCGGCGGATCCCCTCCGGGGTGGTGGGCTGCAACACCTTGAAGCGGCTGACCCGGAGCTGGCGGCCGTGCTCCCGGTGCGTCTCCCAGCGGCCCCAGGCCTCGATGTCCTGCCCTTCCATCACCGTGCCGAGCGGGCCGACCACGGTGACTTCGCGCCGCTCGGGGGTGAGCACGCGCAGCACCGAGTAGTCGCCGTCATCCCGGGCAAAGACGATGCGCAGCACCTCGCCGCGGACCTGGTGTTCGGCGGCGCTGGCCTCGGCCGTCGCCGCTGCCGGGTTCAGGCTGAAATCCAGGCGCGGGGCGCTGGCGGCGGGCGCAATGGCGTCGGGGTTGGGCATCCGGTCTCCGCTCGTGGCGCGTGGGGAGTGGCGGGACAATGTAGCCCGGTTTGCGGACTCCGCATTGGCGAAGAACCTGGATGGATAGGGTTGCAAGCCGCGGCTGCAACGGTACAGTTTTGGGGTGCCCGCCAGCGCGCGGGGCCGCCGGCCGCATTCCCATTCGGCACCCGGCAATCGAAAATCGGCATTCGGAGTTCAGCGTCACCCCCGGCACGGGGCCGGGAAAACGGAGGGCACGGGCATGATCATCGGCATTTGCGGCGAGCCGGCACGGAGCGGCCTCTTCGCCGCCATGGGATTCCAGTTCCTGGAAGTGAACATCCAGGAGATGCTGGTGCCACTGGCGCCCGAGGCGGAGTTCGCGCCGAAGCTGGCGGAATTGCGGAGTTCGCGCCTGCCGGTCAAGGCCGCCAACTGCTTCTTTCCCGCCGGCCTCAAGCTCACCGGGCCCGCAGTTGATCCCGGGCGGCTCCTGGCCTATGCGGCGACCGCCTGCGAGCGGGCCGGGCGGGCCGGCATCGAGACGCTGGTCCTCGGCTCCGGCGGCGCCCGCCAGATCCCCGAGGGGTTCCCGCGGGAAGCGGCCGGGGAGCAGCTCCTGGCATTTGCCAAGAGCCTCGGCCCGGTGGCGGCCAAGGCCGGAGTGACGGTCGTCCTGGAACCGCTCAACAGCAAGGAATGCAACGTGTTCAACACGGTGCCGGAATGCGCGGCCTTCGTCCGCCAAGTCAACCATCCCGCCATCCGCCTGCTGGTGGACGCCTACCACTGGTGCCAGGAAGGGGAGGGCGCGGCGGATTTGTTGGCGGCCGCGCCGCTCCTCGCCCATGCCCACCTCGCCTCCTGCCCCAACCGCCGCGGCCCCGGCGAGGAGGCGTGCGACTATTCCGCCTTCTTCCAGGCGCTCCAGGCCGGCGGCTATGCGGGCCGGCTCGCGGTGGAGGCCATCTGGCTCGACCTCGAGCGCAATGGCGCCGCCGCCGTCCGCCTCCTCGAACGCCTCCTGGCGGCCTGATCCCAATTCAACTTCCGTGAAGGCAAACGGCCGGGGCCGGCTCAGGGGATTTCGAGGCAAGCCGGGGCGCGGGTCAGCTTTTCGCAGCCGCCGGCGGTGACCACGACCACGTCCTCCAGGCGGATGCCGCCCCAGGCCGGGTCGTAGGTGCCGGGCTCGACGGTGATGACCTCCCCTTCCCGCAACGGCTCGGTGGCGGTGGAATTGACCCGCGGCGCCTCATGCACCTCCAGCCCGAGCCCGTGGCCGAGGCCGTGGAAGAAGCCGACGGGCGGATTGGCGTCCAGATCGGTGGGGAAGCCGGCGGCGTCGAGGACACCCTTGGCGGCGAGGTGGATCTCCTTGGGGATCGCGCCGGCCCGGACCAGGGCGAGGGCCGTTTCCTGGGCCTGGCGCACCGCCGCCCAGGCCCGGCGGACGACCGGGGCCGCCTCCCCCTTGACCACCGTCCGGGTGAGGTCGCCGAAGTAGCCGGTGCGGTCCACCCGCGGGAAGATGTCGAGCACCAACGGCTCGTGGGCGCGGATCGGCCCTTCGCCGGCCTGGTGCGGATCGGCCCCTTGCGCCCCCGGGGCCACAATGGTGTGCGCCGCGGTGCCGCCGGCCCGGGCGATGGCGGCGGCGATTTCGCCCCGGAGCCGCTCGGCGGTGAGTGCCGCCCCCTCCCACCACAGGATCCGGTCGGGGCCGGGGACGGCCTCGCGGAGGATCGCCAGCGCCCGGTCGAGGCCGAGTTCGGCCAGGGCCACCCCGTCCCGGATCCGGGCGACTTCCGCCACATCCTTCCGTTGCCGCTCGGGGAAGAAACGGTCGACGGGCACCACCTCCAGCCCGGCGGCGGCCAGCTTCCGCGCCAGCCCGCAGGGCGTCGCCGCCGGCGTCTCCCAGCGATCCAGCCCATGCCGCCGGGCCAGCGTGGCCAGCACGGCCTCCGGTGGCAGCTTGACGGTGGACTCCAACCCGTAGCGCTCGCGGAACTCCTGCTCGGCCAGCACGGCGACGCCGGGCCGCACCGCCTTGCGGGCACGGCCGACCTCCAGCGGGCTCAGCAGCGCCGCCGTCAGCCCCGGCACGGCGAACCAGAGGAAGGCATCCGGCGTCTGCAAGCCGGTGGCATAGAGCATGTCGGCGGAACTTTCGCCGGCGGCCCAGATGAAGCGGCCGGTGGCGATGGCGGCGTTGGCGGTGGCGGCATCCGTCATGGAACTCTCCGGGATGGGCTGGACAGCCCCCAACATAATCGCGGATTCCGATTCCCGGTTGCCGGTTGCCGATTCCCGGGTGCCGGTTGCCGATTCCCGGGTGCCGGTTGCCGAATTGGAACCTGGCTCAGAGGCAATGGCAGCGGCCCAAGGGACGCCACACCCGCGGCTCGGTGGCGACGAACCGCGCCAGCACCGGGATCCCCAGCGCCGCCGCCAGGATTGCCGCCCTGCCGCGCCTGGAGCTGGCCGCCACCACCACCGGAGCCGCCACGGGGCCGGCGGAGCCCGACCGCGCCGCCCTGCTGGCCGCCCTGGCACGCCTGGCGGACTCCGCACCCACGGAAGCCGTCCGCCGGGCCGTGGCGCTGCTGCGGGAGGGCGGGAAGATTCCCCCCAATGGGCAATGGCAAGTCGGCCGCTGACCCAAGGAGGGTTCCATCAATGGGAACGCAAAAAATCTGCTTGGACTGCCGCCTACGCTTCCCCATGGACGCCAAGGCGTGCCCCCGCTGCGGGGGGGATGAATACGGCATCGAGGCCGGCGAGATCACTGCCCCCCCGTTCCCGAAACCGCCAGAAGGGACCGCGCCGCCGCCAATCTCTTGGGTTTTCGCTTGTGTGCCCAGAACGCGGTGTGCTATATTGGCCACGCCTTGAATCCGTTATACCGGCTGTCTGCGGAACGCCGGGGCAGGAGACACTGCAAGAACAGGAACGATGGCTGTCCGTTGAGTAGCGGTCGGCACTGACGGAAACGTGGGCAACGACGAGTAGAGAGGAAGTGCATCATGGCGCAGTGTGTTACTTGCGGGGCAAGTCTGAAACCGGGGGCAACACGGTGCGTTAAATGTGGAACTGCGCTGGAAGTGGTTGCACCACCTCCACAAGCGCAACAGCCACAGTATGCGCCCCCTGCACAACCGTATCCTCAACAACCGCAGGTACGCTATGTTCAGCAACCGCAGCAGGCCCAAGCGCCCCGTTGTACCAAGAGCAAGACGACGGCTGCCACCCTTGCCATCCTGCTGGGCGCACTGGGTGTTCACAAGTTCTATCTCGGCAAGAAGTGGCAAGGCTTTCTCTACCTTTTCTTCCTCGACATCTCTATTAGCAACGCATTGTGCGATGGCGAGTTGATATTATGGGTGCCGAAGATCCTGTGGTTTTTCGGATTGTGCGAGGGGATCTATTACTCGACGATGAAAGAAGAAGTGTTTTGCCAGAAGTACGGCCAGAAGTAGGAGGGTTCATCGCCATGACTTCACACATTCAAAGACCGACCCCAATGAAGTTTGTGTTGGCGGTGATCGGATTGACCGCCACGGCCATACTTGTGACCGCGACAGGTGGCTACCTTGTAACCGAACCACCAAGAGGCTTCATGGTTTGGGTTGGGATTGGGTTCTTATGTACAATCGAATTCCTTGCAGGAATTCTGACGGTCAACATCTTCGCTCGTGCTCGCTGCGAGTACCGGCCAAGCGGCGCGATACTGGCAATAACTTATGGCATCATCGGGGCGTTTGCAGCATCCGGGTTGCTGAGCATCGTGGTGTACTGGGTATTGCGGGACAGCGAGGGATCGAAGGACGGGGCTTTCACTGCCGCCATGATGGCAATTACCGTCTTCTGGTTCATCGTTGCAGTCGTGTTATACGCATATGATTTGCACAGTCAGGCGGTCGCGCGCCCGTCCAAGGAGAAGCGTGCAGAACACAAGAACGTCGCCAAGTCACTAGCACCGCTACTGTCCGCTCTTCGTGCATTCAAGACCACGGACGACAGCGTGCGCACCCGTGTTTCCGTAGCGCTAAAGAAGCTTGAATCCATTGATGGTGCCTTTTCGCATTCTTACGGAGGTGGCATGGGATCATGGGAAGGAGGGCGCCAACATCCTTCTCCATCAGGTGAAGATCAAACACTTCAAGAGAACGCCGGAAGATTGGCGAGTCTCGCCCCTCGGTTCTCAGGTGGGATCGCAACCGATGTTGGATCGACGCTAACCGAAATTGAACAATGCATTGAAACAGTGTCGCGATCTTTGGACGAGGTTGAGCTTCGATAGGAGGAATCAGCCATGCCAATTCTTGACATCATTGAGTTCTTTGACGACACAGGTGAAATTATAGTCTCCAAGATCCCGTACGAAAGATCAGGTGAGTTTCGGCTTGGCACTCAACTTGTTGTACAGGAAAGTCAAAATGCCATCTTCTTCCGCGATGGACAAGCCTTGGATGGTTTTGGGCCAGGTCGCCATACGCTTTCTACTCAGAACCTGCCGCTCTTGGGCAGGATCATTGGCGCGCCTTTTGGAGGCAAGTCGCCTTTCAGAAGCTATGTCTATTTTATTGCCACAAAGACGTTCATCAATCTTGGTTGGGGAACTCAGTCGCCTGTTTTGTTCCGTGATACTGATTTCCGCATGATTAGCCTTCGCGCACACGGGGCGTTTTCCGTCCGAATAGTGAAGCCGAGAACCTTTCTCAATACACTTGTTGGAACGCGCGGGATGGAGACGACCTTTGCTTTGGAGGAATTCTTCAGGACTGTGATCGTGTCGAGACTGAACGAGGCGCTCGGGTCGATAATGAAGTCTATTCTCGACCTTCCCGTTCACTACAACACAATCGCTTTGAAAACCAAAGAAGCCGTCGCTACGGATTTCGATCAGTATGGCATCCAGCTAGTCGACCTTCTGGTTCAAGCGATAACCCCGCATCCAGAAGTCCAAGAAATGATTAATCGTGCAAGTGGGGTTGCCGCGCAGGATGCGGAGAAGTACAAGCAAATTGCAGCGGCAGATGCCATGAGAGACGCTGCAAAGAATCCCGGCGGCTTAGCTGGCGATGGAATGGGGGCTGGCATGGGTCTCGCGCTTGGGTTCGGCATGGCTCAACAGATGGCGCAAGGACTCGCGCCGACCCGACCGTCAGATGCGCGTCCGACAGGTGCCAGCCCACGAGAAACTGCCTCATCTAAGATGTCGCCGTCTGAATTGAAGACAAAACTGAAGGAGTTGAAGGAACTCAAGGATGAGGGGCTCATTGGCGACGCTGACTTTGAAGAGCAAAAGCGCCGACTATTGACCATGATTTAGAGAGCCAAACAAGGGCCTGACCGGCGCGGGGCCGCGCGTGGTCTTGATTACCTTGCGTCAACCAACCGTACCGCCTTCCTGCGCCACGTCGCCTTCTTCAGAGACGGGTAAGCTTCTGCAACCTGCCCCCGCCGCCAGGCGAACGGGATGCGCTCCACACGGCAACCCCGGATGTCCCCGAGGGGTTCCCGCGGGAGGCGGCCGGGGAGCAGCTCCTGGCATTTGCCAAGAGCCTCGGCCCGGTGGCGGCCAAGGCCGGGGTGACGGTCGTCCTGGAACCGCTCAACAGCAAGGAATGCAACGTGTTCAACACGGTGCCGGAATGCGCGGCCTTCGTCCGCCAAGTCAACCATCCCGCCATCCGCCTGCTGGTGGACGCCTACCACTGGTGCCAGGAAGGGGAGGGCGCGGCGGATTTGTTGGCGGCCGCGCCGCTCCTCGCCCATGCCCACCTCGCCTCCTGCCCCAACCGCCGCGGCCCCGGCGAGGAGGCGTGCGACTATTCCGCCTTCTTCCAGGCGCTCCAGGCCGGCGGCTATGCGGGCCGGCTCGCGGTGGAGGCCATCTGGCTCGACCTCGAGCGCAATGGCGCCGCCGCCGTCCGCCTCCTCGAACGCCTCCTGGCGGCCTGATCCCAATTCAACTTCCGTGAAGGCAAACGGCCGGGGCCGGCTCAGGGGATTTCGAGGCAAGCCGGGGCGCGGGTCAGCTTTTCGCAGCCGCCGGCGGTGACCACGACCACGTCCTCCAGGCGGATGCCGCCCCAGGCCGGGTCGTAGGTGCCGGGCTCGACGGTGATGACCTCCCCTTCCCGCAACGGCTCGGTGGCGGTGGAATTGACCCGCGGCGCCTCATGCACCTCCAGCCCGAGCCCGTGGCCGAGGCCGTGGAAGAAGCCGACGGGCGGATTGGCGTCCAGATCGGTGGGGAAGCCGGCGGCGTCGAGGACACCCTTGGCGGCGAGGTGGATCTCCTTGGGGATCGCGCCGGCCCGGACCAGGGCGAGGGCCGTTTCCTGGGCCTGGCGCACCGCCGCCCAGGCCCGGCGGACGACCGGGGCCGCCTCCCCCTTGACCACCGTCCGGGTGAGGTCGCCGAAGTAGCCGGTGCGGTCCACCCGCGGGAAGATGTCGAGCACCAACGGCTCGTGGGCGCGGATCGGCCCTTCGCCGGCCTGGTGCGGATCGGCCCCTTGCGCCCCCGGGGCCACAATGGTGTGCGCCGCGGTGCCGCCGGCCCGGGCGATGGCGGCGGCGATTTCGCCCCGGAGCCGCTCGGCGGTGAGTGCCGCCCCCTCCCACCACAGGATCCGGTCGGGGCCGGGGACGGCCTCGCGGAGGATCGCCAGCGCCCGGTCGAGGCCGAGTTCGGCCAGGGCCACCCCGTCCCGGATCCGGGCGACTTCCGCCACATCCTTCCGTTGCCGCTCGGGGAAGAAACGGTCGACGGGCACCACCTCCAGCCCGGCGGCGGCCAGCTTCCGCGCCAGCCCGCAGGGCGTCGCCGCCGGCGTCTCCCAGCGATCCAGCCCATGCCGCCGGGCCAGCGTGGCCAGCACGGCCTCCGGTGGCAGCTTGACGGTGGACTCCAACCCGTAGCGCTCGCGGAACTCCTGCTCGGCCAGCACGGCGACGCCGGGCCGCACCGCCTTGCGGGCACGGCCGACCTCCAGCGGGCTCAGCAGCGCCGCCGTCAGTCCCGGGACGGCGAACCAGAGGAACGGATCCGGCGTCTGCAACCCGGTGGCATAGAGCATGTCGGCGGAACTTTCGCCGGCGGCCCAGATGAAGCGGCCGGTGGCGATGGCGGCGTTGGCGGTGGCGGCATCCGTCATGGAACTCTCCGGGATGGGCTGGAAAGTCCTCAACATAATCGCGGATTCCGATTCCCGGTTGCCGGTTGCCGAATTGGAACCTGGCTCAGAGGCAATGGCAGCGGCCCAAGGGACGCCACACCCGCGGCTCGGTGGCGACGAACCGCGCCAGCACCGGAATCCCCAGCGCCGCCGCCAGGTGCGACACCCCCGAGTCGTTGCCCACAAACCGCCGCGCCCGCCGCCGCAGCGCCGCCGCCAGTTCCGCCAACGCCAAACCCTCCACCACTTCCGCCGCGACGCCGGCCGCCGCCAGCGCCGCCAGCACCGGCCCGCGCACGGCGGCGTCCGCCTCCCCGAACGAGACCACCACCGGCGCCCCGGCCGTCCGGAGCCGCCAGCGCCGGGCGACCTCCGCAAACCAGGCCGGCGCCGCGTTCTTCCGCGGGCTCCCGCTCCCCGGATGCAGCCACAGCGCGGCCGCCTCCCGGTTGCGGCCCGCCGCGGCCGGCTTCCCCCAGGACGCCAGTTGCGGAGTCCGCAACAAGTCGGCGGGGACGGGCAGGCCGGCGGCGCGCAGGAAGCTGGCGGCGGCGGGTTCCGGGCCGGTGGGGCGGGGGGGGATCCAGGTGGGCGTGATCCCGTGCCGGGCCAGGTTCGCGGCGAGGGTGGGATCCGCTGCCAGGAAGGCCAGGAACCGCCCGCCGCGCCAGGTTTCCGGCAGCGTTGCGGACTCCGCAAACAAGGCTGTGCCGGCCGCGGAGTCCGCATCCCGGAAGGTGATGGCCGTGGCCAGTTCCGGCGGCAGCAGGGGGCGGTAGGCGGGGCGGGAGAGCAGGATGACCGGATCGCCGCGCCGGAGCAGTTCCCGCAGCAGCGGCAGGGTCAGCAGGAAATCGCCGAGGGCGCCGTTGCGGTAGACGATGGCCGGGGCCTGGGCGGGGCGGCCGGCGCCCATCACGGGGCGAGCCGCTTCAGGGCCTCCAGCGCCTGGTCGGCCACATTGCCCTTGGCCCCGGCGACCGCCAGGCGGTAGTGGCTTTCGGCCTCCGCCCGCTTGCCGGCGGCTTCGGCGCAGCGGCCGGCGCCCAGCCGGGCCAGGGCGGCGAGATAGTCGTCCGAGCCTTGGCTGGCCTCGGCGGCGCTGACAAAGAGGGGCAGCGCCTCGGCCGGCCGGTTTTGCGCCTCGGCCGCCACCGCCTGGCCGTAGAAGGCCTTTGCCCGCAGCACGCTTTCCGGATGCATGTTGCGGAAGACGTTGAACAGCTCCGCCGCCTTCGCGTACTGGCCGGCCTCGAGTTCGGCCTGGGCCTGGCGGAAGCGGGCGATCTCCTCGGCGCGGGTGCCGGCGTGCTCCACCACCACCTTGGCCAGCGCCTCCGGGGTCTGCGCCGCCGCCACGGCCGCCAAGGCGGAAGCCGTCTTCGCCTCCCGCCATTCGGCCGTCCAGCGCACCGCCGCCACGGCCGCGACCACGGCCACCAGGAGCCAGGTCAGGGTGTTGGCGTGCCGGGAGAGGAATTTCACCAGGGCGTCGGTGCCATTGGTCTCGTGGCCGACGGCGATTTCGCCTTCGGCAAGGGTCGGCTTGGGCTGCGGCTTGGCCATGCGGTCGGGTCTCCCAGGGCGGTGGGCGGGTGGCGGTCGGAGGCATTCCCAAAGGCCGGCTAATGTATCACCTGAAACCCCGCCTGCCCGCGCTTGCATTCATCTCCGGCTTCGGTAGAGTAGGGGGCTTGGGTGGCCGCCGCCAACTGCCGCGCCTGGGGAGGGGAGAATGGACGCACGCATGACGCCGAGAGCCGACAGCCCCTCCCATCCCCGACCCGTGCCGCCGCGCCAGCTCCCCGACTTCGGGCTGGTGCTGGCCGGCGGCGGCAGCGGCAGCCGCTTCGGCGCGGCAGGCAACAAGCTGTTGCTGGAATGGCGCGGCCTGGCCGTCTTCTGCCACCCCCTGCGCACCTTCCTGCCGTTCCTGGCGCCGGCGCACGTGGTGGTCACGGCGCCGCCGGCGCTGCTGGCGGAGTTCCGCGCGGCCTTGGCGGCGGCGGGGCTGCCGGTGGCCATCCGGGTGCTGCCGGGGGGCGTGACGCGGCTGGACTCGGTGGCCGCCGGGGTGGCCGCCCTGCCGCCGGCGGTGCGCCACGTGGCCGTCCAGGATGGTGCCCGCCCCTTGACTTCGGCGGAGCTGTTCCTGGCCTGTGCGGAGTCCGCACGGCGCCATGGCAGCGGCGTCGCGGCGCGGCCGGTCACCGACACGATCAAGGTGGCGGACGCCGCGGGGCTGGTCCTCGCCACCCCCGACCGCGCCAGCTTGTGGGCCGCGGAGACGCCGCAGGTTTTCCGGCGCGACTGGCTGGAGGACGGCTTGCGCTCGGCCCGCGCCCGCGGCGTGGCGGCCACCGACGACGCCCAGGCGGTAGAGCTGGCCGGCCATCCCGTCCGCCTGGTCCGCGCCACCGCGGCCAATCCGAAGATTACCTGGCCGGATGACTTGGAACGGCTGTTGCCGGCGTGATTGCGGGCGGCTTCCGGGGCTACAGTACCGGCGTTCTTCCACCGTCCCGGCCCGAACCTTGCGGAGTCCGCACCCCATGCAGCACCGCTTCTGGAAATACGAAGCCCTCGGCAACGACTATCTGGTCCTCGACCCCGCCAGTTGGGGCGAGGGCGCGCCGCCGCCGGCCGCGGCCATCCGCCGGCTGTGCGACCGCCATTTCGGCCTGGGCTCCGACGGCATCCTCTGGGGGCCGCTGCCGGCCGCCGGCGCCCTTTGCGGACTCCGCATCTTCAATCCGGACGGCAGCGAGGCGGAGAAGAGCGGCAACGGGCTGCGCATCTTTGCCCGCTTCCTGCTGGACAGCGGCCGGGCGCGGGCGGCGGCGCCCTTCCAGGTCAACACCCTGGGCGGGGTGGTGGAGTGCCGGGTGCTGGCCGGCGGCGGGCGGGTGCGGGTTGGCATGGGGCGGGTCAGCTTCCGCAGCGGCGACATTCCGGTGGCGGGGGAGGACCGGGAGACGCTCCACGAAACGACGCTGGTCGGCAGCCCCATGACCCCGATCATCTTCTGCGCCGCCTCGGTCGGCAACCCCCATTGCGTCGTGCTCAACCCGCCGACGGTGGACGAGGCGACGGCACGCCGGCTCGGGCCGCTGCTGGAGACGCACCCGCTGTTCCCCAAGCGCATCAACGTCCAGTTCCTCCAAGTGCTGGACCGGCATGCGATCCGCATCGAGATCTGGGAGCGTGGCGCGGGCTATACCCTGGCCTCGGGCAGCAGCGCCAGCGCCGCGGCGGCCGCGGCCTGCAAGCTCGGGTTGTGTGCCAGCCCCGTGCGGGTGCGGATGCCGGGCGGCGACCTGGAGGTCGAAGTCGCCCCCGACTTCCAGGTCGTCCAGACTGGCCCGGTCCGGGCCGTGGCCAGTGGTGAGGCCGCCGCCGACCTTTTGGCGGCCCTCGCCGGCGAAGGCTGAGGGGGGGCACCCGGCGGCCGGGCACGGCGGCATTATGGTATGCCCCATTCAACCCGAGGCGCCGCCGATGCGACTGTTTGCCCGTTTGCTCCTGATTGCCTTTGCCGGCCTGCTGGCCCGCCCTTTGGCCGCCGCCGACCTGGGCGACGAATTGGATGACCAAGGCGCCTTCTGGGCCGCGGACGTCGACGCGTTCATGGCCAAGCACCGCACCGTCCTCTACTGGACCACCGGCGACCACGCATCGGCAACCCACTATGCCAATCGCCTGCCGGAGCCGCTCCTCTTTGCCGGGCTGCCGGCCGCGGAGGCGACCGTGCGCTTTGCCGATGGCAAGCCAGCCAAGGTCGAGCTGGTGCTGTTCAACCGCGCCGATGCGGGCGAGCAATTTGGGCGCAAGCAGTTCGAGGCGAAGGTCGCCGAGGTGCGCGGGCGGATCAGCGCCTGGGCCGGTTCCCCCGGCCGCGCCGGTGGCACCCAGAGAGTGACCGACAAGATGCGCATCGAGCAGCACTTTTGGCGGAAGGGGCCGCACCGGCTGGAACTGGCCTGGAACGCCAGCGGCGGCGCCGACCGCAAGTTCCGCGCCGAGTTCATCCAGCTCACCGTGGCGCCGGCCGCCGTTGCCGACGCCAACGCGGGCACGGCGGCACGTCCGGCCGCCACCGCCCTGCAAGTCCGCGGCGACGCCCGCAAGGCGGACTTGAAGGCCAATGTCAAGACGGAGGAGGATGGCAGCGTCTACATCGCGGGCGTGCCGATGGTTGACCAGGGGCCCCGCGGCTACTGCGCCGTGGCCGTCAGCGAGCGCGTCCTCCGCTACTACGGCAGCGAAGTCAACCAGCATGTGCTCGCCCAGCTTGCTGGCAGCGACGCGGGCATGGGCACGAAGGTCGAAAACCTCTTTCTAGGCTTGAAGAAGGCCGGCGCCCGGCTGGGGATCACGGTGCGCGAAGTGATCCCCCTCAACGGGAGCGAGGTGGTCAGCCGCTTCAAGGGCTACAACAGCTTCGCCAAGCGCGCCAAGGTGGAGATGGTCGCCATCCCGCGCAATGGCGGCACCATCGACCAGCTCTACGAACAGGTTGATCCCGAGCGGTTCCTGGCGTTCATGAAGGAAAAGGAGAAGGGCGACTTCCGCAAGTTCCAGGACGCCATCACCCGCACCGTGCCCACCGGCGTGCCGCTGGTCTGGACGGTCATCGTCGGGCTCTACCCCGAAACGCCGGCCCTGCCCCAGGCCCGCGGCGGCCATGCCCGGCTGATCATCGGCTACAACTTGAAGACCCAGGAAGTCCTCTACACCGATTCCTGGGGGGCGGGGCATGAACTCAAGCGGCTGCCGTTCGACCAGGCCTTTGCCATGACCACCGGCCTGGCGACGTTCGTGCCGCGCGGCCGCTGACCGGCGCCGCCCCGGCGGCACGGCCCAGCGGCCGCTTGCATTCACGCTGGCTGTGGCTACCTTGACGCTTTTCCGTAGATCCAGCGTTAAATCCAGCGGCAACCTGGAAACCAGGAGAGACGACGTGATGTTTCGCAAATTGCGGATGGGCATGGTCGGCGGCGGCAAGGGCGCGTTCATTGGCGAGGTGCACCGGAAGGCCTCGCGCCTGGACGGCCAGATCGAGCTGGTCGCTGGCGCCTTCGACATTGTCCCGGAGAAGTCCCGGGAGATGGGTGCCGAGCTGGGGCTGTCCGGGCACCGGGTCTATGGAACCTACCAGGAAATGATCGCCGGCGAGCTGGCGCTGCCGGCGGCGGAGCGGATCGATTTCGTCACCATCGTCACCCCGAACAAGAGCCACTTCCCCATCGCCAAGGCCTTCCTCGAAGCCGGCTTCCATGTCTACTGCGAGAAGCCGATGACTCTGGACGTGGCGGAGGCCAAGGCACTGGAGGAGACCGTCAAAAAGTCGGGCAAGGTCTTTGGGCTCAACCACAACTACACCGGCTACCCGATGGTGAAGCTGGCGCGCGACCTGGTCAGCCAGGGCGAACTCGGCGCCATCCGCAAGATCGTCGTCCAGTACCCGCAGGGCTGGCTGGCCCGCGCCGAGGAAAAGGCCGGCTGCATGCAGGCCTCCTGGCGCACCGACCCGAAGCAGTCCGGCGCCGCCGGCAGCATGGGCGACATCGGCACCCACGCGGAAAACCTGGCCGAGTACATCACCGGCCTGCGGATCGTGGAAATCTGCGCCGACCTGACCGCGTTCGTGCCCGGCCGGCTGCTGGACGACGACGGCAACTGCCTGCTCCGCTTCGAGAAAGGCGCCAAGGGGCTCCTCCACGTCAGCCAGGTTTCCATCGGCGAGGAGAACGGCCTGGCCATCTGGGTCTATGGCGAAGACGGCGGCCTCGAATGGCACCAGGAACACCCGAACTACCTTTACGTCAAGCGGATCAACGCCCCGGTCGAAGTCTGGCGCCGCGGCAACCCCTACGTCGCCGCCAAGAGCCCGGCCGCCGCCAAGGCGACCCGCCTGCCTTCTGGCCATCCCGAAGCCTTCTTCGAGGCGCTGGCCAACCTCTACTCCGGCTTCGCCGACGCCGTCCGCGCCGGCGACAGCGGCACGGAACTCCCCGCCGACGCGCTCGACTTCCCGACCGTCGCCGACGGCGTGCGCGGGATGCAGTTCATCGAAACCGTCGTCGCCAGCTCCAAGGCCGGCGCCGTGTGGAAAAAGATGCCGGCGTGAGCGCGAAACAAGTCCCACAACTCCCATCGGTCTTATAAGTCCCATTTCCCCAATCGTGAGGAGATCCGCCATGTCCCGCCCCGTCACCCTGTTCACCGGCCAATGGGCCGACCTGCCCTTCGAAACCCTCTGCCAGAAGGCCAAGGAATTCGGCTACGACGGCCTGGAGCTCGCCTGCTGGGGCGACCATTTCGACATTGACGCCGCGGTGGCGGAGAAGGGCTACTGCAAGGGCCGCTGGAAAACCCTCGGCAAATACGGCCTGGACTGCTTCGCCATCTCCATGCACCTGGTCGGCCAGGCGATCTGCGACAACATTGACGCCCGCCACCAGGCGATCCTGCCCGCCGATGTCTGGGGCGATGGCAGGCCCGAGGGGGTGCGCAAGCGCGCCGCGGCGAAGATGGCCAAGGCTGCCCAAGCCTGCCGCAACTTCCTGGACGCCAAGCCCGGCGGCGCCGGCAAGAAGGCCACCGGCGTGGTCAACGGCTTCACCGGCTCCAGCATCTGGCACAGCCTCTACGCCTTCCCCCCGACCAGCCAGGCGTACTGGGACGCCGGCTTCCAGGACTTCGCCAGGCGCTTCACCCCGATCCTCGACGCCTTTGCCCAGGTCAACGTGAACTTCGCCTTGGAGGTGCATCCCACCGAGATCGCCTTCGACATCGCCTCCGCCGAACGCGCCCTGGCTGCCGTCAAGAACCACCCGCGCTTCGGCTTCAACTACGACCCGTCGCACCTCGGCTACCAGGGGGTGGACTACGTGAAGTTCATCCGCACCTTCGGCAAGCGCATCTTCCATGCCCACCTGAAGGACGTCTGGTGGGGGCACGGCGACGGCACCGTCGGCGTCTTCGGCGGCCACACCAGCTTTGCCGACCCGCGCCGGTTCTGGGACTTCCGGTCGCTGGGGCATGGCGACATCAACTTCGAGGAGATCATCGTCGCCCTCAACGACGTCGGCTACCAGGGCCCCCTCTCCGTCGAGTGGGAGGACAGCCGGATGGATCGCGAGCATGGCGCCAAGGAAGCCGCCGCCTTCGTGCGGAAGATCGATTTCAAGCCCTCAAGCATCGCCTTTGACGCCCAGTTCGACCGCTGAACCCCAGCAGGGGTCGGCGCGGGAGCCAACGGATGTTCGCGTTCGACTATCGGAGCGGGTTCCTCCTCTATCTCTTCGTCATGCTCGCGCTGTTCCTGGCCACCTTCATCTACGAACAGTGGCGGGAACGGCGCGACGCCTGGCGGATCAGCGACGCCCACGTCGCCCGCTGCCCGGCCTGCAACCTGGGCTTCATCATCCCCCGCGGCAAGACCACGGGGGAATGCCCGCGCTGCGGCCGCCGCTGCACGGTCTATCCGAAGGGCTGAAGCGCCGGCGGCGGCGGGCGAAGGGGACACCATGCGCATCATCAGCGGCAAGGCCCGGGGGATCCACTTGCAGGCGCCGACGGGCGAGGCGGTGCGCCCCACCGGCGACCGGGTCAAGGAAACGCTGTTTTCCATGCTCGGCCCGCTGGAAGGGCAGCGGGTGCTGGACCTGTTCGCCGGCACCGGCGCCTTCGGGCTGGAAGCCCTCAGCCGCGGCGCGGCCGCGGTGCTCCTGGTCGAACGCCAGCCGCGGCATGTCCGGACCATCGGGGCGAACTTGGCCGCCGTGCTCCGCGCCCTGCGGGAACCGGCGGCGGAAGAGCGGCTCCAGATCCTCACCGCCGACGCCCGCACCCTGCCCGCCCGCCTGCCGGAACGCGCCGCGGGGTTCGACCTGATCCTGGCCGACCCGCCCTGGCACCCCGCCCCCGGCGAGTACGGTGGCCACGAGCTGGTCCAGGATGCGGAGTTCGCACGCTGGGCCGGGCCCGACGCCCTGCTGGTCCTGGAACAGGACGCCGCCGCGCCGCCGCCACCCTGGCATCCCCTCTCCGCCTGGCGCCTGCTCAGGCTCCGCCGCATTGGCGGCACCGTCTTCTACTTCGCCCGCCAAGCCGGCTGAAGCGGAATTCCGATTCCCGATCAGAGCCATCCCACAATGTCCTTCACCGCGGCGGCGCAGAGTTCGCGGAGGTGGTTGCCAATGGTTCGCGTGCCGTAGGTACGCGGGGAATCTGCCGTCCAGGCATTCGAAAATCGGAAATCCGGATGTTGACGATGTCCCGGCGTACCGATGGCACGCCAAAACGGGGGGGCCTGGGTGCAGGGGCGTTGCCCCTGCCTATTGTCCCAGCGTCCCTCTGGGACGCACGAAACCAAACTTCAGGGCCAAGGAAAAAGCAAAATGGGACGCCCCGGAAAACGCCGCCGCCAAGCTCATGAACCCAACAAGGCCAGGCAGTTTTCATCTCCTGTGGGATGGCTGTGATTGAGGAAGGCACTTCAGCTCTTTTGCTGCCGATTTCTTCCATTCAACGGTGTAGGATGCCATTTTGATTCAACTCCCGCACCAATTGCGTATGAGTAATCGTAGGTTCATCACGACGCTCGGCAACAACCGCCAAGTCATGAAAATCCTCAAGCAACTCCTCATACTCACGAATTTGAAGTATCACGGCTTTCCGTTTCCCTTGATTATCCGTGACAAATTTTGGGTGAAGCTGTAGCGTTTGGCTCATTGATGCATCTCCATTTCGGTTTCGTATTTTGCTGATGAACATCGTCCATCGCCACCAAGCGGCACCGGTTGTTGTCCCTTTCCCGTGGCCGAACTGCTTGGGATTATGCGCTGCGTAGCTGGCTCGTAATCCATGTTGAACGAGCCCGGAGCGGGCTCGGGTGGTGTCTGGAGCTTTAGCCGTTGTCCCCGGCCGGATCACGGTGTGAATGTACAGGGCGGCGGGGTGGAAGACAAGCGGGCGGCGGGGAAAAATCGGCGGCGGGTGGGCGGCGATCTGGCGGACAGCCGTCTCCGGCGTAGCGGAACTTGGGGGAACTTGGGGCCAGGTGAATTGTGGCCTTGGTTGGGGCAGCGGGATCGGCTGGCGTCGCCGGGGCAACTTGCAACCATTCGTCGGCCGGCGTGTCACAGCCTTCATTCGGCCGGGCCGGCGTCTCCGGTGACCGGGCACTGCCGCCGGCGTATCATCACTAAATCAATGGAAGAGGTGATCCATGAAGGGCATGACGTTGCTGGCCGCGGGCGCGGCCACACTCCTGGCCGCCAGCCTGCCACTGATGGCGGCGCAAGAAGGAACCGCCACGGGCGCGCCACCGCCGGCCGCCACCACCGCGGCCGAACCGGCGGCCAAGCCGCAGACCACCTGCCCGGTCATGGGCGGGGCCATTGACAAGTCGCTCTACGGCGACCATGGCGGCAAGCGCATCTACGCCTGCTGCCGGGGCTGCCTGCGCCAGATCCGCAAGGATCCGGAGGCGATCATCCGCAAGTTGGAGGCGGAAGGGATCACCTTGGACAAGACGCCGCCGCCGGCCGCGAAAGGCAAGAAGTGAGCGGCGGCCCGCGCAAGGGGGCGGCAGCGCCCCCTGCCGGAACGGGCCGGTTCCTCCGGTTCCCGCAACCTGGGGGCTGGAGGGGCCGCCGGGGCGGAGGGACAGGGGCAGCCCGCCCGGCCGCCGTCAGAAGAGGAAGCGGTCGGAGGCGAGGCGGCGCTTGACTTCGGCGAGCACCCGCGCCTCGTCCGCGGCGCCTTGCGAGACGAAGGTGGCGCTGAAGCGGACGAAGTGGCCGGCGTCGTCCCACGGCACCGTGCTGATCTGCTTCTCGGTGATCAGCCAGTGGCTGAACTCCTCGGCGGTGGCGAAGCCCTTGCCGGAGGCCGTGCCCTTGGGGATCTGGACGTAGAGGTAGAAGGAGCCCTCGGGCGTCTTCGCGTCGAACCCGAGTTCCTTGAGGGTCTGCGCCAGCGAGGCCAGCCGGCGGCGGTACTTTTCACAGATCCGCGGGGTGATCGCCGCCTGGTTGTCCAGCGCCTTGATTGCCGCCTTCTGGATGGCGATGAACTGGCCGCTGTCGGCGTTGTCCTTGACAGTGGCGAAGGCCTTGACCGCCAGCTCGTTGCCGCAGACCCAGCCGAGGCGCCAGCCGGTCATGTTGAAGCCCTTGGACATGCTGTGCAGTTCCACGGCCACCTCCTTGCCGCCGGGTCGGGAGAGGATGCTCAGCGGCCGGCCGGCGAAGTTGAGCGGCGCGTAGGCGGCGTCGAAGACGATCATCGCCTGGTTCGCCTTGGCGAAGGCGATTGCCCGGTCAAGGAATTCGGGGGTGGCGGAGGCGCCGGTCGGGTTGTTCGGGTAGTTCAGGTAGATGAGCTTGAGGCGGCGCCGCTTCGCCGCCGGGATGCTCTCCAGGTCGGGGAGGAAGCCGTTCGCCTTGGTCAGCGGCAGGTTCAGCACCTCGCCGCCCAGGTACTTGCTCCAGGTGCCGAGCACCGGATAGCCGGGGATGGTCATGGCCGTGATGTCGCCGGGATTGACGAAGCAGGCCGGGAGCAGGGCCAGCGCCGACTTGCTGCCCACGGAATGGACGATCTCGGTCTCCGGGTTGAGTTCGACGCCGTAGAGTGCCTGCATGTAACGGGCGACCGCCTGGCGGAACTCCATGATGCCGTTGTCGGCATAGATCCGGTTCTCCCATTTGCCGGCCTCGGCGCACAACGCCTGGACGACTTCCGGGAAGGCGGCCTCGTCCGGCTCGCCGACGCCCATGTCGATCAGCTCCACCTCCGGATGCGCCTGCCTGGCCGCGGCCTTGGCGCGCTTGATCTTCTCGAACTTGTAGATCGTCGTGTCCTTGCCGAAGCGGTTGCCGCCGATGCGTTCGGCGAAGCGTTCCTGGAGGTAGTGGTCGCTCATGGCGGGATCCTGGCTGGGCTGGGCGGGGTTGGCACCGGAAAAGCGGTAATATGATGGCCGCCGCCCGATCCGCAAAAGCCCGCGCCGCCACGGGCGCAGGACATTTCCGTTGGTTGGCAATGGCAACGCGGAACGCAAAATCCCCGCGGGCACGGAGCCGGCTGCGCCGGCCACTTCCCCATCCATCCCAGAGTGTCACCCCCAAAAATTCCGGAAGTGCCAAAAAAGCCCCCGGGTGGGCATTCCCCGGGGGGTGTCCTGGCCTGGCCGGCCGGCCAACGCCGGGCCGGCTCACTGGGATCGTTCACCACGTTGCCCCGAAGGGGAGAATGGCCGATCGCAGTCAACCGTGATGAATGGATCCATTCGGCCAGGAGGGAGATTTTCAGCCTATGGCCGGAAGTTGTTCGGCCTCGTGGAGTTTCTCCTTGTCGACGTGGGTATGGGTGTCCCGCAGCTTTTCGACGTGGCGGTGCAATTGGGCTTCGACTTTTGCCACGGCATCATCGATGGCGGCGAAGAGGTTGTTGCCTTCCGCCCGGCCGTGGCCGATGACAGAGACATGGGCACCGGTGATGGTGACCTCAGCCACGCCGAAGTCATGTTCCCGGTCGAGGATCACGTGGGCATGGTTCAGCTTATGGTATTTGCCGTCGATCTTGGCCAATCGTTCTTCAGAGTAGAGTTTCAGGGCATCCGTTGCCGGTTGGCGCCGTCCACTGACGATCACTTCCATGATGCGTCTCCTCTGTGTTCGCTCCGGGGGCAGCCCCCGGCATTCAGTTCCGCGGGAGCCGGCCTCCCGATTTCCGTCCATCCGGAGGATGACGGCCGGAAGCCGGATCGCGGGGATTCATCCTTGCACTCAATTCGACACTGGAAACGGGGGTGGGTTGCACTGGGGCGCGGCGGAAACTCAGTCGGCGAACTGGGGGCCGAGGTAGACCTTGCGGGCCTGTTCGTCCTGGCGCAGGAAGTCGCTGTCGCCTTCGCAGAGGATGCGGCCGTTGCAGATGAGGTAGGCGCGGTTGACGACGGCGAGGGTTTCGCGGACGCTGTGGTCGGTGATGAGCACCCCCAGGCCACGGTCGCGGAGATGGGCGACGATCTTCTGGACCTCGAAGACGTTGATCGGGTCGATGCCGACGAACGGTTCGTCGAGGAGGATGAAGGCCGGATTGGTGGCCAGGGCGCGGGTGATCTCCAGCCGCCGGCGTTCGCCGCCGCTGAGGGTGTTGGCCTTCTGCTTGGCGCGGGGGGCCAGTTGCAGTTCGTTGAGCAGGTCGGTGAGGCGGGCGGCGCGTTCGGCGGCGGTCAGGTCGAGCGTTTCCAGCACGGCCATGATGTTGTCCGCCACCGAGAGGTTGCGGAAGACCGACGGTTCCTGGGAAAGGTAGCCCATCCCCAGGCGGGCGCGCTGGTACATGGGCAGTTGCGAGGCGTCCCGCCCCAGGAACTCGACCGTGCCGGCATCCGGCTTCACCAGGCCGACGATCATGTAGAAGGAGGTGGTCTTGCCGGCGCCATTGGGGCCGAGCAGGCCGACCACTTCGCCGCGGTTGACGCTCAGGTTGACTTCGTCGACGACCCGTCGGCCCTTGTAGGCTTTCACCAAGCCGCGGGCCTGGAGCAGGGTGGGGGCGGCGGCGGTCATGGCGCGGCCTCCTTTTTCGGGGCCGGCAGAATCCCGCCGCCGGGGAGGGCGCCGCCGCCGCCGGGCAGGATCAGGGTGCCGCCTTCGGTGATGATCTTGCCGGTGTCGCGGTCGTAGATGATGCGGCTGACGTTCTTGAGGATGCTGCCGCCGACGGCGAGTTCCGGCTCCTCGGTGAGCACCACTTTGCCGTCGGCGACGGTGTAGACGGCGCGCCCGGCCTTGGCCTGCCGTTTCTCTCCGGGCTGTTCGATGAGGACGTTGCCGAGGGCCTCGATCCGCTCCGGCTTGTCGGCCTTGTCGAAATGGACGATCATCTTGTCGGCGGTCAAGGTCATGCGGGGTTCCGTGACTTTGACGTTGCCGATGAAGGTGGCGAGATGGGAGGCCATGTCCATCTCCATGCCGTCGGACTGGATCTGGATCTCGGCGCCAGCCGCGGCCGCGGGCTGGGCGGGGCTGGTGGCGGCGGCCGGGGCGGCGGGTGGTTCCGCGGCCGGAATGGCGGGCAGGGCCAGGAAGCTGGCCAGCAGCCAGGCGCGGGGGAGGCGCGGGAGCGGGGGGGTCATGGCGAGGGGTCTCCGGATGGGGGGGCGGGTTTTTCCGGCGGCTTCGGCAGGGGGACGGTGCCGGCGGGAAGGGTCATGCGGACTTGGCTGCGGATGAGGAGCTTCTGGCCACCGGCCAGGAGGTCGTAGCCGACGCCGGTGATCACCGCCTGGCGATGGACGACGCGCAGCGGGGCGTCGCTCCGGGCGTGGCGGTCGCCGCGGTCGAAGGCGACGGCGGGGGTGGTGATCACCGTGGTTTCGCCGTTTTCGCGGGTGTAGGTCAGGCGGGCATCCTGGAGATGCACCACCGGGCCCTCGAGCCGGGCCCGGGCGCCTTCCAGGAGCCAGGTGGTCTTGCCGTCGTCGGCCACGCCGCGGGTGCGGAAGGTCTCCAGCACCAGGCTGCCGGTGTCCAGCCCCAACTGGGCGCCGGCCGCCCCGGCGAGGAGCAGGAGCGGCAGGGCGCATTGGTGGAGGCGTGGACGGTGGGGGATCATCGGGGTTGGGTCTCGGCCAAGTTCAGTCCTGGCAGGCACGGTGCGGCCCGGTCAACGGTCATAACGTTCGACCAGGGCATTCCATTTATTTTGGCGCTTGAGCAGCCATTCGCAGACCTCGCGGACGGCGCCGCGGCCGCCGGGCGCCTGCGTCACCCAGGTGGCGGCCGCCCGCACTTCCGCCACGGCGTCGGCGACGGCGACGGCGACGGCGGCCCGGCGCATGACCGGCAGGTCGATCAGGTCGTCCGCCACATAGAGGCAGTTCCGCCCCTCCAGGTGGCGCTCCGCCAGGAAGGTCTCGAAGGCGGCGAGCTTGTCCTTGGCGCCTTGGATGCAGAAGCTCAGCCCCAGTTCGGCGGCCCGGCGCTGGTTGGCGGCGGAGACGCGGCCGGAGAGGATGCCGACCTGGAGGCCGGCGCGGAGGCAGAGCTTGAGGCCGTGGCCGTCCTTGATGTCGAAGAACTTGATCTCGTCGGGGCCGCCGCCGTAGCCGACACGGCCGTCGGTGAGCACGCCGTCGACGTCGAGCAGGACGGCTTGGATGGCCGCCAGGTCAACTGAGGGCGCAGACGTCATGGATTGCCTTCACCTTGCGGAGCATGTACTGGACATCTTTGAGCGCCAGGGAGTTGGGGCCGTCGCACAGGGCCTTGTCCGGCTCGGGGTGGACTTCGAGGAAGAGCCCTTGGATGCCGACGGCGGCGGCGGCGCGGGCGAGGGGGGCGACGAATTCGCGCTGGCCGCCGGAGGCGCCGCCCTGGCCGCCGGGGAGCTGGACGGAGTGGGTGGCGTCGAAGACCACCGGGCAGCCGGTCTGCTGGCGCATGATCGGCAGGGCGCGCATGTCGACCACCAGGTTGTGGTAGCCGAAGGTGCTGCCGCGTTCGGTGACCAGCACCCGGCGGTTGCCGGTGGAGCGCACCTTGTCGACCGCCTGCTTGATGTCTTCCGGCGCCAGGAACTGCCCTTTCTTGATGTTGACCGGCTTGCCGGTCTGGCCGGCGGCCAGCAGCAGCTCGGTCTGCCGGCAGAGGAAGGCGGGGATTTGCAGCACGTCCACCACGGCGGCGGCGGCGGAGGCCTGGCCGGGCTCATGGATGTCGGTCAGCACCGGCACCTGGAATTCGCCGCGGATGGCGGCCAGCGCCGCCAACCCTTCTTCCAGCCCCTGGCCGCGGTAGGAGTCGGCGCTGGTGCGGTTGGCCTTGTCGAAGGAGGCCTTGAAGATGTAGGGCAGCCCGAGTTCGGCGCAGACCGCCTTCATGTGGGCGGCGATCTTGCGGCAGACCTCCATGCTTTCCAGGACGCAGGGGCCGGCGATGATCACCGGTGGCAGGTCGAGGCCGACCTTGATGCCGGCGGCGAGTTCGAACGGGACGACGTTCATGGGGGTTCCTGGCTGGCGGGGAGGATGCAACGGAAGAGGAATCGCGGGAGGAATATAGCTCGTTGTCGTTGTCAGTGAGGCAATGGCCAAACGGTTGTCGTAATCGTAATCGGGCTTGGCCGGTCCGGCACCCGAAAGACACGGACAGCGATTCCGAGGACGAGGATGGGGACGAGGACGGCGACGAGGACGGCAGAAACCAACAAATCGCTGGAGAGGGACGCTCGTAACCTCGCGCCCGTCATCGTGGCGATGAACTTCGAGCGGACTTCCTGCCCTTCGGGCATTGACGCTTCGCTCCAGCTCAGTTGTCCCAGTTGTTGATGTCGTCGCCGCCGCCGCCCTTGGGCTTGCCGTCGTCATCCTTCTTGTTGGGGCCGTTGGACCAGATCGCGACGGTCTTGGGGACTTCCTTGTAGACGCCGCCGGTGCCGCTGGCCACCTTGCCGTCATAATCGTAGTCCAGGGCGATGTGGAAATCCTTCCCCCACACGTCTTCGTACCCATTTTGCGCGGGGTTGCTGACCTTGGGCTGGAGTTCGAGGAACTTCATCCGCCGGGTGTTCAAGTCCGGTGAAGCCCCCGTCTGGCCACTGAGAATGTCAAGGAGCGAGGAATAAGCGGGTGCGGCGTCATTGGTGGGGGCGCCCCCGGTGTACGGCAAATAGCCATAGGTCGCCTCAAAATTGCGGACGGCGGTTTCCAAGGCGCTGATGGCGGCCTTGGTCTTGACCACCTTCGCCTTCTCCCGGGCGCCGGCAATGGCGGGCAGGAGCAGCCCGGCCAGCACGGCAATGATGCCAATGACCACCAGCAGTTCGATCAGGGTGAAGGAATGTTTGCGCGGGGAGTTCATGACGGGTTCCTATATGGTTTTGGGGTGAAAACAAAGGTGGGCGGCTTGGTTCGGGTTGGAGTTCACGCTTCAGCGTGGGACCTGCCGTCCAGGCGATCCCTCGCAGGGCGGAAAGTGGGCCGTCCAGAGGAAACGCCGCCTGCCCCCAAAACAGCCCACACTGAAGTGTGAACTCCAGCGGAAAGGTTAGTCCGCCTTCCAGTTGGTCAGGTCGTCGGGGTTGTGGGTTGTTGCATTGGAAATGGTGTCAGGGATTTTCTTTCCATCATACACCGATCGGCCATCTACGCCCGTGGAAAAGAGATCGTAGGATTCCTGGTTGTAGAATCCGGGGCAGCGGTAGTAGTAGGGCTTGCCAAAGGCGTCCACCAAGATCAGGATGGTTGGATCAGCGGTGCTGTGGAGGAACTTGAAGTTCTGGAGTGGCAGCAACGGTATTCCTGGGTCATTCCAGTTGGCGGGATCGGGGTCGGGGCGCTCCAGCCCGTGCATTCGTGGCGACCCCGCTTTGCCTTCGACGAACTGCTGGGTGATTTCCGCCACCGCGGGCTGGAGCGGGAAAAAACCAAAAATCTCCTTGTACTGCTGGAGCGCGATCTCCAGTTGCCTCATCTGCGATTTGGTCTTGGTTTCGGAGGCCTTGTGCATGGCGAAGCTGGCGCTGGCGATGACGATCCCCGCCAGGATGGCGATGATCGCAATCACCGCCAGCAGCTCGATCAGGGTGAAGTGGCGTTGGCGCATGGTGTCCATGATCAGCCCCGTTGTTTTTTCCCACGAAACACGCTAAACACACAAAAAAAAGAAGCTACGAGTTTCAACTGCCAATCTTCACGGATCATCACTGGAAGCAAAAAACTTTCGGCTGTTTCGTGGGCGAAAGGATTTGTGCGGATTTGTGCGGATTTGTGGGAAAACTCTGCGCCCTCCGCGCCTCCGCGGTGAGATTTTGTTGGGTCAGGGCTGGCGGTGGGCGGGTGGTGGGGGTTGGCCGCCGCCGGGGAGGGCGGGGCCGGCGGCACGCTGGAAGTCGGACGGCATGAACCAGTCGCGCTTGGGGGTCTTGCCGGTGAGCTGGGTGATCTGCTGCTCAATCTTGGCGATGGCGGCGAACGGCTCGGCCAGGTTGAAGACACCCGCGTCCAGCGTCTTGACGATGGCCTGGTTCTGCTTGGCCAATTCCAGGTAGAGCTTGGCGGCAGTCTGCCATTGCCGGACGACTTCCGGGCGGGCGTTGGCCTGCTTGGCGATCGTTTCCGCCTGGGCCCAGCAACGTTGGGCGTACTGCTGGTTGCTGACCAAATCCTGCTGGTTCCCCTTGTAGATCGGCTCGTACATGCGGCGCAGCAGTTCCAGTTGGGTCGGCTTGGCCTGGCGTGCCCATGCCATGATCTTGGCGACGCGCTGCATCTCCTTCTGCTGCGGGGTCAGCTCTTTTTTCCCGCTGGCCGGCCGTTCCTCCCGTGGCGCTGGCGCCTGGGCGTGGATGGCGGGGGTGGCCAAGATGACGAGAAGCAGGGTTCCGGCCGTGGCCAGCCCGCAGCGGCGGCGGGTGCGGATGCCAGGGAGGGGTGAAAGCGGATGAATCATGGTTAAAGTCCCGAATCGTCCTGGGGACGAGTTGCTTCCGTTGGAGTTCACGCTTCAGCGTGGGCTGCTTGGTTCGGGTTGGAGTTCACGCTTCAGCGTGGGCTGTTTGGGGCGGTGGTGGTGGCGCTTTTCCGATCCCACACTGAAGTGTGAACTCCAGCGGGGGCTTGGTTCGGGTTGGAGTTCACGCTTCAGCGTGGGCTGTTTGTGGGGGCAGGCGGCGTTTCCTCTGGACGGCCCACTTTCCGCCCTGCGAGGGATCGCCTGGACGGCAGGTCCCACACTGAAGTGTGAACTCCAGCGGGGGCTTGGGTGGACGTTGTTCAGTCATTCAGGTATTCGTACCATTCGATCTTGAACCGGTTGGTCCGGGCGTCGCGGTAGAGCAGGGCGAGGATCTTCTGTTCCGCGAGGAGCGCACACCAATGCGTTGTTCCACCATCGCTATACTCTTTCCAGTTGCGCTGGCGGCTGGCGGGGGGGAGCGCAGTGATCGCGGCGTCCTGGTCCCGCAGATCCTTCACCGCCTGGGCGGTGACGATGACGTAGAACCAGTTGTGGGGCGAGGGTTCGGCCAGCGTCGCGAGGCGGCCGACCAGCAATTCCCGCAGCCGGTCGGTGTCTTGGGTGAAGACCGAACCATCGCTGAGCGCGGGGATGGTTGCGAGCTGCCCGCGGCGGAAGAAGACCCTGGGCTTGCCGGCGGCCATTCCGGAAGTGGCGGTGATGATCTTTTTTGCGAGGGTGCTTGCACCGGCTTCATCAAGATAATCGGCGGCGGCGGCGGGGCGGGCATCGGCGTAGGCGGTGGTGGTGCGGACGGGGACGTTGCGGAGGAAGGTGATCCAGGCGTCCTCCTGGGCGGAATTGACGTTGAAGCGGCCGCGGCTGTCGGCGGCGTTGGTCAGCTTGACCTGGTCGAGGATGGCGGCGTCGCCGTCGGCATAAGTGCCGGAGCTGGGGTGGAACTTGCTGAGCCGCAGGGTCTGCCAGGGCGCGCCGCGGTGGATGGCGCCGAGTTCCCAGAGGGAGGTGGGGGTGTCGTTGCGGATGTAGGCGGTGGAGAGGTTGACCGCCGGGTCGGTTGTCGTTTCGGTGTCGCCCCCGTCCACGAGCTTGCCGCTGGGGTCGGCATTGCCATTTTTGGCACCATTGCTGTTGACTGGGAGTGGATCCCATTGGCTAGGGTCGAGGTTGCAGCGGGGGTCGGCCACGGACTTGTTGTAGCCAACGCCGGGACCGGGCGTGACGGCTTGCGGGGCCATGTCGCCGATGTTGGCGAAGTCCAGCAGGTTGCCGCCGCCATTCTTCAGGGTCGCCTGGATGTTGGTGAGGTTGAAAATGAGGATTCCCGGATGGATGCCCACTGTCTGGGGCAGGTTGAAGGTGAACGCCGGCGTGTTGTCCGTGTTGTAGCCGTGGGCGTTGCAGGCGACGGGATTGAAGGTGTGCGTCTGCCGGGGGAGCGTGGCGGGCGCGACCGGGGTAGCCCCCGCGGGCATGTTCACGTAGTCGAAGCCGATCTCCAGGATGCCGCCGCTGAAGGCGGTGTCGTAGATGTTGACCAGCTCGACCGTGACGGAGACGTCCAGCTTGTTGTCGTAATTGCCGCTGCCGACAGGGTTTTCGACGGAGGTCAGGGTGGCGGTGGCGGAGAACTCGTTGATGTAGGCGGCCTGCTCCAGGCCGACATAGGTGGCGGTGGCGTCGCCGGCGGCGACGGAGCCGGAAAAGTCGGTGGTGGCGGCGTCGTCGGGGTCGCAGTAGTCAATCAGGTTGGCGGCGACCTGGTCCTGGGTGCTGGCGGGCTGGAGGCTGGCGAGCCAGGGGATGCCGCTCTTGACGGCGGCAAGCGTGGCGCCGCCGCCGGCGAGGGTGGAAAGGTCGAAGCGGGGCTGGTCGGCGGCGAGCGGGGTCTCGCGCCAGGTCTCCGTGATGGAGCGGCTGACGGGGTGGAGGGCGTTGCGGACGGCGTCCCATTCGGCGCCGCTGGCGGGGTCGGTCTTTTTGGCGATGTCGAAGAGGCAGAGCCAGGCCTTCTTGTCGGTGGCCGGGCCGGGGCGTTTGCCATTGGTGAGATCGTCGTCGCGCAGCTTTTTGGCGAAGCCGGCGGCAATGCCGGGCAGGGGGGCGAGCTGGATGTGCTCGGGGAGGTTGAAGTCCGGCTCGTCGCCGAACCCTTCGTCCTGGGTGCGGGAGACGGCGGTGTTGGGGTCGAACATGCCGGAGGCGTCGATGGCGAGGTAGAGGTAGCGGCCGACGAGCTTGCCGCCGCTGTCCTTGACATGTGTCCAGCCGGTGTCGGGCAGGAGGGTGGTGGCGGGAGTGAAATCCAGGGTCGTGGTGAAAGGGACGTGGAGGGCGGGCGTGACTTGGGTTTGGTCCTTGTCGTCGCTGATGCTGGGCAGGTAGCGGCGGCCGTTCCAAGCGGTGTCGGCCACGTTGACCTCGAAGCTGCCGTCGCCATTGCTGTCCAGGGGGACGAAGCCGCTGGAGGCTGGATAGAGGTGGACATAGTCGGCGCCGGCCTTGAACTGGTTCTGGAGGGAGCTGGTGACCCGGGCGAGGCCGGATTCGGCGAGGAGCCGGGCCTTGACCAGGTCGGCATTGACGCTGGCGGCGGCGCGTTCGGTGCGGGTGGAGAAGGCGAAGGCCATGGCGAGGAGGATGAGCAGGGCGAGCACGCCCAAGGTCAGCAGCAGGGCGATGCCGCGCTGGTTCCGCTGGGCGGCGGGAAGGGGCGGGGGTGGGCGCTTGAAGAGGGCAGGGAACGGGTTTTTCATGGGATGAATGACCATTAGGGTGGGTGGGAAAGATTCACCACGAAGTCACGAAGGGCACGAAGTCCGAGCGAAGTTTTTAATTTTTGCCCACGCAACACACGAGACTCCACGAACATTAAGATGATTGACTTCGCTCGGGCTTTGTGGTCTTTGTGTCGTTGTGGTGAAAAAGTGGTGAAGCTTCAATTCCGGCCGCCGAGGAAGATGATCTTGGTGAAGGTGCGGCGCTGTTCGGCCTGCTTGGCGGCGGGCAGGTCCTTCCAGACGGGCGCCAGTTTCTCGTCGAACACGGTCAGGCTCACGGTCACGATGTCGGGCGGGTTGTCCAGGTCGTAGGTGGCGCTCGGGGCGGTGTCCGGGTTGACCACCGCGCCGCCTTGGACACACTGGAAGACGATGTTTTCGACGCCGCCGATGACTTTTTGTCGGCCGGTACCGCCAATGGTGCTGTACCAGGTGGCGGGGTGATGCTTGGCGTAGAAATCCCAGTTGGCGGTGGTGGCGTCGTCGCCGGTCAGGGCGCGCTTGAACTCGAAATCCGTCGCATCGTAGTTGTAGAGCACTTCCACGGCCCGGCTTTCGGTGCCGTTGAAGGCTTCGGTGGCGGCGACGAAGGCCAGCCGGTCGCGGTCGCCCGTGGCAATGGTTTCCCGTTTGCCGATCCAGAAGGGGATCTTTCCGGCGTCTTCGCCGTTGGGGATGGTGGCCTGGAGGTCGCGGGTGATGATGTCCAAGGCGGTGCGGGCGTTTTCGTAGATCCGGGTGTTGGTCTCGGTGTGGCTCCAGAGTTTCTGGGCGGTGCCGAAGAAGCTGAAGAGGGCGAACATGAGGATGACCAGCACGGCCATGGCGGCCAGCAGTTCGATGAGGGTGAAGCGGCGGGCGGTGGCGCGGAGCGGGGAACTGGAAACTGGCGACTGGAAACTGGGTGGGCGGCGGCGGTTCATGGGCGGTGGCACCTCTGCTTGAGGAACTCGATGTCTTGCTGGTCCTGCGGGCGATTGACGGCCCGCTTGGCGGTGAGCAGGTCGTCCAAGCCGGCGCAGCGGATGGGGATCCCGTTCTCTGCCATAAGTTTGATCTGCCATTGTTCGGGGGGGAGGGTGGCGAGGCGCAGCCGTTGTTCCTGTTTCCAGCGGTTCATTGCTTCATAGGATTGGAAGGTGATGTGGGTGAGGCCGGGAATGCGCACGGCGTAGGGGAGGGGTTGGACGCGGGGCTGCCGTGCCCAGAGTTCGTATTTGGCGTGGATGTCGTCGGTGCGTTTCATCGTCAGGCAGGACATTTTTCCCACAAACCATCACAAATCCGCACAAACATTCCGCACCGCGGGGACGCTGAAGCCACCATCCGCTAATTTCACGAATTCACACGGCTAAAACCGCGGCTTGAAATTCGTGGAATCAGTGGACAGCGCTTCGGTTGGGCTTTGTGCCGTTCGTGACTTTGTGGTGAAAAAGTGGTGAAGGCTTGGGGGGGGGCTCCGGCGGGGTCAGGGCGCGGGGGGGGTGGGGTTGAACACTTCGAGGGTGTAGAGCGCCGTCTGGCGCTTGCCTTCGGGCGCGGCGGCGGGCCAGCCCACCTCCAGGTTCAGGACGACGCCATAGTCCGGGGCGACCGTGCCATCCACCCAATTGCCGCCGTCGTGATATTTGTACTCGGCATCCGTCCGCCAGAGCCGGTAGACGGCCTGGAAGTCTTCGGTGGCGGCGGTCTTCTGGGTGAGGCGGTAGACGCCGGCGGCGCTGCCCTGTTCGAGCACGGCGGTGGGGCCGGTGAAGTCGGCGCTGCCCGGGACGGGGCTCCAGCCTTCGCCGCCGCTGGGCTTGCTGGTGGGCAGGCCGGTGATGGGGTCGGTGATGGCGGCAGCCCAGTTGCTCTTGCCTTGCTCGGCGAAGTAATGGAGCAACTGCTCGGCGGAGTCGGCGGAATAGCTGTCGGCGATGGCGTCGCGGCTGGCGGCGAGGCCGACGGGGAAGAGGGCCATGATGCTGAGGACGCCGAGGGCGATCACCGCCATGGCGAGGGCGACCTCGACCATGTTGAAGGAGGCGATGCGGCGGCGGCGGGGCTGGGCATGGCGCGTTCGGCGGGTCATCGGGTTTTCTTCCCTTTGCAAAAAAAGGGTCATTGGTGCGAAATGCGCCCGGTGTATTGGTCGATCTCGATGTTGAGCACGTTGTCGCGGCGGCGCGGTTCCGCCTTGGTGGCGAGGGCCGGGTAGAAGCCCTCGACCACGCTCACGTAAAGCTGGGTGCCGCTGCCACTGAGGCGGCCGTTGGGCTTGAACGCCACGGCACGGTAGCTGCCGTTGGCCAGCCCGTCCGCCCCGGAAACGGTGACCGCGCTGCCGGTGCCGCCGGTGAGGTCGCCAGCGGGAATGCCGTTGGTGCCATCAATGTCGCCGATCACCGTGCCGGGCGGCATGAAGTCCCACTTGCTGTTGGGCACCCAGGCCAGCCAGTTCCGGCTGGCGTCGATGATGGCCGGGCGCAGGCCGACAAAGCTCTTGTCGGCGCCCGTGCCGCTGGCGGCGGCCGGCATGACCAGCGCCACATGTTCACGGTTGGCGATGGCGCACTGCCGGGCGAGGCGGAGCTGGGCGCCGACCATCCGGGCGCCGGCGTCAACGCCGCCGCCGACGGCGAGGCGTTCGAAGACCGGCACGGCAATGCCGAGCAGGAAGGCGGCGATGGCGATCACCACCAGCATTTCCACCAAGGTGAAGGGCTTGCGGGTCATGGGGGCCAAGGCCTCGTTGGGGGCGGGAGAGGTGCTGCCGGCCAGCCCGTCGTCGCTTGGGCCGCGGCAGCCGCGCCATGGGGTTGTCGGACAATCCGCGCGTAACTTATCTGCAATGTAACGGGGCGGCCGGCCGAATGCAACTCTTCACAACTCCCCCCAACTGAAGTGAAACCCGGCCGGGATTCCGGGGGGCCGGCGAAAAATGGCGCGGTGACGCGCTGTCGCGCTGTCGCGGTGGCGCAATGGCGCGTGGCGGGGGGTGGTGGGGGGTGCCTCTCCCCAGGGGCGGTCCGTCGGGGGAAATTGGTGATATAGTGTGCCGCTTGCCGCCAAGGCGGATTTTCCTTCCCATGACTACGCACTCCCATGACCATGCGCCGGTGGCGGCAGCGCCGGCCGCCAGCGTTGAACCGGGCTCGGTGGGGCTTGTCCAGCCGCGCCGGGTGGAGCTGTTCGCGCCGCCGGCCGAACTGGAGCTGGTGAGCGGGGCGCGGCTGGGGCCGGTGACGGTCCAATACGAGACCTACGGCCAGTTGAACGCGGCCCGGGACAATGCGATCCTGATCTGCCATGCGCTGTCGGGCGACGCCCACGCCGCCGGGCGCCATGCGCCGGAGGAGCGGGAGCCCGGCTGGTGGGATTCGGCGATCGGCCCCGGCAAGGCGTTCGACACCGACGAGCACTTCGTCATCTGCTCCAACTTCCTCGCCGGCTGCAAGGGCACGACGGGGCCGTCGTCCCCCGACCCGGCCACCGGCCGGCCCTGGGGGATCCGCTTCCCGATGGTGACCATCCGGGACATGGTCTCGGTGCAGCGGGGGCTGATTGACCATCTGGGGATTCCCCGGCTGCTGGCGGTCGCCGGCGGCTCCATGGGCGGGATGCAGGCGCTGGAATGGGCGGTGAGCTGCCCTGACCGGGTCGAGGCGATCATCCCGATCGCCACCACCTGGCGCCTCTCGGCGCAGGGGATCGCCTTCAACGAGGTGGGGCGGCAGGCGATCTATGCCGACCCGAACTGGAACCAGGGCGACTACTATGCCGGCCCGTCGCCCGACGCCGGCCTGGCCATTGCCCGGATGATCGGGCACATCACCTATCTCAGCGACCAGTCGATGCACCGCAAGTTTGGGCGCAACCTCCAGGGGAAGAGCAACTACGACTACAGCTTCGCCACCGAGTTCCAGGTGGAGAGCTACCTGCGCCACCAGGGGGAGAAGTTCATCCAGCGCTTCGACGCCAACAGCTACCTCTACATCACCAAGGCGATGGACTACTTCAACCTCGGCGAAGGGTTCCCCTCGCTCCGGGCCAGCCTCGGCCGGCTGCGGGCCAAGAGCCTGCTCATCGGCTTCTCCAGCGACTGGCTCTTCCCGCCGGCCGAGATGCGCGCCATCGCCAACGCCTTGCGCGGCAACGGCGCCGACGTCACCTACCTCGAAATCCACTCCGACGCCGGCCACGACGCCTTCCTGCTCGAGACCGCCGGCATCACCCGGGCGATCCGCCCCTTCCTCCGCTGCGCCCACACCGAGCTGCGCCGCCGCCGGGAGGTGAGCTTATGAGCGCCGCCGCCCAGGCCGCCGCCGGCCGCCCGGCCGAAGCCGTCAATCCCTTGCAGCGGAATGACTTCCGCGTCCTCGTCGAGCTCGTCGAGCCGAACTCCCGCGTCCTCGACCTCGGCTGCGGCGACGGCGCGCTGCTGGCGCTGCTGCGCGAGCACAAGCAGGCCACCTGCTATGGCGTCGAAATGGATCCCGACGGCATCCTCGCCTGCATCGGCAAGGGGCTCTCCGTCTTCCAAGGCAATCTGGACGAAGGGCTGCGCGACTTCGAGGACCAGTCCTTCGACTACGTCGTCTCCGACCAGTCCCTCACCGAGGTCCGCCGCCCCGAATTCATGATGCGCGAAATGCTCCGGGTCGGCAAAAAGGCCGTCTTCTGCTTCCCCAACTTCGCCCACTGGCGCATCCGCCTGCAACTGCTCTTCCGCGGGCGGATGCCGGTGGACGAGGTGATCCCCTTCCAGTGGTTTGAGACGCCCAACATCCACCACCTCACGGTGGCCGACTTCCGCGCCTTCTGCCGGCACCATGGGATGCGGGTGCTCGACCAGTACTTCTTCCGCTCCCTGCGCGGCGGCCGCGTCAGCCGGGCCATGGCCTTCCCCAACTGGTCCGCCGCCTACGCCCTGTTTGTCACCGCGCGGCGGTAGCCTAGGCGGAACCATTCAGGGGAAGATGAACTTCGATTTGACTTCGTGCCCGTCGTGACTTTGTGGTGAAAAGAACCGGTGGAGAGGCGAATCCATGAGCGCATCGCGAACCCCCAAGCCCCCGCGCGTCCACAAGCACACCCTGGTCGAGATGAACGTCCCGGTCTACCGCGCCCGGCGGGATGCCGCCTTGGCGCGGGCCCTGGAAATCCTCCGGCGCGACTTGGAGACGGGCGACGAAAAGCACCGCCTGGCCGTGTACGCCCGCTGCGAACGGCTCCTCGACGAGGCGATCCACGCCACCCGCCGCACCCTGCTCAGCCACGACGCGCCGTTCCTCCGCTACCTCCAGATCCTCCACGACACCGTCGGCCTCAACCACGTCCTGCTCCGCCATGCCCATGTCCTGGCCAAGGAAACCAAGCAGCTCGCCCAGTTCATGCAGACCCAGACCGCGGAGCTGCGCGAAATCGACAACGACTTCTGCGTCAGCGAGAAACAGCTCCGGCTCTGCATCGGCCGCCTGCTCGCCTTCGGCGAACCGCTGATGAGCCGCGAGGCCGACGACCGCCAGCAGCGGCTGCATCCTGACGACCTCCGCCGCTACGACCTCGCCCGCCGCGAGTACGACGCCTATTACCGCCATGCCGAGCTGCCCGCCGCCGCGCCGCCGGCCCCTGACGGGCGCGCCCTTGCCAAATCATTAGCGGGGTGCTAAAGTTTCTCCGCGCCGGATCGCCGGCCCCGCCGAAGGAACCCAGCCATGCCCGACCAGCCCATCATCTACCTCGACAACAACGCCACCACCGCCATCGCCCCCGAGGTGCTGGAGGCGATGATGCCCTACCTGACCCGCTGGTACGGCAACCCCTCCAGCCCCCATGCCTTCGGCGACCGGGCCAAGCGCGGCGTGGACAAGGCCCGCCAGCAGCTTGCCGCCCTCCTCGGCGCCGAGCCGGACGAAATCCTCTTCACCGGCTGCGGCAGCGAGGCGGACAACGCGGCGATCCTCAGCGCCCTGGAGAACGACCCCCGTCGCCGCCGGGTCGTCACCAGCGCCGTCGAGCATCCCGCCGTGCTCAGCCTCTGCAAGGTTTTGCAGCAGCGTGGCTACCATATTGACTACCTGCCGGTGGATAGCCATGGGCGGATCAGCCTGGAGCGGCTCCGCGCCCTGGTCAGCGAAGAGACGGCCATCGTCTCCCTGATGTGGGCCAACAACGAAGTCGGCAACCTCTATCCCGTGGAACCGGCCGCCGAGATCGCCCACGGGAAGGGCGCCCTCTTCCACACCGACGCGGTGCAGGCGGTGGGCAAGGTGCCGATCAACCTCAAGGCGACGGCCATCGACCTGCTCTCGCTCAGCGGCCACAAGCTCCACGCGCCCAAGGGGATCGGTGCCATCTACCGCCGCCGCTTCACCCCCTTCCACCCCTTCCTGGTCGGCGGCCACCAGGAGTTCGGGCTGCGCGCCGGCACCGAGAACGTCCCGGGGATCGTCGCCCTCGGCCAGGCCGCCGAGCTGGCCGGGGCGCACCTGGAGACGGAGCGGACCGCCGTGGCGGCGTTGCGCGACCGGCTGGAGCGGGGGCTGTTGGCCGCCTGCCCCGACCCGGTGGTCAACGGCGACCTGGAGAGCCGCCTGCCCAACACCAGCAGCATCAGCTTCAAGTTCATCGAAGGCGAATCGATCCTCATGCATCTCGGGAAGTGGGGGGTCTGCGCCTCCTCCGGCTCGGCCTGCACCTCCGGCTCGCTGGAGCCATCCCACGTCCTCCGGGCCATGCATGTGCCCGAGATCGCGCTCCATGGCACCATCCGCTTCAGCCTCAGCCGGTTCAACACCCCGGAAGAGATCGACCTGGTCATCGCCAAGCTGCCGGCCATCGTCCGCCGGCTGCGCGAGATTTCGCCCTATGGCCGCCTGGCGGGTGGTTGTGCCGCCTGTGGCGGCGGGAATGCCTGAAGAATGGTCTGGCCCGCGCGGAGTTTCAGCCGCGGAACTTCAAGGAGACGCCTGAGATGCCTGCCCAAGTCGCCCTGCTGATGGGGAGCAAGAACGACCTGCCGAAGCTGCAACCGGTCCAGGAGACCCTGGCCAGGTTCGGCGTGGAGCTGACGACGCGGGTGATGTCGGCGCACCGGACGCCGGAGGCCGTGGCGCAATTTGCCGGCGAGGCCGCCGCCAACGGCTACAAGGTCATCCTCGCCGCCGCCGGTGGCGCCGCGCACCTGGCCGGCGCCGTTGCCGCCCACACCACCTTGCCGGTCATCGGCATTCCCGTGGAGGGCGGCGCCCTCAACGGCCTGGACGCGCTGCTCTCCACCGTCCAGATGCCGGGCGGCATTGCGGTGGCGGCGGTGGGGATCGGTTCCGGCGGCGCCATGAACGCCGCCCTCCTGGCCGTCCAGATCCTGGCGTTGCAGGACGCGGAACTGGCGCGGCGGCTCCGGGAGTTCCGGGCGGAGCAGCGGGAGCAGGTGGCCAAGGCCGACGCCGAAGTGGCCGCCCTCGAGGAATTCCGGAAGCGGTGAAGGGGAGAATGGCCATGGCGGGCGGATGGTTCACGCGGATGATCGGATCGGGACTGGCCCTCGGGGCCGGCCTGGCCGGGGCGGCGGCCACGGACTCCGCGCCCGTGCCCGCGGTGGCGGCGGCGGTGCGGACTGCGCAACCGCCGCGGGCGCTGGAGATCCTGAGCACCGCCCAGGAACGCGGCCTGCTCACGCCGGAATTGGACCGGCAGCTCAGCGAGCTGATCCTCAAGGGGCTCGGCGGCGGCGCGGTGCTGGGCGCTCCCGACGCCTCTTCCGCGGTGGCGGCCCCGGCGGCGGGCGCGCCGCCGGAATGGGTGCGGTTGCCCAACGGGGTGCTCTATCTCTTCCTGCCCGAGCTGCCCGCCCAGCCAGAACGGCTGCTGGCCGCGGTGGCGGCCGCCGCCACCGGCGCGGGGCGGACTTGGGTGCTGGACCTGCGCTTCACCGGCGGCAGCGGCTTTGCCGCCGCCCGGACCGCCGCCGGCTGGTTTGGCCGCCGCGCGCCGCCGGTGGTGCTGGTCGGGCCGGAGACGGCCGGGGCCGGCGAGCGCCTGGCGGGGCTGCTCAAGGCCCAAGGTGCGACCGTGGTCGGCCGCCCCACCAGCGGGCGCTTCTGCGAACTCCGCAACTTCAAGACCGCCAGCGGCAGCGAATTCCGGCTGCCGGTGCCGGCGCCGCTGCCGCCCGGGGAGGAGGCGCCCCGGCAGGTGGCGCCGGACGTCCCGGTGGCGGCGGCGGTGCCCCGCGCCCAGGCCAGCGGCTTGACCGCCGAACGTTTCCGGGCGTTGCCGGACCGGGATCCGGCGCTGCGCCGGGCCGTTGACCTGGCGAGCCTCCTCCAGGCCTTCGAGCCGCGGGAGTGGCGGGAGCGATGAACGTCGGCCGCGCGATCCTCTTCGGGGTGTGGCTGCTTTCGGCTGGCGGCGGCGCCCTCCGCGGGGCGGAGACGGCGACCCTGGCGGCACCGGAATTGCTCCTGACGGTGACGGGCGGGACGGCGGCGGAACGGCAGGATGTCCTTTTCCTGGTGCGCCAATCCCAGGAACTTCTCCAGGAGATTCTCCAGCTCGACAAGCCGTGGCCGGCCTTGCCGCTGGGGGTGGTGCTGGGGGAGGGGGCGCTGCCCGCGCCCCCCGCGCTGGGGGTGCGGCTGCCGGACGATTTGCCGCCGGTGGCGGCGTTGAGCCGCCTGGATCTCGCCGTGGTGGAGCGACTGCTGCTGGCCCGGCGCGGCGGCGGGATGCCGCCCGGGGCGCCGACCGCCACCGAGTGGCTGGCGGCGGCGCTCAACCGCCGGCACCGGGCCCGGCTGCTTGACGACCGGACGCCGTTGGCGGCCCTGCTGCCCGTCCGGCCGGGGGACCGGCTGCCGCGGGTGGAGGATTTGACCCAGCTCCCGGTGGGGGCGGAATGGCCGGCGCCGTTTGAGTTGTATGCCCGCCATTGCGACTTGCTGCTCAGCGTGTTGCAGGCGAACGAGCGGCCGGGCGAGGGGCGTGTCCGCCGGGTGCTGGAGCTGCAGGCCGCCGGCCGGCCGGCGCGGTTGGCGCTGGAGCTGGTCTATGCCGACCGGCTGGGGGCCGGGCAGGGCTTCCAGGAGTGGTTTGAAAAACAGGCGGCAGCCCTGCTGCGCCGGCAGCCGCCGCGGGTGCTGGCTGCCGCCGGGAGCGCCGCCCGGCTGGAAGCGATCCTGGCCGAGCGGGAGGCCGCCCGCCGCGCCGGAGAGGGGACGCGGGCGGGGACTTATCCGTGGGAACGGCTGCTCCAGGCCCCGCCGCCGCCCGCCACCGCCGTGGCACCGGCACCCGGGTTGCCCGCGATCCGCCGGCGTACCACCCAGGCGGCGCTGCTGGAGCTGATGCGCGCCGCGCCGCCGCCGCTCCAGCCGTCCCTCCTGAGGATTGCCAACCTCTGCGGCCGTGACGCCATTGGGGCGGAGGCCGCCAGCCGCGATGACCTGGACCGGGCGCTGGCCGCCTTCCGCCAGGCCTGTGCGTTCCAGGAAAAGGTGGAGCGCTACCTGGAGGAGTTGGCGGGCATGGATCCGGCCAGCCAGGGGCTGATGGACTTCCTCGCCCGGCAGGCGGCGGAACAGGAGCGCCGCCAGCGCGCCCTCGCCCCCGGGCTGGCGGCTTGGCTCGATGGAGTGGAGCGGCCCTGAGTTGGCCGCCCCCCGCCTCGTCAGTCGGTTGGGGGGGCGCCGGTGGCGGGCGAGAGTTGGCAGGGCTCCATGTGCAGGAAGATCTGGTGGACGCCGGGGCAGGCGTCTTCGAGCCGGCTTTTGATGGCGTGGTCGAGCGCATGGACGTCGCCGATGCTCAATTTGGGGTCGACGAGGACGTGGAGGTCGAGGGCGAAGTCGTCCTGCCGCCCGCGGCTGCGGATCTGGTGGCAGCCGCGGACGCCGGGAATGGTGGTGACGACGGCGTGCACGGCCTGGGGATCAACCACTTGGGCGTCGCAGAGCACGTTGCAGGCGCCGTTGAGGATGTTCACGCCGGTTTTGGCGATGAACGCGGCAATGGCCAGGGAGGCGACGGGGTCGAGCCAGCGGCTGCCGAGGCGGGCGGCCACCAGGCTGCCAATGACCGAAAGGGAGACGTAGAGGTCGCTGCGGGTGTGGGCGGCATCGGCGACGAGGATGTCGCTGGCGAGCCGGCGGCCGGCCCGGCGTTCGTAGCGGGCGGTGAGGCCGTTGACCAGCATGGTGCCGCCCATGACGAGGAAGGCCCAGAGGCTGGCATCGACGGCCACCGGCACCGGCGCCCGCAGGCGCACCACGGCGGCCTTGAGCACATTGAAGCTGACCAGGAACAGCAGGAAGGTCAGGATGATGGCGGTGAAGGTCTCGAACTTGCGGTGGCCATAGGGGTGCTTGCGGTCGGCCGGGCGGCTGGCGATGAAGACGCCGACCAGCCCGATCAGGTTGTTCGAGCCGTCCGCCACGGAATGGAAGCCGTCCGCCAACATGCTGGCGGAGTTGGCGAGGGTGCCGGCAATCAGTTTGGCGGCGGCCACGGCGAGGTTGAGGCCGAGGACGATGAGCAGCACGCGGTTGATGGCGCCGGTTGTGGCGGGGGCGGCGGGCGGCGGGGATGCCATAGTCATGGTCATGGCGGGTTCCTTGCGATCCGGTTGAAGGGATGGGGTGGAAACCCGCGGCGCGCAGCCTGCTGCCAATCAAGCCTGAACCGCCCTCCCGGCGGCCCTGTCTCCGCCGCTACTATAGCCGGCGGCGCGGCGTGCTCAACCCTGGATCGGAACCGTCCTCAGCCGGCCGGGCCACGGCTGGAAGGAGGTGGCCGGACGAGGGTGCTGAGGTTGAGGCTTTGCGAGATGGGGACGAAGGGCGGTGGCGGCGGCGCGGCCTCCGCGGTGGTCTGGAACCCCGCCGGATCCAGTTCGATGGCCCGGAGCAGGGCGGCCGGCGGGAGGGCACGGTAGCGGCCATGGGCGCCGGGGGCGCTGGAGCGGATCGCCCGGGCCGGGCAGGCGGCAATGCAGCGCTGGCATTGCTGGCAGCGGGGGCCGAACTCCGGCAGGCGCGTGGCGGCCAGCGCCGGCGGCGTGATGTTCTGCACCGGGCAGAGGCGGACGCAGAGGCCGCAGCGGGTGCAGAGTTCGGAATTGGCCTGGAACTTGCGGCCGGCGCGGTTGAGCAGCCGTTCGCCGTGGGGCATGAGCCGGCGCAGGAGGTTCCAGGAGACGCAGCCCCAGCCCGGCCAGCCGCCCTTGTCGTGGAGGAGCTGGTCGGCGAACGCCGCCGCGGCCGCATCGCCCTTGCCGAGCCGTTTCCCGCAGGCGGCCAGCGGCTTGCTGGCCAGGTAGTTGCTGGGCATCCGGATTTGGCGGATGGCCAGCGGCCGGTAGCCCTTCGCCTCCAGGAGTTGGCGCAGCGGGCGGGCCAGCATCCCGGCGGCGAATCCGGCCAGGGTGGCCACGGCGAAGGCTGGGGCGCCATTCCCCGGCGGGAGCTTTTCCAGGAACCGCCAGATGAAGGGGTAGGTGCTGCCCATGGCCACCGGGAAGGCGAGCCCAAGCATGCCGTCGGCGGCGATGCGGACCTCGGCGGGGTCGGCCATCTCAATGGCGCGCAGGTGGACGGTCCGGCCGGCCGCCTGCAAGAGGTCGGTGATGCGCTGGACCACCAGCAGCGTGTTGCCGGTGCCGGAAAACCAGTAGAGTTCGATGGGGCCGTGGCAAGGGTTCATGGGGGTGGGGGCCGCGCCAAGGGCGGGGGCGGTTGGCCCACAACATAGGGAGGGAATCGGCCATCGCAAGTCACGGCGCCGTCCCCGGCCGTTGATTTCAGCCGCGGCCCGGCTACAGTAGTTCCGCCGGTGGACAGTGTCGCCGCCGGCGGCCTTCGGCTTGGTGGGCCCGCAACAACGGGGGAGTCCAGCGATGAATTTCCGCAAACAACTGTCGCCGGTGCAGACGGGGTTCCAGATCGCGCCGCTGATCGACGTGGTCTTCCTCTCCCTGATTTTCTTCATGGTCGCGGCCGTCACCGCCAAATGGGAGACGAAGATGGGGATCGTCGTCCCCACCGCCGATTCCGGCGTGCGCGCCCCCCGCGAACTGGGGGAAATCATCATCAACCTCGATGCCGACGGCCGGATTTTCATCCAGAACGTGGAGATGAGCGCGGAGCGGCTGGAGAGCGTGCTGCGGACCATTGCCCGGGAGTACAAGGGGCAGCCGGTGATCATCCGCGCCGACGGCAAGACTGCCCATGAGCATGTGATCGGGGTGCTCGACATCTGCCGGCGGGTTGACATCTGGAACATCGGCTTTGCGACCTTGCCGCCGCCGAAGGAGAAGGCGCGGAAAGGCGGGGCGCCGTGACCGGCCGCCGGCCCGCATTCCTCGTCCGCGCCGCCCTGGTCCTCTGGCTGCCGCTCGCCGTGGCGCCGGCCGCGCTCCGGGCGCAGGCGCCGCCGCCCGCTCCGGGGGCCACGGCGGCGGTTGCCGCCGCCAGCGAATCGTTGCGGCTAGCGGAGGGGCTGCTTGCCCGCGGCTTCCATGACCTGGCCCGCAAGGAGCTGGCGGCGGTGCTGGAGCGCCGTCCCCCGCCGGAAACCGCCGCCCGGGCCCGGCTGCTGCTCATTGAATGCCTGCGCGCCGAAGGGAAGGCAAGCGAAGTGCTGGCGGAGATCGAACGCTTCCGCCAGGAATGGCCCGGCCATCCGCGGAGCGGCGCCGTGGAGCTGGTCCGCGGCGAGCAGTTGCTGGCCTTGGGGCGGGAGGCCGAGGCCGGCCGCGTCCTGGCGCCGCTGGCCTCCGCCGCCGACCCCAACCTTCAGGATGGCGCCCGCTACCACCTGGCCCGGCTGGCCGAGGCCGCGGGGCGGACGGCGGAAGCCGCGGAACGCTATGCCGCCTTCCGCGGCCTGCCGGCGCCGGCGGAGCGGCCCTACGTCGCCTATGCCTGGCTCAGCGAGGGGCTGTTCCTGCGGCGCCAGGGGGACCGGGCCGGCGCCGCCGCCGCCTGGAACCGCCTCGCGGCCGCCGCCGCCGCCCCCGCCGCCGTGCGCGCCGAGGCGCTTTTCCGGCTGGGGGAAATGGCCTTTGCCCAAGGCGACCACCGGGCCGCCGCCACGGCGGACGAACGGCTGCTGCGCGAGTGGCCGGCCAGCGCCTGGGACGCCGAAGCCCGCCGCCGGCTGGCGTGGGCCCACTATCATCTCCGCGACTTTGCCGGCGCCCAGACCCAGGTCATCCATTGGGCGGCGGACCATCCCGCGGCCGGCGTCGAGGACCGCCTTTTCCTGGCCGCGCTCTGCCAGGCGGGGGTGGGCCGAGTTCCGGAGGCGCTGGCGGCGATGCGCCAACTCCTCGCCCGGCCGGGATTGCCGGCGAGCTATGCCATCCCCGCCCGCCGGCAGGTGGCGGCCTGGCTGGCCACCCTTGGCCGGACGGCCGAGGCCGTGGCGGAAGCGAAGGCGTTCCTGGCGGCCCACCCCGCGGCGCCGGAGCGGGCGGATGTGGCCTATTTCGCCGGCGAGGCGCTGGCGCGGGCGGGAAGCTGGGCCGAGGCGGAGCCCTGGCTGCGCCAGGCCCTGGCCGCCGCCGGCCCCTCCTGGACCTTTTGGCCGGCCGCCCCGGCGCGCCTGGAGGAATGCCTGCGCCGGACCGGGCGGCTGCCCGCGGCGGCGGCGGCCTACCGGGAGCTGGCCCAGCGCGGCGAGCTGGCTGGCCGCCCCGGGTTCCTGCTGCGCGCCGGCCAACTCGCCCGCGAGGCTGGCGCCGCCGCGGCGGCGGCGGCCGATTTCGCGGCGGTCCGCGAGCGGCACGCCGGTGCGCCCGAGGCCGTCACCGCCACCGTCGAACTGGCGCAACTGGAAGCCGACCGTGGCGATTTCGCCGCCGCCGAACTGATTGTGGCGGAACTGCTGGAGCGGCTGCCCGCGGCACAAAGTGAACAGCGGAGCCGTCTCCAGCTCTTTGCCGGCTGGCTGGCCTACAGCCGCAAGGAGTACGCCGTGGCGGTGGAGCGGTTCCGCCGGCTGGTGGACGCCAAGCCGCCCCCGGCCGTGGCCGTCGAGGCGAAACGCTATCTGGCCACCGCCTTGCTCGACGGCGGCAACGACGCGGAAGCCCGCACCCTCTTTGCGGAACTGCTCAAGGACGAAGCGGCGCCCCCCTGGCCCGACCCCCTGCTGGCGCGGGTCGAGGAGTTGTTCTTCCGCCAAGGCCGCCTGGCGGAGGCGGCCCTCGCCTGCCGCCGGCTCAAGCTCGCCGCCGACCCGCAAATGGCCGGCCGCGGCCGGCTGCGGCTGGCGGCGGCGCTCTTCGCCGGCGGCGATGCCGCCGCCGCCCGCGCGGAACTGGCGCCGCTGCTGGCGGAAGCGGCGCCGCCGGCTTTCCGCAAGGAGGCCCTGGCCCTGGCCGGCGACCTGGACGCCGCCGCCGGCCGGACCGACCAGGCGGTCCTGGCCTACACCGCGGCGTTGCAGCCGCCCAGCCCCGCCCGCGGCGAAGCCGGGGCCCGCGCCCGGCTCGGCTTGGCCAGCATCCATTTCCGGGAGGGGCGCCTGGAGCTGGCGCTGGAACAGGCGGTCGGCGCCTTTGTCCTGGAGAACGATCCGGTCTTCACCCCCCAGGCGATGCTCCTGGCCGTCCGCATCCTCCAACGGCAGGGGCGCACCCAGGAGGCGCGGACGACTTGGCGGGAGCTGCTGCAGCGCTTTCCCGTCGCGGCTGAAAGTCTCCGTGACGACCCGGAGATCCGCCCCCTCGCCGCCGCCGCCGCGCCGCCGGGGGCGTGACCGGTTTTCCCCAGGCCCGCCAGAAAAAATGGGGGCAGGACTGGCGATTTCGGCGAGTTGGCATAGAATACAGACAATTGCGAAGGTGGCGGCGGAGCGTTGGCCGTGCGCCTTCCCCAGTTTTGAGCTTTCTTTGTTTGCCAATATCTGGAGCGGCAGCCATGGGTGCGAATCCGAAGCTGGTGGTCTTGTCGGAGCCGTTGCGCGGGCAATCCTTTGAACTGACGGCCGAACGCTACCTGATCGGCCGCGTGGAGAGTTGCGAGATCTGCATCCCCGACCCGACGATGAGCAGCCGCCATTGCCTGCTGGAGCGGCAGGAGGACGGCAGCTTCCTCGCCATCGACCAGGGCAGCACCAACGGCTCGCGGATCAACGGCGCCAAGATCAGCTCCCAAAAGCTGGCCAACAGCGACATCCTCCAGTGTGGCAGCGTCGAAATCCTCTACGATTCGGGCCTGAAGCTTTCGACCAACACCCTCGGGACCAAGACCGGCATCAACCTGTCCGCCTCCAGCGGCACGGAATCGCTGTCGAACATGGCGAACTTCTCCCCCTTCGGCTCCCGTTCCGGAATGGGCGGGAAGGGCGGCGTGGCCAAGTACGCCTTCCCGGTCATCCTCTCCCTGCTGGGCGTGGGGGTCATCCTGGCGCTGCTCATCCTCTTGAAAAACCTGCTCGCAAAATGACCCGGCCTGCCGCGCCCATGACCGAACCCACTCCCGAAACCAGGAACGAACGCCCGGAAGCGAACCCGGCGGCGCCGCCCCCCCCGGAGGGCGCGGCCGGCAAGCCGGCGGCGCCGCCGCTGCCGCCGGAACGCCGCTTCCCGCGCCCGCCGATCCAGACCTTCCTGTTTTGGATCCTCCTCCTGCTGCTGCTGCCCCTCGGGCTGATGATCTTCAATCCCCGGAGCGGCCGGGCGCGGCTCCACGAACTCCAGCAGTCCGAGTTCGAACAGCTTCTGCGCGACGGCCAGGTCCTGACCGCCACCGTCAGCCCGCGCGAGGCGGCCGATGTCAAGAAGATCACCGGCACCTACCGGATCGAGAAGCCCGACCCCGGCGAGGCAGCGGCGCGCGCCCCCGCCACCGTCGAACGCTTCGAGACCCTTGCCGTCTATACGGACGAGCTGGACAAGCTCCTGCGCGAACATTGCCCGACCCGCAAGACCGAGGCCTCCTCCACCTTCTGGACCAGCGTCGTCCTCACCCTCCTGCCGGTGCTGCTCCTGGTCGGGGTGATCTATTTCCTCTTCTCCCGCCAGCTCAAGATGGCTGGCAAGGGCGCCCTCCAGTTCGGCAAGAGCCGCGCCCGCCTGATCATGCCCAACCAGGAGAAGGTCACCTTCGCCGATGTCTCCGGCATCGAGGAGGCCAAGGAGGAGGTGGCCGAAGTCATTGACTTCCTGCGGGCGCCGCAGAAGTTCCAGAAGCTGGGCGGCCACATCCCCAAGGGCGTGCTCATGGTCGGCCCCCCGGGCACCGGCAAGACGCTGCTCGCCCGCGCCATTGCCGGCGAAGCGGAAGTGCCCTTCTTCCACATCAGCGGCTCCGATTTCATGGAGATGTTCGTCGGCGTCGGCGCCAGCCGGGTGCGCGACATGTTCGAGGAGGGCAAGCGCCACGCCCCCTGCATCATCTTCATCGACGAGATCGATGCCGTCGGCCGTTCCCGCTTCACCGGCATCGGCGGCGGCCATGACGAACGGGAGCAGACGCTCAACGCCCTCCTCGTCGAGATGGACGGCTTCGAGCCCAACGCCGGGGTCATTGTCGTCGCCGCCACCAACCGCCCCGACGTCCTCGATCCGGCCCTGCTCCGCCCCGGCCGCTTCGACCGCCAGATCACCATTGACCTGCCCGACGTCAACGGCCGCCTCAGCATCCTCAAGGTCCATGTGAAAAAAGTCACCATCGATCCTCACGCCGACCTGGGGGTGATCGCCCGCGGCACCCCCGGCTTCAGCGGCGCCGACCTCGCCAACCTGATCAACGAGGCCGCCCTCATCGCCGCCCATTCCAACAAGTCGGCCGTCGACATGGACGCGCTGGAGGAGGCGCGGGACAAGGTCCGCTGGGGCAAGGAGCGGCGCAGCCGCAAGATTGACGAGCATGACCGCGAGGTCACCGCCTACCACGAGGCCGGCCATGCCTTGGTGGGGCTCCTCTGCGAACACGCCACCCCGCTGCACAAGGTCACCATCATCCCCCGCGGCACCGCCTACCTCGGCGCCACCATGCACCTGCCGGAAAGCGACCGCTACACGGTCAGCAAGCCGGAGCTGCTCGACCAGATGGCGATGCTCATGGGCGGCCGCGCCGCCGAGCTGCTCATCTTCAACGAGACCACCAGCGGCGCCGCCATGGACATCCGCCAGGCCACCGACACCGCCAAGAAGATGGTCTGCCAGTGGGGGATGAGCGAAAAGATGGGGCCGATCTCCTATTCCGGGCGGGAGGAGCATATCTTCCTCGGCCGCGACATCACCCGCAGCGAGGACTATTCGGAGGAGACCGCCCGCGAGATCGACAACGAAATCCGCCGCTTCGTCGGCGATTCCGAGGGGCGTGCCGACCGCCTGTTGCGGGAGAACTTGGAGCGGCTCAAGAAGCTGGGGAAAAGCTTGCTGGAACGGGAGACGATGAACGCCGTCGAGATCCGCGAGCTGCTCGGCTTCCCGCCGCCGCCGGTCAAGGCGGAGCCCGGCGTGGCCGGGCCGCCGCCGCCCGCCCCCGGGGCCGAAGGCGCCGCCACGCCGCCGCCGGTCCCCGCCTGATAAAGGCCGCCGCCCGCGCGCCGTTGCGGAGTCCGCATGCCTGACGTTTCACCCTTCTGCGCCCATGCCCGCGGCACCGTGGTCCGGCTCCATGTCCAGCCCCGGGCCCGGCGCACGGAGGTGGCGGGGCGGCATGGCGACGCGCTCAAGCTCCGCGTCGCCAGCCCGCCGGTGGATGGCGCCGCCAATGCGGAGGTCTGCCGCTTCCTCGCCCAGGCGCTGGGGCTGCCCAAGGCGGCCGTCACCCTCCTGGCTGGCGAAACCGGCCGCGGGAAGCGCATCCTCGTCGCCGGCCTTCCGCCGGATGCCGTGGCGCGGAAACTGCTTCCGGGCGCTGCCGCGAGCCGATGAGTCCCAGGGGTCTGATGAGTCCCAGGGCTGGGAGCCCCGCCCTGGCCTCAATTCCCAGTTTCAATCCCCCTTCGCGGGGAAGAAGGCGCTCATTGCCAGACGCCGGGGAGGGGGGCGCCGCAGTGGTTGCAGCGGCCGCGGGTGAGGTCCAGGCGGGTGACGGCGAAGATGTCGCGTTCCACGACTGGGCGGTGGCAGGCGGGGCAGAAGGTGGTTTCCGCGTCGGCGACGCCGCGGACGTTGCCAAGGTAGACGTGGCGCAGGCCGGCGGCGCGGGCGTCCTCCCGGGCTTGCAGCAGGGTTTCCAGGGGGGTGGGGGGGAGGTTGGTGAGCTTGTAGGCGGGGAGGCAGCGGGAGAAGTGGAGGGGGGTGTCGGGGCCAGCGTGCTCGGCGAGCCAGGCGCAGAGCCGGCGGATCTCCTCCCGCTTGTCGGTGTGGCGGGGGACGACGAGGTTGACGACCTCGGTCCAGACGCCGAGCTGCTTGAGGAGGGTGATGGCGTCGAGGACCGGCTGGAGGCGGCCGCCGTTGAGCTTCCGGTAGGTTTCGTCGTTGAACCCTTTCAGGTCGAGGTGGGCGGCGTCGAGGTGGGCGGCCAGCTCCCGCAGCGGCCGTTCCCGGACATGGGCGGAGGTGACCAGGATCGTCTTCACGCCGGCGGCGCGGCAGGCCTTGGCGATGTCGAGCGTGTATTCGTAGAAGGCGATGGGTTCGGAATAGGTGCAGGCGACGGAGGCGCAGTCCAGGGCCTGGGCGACGGCGGGGACGTCCTCCGGGAAGAGGCTGAGCCGGGCGGTGTCGGCGTAGCTGAGCCGGGCGGGCAGGGGCGGGCGCAGGCGGAGTTCCGGGCCTTGGGCGTCCTTGGTCGCCTCCGGGGTGCGCTGGGAGATTTCCCAGTTCTGGCAGTTGAGGCAGCGGAGGACGCAGCCCGCGGTGGCCAGGGAGAAGGAGCGGCTGCCGGGGAGGAAGTGGAAGAGCGGTTTTTTCTCGACCGGATCCACATGGAGGCTGCACGGGTTCGCGTAGGCGAGGGTGTAAAGGATGCCTTCGTGGTTGACCCGGGTGCGGCAGCGGCCGCGGTCGCCCGGATCGAGCACGCAGCCGTTGGGGCAGAGTTCGCAATAGGCGGTGCGCCCTTCGCGCCGCCAGTGGCGGGCCTCGTGGAGCCAGCCCCGGCGCCGCCAGAGTTCCCAGGCCTGGGGATCGGGGATGGCGTCGTCGCCGCCCCAGTCGGCGCGGGCTTCCGGGCGGCCGCAGCCGGGCCAGAGGCCGGTGGCGCAGCAGGCGAGCCCGGCGAGCCCGAGCTTGAGCGCGTCCCGGCGCGTCAGCCGGGGCGGGGGTGGCGGTTGGGGTTGGCCAGCTTCCGGCTTCATGCCAGGAATATAGCCCCGTCCCCCCGTTGTCACCTCTCCCCAACGGGTCAAGGGGGGCGCCGGCGGGGGCGATGGGGGCACGGACACGGCACGGACGCACACGGACGGGACACGGACCGCCTTGGGGACAAGGTGAATCGCTCACGGATGGGCGGATGTCAGAGCCGCGAACCGGCAGGGGGTTGCTTGTGCCACGGCAACGGTGATAGAGTATGGGTGTGCAAGCCATGGTTCCCTTGCGCCGGGAGACAACCGACATGGCCAACTCCACCGCATCCCGCTGGCATGGTTGGCGCGACGCCCTCCACACCGCCGCCTTCCTGTTCCTCGCCGCCGCGCTGCTGGTTTCCCTGCCGGCGCCGGAGGATGCCGGGCGGGGTGCTTGCGGTTGCCAATCCGGCATGAGCCGGGCTACATTGTGGATGGCTCCCCGGAGCCTCGCCGCCGCCGCCCCGCGGCGGCCAGACACCGGTGGTGACGGATCGTTGAGGAGGAACCCAGCCATGACGCCATCTCCCACCTTCAGCCAGCGGCGCCCCCCGGCCGTGGCCGGCCAGTTCTATCCGGCGGCTCCCGCCGAACTCCGGAGCATGCTTGCCAGCTTCCTGGCATCCCCTGCCGGCGCGCCCCTGCCCGGCGCGGTGCGGGGGGTGATCGTCCCCCATGCGGGGTATGTCTACTCGGGGGCGACCGCCGGCGCCGCCTTCGCCCGGCTGCGGGCGCGGGCGGCGGAGGTGAAGCGGGTGGTGGTCCTGGCGCCCTCGCACCATGTTGGCTTCCAAGGCATTAGCATCGGCGACTATGCGGAGTTCGCCACGCCGCTGGGAGCGATGGCCGTGGACGTGGAGGGCTGCGCCCGCCTCGCCCAGGCCCATCCGCTGATTTCCACCCGCACCGACGCGCACCGGGATGAGCATGCCCTGGAAGTCCAGCTCCCCTTTATCCAGGCCGTGCTGCCCGGCGCCAAGCTGGTGCCGGTCGTCTGCGGCCAGCTTGACCGGGACGCCTTCCGGGAGCTGGGGCGGGTGCTCCATGACGAGCTGTGGCGGCCGGACACCGTCTGGGTGGCCAGCTCCGACTTCACCCATTATGGCCGCGCCTTCGGCTATCTCCCCTTCACCCGCGACGTGCCTCGGCGGCTCAAGGAATTGGACGAGGGCGCCATCCGCCTCATTTGTGGCCGCGACCTGGCGGGGTTCCTCGCCTATCTCGACACGACCGGCGCCACCATCTGCGGTAGCACCCCCATTGGCCTGCTGCTGGCCGCCAGCGCCGGCGAGCCGGTGGGGGTCGTCCAGCTCGCCTACAGCACTTCCGCCGACCTGACCCATGACTACGACCACACCGTCAGCTATGCGGCCATCGCCGTCCATGACGCCCCTGCCGGCGCCAAGGCGGCCGCCCCGGCCGCGGCCGAAAGCTTTGTCGCCGCGGAGCAGAGCTTCCTGCTGACGCTGGCCCGCGACGCGGTCGACCGGCGGCTGCGCAAGGAGGGGCCGCCGACGGTTGACCCGGAACGGCTGGCTCCGGCCCTGCGCGAAACCCGCGCCTGCTTTGTCACCCTCACCGAGAAGGGCACGGGCAGCCTGCGCGGCTGCATCGGCAACCTGGAGGCGTCCGAGCCGCTTTGGCGCAACGTCCTGCACAACGCCGTCAACGCCGCCTTCCACGACCCGCGCTTCCCGCCGGTCGCCGCCGCCGAACTGCCCCGGCTGCAGATCGAGATCTCCGTGCTCACCCCCGCCCGGCCGATCGCCAGCCTCGACGAGTTCGTCCTGGGCCGGCACGGGATCATCCTCAGCAAGGGCCGCGCCGCCGCCGTCTTCCTCCCCCAGGTCGCCCCCGAACAGGGGTGGGACAAGGAGACGACCCTCACCCACCTCGCCCTCAAGGCCGGCCTGCCGCCCGACGCCTGGCGGCGCGGCGCCAGCTTCGAGGTCTTTGAGGCCATCGTCTTTGGTGAACATGAATGACGCCGCCGCCAATGCCGCCGCCGTCCCCGGCCAGTTGCGGGTGGGGACCTCGGGGTTCCTCTATGACCACTGGCAGGGGGTGTTCTATCCCGCCGACCTGCCCAAGGCCCGGCGCTTCCCCTTCTACGCCACCCAGTTCAGCTCGGTCGAGATCAACGCGACCTTCTATCGGCTGCCGGCCGCCGCCGTCTTCGATGGCTGGCGGGAGAAGGCCCCGCCCGGGTTCACCTACGCCCTGAAATTCAGCCGGTTCTGCACCCACATCAAGCGGCTGCTGGCGGTCGCGGAACCCACCCGCGAGTTCGTGGCGCGCGCCCGCCGGCTCGGCCCCGCCCTTGGCCCGATCCTCGTCCAGCTCCCGCCCCACTGGCACGCCGACCCCGGCCGGCTGCGGGAGTTCCTCGCCGCCGCCCCTACCGACCTCCGCTGGGCCTTCGAGTTCCGCGACCCGGACTGGCTCCGCGATGAGGTCTTCGCGCTGCTCCGCGCCCACAACGCCGCCCTCTGCATCCATGACCTCCTGCCCCACTATCCCCGGCTGCTGACGGCGGACTGGACCTACCTCCGCTTCCACGGCGAGCACTACGGCGGCTCCTACTCCGAGGCTGACCTGCGCCCCGCTGCCGACTGGCTCCGCGGCCAGCTCGCCGCGGGGCACGACGCCTTCGCCTATTTCAACAACGACGCCGACGGCTTTGCCGCGCCCAACGCCGCGCTCCTGCGCCGGCTGGCCACCGGCTGAACGCCGCCCAACCCCCAGCGGAAGAGGACCATGATGACGCCTGCCATCCAAGACACCCCCGCTCCCCGCCCCGCCGCCGCCCCATCGCCCTGGAACGTGGCGGAACTGCTGGAGCTGCTCCTGGAATGCGGCCGCATCGGCCTGCATTACTTCGCGAACCCGAGCTGGGAGCTGAAAGCCGACCAGACCCTGGTGACGCCCGCCGACCGCGAGATCGAGGCGCTGCTCGCCCGCCACTTCCACCATCCGGAGCGCGGCCGCCACCTGCTCGGCGAGGAGACGGTCATGGAACAGGAGGAGGCGGCGCTCCAGGCGATGCTGGCCGGCGGCGCCACCTGGGTCGTCGATCCCATCGACGGCACCGCCCCCTTCGCCCACGGCCTCGCCTATTGGGGCACCTCCATCGGCCTGATGGAGCGGGGCGTCATGACCCAGGGCGCCGTCTTCCTGCCGAAGGAAGGGGAGCTGTTCATTTCCACCGGCGACCGGGTGCTGTTCGCCGACCGCGTCGATCCGCACCTCCCGGCGGACACCGTCGAGCTGCGGCCCTTGCAGCCGCGCCCCCTGCCGTTCAACGGCGGCGGCATGGTCGCCCTCAGCCAGGTGATCGCCAAGGCCGGCCGCTTCACCGGCCCCAACCCGGTGCACAACACCTGCTGCGCCATCAACGCCTTGACCTATCTCATGCTTGGCCGCTACATGGCCTACTTCGGCCACATGCGCCTCTGGGACCTGGCCGGCAGCTATCCGCTCCTGCTCAAGGCCGGCTTCGAAGGGACGCACCTCGACGGCCGGCCGTTCCCGCCCGTGGTCGACAACACCCACTTCACCCTGGATCCCGGCTCCCCCAAGCGCTTTGCCATCCGTGATGGCGCCGTCTTCGCCCCGCGCGGCATGGCCCCCGACCTGCTCCCGCTGGTCAGCTTTGCCGGCCCCCCGCCCCCAGCGGCCACGTGACCGGAACTCCCGCGCCCCGGCTTGCGCTTCGCGCCGGAGATGCGATATTGTCAATGGTTCGAGTTACGGTTGCCAAGGTGGGTCGTAACCTCTTTCCCTGTTGCGACCGCATGGCGTGGACCGGCTGACGGCGGCCGCGCCTTCTGGAGCCTGGCCCCTTGACCGATCCCCTTGCTGCCACCAGCGCCCATACCTTCCACATCCCCGTGATGGGGACCGGGTTCACCATTGATTCGCCGCTGAAGGTCGCGCGCTTCGGCATCACCTCGGTGATTTCCTTGGTGGACGATGTCCTCATCGAGCAGATGCGGGAGCACCACAGCCGGGCGGCCGGCGAGCCGTTCACCCCGATCCGGCCGGACGAGCCGGACTCCCGGGCGCGGCGGATCCAGGCCTACCTGGACTTCCTCGGCCGGCGGGTTGCGGCCCAGGTACGGGCCTTGCAGGCCGCGCCGTTCGTGCCGGGCAGCGAGATCGCCCGCTATTTCGAATGGCTGCCCGAGGAGGCGCCGGCAAAGGAGCTGTACCGGCGGATGCTGGCCACGGCCGAGCCGGCGGCCCAGGGCGCGCTCCAGGAGCGGCTGCGCCGGCTGGCCATCCCTGGCGGCATTGATGTCAACATCATGACCAAGCTCGAAGGCGACAGCTCCCGCGGCCGCAACGGCGCCGCGCCGGACGCCGACGACGCCCGCTCCGCCTTGCGCGGCTTCGCGACCAGTTCCCTGGAGTCGGCCGTCGTCTTCTCGGCGGGGCTCAACCGCCCCCTCTACGGCTATGCCGCCCGCTTCGCCGATTTCCTGCCCAGCGATGGGCGGCTTCCCCGCAAGCGCATCATCCTGAAGGTGAGCGACTTCCGTTCCGCGGTCATCCAGGGGACATTTTTCGCCAAGCACGGCCTCTGGCTCTCCGAGTTCCGGGTCGAGTCGGGGCTGAACTGCGGCGGGCACGCCTTCGCCACCAAGGGGCTGCTGATGGGGCCGATCCTGGCGGAGTTCAAGGCCCAGCGCGCCGCGCTGCTTGCGGAGCTGCGCGCCCACTATCTGGAGGCGCTCCGCCGCCGGGCGGTGACCCCGCCGCCCGCGGAGCGGCTCGGCCTGCGCATCACCGCCCAGGGCGGCATCGGCACCGCCGCCGAAGACCGCCTGCTCCGCAGCGTCTATCATGTCGCTGGCACCGGCTGGGGGACGCCGTTCATGCTGGTGCCGGAAGCGGTCAGCATCGATCCCGAATCGCTGCGCCTCCTCGCCGCCGCCACCGCCGCCGACGTGGAACTCAGCGACAATTCGCCGCTGGGCGTGCCGTTCTGGAACCTGCGCGCCTCCGCCAGCGAACAGGCCCGCCGCCAGCGCATCCGCGACGGCCGTCCCGGCGCCCCCTGCCGCAAGGGTTTCGCCCTGTTCAACACCGAGCTGACCGAGCAGCCGGTCTGCGTCGCCTCCCACGCCTATCAGAGCTTGAAGCTCCGGCAATTGGCCGACAACCATCCCGGCGGCGAACCCGATGCCGCCGCGGTGCACAAGGTCGTGACCAAGGCCTGCATCTGCCACGACCTCGCCGGCTGCGCCACCCTCAGCCACGGCCTGGATCCGGCGGCGACGCCCGCCGTCTGCTGCGGGCCCAACATCGCCTGGTTCCACCGCGTCGCCTCCCTTGAGGAGATGGTCGGGCACATCTATGGCCGCCTCTCACTCCTGGGCGAAGCGTCGCGCCCCCACCTGTTCATCAACGAACTCAGCCTCTACGTCGCGGAGCTGCGCCGGCAGGCGGCCGTGGCGTCGCAGGATGCCTCGGGGCGCCTCCACGCCTACCTGCGCGATTTCCGCGCCAATCTCCTGGCCGGCATCGCCCATTACCGGGGTGAGACCGCCCGGTTCCTGGAAGCGGGCAAGGCCCGGTTCCTCCAGGAACTGGCGGCGCTGGAAGCCGAGGTCCAGGGCATCCAGGACGGGGTCGGCAGTCCGCTTCCGGCCTGACCGGCGGCGGGGCTGGGGCGCGGCGGTATAGTACGGGCTTTTTGCGCCCCAAACTCCACCACCGCCGCCAGCGAGTCCGAGGATCATGAGCACCCACGCCTGGATCAGCGTCGCCGTCTTTTTTGCCTGCTATCTCCTGTTCGTGCTGTTGCCGGCCCGCCGGTCCTGGGTCGCCCTGGGTGGCGGCCTGGCGCTGGTCGCCGCCGGGGTGCTGGGCTGGCGCGAGGCGCTGTTCGAGGCGGTGGAATGGAACGTCATCGGCCTGTTCTTCGGCACGTTGGTGCTCGCGGAGCTGTTCCTGATGTCGCGGATGCCGGCGGTGCTGGCGGAATGGCTGGTGGACCGGATGAAGACCGCCCGCGGGGCGATGCTGGCGGTCTGCCTGCTGGCGGGGTTCCTCTCGGCTTTCCTGGAAAACGTCGCGGTCGTGCTGCTGCTGGCGCCGGTGGCCCTGAGCCTGACCGAGAAGCTCAAGCTCTCGCCGGTGCGGCTGCTGCTGGGCATTGCGATCATGTCCAACCTGGAAGGCACGGCGACGCTGATCGGCGACCCGCCGAGCATGATCCTCGCCGGCTACCTGAAGCTCTCGTTCAACGACTTCTTCTTCTACCACGGCCGGCCCTCCATCTTTTTCGCGATCCAGCTCGGGCTGGCGGGGGCGCTGGCGGTCCTCTGGTGGCTCCTGCGCGACCTGAAGCAGCCGGTGGCGCTGGTGCCCGTCGAGAAGGTGCGCTCCCATTTCCCGGCCGCCCTCATGGGGCTGCTGGTGCTCGGCCTGGCCTTCGCCTCCCTCATCGACCGCGACTTCGAATGGTTCGCCGGCACCCTCGCCCTGGCCCTGGCCGCCGCCGGGCTGCTCTGGTACCGCCTGGTGGCCCGCTGGGGGCGGCTGCGGCCGCTGCTGACCTCGCTGGACTGGGACACGACCCTTTTCCTGGCCGGCGTCTTCGTCGTGGTCGGCGCCCTGACCGGCAGCGGCGTCCCCGGACTCCTGGCCGGCGGCATCGCCCGGCTGGTCGGCGACAGCGAACTCCTGGCCTTCCTCATCCTGGTGGCGACCGCCACGCTTGTCTCCGGCTTCGTGGACAACGTCCCCTTCCTCACCGCCATGATCCCGGTGACCCAGAAGGTCGCCGACAGCATCGGCGCGCCAGTGCCGCTGCTGATGTTCGGCCTGCTCATCGGCGTCTGCCTCGGCGGCAACATCACCCCGATCGGCGCCTCCGCCAACCTGGTGGCCATGGGGCTGCTGAAGAAGCAGGGGCACCCGGTGAGCTTCCGCGGCTTCATGCGGCTCGGCATCCCGATCACCGCCGTGACCCTGCTCCTGGGCGGCCTCTTCATCTGGCTGGTCTGGCGTTCCTGACGGCGCCGGGTTCGCCTCAATCCAGGAAGAAGTCGCCGGCGGCGTCGAGGCGGGCGCGCAGCTCGGCATTGGCGGGCGTCGCCGGCGCCGGTGCCGGTGCGGGCGTGGCCTGGCCCGTGCGCCAGGCGGCCAGCACCTCGCGCAGGCGTGGCCGGATGCGCTCGCGCGCCGTGGCGCGGGGCACGCCCCCCGCCAGCAGCCGGTCGTAGGCGGTCTCCTGGTGCCGGATCCAGGCGACCACCGCCAGGGTGACGGCCCGTTCCGACAACTCCTTGGCGGCGGCGCCGCGGCCGACCCGGCCGCTGTGCTTCGCGCAGGCATGGTCGGTGATCCGCCGCTCCTCCCCGGCCGGACAGCCGGGGAAGCGCGCCCGCACCGCCGCGGCGAACTCCGCATGGTAGGCGGCATCTTCCCGCGCCAGCCGGACCTGGTTCCGCTGGCGGCGTCCGGCGCGCGCATCCGCGTCCGCCAGACACGCCGCCCGCGCCCGGACCACCGCCGCCGCTGCCGCCAAGGTGCCGACCCGGACGTGCCGGCGCTGGCGGTGGTGCCATTCCAGCACCGGCACGGCGGCCCGGCCGCCCGGCTGTTGCAGCCGGCGGGTCAGGGCGGGATTCCCGGCGGGGACGAACTCCAGGCCGCCCAGCCCCGCGCAGGCGGCGCAGGCCAGCCGCCGGCCGCCGGCATCCTGGGCCAGGGCGATCTCGTCCCGCCGCAACAGCCGCCGGCAGGCCACGCACCGGGTTCCGGGCTGATGCCCGCGCCGGGCGAACTCCGCGGGCAGGGCGGCGGCGGCAATTGGACGCCGGGGCGGGGACATGAAACGGCGGCTCCTGGGGCGAAGAAGTGGGGGGAAGGCGGCAGCCAATAATGTGGCGGCGGCGCCCCCGATGGCAAGCCCCGCCGCCGCAGCGGCTCTGGGGCGTTGGCCGCGACGCGGGGACGGATTATGTTGGCGGGAATGCCGCCGCGCATGGTCGCGCGCGGGAAAAAACGCCTGCCATCCTTGGAGATTTCTGGCCATGACTCCTGCGAACTCCGCAATCCCCTGCCTCCTGCTTGCCGCCGGGCTCATCCTGGCCGCCGCCACCGGCTGCGCTGGCCTGGAAGAGCACAAGGGCGCGGCCACCGGCGCCGTGATCGGCGGCACGGTCGGCGCCCTCACCGGCTCGGCGGTGGGCGGCGAAGGCAACCGCACCGGCGCGGCGATCATCGGCGGCGCCGTGGGCGCGGCCGCCGGCGGTGCCGTCGGCCATTACGGCTACGACGAAAAGCAGAAAACCGACAAGTGACCTCATGGCTCCCATGGGACTCATGGGACTCATGGGACTCATGGGACTCATGGCCCCGCCTCGGCCCGAAGGGCGGCCTGGAAGCTTTCGGCGTCGGCGGCGGCGGCCAGCGCCTGGAAGCGGGGTGAGCCCAGGCCGAAGAGGTGGCGCGCGAGTTCGAGGAGGAAGCCGCGGCGCCAGCGCTCCGGCCCGGCGGCGGCGGTCTGGGCGAGGCTGAGGAGGAAGGCGGCCTTTTCGGCCGCCCCGCGTTCCGCGGCGGGCTGGCCGGCCGCGGCGGCGCGGATTTCCGCCAGCAGCCAGGGGTTGCGCAGCAGGCCGCGGGCGGGGGTGACGCCGTCCACGCCGGTTTCCCGGTGCAGCGCCAGCGCCGCGGCCGGGGTGAAGACGTTGCCGCTGGCGAGCAGGGGGATGCCGGGCAGGAGTTGGCGGGCGCGCTTCAGCCGGTCGCCGGCGTCGGGCGCGGCGTGGTAGCCTTCGGCCACCGTGCGCCAGTGGAGCATGACGAAGTCCGGCTGGGCGCTGCGCACGGCCGCCAGCAGCGCCGGCAGCTCGTGCGGACTTCGCAAGCCGCTGCGGAGCTTGACGCTGACGCCGTGCTCCGGGCAGGCCCGGCGCAGGGCGAGCAGGGCGTCGTGGATCCAGCGCGGCTCGGCCAGGCGCGCGCCGCCGGCGCCATTGCGGACCACGGTCGGGCTTGGGCAGGCGCAGTTCAGGTCAATGCCGACAATGCCGGGGAGGCGGACGATCTCCGCCGCGGCCGCCGCCAGCAGGGGGATGTCGGTGCCCATGAGCTGGACGACGCTGGGGAGCTGGAACGCCGTGGCGGCGTCCAGGAATTCGGCCAGCCGTTCCCGCAGCCGCGCCGGGCGGGGCACGGCCGTGGAGATGCGGAGGAACGGCGTGATCCAGGAGCGCGCCAGGCCGCGGGTGGTCAGCACCCGCACGAAGGCGCCGGCGGTGATTCCCTCCATCGGCCCCGGCGGCAGCCGGTCCGGCAGGGAGAGGCGTCCGCCCGCAAGCGGCAGCGGCTGGAGGAACGGATGGGTGGCGGGGGGCAAGTTTTGCGTTCCCGTTCTCTTTGGCGGCGGCTTACGGCGTGCCGGTGCCGCTGCCGCTGGCCTGGAAGGCGGCGTGCCAGGCGGCGGCGAGGAGGGCGGCGGCGGCGAGGAGGGCGGCGGCCTGGAGCCAGGCGGAAGTGCGGCGGTCGCGGCAGGGGATGAGGATGGCGCCGGCGGCGAGGCCGGCGAGGAACCCCCAGGCGTGGCCGCCCACGTCCGCCCGGGGCGCCGTGCCGAGGAAGGCGAGGAGCGCGACTGCGGCGAGCAGCGGCAGCCAGCTCCGGCTCCAGAAGGAGAGCAGGTCGCGCCAGCCTTTCCAGACCCGGCTGACTTGCAGCGTGGCGAGGCTCCCGAGGGCGGCGAAGGTGGCGGTGCTGGCGCCGACCGCGACGTGGCCAGGGCCGGCTTGCAGGGCGGCGAGGGCGTTGCCGGCGCTCCCGGCGAGGAGGATGGCGAGCAGCCCCAGGCCGGGGCCGACGCCGCGGATCAGGAAGAAGCCGAACCAGGCCAGGCAGACGGCGTTGGCGAGCACATGCGGGAGGTCGGCGTGGAGGGTCAGGGCGGTGAGCGGGCGCCACCAGTCGCCGGCGAGGATGCGCCCGGCGTCGGCGGCGCCGGCGGCCTGGGCGGGCACGGCCGGGTCGAACTCGCCGGTGATGCCGTGGAAGAGGAGCAGGAGCAGGGCGGCGACCAGGGCGGGGATGGCCGCGTGCCGGTACGCGGCGGGGGTCTGGGGCAGGAACTGCCGGTGGGGCGGCCAATGGCGGTTGACGCGGTGGTAGGCGCTGAGTTCCCGCCGGGCCGGGATGGCGAACTCCGCGGGCACCACCAGCTCCCAGCCGCCGCCGCCGCCGGTTTCCAGCCGGTAGGGGATGCGGGCGGCGGCCAGGGCGGCCATCCGCGGCAACGGCTTGCGCCAGCCCTGGCAGCGGATGCGGATCGTGGGGCCTTCGCCAAGATCGTCACTGGCCTCGGCAGCGGCCTCGGCGGGGGCGGCCGGCGGTGGCCACGCCGGGAGGGGGGGCAGCACCACTTCGGGCGGCGGCGCGGGGGCGGCGGGATCCGGCTCGGCGGGGAAGGCGGGGTGACGCTTCATGGGGGGGGGCGGGGCGCTTCCAGATGGCGGTGGAACCAGCAGGTGCAAAACGTACAGCCGCCGGGGGATTTGTAAAACCTGGCCGCGGGGCAAGCGGGAAAGCGCGGGAAAGGTGGCATTGGCCGCCGCCGTCCTTTCTTTCGTGCGGCCGGCCGTTATACTACCTCAATTCGCCACTTTTTCTTGGGACAGGGCAGAGGGTCGCTTGGATGGGCATTGCGCCGATGGCAGAGAAGCAACGGCTGCGTTCCCGGTTGCGGGAGCAGGGGCGCCACTGGGATCCGGCCACCACGGCGGACGCCAGTCGGCGCATCCGTGACCGGCTCCGGGAACTGCCCGAATTCCGGGCGGCCAGCACGGTCGCGATCTTTTGGGCAATGCCGGGCGAAGTGGAGCTGGCGGAGCTGGCGGCGGCGGCGCTCGCCGCCGGCCGGCAGGTGTGGCTGCCGCGGTTCGAGCCGCGGAGCGGCGACTACCGGATGGTGATGGTGGCCGACTTGCGGCGCGACCTGGTGCCGGGGGCGTTCGGCATTGTGGAGCCGCGGCCGGAGTTGCCGGCGGTGGCGGCCACGGCGGGGGCGGACGTGCTTTGGCTGGTGCCCGGCCTCGGCTTCGACCGGCAAGGCGGGCGGCTGGGGCGCGGCAAAGGGTTCTACGACCGGCTGCTGGCCGGCGCTGGCGGCTGCAAGGCCGGGGTCGCCTTTGCCTGGCAGCTCCTGCCGGCCGTGCCCGTCGCGCCGCACGACATCCGGATGGACCTGGTGGTCACCGAGCGGGAGACGGTGCGGGTGCGCCGTCCAGAAGAACCAGAACAACCAGAACAACCTCTGACCGAAGGATGAGATAGCCATGTGGGAAATCCTGCAAAGCCTGAAAGAGACCCTTGCCGACCAGGCGAACCTGGTCATGATGGCCGTTTCCGTCGTCTGTTTCCTGGCCGGCTTCGGCATCAAGACCATTGTGGACCGGGCCGCCGGCCGGGATGCCGACAAGGCGCGGGCGAACGCCCGGCAGGATGCGGAGGCCATCCTGCGCGACGCCCGGCTGGCCGCCAAGGAGGAGGCCATCACGGCCAAGGAGGCGTTCGAGCGCGCCACCCGCGAACGCCGCCAGGAACTGGCCAAGCTCGAGGAGCGGATGGAGCTGCGCGAGGAGACCTTGGACCGGCGTTCGGCCAGCGTCGAGAACCGCGCCGGCGACCTCGACCGCCGCGAACAGCGGCTGCACGCCGACGAGAAACGGATCCAGGCCGGACTCGAACAGGCGCAGCAGGCCCGCCAGCGGGAAGAGCGCGAGCTGGAGCGGATCGCCGGCTTGAGCCGCGATGCCGCCCGCGAGCAGATCCTTGCCCGGCTTGGCACGGAGCTGGAGGCCGAGCGGGGCGCCCTGGTCCGCCGCCACCAGGAGGAGTGCCGGCAGGAACTGGAACGGGAAGGGCGCGAGATCATGGTCAATGCCATGGAACGCTATGCCGGCGACTGCGCCTACGAGCGCACCACGGCCACCATCCCCCTGCCCAACGACGAGATGAAGGGGCGCATCATCGGCCGCGAGGGGCGCAACATCCGCGCCATCGAGGCCGCCACCGGCGTCAGCGTGCTCATTGACGACACGCCCGAGGCGGTGGTCATTTCCTGCTTCGACCCAGTCCGCCGCGAGATCGGCCGGGTGGCGATGGAACGGCTGATCGCCGACGGCCGCATCCACCCGACCAGGATCGAGGAGATTGTGGAAAAGGTCAGCAAGGAGATTGACGGCGAGATCCTCAAGGCCGGGCAGGCGGCCGTGGAGCGGCTCGGGATCACCGGGGTCAAGCCGCCCCTGGTCAAGCTGCTTGGCCGCCTCAAGTACCGCTACAGCTATTCCCAGAACGTCCTCGCCCATTCGGAGGAGGCCGCCTATTTCATGGGCGCCATCGCCGCCCAGCTTGGCCTGGACGAACGCAAGGCCCGCCGCATCGGCCTTTTCCATGACCTCGGCAAGGCAGTTGACCACGAGGTGGAAGGCTCGCACGCCATCATCGGCAGCGACCTGCTCAAGCGCAACGGCGAGGATGACGACGTGGTCCGTGCCGTCGCCTGCCACCACGAGGAGGCCGAATGCCCCTCCCTCTACGGCGCGCTGGTCAAGCTCAGCGACAAGCTCAGCGCCAGCCGCCCCGGCGCCCGCTGCGAGACCACCGAACTCTACCTGAAGCGGCTGGAGCAGCTCGAAGCCATCGGCCGCGCCTTCCCCGGCGTCGAGAACTGCTACGCGATCCAGGCCGGGCGCGAACTCCGCATCCTGGTCCAGCCCGAACGGATCAGCGAGGAGCGGGCGGCGGCGCTGGCCCACGACGTGGCCCGCAAGGTCGAGCAGGAAATGCGCTATCCCGGCCAGATCAAGGTCACCGTGGTCCGCGAGACCCGCGCCAGCGGCCTGGCAAGCTGATCGCGGAACGGACCGGATTTTGGGGCGGGCATGGCATGTCGCCGAAATTCCGGTCCGATGGGACGCCCCTTCAGGGCTCAACCGGTGTTGGGACGGAAACCTGGGGCGGCGCCACGCTCTGCCCCAGGCTGTCATGGTGCGCCCCTTGGGATCTGACGGGTGAGCGGGCACGCCGTTGCCTTTCCTTGCCGCCACGTTATAGTAAACGCCCGGCATTGCCTTCCGTTCGCCAGTGTAGCTCAGTTGGTAGAGCAGCGGTTTCGTAAACCGCAGGTCACCGGTTCAAGTCCGGTCACTGGCTCCAGTCTTCCCCGCCCAGGGCATTCCCGGCGCCACCAACTTCGCGCCGGGGCGGGTCAGGCGCCCCCGCTGGGGAGGCTTCGCCGGCGGTACTCCCGGGGCGGGAGGCCGGTCGCCGCCCGGAAGCGGCGGGTGAAGTAATTGGCATCCCGGAAGCCGCAGAGCGCCGCCACCGTCTTCACGTCCTGCCCCGGGAGGCGCAGCAGTTCCTCCGCGCGCCGGAGCCGCCGTTGCAGCAGGTATTCCAGCGGCGTGGCGCCCACCGCCTGCCGGAAGATGCGCGTCAGCGTGCTTTCGGAGACCCGCCCGAGCCGGGCCAGCTCCGGCACGGTCAGCGGTTCCCGGTAATGGCAATCCACATGGCTGATCACCTCCCCGATCCGCACCAGGTCCGCCCGCGGCGCCGCCACGCCGGCCGAGGCCCAGCGGGAGCAGGCGACGACCACCTCCAGCAGCAGCCCCGCCGAACGGGCGGCGAACCCTGGCTGGCGGTGGCGCAGTTCCGTTTCCATCGCCTCGGCCAGCGGCCGGATCTCGGCCAGTTGCGCCGCCGTCAAGTGCAGGCGGCTCCGGAAGCGATCCCGGTTCCGGTAGCGCGGCTCCAGTCCGAACAGCACGTGGTAGCCGGGAAGGCTGTGCAGGTCGAACAGCGGCAGGGGCAGGCCGGCGGCATCGAAGAGGATGTTCGCCAGCAGGAGGTCGCGCGGCTGACGGTAGGCGTGGGCGCGGCCGCTGGGGATCACGAAGGTGTCGCCGGCGCCGAGTTCATACGCCTCGCCGCCGGTGAGATGGGTGCAGCCGCCTTCCAGGATGAGCACCAGTTCGGTGAACTCGTGGGTGTGCGGCTCGGAGCGCGGGTTCCGCCAGAGCTGCACGGCCAGCGGCAGGCCGGCCGCCCCGAAAACCTCCTGGTTCCCAATCTTGCGCATCATGACGGAATCATCCTGGTTTTTGCCGGAATAATCTAGCCTGCCGGGGCGGAAACGGCAGCCGGAGCGCCTACAGTAGCCATGTCCTGAGCACCGATCCTTTGGGCAATCCATTCCCGGAGAGGAGAATGAAGATGACTTCAGCCGCCATGACCACCCGCGAACGCTTCCACGCCGTGATGAATTTCCAGCCGTTTGACCGTCTGCCGCTTTTGGAGTGGGCGGCGTGGTGGGACAAGACCATTGACCGCTGGCATGGGGAGGGGCTGCCCGCCGCCATCACGGACCGCTACGACATCTGCCGCCACTTCGGCCTGGACCTCTACTGCCAAGAATGGATCGCCCCGCGCGGCCCCGGCTGCCCCTGGCCGGCCAGCCACGGCGCCCCGCTCATCCAGACGCTGGACGACTACCGCCGGCTCCGGCCGCATCTCTATCCGCGGCTCGCCGCCGACACCTTGGACGGCTGGCGGCGGTTCGCGGAACTCCAGCGGCGCGGCGAGGCCGTGCTGTGGTTCACCTTGGACGGCTTCTTCTGGTTCCCCCGCACCCTGCTCGGCATCGAACCGCACCTCTATGCCTTCTACGACCAACCGGAACTCATGCACGAGATCAACCGCGACCTGGCGGAGTGGATGCTGGCGGTGGTGGACGCCCTCTGCGCCGTCGCCACCCCCGATTTCATGACCTTTGCCGAAGACCTGAGCTACAACCACGGCCCCATGCTCTCCGAGCCGCTCTTCGACGAGTTCCTGGCGCCCTATTACGGCCGCATCCTGCCCCGGCTGCGGGAACGCGGCATCCTCGCCATCATTGACTCCGACGGCGACGTGACCGTTCCGGCGCACTGGTTCGAGCGCACCGGCCTCCAAGGCATCCTCCCGCTCGAACGGCAGGCCGCCGTGGACATTGCCCGCCTGCGCCGCGACCATCCGCGGCTGCGCTTCATCGGCCATTTCGACAAGATGACCATGGCCCGCGGCGAGGAGGCCATGCGCCAGGAGTTCGAGCGCCTCCTGCCCACGGCTGCCCAGGGCGGGTTCCTCATCAGTTGCGACCACCAGACGCCGCCCGGCGTCCCCTATGCCAACTACCAGACCTATCTCCGCCTCTTCCGCGAGTATGCGGATCGCGCCGGCGCGCGGTCGCGGGGCGCAATGGCGTGACCGGACTGGCGAAAAAAATCAGGATGCGCGGTTGCAGGGCCGCGGAAGCGTGCTAAAGTACAGTCTCGTTGTCCGCCACTCCGTGGGGCATTAGCTCAGTTGGCTAGAGCGCTTGCATGGCATGCAAGAGGTCAAGGGTTCAACTCCCTTATGCTCCACCATTTTTTCCGCCCGTGAAACGCCGTCCCGCCACTGGTCGCGGGGCGGCGTTGCCGTTTTCCGCGGCAATCCGGCCGCGCTCCCGGGCCACATTATGGTATCGGCATGACGCCCTTGGCTGACCATCCCCTGGTCCGGCAGGTCGCCGCGTTCTGCCGGCGGCAGGGACTGCTGGCCGGCGCCGGCGCCGTGCTGGCCGGCTTCAGCGGCGGCGCCGACAGCACGGCGCTGCTGCTGATCCTGCACGCCCTGGCGCCGGAACGGCTCCGGGCCGTCCATTTCCACCACGGCCTGCGGGGGGCGGCGGCGGACGCTGACGCGGCCTGGTGCCGGGATTTCTGCGGAGTCCGCAGCATCCCCCTCCGGTTGGAGGCGCTGGCGGTGCCGCGGCAGCGGCGGCGGGGGGAAAGCCTGGAGGCGGCGGCGCGGCGGTTGCGGCTTGCGGCCTGGCGGCGGCTGGCGCTGGCGGAGTCCGCCGCCGCGGTCGCCTTGGGGCACCATGCCGACGACCGGCTGGAGACGCTTCTGCTGCGCCTGGCCCGCGGCGCCAACGCCAGCGGCCTGGCGGCGCCGCGGCCAGTGGCAGTGTTGGACGGCGTGCGGCTGGTCCGGCCGCTGCTGGAGTGCCGCCGGGCGGAGCTGGCGTCGTTCCTGCGGGAACAGGGGATTGCGGAGTGGCGTGAGGATGAGAGCAACCGCGACCTCCGGCTGTTGCGCAACGCCGTGCGCCACCGCTGGCTGCCGCTGATCCGCGCCGACCTCGGCCATGACCGTGGCCTCCTGGCGACGCTGCGGGCGCTGGATGCGGATGCCGCCTTCCTGGAGGCGGCCGCCCTGCGGGCCGCGGAGTCCGCAACGCCGGGGCTGGCGGCGCTGCGGCCGCTGCCGGCGGCGCTGCGGCCGCGGGTGCTGCGGCAGTGGCTCACGGCCGCCGCGGGCGCGGACTGGATTGCGCCGGAATCGCTCCTGCGGCGGGTGGAGGCGGCCCTGGCCAAGCCTGGCCCCTGCCGGATCCCGGTTGCCGGCGGCCGGTTGCTGGTGCTGGAAGAGGCGGGGTTGCGGCTGGCGCCGGCGCCGCTGCCGGCCGCCGCGGCGGTGGCGGTTGCGGAGTCCGCAACCATTGCCTGGGATTGGCGGGCGTGCTCAGAGCTGGCGCTGCCTGGGGGTGCCACGCTCGTGGCGGCCGAAGGGCCGGCGCCGGCGGATCCCGTCGCCGCCAGCGGGCGCGACACCGCCTGGTTCGCCGCCGCCGCGCTGCCGCCGGTCTTGCAGGTGCGCTTCTGGCGGCCGGGGGATCGGCTGCGGCCGTTCGGGGCGCAGTTCACGAAGAAAATCCAGGACATCCTGGTGGATGCCAAGATCCCCCGGGAACGGCGCGGCCGGATTCCGCTGCTGCTGGCCGGCACGGCACCGGCCTGGCTCGCCGGGGTCTGCCGTGCGGAGTTCGCCCGGCTCCGGGGGGTGGCGGGCGAGCCGGCGGTGTGCATCCGGCTGCTGTGGCCCGGCGCCGCCGCGCCATAAGCCCCATGGGGCTCATGGGCTCTCAGCGCTGGCAGTGGGGGCAGCGGTAGGTGGCGCGGCCGGCGAGGCGGAGGCGCTCGATGGAGTGGCCGGGGCCGCAGCGGCGGCAGTCTTCGCCGGCGTGGCCATAGATTTGGAGCTGGCGGCTGAAGTGGCCTTCGCTGCCGTCGGCGGAGCGGAAGTCGCGGATGGTGGTGCCGCCGGCGCGGATGGCGTCGGCCAGCACGCCCTTGATTTCGGCGGCGAGCCGGTCGCAGGCGTGGCGGGAGAGGTGGCCGGCGGGGGTGCGCGGGTCGAGGCGGGCGCGGAAGCAGGCCTCGTTGGCGTAGATGTTGCCGACGCCGGCGACCAGCTCCTGCTGCATGATCCAGGCTTTCACGGCGGTGCGCCGGCCGTGGGCGTGGTGATGGAGGTGGGCGCCGTCGAAGGCGGGGGCGAGGGGTTCGGGGCCGAGGCTGGCGAGGCTGGGCGGTTCGGCGCCGGCGGCGGGCAGGCGGCAGCATTCGACGCTGCCGAAGCGGCGGGGATCCTGGAAGCGCAGGGAGGTGCCGTCGTCCAATTCCCAGGTGACGCGGTCGTGGGGGCGGTGGGGGGCGGCGGCCGGGTCGAGGTGGAAGGTGCCGGTCATGCCGAGGTGCAGGATCAGGGCGTGGCGGTCCTCCAGTTCGAGCACGAGGAACTTGGCGCGGCGGCGGAGGTCGAGGATCTGGCGGCCGGCGCAGGCGTTGCGGAGGGCGGCGGCGTCCAGGGGTGTCCGCAGGCGGCCGACGAGCGGGCGCACGTCAAGGAGGCGGCGGCCGACCAGGCTGGGGCGGAGGGCGCGGCAGACGGTTTCGACTTCAGGCAGTTCGGGCATGGCGTTTTTTTTGGGGGGGGGAGAGCCGCGGGCTGCGGGGAGCCATGAGACGCATGGGACTCATCGGGCTGATCGGATCCCTGGGTCGCCCGCCGGCCCTTGGTCAGTTGGGGGTGTGGCGGGGGGGTAGCAGCGCTTCGGCGGCGGCGGCCTCCTGGCGGGTGGCGGCGCCGCGGACAAAGAGGGCTTGGACTTGGCGGGCGAGGTCATGGGTGACGGCAAGGGTTTCGGGGGTGGCGCCGGCGCCGGCGGCCTGGCGCAAGGCGGCGGCGGCCTGGAGGAGATGCGCCGGCTGTCCGGCGTGGAGTTGCCCCACCTCCTGGGCTTTGGCGCAGGCCTTTGCCAGTTGGCCGGCATCGCCGAGGATGAGGATGGCGAGGCGGTCATAGGCCGGGTCGTGCGGGGCGAGGGTGCTGGCTTGCTGGGCCGCCTCGAAGGCGGAGGCGAAGCGGCGCTGGCTGGCCAGGGCGGTGGCGAGGTTGCCCCAGGCGGCGGCGTTGCCCGGCTTGAGGTCAAGGGCGGTGCGGAAGCAGCGTTCGGCTTCGGTGGCGTCGCCGGCGCGGAGCCAGGCGGCGCCGAGGTTCTGGTGGAGTTCGGCGCGGGCGGGCTGCTGGCGGATGGCGGCTTCGTAGATGGCGATTGCCGGGGGCAGGCGGCCTTGCTGGGCGAGCAGGGTGGCGTAGTTTGCCATGGCGTCAACATGGTTGGGGCGGAGGCGGAGGGCGGCCTGGTAGGAGGCTTCCGCCGCGGCCAGTTGCCCTTGGCGGAACTGGAGGTTGCCCAGGTTGAAGTGGGCGTCCGCCGAGCGGGGGGCGAGCCGGATGGTTTCGCGGTAGTGGGCCTGCGCCTCCGCCAGGCGGCCGACGGCTTCCAGGGCGACGCCCAGGTTGCAGTGGGCGCTGTCGGAGGCGGGATTGAGTTTCGCCGCCTCCTCCAGCAGCAGGATGGCATCAATCAGCCGGCCTTGGATGCGCAGCGCCTCGGCGATCTGGATGTTGGCCTTTTCCGCCAGCTCGCCGCGGCCGCGGGCGACGGGGCGGAGGATGCCCATGACTTCATCGGCCACCCGGGCTTCGGGCGCGTCGGGGGCGAGCGGCCCCGCCGTGGCGTCGCTGCCCTGGGGTGGCAGGAGGGCGCTGGCGGCCGCGGCCTTCAGCGGGTTGAGGATGGCGGCGCCGAGGTTGACGCGGGCCTCGTGGGAGGCGGGATTGAGGCGGACGGCCTCGCGCCAGAGGCGTTCCTGGCTGCCGTGGAGCCAGGCCTGGTTCACGGTGAGGATGGCCAGCGGCAGGGCGACGAGGAGGCCGGGGAGGGGCTTGGGGATGGCGGAGTGCAGTTCCATCGGCTTGGGGTGGGTCAGCGGTTCCAGGGCGGCGGCCACGGCGGCGGCGGCCACCGGCACCGCCAGGTATTGCAGGTGGTCCGAGGCCCAGGCGATGGACTGGTAGGCCATGCCGAAGAAGCCGAGCACGGGGAAGAGCAGCCCGGCGTGCAGGGCCAGGATGACGAACAGGTTGCGGCAGAAGGGCGAGCGGTTGCGCTGCCACCAGGCGGCGGCGAGCAGGGCGGCGAAGGCGAGCCCCGGCAGCCAGGCCACTAGGGAGGCCGAGTTGATTTCCCAGCGGGGGTAGACCATGGCGAGGCGCAGCGGCACCAGCAGCTTGCCGAGGTAGAACCATTCGGCCCAGCCGGCGGCCGCCAGGCGGGTGGCGAAGGGCGCGGCGGCCTTGCCGCCCATGGCCTGGTGAGTCTGGAACCAGATGGTGGCCAGCCCCAGGGCGGCGGCCAGGGCGAAGAACGGCAGGAGCCGGCGCACCCAGCCCCAGTCCCAGCGGCGTTCGCGCCACCAGAGGAGGAGGAGGATGGCGGGAGGGATGGTGACCACGGAGGTCTTGGCCAGGAGCGCGGCGAGGAAGCAGCCGAGGGCGAGCCACCAGTCGCGGGCCCGCCGTTCCGTTTCGTGGCGCAGGAAGCAGAGGACGGCGAGGATGGCCAGGAGCTGGGCGAGGGTGTTCTTGCGTTCGCTGATCCAGGCGACGGAGGCGGCGCAGACGGGATGCACGGCGTAGAGCAGCGCGCCCAGCCAGGCCCAGGGCAGCTTCAGCCGCAGCAGCAGCCGCCAGAGCGCCACGGCGGAGAGGGCGTGGAGGAGGAGGTTGACGGCCCGGTAGCCGGGGGCGAAGTCGCCCCAGAGCTGCCATTCGAGCCAGAAGGAGGTGAGGGTGAGGGGGAAGTAGTCGGGCACCCCGCGGCCGAGCCAGAGGTTGGCGAGGCCGCCGAGGGAGCGCAGGTGGGGGTTGTCCGTGACCAGCAGCGCGTCGTCCCAACTGAAGCCGCCGCCGAGGGAGGGGAGGTAGGCCACGAGGGCGGCGAGGAGCAGGATTTCGCCGTGGAACAGGGTGCGGCGCAGCGCTTGGTAGGGGGGTGGTTTCTGGTTCATGGGCAGGTCGCGGGCGAACGGCGGACGGAGAGGTGCCCCCTCCCAAGGAAAGTGGCAATATATCCACTATTCCCGCCGCGGCGAATGGGGGCCAACGGGCCGTTCCTACAAAGGGAGCCTTGAAGTGGGGGGACGTAGCCGCCCTGTCGGGAATGGCACCGAAACGGTGCCGCCCGTTTGGCGCTTGGCGCGCTACATTTTGCGCCCATGCCGGACTTCGACTTCCTTTCCATTGACCAGAACTCGAACGTGCTGTGGGACACGCTGCCGAAGCTGGCCGCCCTGGCGCGGCAGGGCTGGCGTGGCCGGCATTGCGTCGAGGACATTGACGTCGCCTTCACCCGCCAGGGGGCCGCCGCCGGCGCCCCGGCGGCCTTGGAGCTGGCGCCCGAACGCTACTACCGCACCGGCAATTCGGACTGGGGCGCGGCCCTGTTCCACACCGCCTTCCTCGGCCGCAATCCCTTGAACCCGCGGGAGCTGGAGCCGCAGCTCGGGATGAGTGTCGCCGCGCTGGCCCGCAAGCTGGAACTGTCGCTGGACGAACTGTATGCGCGCTACGCCGGCTCGGACAATTGGCAGCTCATCGGCTCCAGCTATCTCGGCGGCGGCGACCGGCACCGGGTCATCGGCGACCTGGGCACGGCGGAGTGCGCACCGTTCCTCCGCGAGCTGCTGGAGCGGGCCCGCCGGGACTGCGAGCAGGCGTTCCCCGAACCGGCGGCGCAGGCGCGGCTCCGGCAATGGTTTGAGGCCGAGGCTGCCGCCTTGGAGGCGATGCTGGCGGAGTTTGCGGCCGCGCCCCTGGTCCGGCTGTACCAGGGCTGGCTCCGGCGCCATCTCCCGCCGGCGGTCGGACTGGCGCTGACCTCCGACTTCTTCACGCTGGACCGGACGGAGCCCCGGGAGCGGCTGCTGGGGCGGTGCATCCTGGACTACGCCGACTGGGCCGCCGCCTACAACGAGGCCGTGGCGGGCACCGCCTGCGGCTTGAAGCCGCTTGATGCGGCGGCGGGCGAGCTGCCGTTCTTCGCCGTCTGGCGCGACGAAGCCGGCCGCCTCTACCGCACGGGGCTGCGCCTGGAACAGGGGCGGCTCGTGGCCGGCGAGCGCACATGGGCGGTGGGTGCGGACGGGATGCCGCCGCTGGACGCCATGCGCCAGGCCGGCCTGGTCTGCCTCGCCGGCAAGGCGCTGCTGCTGGTGCTCCAGGCGCGGCTGCAACCTGGCGGCGGCGCCCTCGCGCTGCCGCACCTGGGCTCGCTTTACATGCCCGCGGCCCGGCGGCTGGAGGCGAACCTGCGCGCCGCCGGCTTGCTGGAGTGGCCGCTCTTCCCGCTGCTGCGGGTGCGGTTCCGCTTCTTCGACCGCTGGCTGGGCTGCGCCACCCGGATCCGGCTGCCGGATTGGCTGCATGGGGGTGGCTTTTCCGCGGCGGAACTGGCCGCCGGGGAGTTTGCGCGGGAGCTGCCGGACGTCCTCGACCGGGCGGAGCGGGAGCTGGCCGCTTTGCGGAGTCCGCAGGGACGCGAGGCGTGCTTGGGCCGGCTACGGCCCGCGGAGTCCGCAACCCTGGCGGAACTGGAGGCGCGGCGGCGCGAGCTGGCGCGGGAACCGGCGACCCGGGCGGCGGCGGGGCGGGTCTGGGACGAGGTCAAGGCGCTGGAGCGGCAGCGGCTCCAGGCGTTGTTCGAGCACGCTTGGCAGCTCCGCCACACCTTGAACCTGCGCTACTGGGATTCCCGCGGCGCACTGCTGCCGTTCAGCATCGCCCTGGGCGGCGAGGCGTTCTACGAATCGGTGCTGGCCCAGGCGGAGATCGCCGAGGAGTGAGGGAGTGGGGAGTGCGCTTTTCCCCAAACGGATTGGCGGGGCTCAGGGCTGCTGGACCGGCGGCGCCGGCGGCGGTGGCGCCAGGTGGCGCTCCACGGGGGCAGTGGTGTGGCAGCGGCTGACGCGGAAAGTGAAGAAAAGGCCAACCACGGCCACCAGGAGCAGCAGCAGGCCGAGGAGCAGCGCCGCGGCCACGGCCAGCAGGCGCCCCATCGCCGGCGGCGCGCCCGCCGGGGCGGGCATCACCAGGGCGAGGATGAGGTAGAGGATGATCCCCGGAAAGCCGGCGACCAGCAGCGTGGCGAGGGCGTAGCCGACGCGGACCAGGGTGGGATCCCAGCCGAGCCACTCGGCCAGGCCGCCGCAGACCCCGGCCAGCACGGGGGTGCGCGACTTCTCCAGCCGTCGCCTCGCCCCCGGCGGCGGCAGGACCGGCACCGCTTCCCCGGCGGCCCCAGCGCCTTCCGTTTCCCGGCGGCGGTTGGTTGCCAGCAGGGCCGCGCCGAGGGCGGCCAAGCCGCCGAGCAGGAGCCCGGCCACGAGCAGGAAGAGCAGGAAGAGAAGACTCATGGGGCACCTCAGGGGAGTTTCCGGGAAGCCGCCTCAGCTCACCGGCAGCTTCAGTGCCATCTGGCAGGCGCGCAGGGTGTTGCGCATCAGCATGGCGATTGTCATCGGGCCGACGCCGCCGGGGACGGGGGTGATCCAGGAGGCCTTGGCGGCGCATTCCGCGTAGGCGACGTCGCCGCAGAGGCGGCTGCCATTCTTCGCCTTGGGGTCGGCGACCCGGTTGATCCCCACGTCCACCACCACGGCACCCGGCTTGACCATGGCCGCCGTGACGAACTCGGGCTTGCCGATGGCGGCGATGAGGATGTCGGCCTGGCGCGCGAACGCCGCGATGTCCGGCGTCCGCGAATGGCAGACGGTGACGGTGGCGTCCGCGCCCTTGGCCTTCTGCACCAGCAGCGCCATGAGCGGCTTGCCGACGATGTTGGAGCGGCCGAGGATGACGGCGTGCTTGCCGGCGGGGTTGATGCCGCTGCGGCGGAGGAGTTCCATGACGCCCCAGGGGGTGCAGGGGAGGAAGCCGTCCTGGTCGCCGATCAGCATCTTGCCGACGTTGACCGGGTGGAAGCAGTCAACGTCCTTGGCGGGGTTGATGCCGAGGATGATCGCCCGTTCGTCAATCTGCTTGGGGGGCGGGGACTGGACGAGGATGCCGTGGATGCGCGGGTCGCGGTTCAGCCGCTCCACCACCGCCATGACCTCCTCCTGGGTGGCCGTGGCCGGCAGCTCGACCTTCGCGGAGTGGAAGCCGAGGTCGGCGGCCTTCCTTTCCTTGCTGTTGACGTAGACCCGCGAGGCGGGGTCGTCCCCGACCAGCACCACGGCGATGCCGGGGCGGGCGCCATGCTTCGCCAGCAGCTCGGCGGCGAGGTCGGCGGTTTCGGCGTTGACTTGGGCGGAAATGTTCTTCCCATCAATGATTTGGGCGGACATGGCGTGGGCGCTCCAGGAGGGCAGGTGGGCAGGGGGAAAATTCGTATTATAACGCGGCTGGCGGCAAAAGCCCAGCTCTGACGAATTGCGGGTTTGCCCCGTTGACTTGACCACTTGTTATCAAGTTACAAATGCTACCCCTAGAAAGTGTTCGGGGGTGTAATCGTTGTCCGAAGGGACGCCAACCTCCCCGTCGGAAGGCTTCCCGGCGTCGCTCCGCTTCGCCCCATCCCGCCCCGGTTCCCAATGGCCGCCCAAACCGCCGCCCGATGGCCGCGCCTGTCCGAAACGCGCCGAAACCGCCGCGCGGCCCGGCGGCAGGCTACATTACGGGCTTGCGCCTTGCGGTTGCCGCCGCACCGCTCCACCCAACCTGAATTCCGATTTTCGAATGCCGATTTCCGAAGTGGAATGCGGGATTTGGAATTCGGGCTCAACCCAGCCATCCGCATCGGGATCCGCCATGTCCGCCATCCGCCTCCGCTTTGCGCCCTCGCCCACCGGCCACGTCCACATCGGCAACATCCGGGCCGCCATCTTCAACTGGCTCTATGCCCGCCACTGCGGCGGCACCTTCCTTTTGCGCATCGAGGACACCGACCTGGAGCGCTCGACGCCGGCGGCGATCCACACCTTGCTTGACGTCATGGAGTGGCTGGGGCTGGGCTTCGACGAGCCGCCGCTGCACCAGACCTCGCAGCGGGAAAGGCATCTCGCCGCCGCGGCGGAGCTGGTCGCCAAGGGCCATGCCTACCGCCACGCCAAGGGGGGCGACGTCCCCGGCGCCGCCCCCGCCGGCGAAGCCGTCCTCTTCCGCATCCCCTGGGCGGCGGAGGAAGTGCCGGGGGTCGCCGTCGCCGGCCCCGCCGAACTGGAGGTTGATCCCGGTTCCGAGGTCGTCATCGACCAGGCCGGCATCCGCTTCGCCCAGCTTTCCAACCGGGGCACGCCGATGCCCGTCCAGAAATGCCTGGCCGGCTTCCAGGATTTGGAAGTCATTGACGCCGCCGGCAGCGTCCTGCTGCGGCTCAACGAGATTGTCGCCGACGTCCTCGCCGGCCGCCGCCGGGAGACGCTCCGGGGCGCCGCCAAGTTCCGCTTCACCCGTCGCAGCGTCAGCTTCCGCGACCTGGTGAAGGGGGAGCTTTCCAAACCGCTCGACAGCCTCTCCGACTTCGTCATCGTCCGTTCCGACGGTTCGCCGGTGTTCCACCTCGGCAACGTGGTGGACGACATCACCCAGAAGATCAGCCACATCGTCCGCGGCGACGACCATGTGGAGAACACCTACCGCCACATCTTCCTCTTCCACTGCCTCGGCGCCGCCGTGCCGGCCTACGCCCATCTGCCGATGATCGTCAACGCCCAGGGCAAGCCCTACAGCAAGCGTGACGGCGACGCCTATGTGGGGGATTTCCGCACCAAGGGGTTCCTGCCCCAGGCGCTGTTCAACTACCTGGCGCTCCTCGGCTGGTCCCCCGGCGACGACCGCGAGAAGATGAGCCGCGACGAGCTGGTCGCCGCCTTCACCCTCGACCGCGTCCGCGCCGCCGCCTCGCAAATGGACCTGCGCAAGCTCACCGACCTCAATGGCCAGTACATCGCCGAACTGCCCGCCGCGGAGTTCCGGGCCGCCGCCCGCGACTGGGCCGGGCGCCAGGAGTGGTGGCGCGCCGGGATTGACGAGGAAACCTTCGCCAAGGTCTGCGCCCTGATGCAGATCCGGACCAAGACCTTTGCCGACATCGCCGGCTGGGGGTTCTGGTTCAAGGAAACGCCGGACTATGACGAGAAGGGCTGCGCCAAGCAGTTCAAGGAGCCGGCGGTCAGGCAGGCGCTGGAGATGCTGGCCGGCGAGCTGGCGGCCCTGCCGCCGCCGGAGTTCACGGCCGCGAACGTCGAGGCGACGGTCCACGGAGTCACCGCCGCCTGCGGCATTCTCCAGGGCAAGCTCAACCAGCCGCTGCGCCTGGCCGTCACCGGCACCACCATCGGGGCCGGCATCTACGAGACGCTGGAGCTGCTGGGGCGGGAACGCACCCTGCGGCGGCTGGAAGCGGCGCGCCGCTTCTTCGCCTGACATTGTCGTCGCCGCCCGCGCCGCCGGCTCTGGTTCCGGCGGCGGGCGGGCGGCGGTGGATGCTCAGGCCCAGATGACCAGGCCGGCTTCCGCCGGGTGCCCCAGGGCGGCGTGGCGGGGCATGACGCGGACGCCGTAGGCGTACTGCCCCTTGTCCGGCACGGTGTATTCGGCGCGGAAGGCGACGATCGGTCCTTCCGGCTTGCCGGTCGGCTGCATCGGGGTGAAGGCCGGGTTGCGGATCTGCTGCTTGGCGTCGCCGCGGCCGACCACGAGGTCAACGCTGAGTTCCTCGGGCTTGAACTCCCCGCAATCGATGTGGACGGTGGCGGTGAACGGCTTGCCGACCGGCATGGCGCCGTTGACCAGGGCGTCGGCGGAGATGTCCTGGATGCGCAGGGAGGAGAAGCGGCTGGCGGCGCGGTGCTTCCAGGCCGCGAGTTCGCGGGCGAGCTTGCCGTTCTCCCGGCGGAAGAGGGCGTGGCGGTCGGCGCAGGGCTTGTACATCTGGGTGAAGTAGTCGAGGAGCATCCGGTGGGTGTTGAAGCGCGGCACATTGGTCTCGAAGGAGGCGCGGAGGATTTCGAGCCAGCCCTCCGGGATGCCCTTGCTGTTGCGCTGGTAGAAGAGTGGGATGACGGTATCCTCGAGCAGGGCGTAGAGGTGGTTGGCGTCCTGGAGGTCGTTGGAGATGGTGTCCTCGTCCACTTCGGCCGGGTCGGGGCCGATGGTCCAGCCGTTGTCGCCGGTGGCGCCTTCGTACCACCAGCCGTCGGCGACACTGAGGTTGATGCCGCCGTTGACCGGCACCTTCTGGCCGGAGGTGCCGCTGGCCTCGTAGGGGCGGCGGGGGGTGTTGAGCCAGACGTCAACCCCCTGGACGAGCTTCTTGGCGGTGGCGAGGTCGTAGTTCTCGAGGAAGACGACGCGCCCCGCGAAGCGCTTGTCGCGGGCGACGGTCACCACCTGCTTGACCAGTTCGTGGCCGAGGGTGTCCTTGGGGTGCGCCTTGCCGGCGAAGATGAACTGGACGGGGCGGCGCTGGTTCTCGACGATGCGGCGGAGCCGTTCCAGGTCCTGGAAGAGGAGGTAGGCGCGCTTGTAGGGGGCGAAGCGGCGGGCGAAGCCGATGGTCAGGGTGGAGCCGCGGAGGCGGCTGAGGACGTCGTCGCGCTCCATTTCCGGCGGGGCGATGGTGCTCCAATGCTCGGCGACATAGTCGCGCACGCTGGTGATCAGGTCCTGGCGCAGCCCGCAGCGGACCTCCCAGAGGTTCTGGTCGGGGATCTGGCGGATTTTCTTCCACGGCGCCTCGGCGAGCAGGTCGTCGGTCCAGTCCACGTCGAGATAGGTTTCGAGGAGGGCGTGCATTTCCGGGGCGACGTAGGAGGGGATGTGGACGCCGTTGGTGACGTGGCCGATGGGCACCATGGAGCGGTGGAGGCCGTTCCAGACCCGTTCCCACATTTTGCGGGACATCCGGCCGTGCAGCTCGCTGACGCCGTTGGCGAAGGTGCTGAGCTTGAGGGCGAGGATGGTCATGATGAAGGGCTGCTGTTCGCCGCCGTCGAGGCGGCCGAGTTCGAAGAGCCGTTCCGGGCTGATCCCGATCTCCTTGATGTAGCTCTGGAAATAGTGGCTCATCAGGTCGCGGGAGAAGCGTTCGTTGCCGGCCTCCACCGGGGTGTGGGTGGTGAAGATCGTCTGGCTGCGGACGTACTCCTTGGCCTCGTCGAAGGACATGCCGCGCTTCTGCATGGCGGTGCGGATGTTCTCGAAGAGGAGGAAGGCGGAGTGCCCCTCGTTGAGGTGGTAGATCGTCGGCTTGGCGCCGAGCAGGCGGAGCAGGCGGATGCCGCCAATTCCGAGGAGGATCTCCTGCTCGATCCGGGTGCGTTCGTCCCCGACGTAGAGCATGTCGGTGATGTGCTGGTCCTGGGGGGTGTTGTGGGTGACGTTGCTGTCCAGCAGGTAGAGGCTGGTCCGGCCGACGGCGACCTTCCAGACGTTGGCGTGGAGGGTGCGGCCGGGCAGTTCGACCGTGAGGAGGACGGGGACGCCGTTCTCGTCGCGGAGCTGGCGCAGCGGCAGGTCGGTGTAGAGGTTCTCCACGTAGTCGGCGATCTGGCCGCCGTCGGCGGCGATGCGCTGGGCGAAATAGCCTTTCTTGTAGAAGAGCCCCACGGCGACCAGCGGGATGTTGAGGTCGCTGGTGGATTTCAGGTGGTCGCCGGAGAGGATGCCGAGGCCGCCGGAATAGATTGGCAGCGACTCGTGGAGGCCGAACTCCATGGAGAAGTAGGCGATGGGGTGGCGGGGGGTGATGTTGTTGCAGCCCGGCAGCTTCGGGTGCGGCTTGCCTTCCTGCATGTAGGCGTCGAAGGCGGCCAGCACCGTGCCGTAGGTGCGCAGGTAGCTGTCGTTTTCCGCCAGCTCCCGCAGCCGGCTGTTCGCCACCTGGTCGAGGATGCGGACCGGGTTGTGGTGGGTCGCCTCCCATAGGGCCGGGTCAATGCGCGAGAAGAGCTCGACCGCCTCGGGCTGCCAGCACCACCAGAGGTTGAAGGCCAGTTCGCGGAGGCGGCGGAGGGGCGGGGGGAGTTCGCTCTCGACGTTGAAGGTGCGGAAATGCGGCTGCAAGGTGCCGGCGGCCCGTTCCGCCAGGCCGGTGACGAGGCGGAGCCGTTCGCTGGCGAGGCGCTGGCTGGCGGTGGCCTGGGCCTTGTCGTAGGTGGCGGTGTAATGCTTGTAGAAGTCGGCCCAGTCGGCATGTTCGGCGATCCGGCGGGCGGCGGAGCGCTCCGTTGCCAACTCGGCCTCGCTCCAGTCCATGGCGGCGCGGAGCCGCTTGGCGAGGTCCTCGGCCACCGCCGCTGGCGCCACGCCGCTGCGGTCCTGCACCTGGACGCCCGGATGGCCGTCGGTGGCGATGCCGGCCTGCTGGAGGCGGCGGACCCAGAGGCCGTAGCCGGCCAGGTCGGTGGTGAAGGTCGGCACGGCGAAGGCCGAGCTTTCCAGCGGCGTGTACCCCCACGGCTCATACTTGGAGGGGAAGACGCCGAAGTCGAACCCTTGCAGGAGGTCGTAGTAGGCGTGGTTGAAGACGCCGTCGTTCTCGCTGAGGTAGACTGGGCAGAAGATGACCTTGACCCGGTCGCCGGGGAGGTTGTGGAGCCGCTTCTGCATGCAGGAGAGCAGGATCGGGTCGCTGCTCTCATGGGGGAGGCGGTGGGTGCAGATGGGCGGCAGCCAAGGCTGGCCGGGCTGCGGCGTCCGTTCGGGGTGCATCTCCAGGTGGCCGCCAATGACGAAGAGGTAGGCCAGCAACTGCCTCTCTTCCGGCAATGTCTCCTTGAGCTTGGCCAGGGCCTCGAGGAAGACATCGATCCCCTTGTTGCCGAACTCGTAGCGGCCCGAGATGACCGCCAGCCGGGTGTTGTCGGGGATGGGGACCTTGAGGAAGCGGCGGGCGAACTCCAGGAGGCGCGTCCGCATTTCTTGGGGCGCCTCCCGCTGGCGGCTGAAGTCGGGGATGTCGGCCAGGTTGATGCCGTTCTCGGTCACGTCCGGGAGGCGGCCCAGGAGCTTGTGCGCCTCGCGGGCGGTGATGTCGCTGACCGCGGTGAAGGCGTCGGCCTCCCGGGCGCTGACATGCTCCAGGGAATGCTTGGCGACGACGTTGTGGTTCTTGGCATCCTCGAAGGGGGAGATGGCGTCCAGCTCCCCGTAGAGGTCGCGCCCCGAGCCCATGATGGAGCGGCCGAGCACGGTGGCGTGGGTGGTGAAGACGGTGGCGATGTGGGGCGCCTTCTCCTTGAGGTAGAGCAGGCCGGCGCCGGTCATCCATTCATGGAACTGGGCGACGGCGGCCGTCGGCCCGTCCTCGATCTCGGATTGCAGCTTGTCGATGGTGGCGATGGCCTCGCCGCAGGCGGTGGAGAAGATCACCGGCTCCACATAGTCCCAGCCGCCGGCGATGGAATCGACCCCGTATCTCTCCCAGATGTTGAAGAGCAGTTGATCCTTGTTGTAGCGGCTGTTGGCGGCGACCAGGAGCACCCGCGGCCGGCCGGGGATGGTCCAGCGGCCGAAGCGGCATTCCAGCCCCTTGATGGCCAGCGGGGTCCGCAGGTGGTTCCAGCCGGGCTCCTCGGTCTCCTCGAACTCGATGTTCTGCGGCAGCAGCGGCCCGACCAGGAGGTAGCGGTCGCCAAACTGCTTGACCGCCTCCCCGGCCTTGCTGCGGAGGACGGTATGGATGCCGCCGACCTTGTTGCAGACTTCCCAACTGACTTCGTACAGGAAAGTTTTCGCCTGCGTGTCCATCCGATTCCTCCTGCCCGTCGTTGCCGGGTGTGCCGTGCCGTTGGCTGGCGTTGGGGGCGGCCGCGCCGGCGCCCTCTTTCACGGGGGCGGCAGCCTGGCGGCATGGTTTTTTCGAGGATTACACTATATCGTTTGCGCCGACCGCTACAACTGCAACCCGGCGCCAGGCCGGTTCCGCTTTTGCCGGCGGGTGTTATGTTAGGGGTGGCCGGGCTTGCGCCCGTGGCCGCCGGAGCGTTTTGCCGATGCCCGAGACCCCCTCTGCCAACGCCGTCCCCCGCCGCCCCCTCTGGGCGCCCTGGCGCATGGCCTTCATCACGGCCCCCAAGGGGGAGGAGGAGTGCTTCCTCTGCGCCAAGGGGCGGCCGGCGGCGTTCGCCGATCCGGAGCAACATGTGATTGCCCGCGGCCGGCTGGCCTACGTGCTGCTCAACGCCTTCCCCTACAACTCGGGGCATTTGCTGGTGGCGCCCTACCGGCATGTGGCGGATTTGGTGGATTTGGCAGCGGCGGAGCGCGCCGAGATCCTGGAGCTGGTGGCCCAGGCGGAAACGGTGATGCGCCGGACGATGCAGCCGGATGGGTTCAATGTCGGCTTCAACCTCGGGGCCGCGGCGGGCGCCGGGGTGCCGGGGCACGTCCACGCCCATCTGGTCCCCCGCTGGCAGGGCGACACCAATTTCATGCCGGTCGTCGGCGACGTCCGCGTCGTCCCCCAGGCCTTGGCGGAGACCGCCCGGCTGCTGCGCGCCGCCTGGGCCGCCCCGGCGCCGGTGGGCTGACGGCTCCCCGCCGCCGGCGGGCGGAGTTTGTCTTGTGGCGTTTCGTGTTTATGGTGTGAAGGGCGGCGGTGCAATCCGCCGCGGGGTCAACAGTCCAGGATTCGGAGAGGCCATCCATGCGAAAGCTGTCTTTGCCGCCGGAGTTGCGTGCCGAATGGATTTGGGGGGCGGAGAATCCCGGCCGGAAGGAGACCTACCTGTTCGTGCGCGGGGAGGTGACCCTCAACCAGTTGCCCGCCCAGGCGGAGCTGTGGATCACCGCGGGGACCTTCTTCCACCTCTATGTCAACGGCCGGCACCTCTCCTACGGCCCGCCGCCGCACCCGCTGAAGGGCAGCTTCTACTTCTGCCGCTATGACATCACCCACCTGCTGGAGACCGGCCCCAATGTGGTCGCGGTGCTCGCCCACCACACCCCCGTGGCCCGCTTCGCCGCCCGCCGCAAGCCCGCCGGCCTGCTGGTCCAGCTTCAGGCCGACGGCAAGCCGGTGCTGTGGAGCGACAGCTCCTGGCGGCTCCAGGAGGGCGCCTGCTTTGCCGGCCACCGGCCGCGCCGCACCGTGTCGGGCGGCTTTGCCGAAAAGGTTGACTTCGCCCGCTATCCCCAAGGCTGGACCGGCGAGGTGGTGAATGCCGACGCCTGGCGGCCCGCGGTGTCGCGCGGGCCCGCCAACGTCGCGGCCGGCGAGCTGGTGCCCTTGGACGGGTGCGAGTTCGAGACGGTCTGGGATCCGGCCCGCACCGTCTGCTCCCGGGGCGTCTGCCAGCCGGCCCTCGCCCAGGTCCACCTCACCTTCCGCACGCTGGCCGAAAAGTCCGGCCCCGGCGTCTATGCCGCCCAAACCTTCTTCTACAGCGAGCGCGCCACGGCGCTCAAGTTCAACCTCTTTTCCGACCAGCCGGCCAAGGTGCTGTGCAACCATGCCGTGGCCAAGGGGCATGGCGTCGGCGCCCTGCCGCCGGGGGTGGAACTGGACTTCGCCGCGGAATACAACCTCCGCTTGGGCGGCGACGGCCGGCCCGAGGGCGCCTTGGAGCTGCACAAGGGCTGGAACCAGGTGGTGGTCTGCCAGCAGGTGGATGCCGACTCGCCCGGCGTGACCCTGCTCTTCCCCGACCTTCCCGCCTACAAGCTGCAACTCTTCCGCGCCCCCGACGGCAAGGCCCTGCCGGGCTGGGGGCTGGCCGGGCCGTTGCGGATCCCCATCAACAACATCATCGGCAGCCTCGACCTTTCCGGCCTGGTGCGCGAAGGGTACGACGCGGCGTTGCCGCCGCCCAGCGACGAGGCGGTCAACCTGCTCGGCCACCACTTCGAGGTGGCCTCCGAGGTCGCCCAGAAGGCGCCGGAGCGGCTGGTGCTGATGCAGGGGCAGTTCGCCGTGCTCGACTGGGGGCAGGTCCTCTACGGCGTGCCGGCCCTGCGGGTGGAGGGCGCGCCGGGCGACGTGGTGGATGTGCTGTTCGGCGAACGCGAGGAGGGCGGCCGCGTCCTGCCCTGCCATGAAGGCCGCCAGAACGCCGATTCCCTGGTCCTGGGGGAGGAGCCTTGCGACTGGATGGCCTGCTCCCCCCGCGGCCTGCGCTACCTGATGGTGGTCGCCCGCGCCGCCAAGGGGCCGGTCAAGATCAGCAATGTCACCTGCGGCTGGCGGCGCTTCGTCACCGAGGAGCAGGCCAGCTTCGAGTGCGCCGACGAGACCCTGAACCGGATCTGGAGCACCGGCTGCCGGACCTTGGATGTGACGCTGCAGGACTATTTCCTCGACAGCCCCTGCAAGGAGACCGCCCAGTACATCCCCGACGCCATGATCCAGTCCCTGGCGGCCTGCCTGATCCACGGCAACGACCGCTTCGGCGCCAAGGCGCTCGGCGAATTCGCGGACGGCCAGTTCGAGACCGGCGAAATGTCCGCCGTCTGCCCCAGCGACCATTTCGTCAACATCCCCGACTATTCCCTGCTCTGGCCCGTCTGGCTGCACCGGCACCACCTCCTGGCCGGGGACGACGCCCTGCTCAAGCGGCTGATGCCCGCCCTCCAGCGGCTGGTCAACTATTTCGCCCATTTGGCCGACCACCCCAGCGGGCTGCTGGCCGACCTGGACAAGAAATACAGCGCGCCCTGCTTCCTCGACCATGGCAAGATCGAGCGCCGCGGCGTCGTCACCGGGCTCAATGCCCTTTATTGCCGGGCGTTGTGGAGCGCCGCCTGGATCGCCGGCGAAGCGGGGCAGGGGGCCTTGGCCCAGGAATGGAAGCAGCGCGCCAGCCAGGTCGCCCTGGCCCTGCGCGGGCTGGTCTACGACCCGCAGGCCAAGCGCTTCGCCGACTGTTGGGTGGACGGGCAGCGCAGCGCCGCCGCGTCGTGGCAGAGCAACATCCTGGCGCTGTTCGGCGGGGTGGCCCCGCGCGACGACATGACGGAGATCTTCCGCCAGTTCTTTGGCAACGAGGCGCCCTTCGAGAAGTTCCCCGCCGTCGCCGCCGACAACCCCTATTTCCGCTTCTTCGTCCTTGACGTGGCCCTCGCCCTTGGCCGGCGCCAGTGGGCGTTCGACTACCTGAAATGGTACTGGGGCGGCATGCTCCAGAAGGAGGCCAACACCTGGTGGGAGTTCTTCTCGCCGCGCCTGGAGAGCGGCAACTATCCCGTGGTCGGCACCATGTGCCACGGCTACGGCGTCAGCCCCAACCTGCTGCTGGTCACGGAACTGGTGGGGGTGCGGCCGGCCACGCCCGGGTTCAAGGCCATCTTCTTCAACCCGCTGCTGACGGCGGTCCCCGCGGCCAAGGCCCAGCTTTCGATCCCGGGCGGGCGGCTCGACGTGGAGTGGCGCAAGAGCCCGGAAGGCGAGCTGGAGGTGCGGCTGGCCTGCACCAGCGCCATCGAGGTGATCCCCCTCCTCGACGCCGGCATCGCCGCCACCTTCACCGTCAACGATTCGGTGACCATCCTCGCCTCGACCCCGGAAGGCGAGTGATCCGGATGGTTGCGCTTTGCCCAAAGCCGGCTATGGTGTCACCCCGCCGACGGCCTGACGCCGGCCTCCGCCGTCCCTGGCCGGGGGTGTTTCCGCGGTGGTCTGACACGCAGGGTCCCGACTCATGGCTGAACCGTTGAAAACCGACGTGCGGCGTGCCGAGGGCCTCGCCTATCTGGCGGCGGCCTTCGCCTTGCTCCTGCTGGGGCTGGGGGCCGTCCTCCTGGGAGGCGCCCAAGCCTATTCGTTGCAGCCGCCCGTGATCGCTTCGGGCGTCACCCTCGCCCTGGCCTTGGCCGGGGCGTTCCGCCTCCGCCTGCTCCGCCGGCAGCAGGAGGAGGAGCGCGCCGTCGCCGCCTTCCGCGCCAGCCACGCCGCCGGCGGCGAACTGTTCGCCGAGGCGGACGAGGCGGTGAAGCTGGCGGCCCGCGCCAACCGCACCTACGTGACTTGGATCCTGCCGGCGCTCACCGCCCTGGCCGGCGCCGCCCTGGCCGGCGCCGCCTGGTGGCTCTGGCGCGCCTGGTCGGGGGTCGCCGCGCCGGTGCCGCCGCTGAAGCCGCTGCTCTACGCCGGCTTCCTCTTCCCCCTCTTCGTCGGCGCCATGCTTGCCGGCAGCTTCTTCTCCGGCGTCTCGCGCGAGCCGGGCTGCCGCTGGCTGCGGCCGGCCGGCTCCTGGTTCCTCTTCAGCGGGGCGCTCTACGGCCTGGCGGTGCTGGCGCTGCTGTTGCAGCACCTGGAACTGCCCCTGCCCCGGGTGGACATGCGGGCGGGGCGCCTCGGGCTGGCGCTGCTCATGGCCTTCGGGGTGGAGCTGCTGCTCAACATGATCGTCGAACTCTACCGGCCGCGCACGCCGGGCGAGGCGGAGCGGCCGCTGCCGGAAAGCCGGCTGCTGACGCTGGTCACCGAGCCTGGGGGGCTGGCCCGCAACGTCGCCGCCGCCTTGGACTACCAGTTCGGGTTCAAGGTCACCGACGTCTGGTTCTACCGCTTCCTGGAGCGCACGGTGATCCCCTTTTCGGCCCTGGCGCTTTTCCTGATGTGGCTGATGACTGGCCTCATCGTCGTCCGCCCCGAACAGAATGGCGTCCTCCAGCGGTTTGGCCGGGTGGCGAACCCGGGGGCGCCGTTGCGGCCGGGGTTGCACCTCAAGTGGCCGTGGCCCATCGACACGGTCTACCTCTTCCCGGTCGCCCGCGTCCAGGAGATCCCCATCGGCTACGTCCCGGGCGATGCCGCGGCCAGCGCGGAGCCGGGGGGCGACCTCAGCGGCCGGGTCATGGTCTGGAGCAAGGCGCACAACAAGGAGGAGTCCAAGTTCGCGGTGGCCAGCCGCCAGGCCGCCGACCGCCCGCCGCTGGGCGAAGAACTGCGCGTGCTGCCCGTGGACGTCAGCTTCCTTGCCGCCAGCATCCCCCTCTACTTCCGGGTCACCGACCTCTACGCCAACCAGTTCCGGCACCGGGACGGCGGCGCCACCCTGCGCGCCCTGGCCCACCGCGAGGTCACGCTCTACCTGGCCAACGTTGACTTCAACGCCATCCTCTCCACCGGCCGGGGGCAGGGCGGGGAGGAGCTGCGCCGGCGCATCCAGGCGGCGGCCGACCACGTCGGGCTCGGCATCGAGATCGTCGCCGTCGGCCTCCAGGGGCTCCACCCCCCCGTGGAGGTGGGGAAGGAGTTTGACGCCGTCGTCGCCGCCATGGAGGAGATGCACGAAACCGTCCTCAAGGCGGGGACGGGCGCCAGCCGCGCCATCCTGGAACGCGAGGGCGCGGACGCGGCGGTCCTCGCCACGGCCCACAGCTACCGCCAGCGCCGGGTCGAGGTGGCCCACGCCGAGGCGGACCGCTTCGCGATGCAGCTCAAGGCCTACAGCGCCTCCCCCGAGATGTTCAGCCTCAACGCCTACCTTGAGATCTTCCAGAACGAAGGGCGCAATGTCCGCAAATACATCCTGGGCGGCGAGACCGGCCGCAAGGTCTATATCCTGAACCTGGAGAAGAAGCTGCGGCCCGACCTGCTGGACCTGGATTTCAGCCAACCTGAGTGAACGAGCGAGACCCGAAATGCCCAAGCGCAACCTCATGCAGCACTGGATCGCCATCGCCATGGCGGCGGCCGTGGTCCTCATCTTCCTCCTGGCCCTGGTCGTCTTCCAGGTCAGCGAGACCGAAATGGTCATGGTCATGCGCCTGGGCAAGCCCCGGACCGAGGCCGGCCCCGCCGGCGCCCCCCGGGTGAAGATCTATCCGCCCGGCGCCCATTTCAAGTGGCCCCTGGTCGAGGCTCTCTGGCGGCACGACAACCGCCTGCAATGCTATGAGTTGCAGAAGGGGCAGACCGAGCAGGTCCAGACTGCCGACGAATACCAGGCCATCGTCACCACCTTCGTCCTCTGGCGGATCGGCGACCCCGCCGTCTTCCAGCGCGCCGTCAGCACCACCGCCGCCGCCGAAAACATCCTCGACAACAAGGTGCGCGACGCCCGCAACAACATCCTCGGCCGCCACCGCCTCGGCGACCTGATCAACACCGACCCGAAGCGGGTCAAGATCCCCGAGGTCGAGGCGGAAATCCTCGGCTTCATGAAGGACGCCTGCCTCCGCGACTTCGGCATCGCCATCGAAATGGTCGGCTTCAAGCACCTCGGCTTCCCCGAGGAGGTCAACAACAAGGTCTTCGACCGCATGCGCGCCGAGCGCCAACGCAAGTCCGGCGACTTCCGCGCCGAAGGGACGCGGGACGCCTTGAAGATCAAGGCCCGCGCCGAACAGGGCGTCAAGGAGATGCTCGACAAGGCCGAGGCCGAGGCCACCAAGATCCGCGCCGAGGGCGACAGCATCGCCGCCCGCTCCTACGAGGTCTTCGCCCGCAACCCGCGCCTCGCCGTCTTCCTCCGCAAGCTGGAAGCCCTGCGCCAGGGGGTGGACGCGAAGACGACCCTGATCCTCGACACCCAGACGCCGCCCTACGACCTGCTCCGCCCCGGGGCCACCCTCCTGCCCGCCGCCGGCCCCCTCCGCAATCCCGATGCCGCCGCCCAGGGGAAGTGAGACGCCATGAGCCGCCCCAGCCGCCCTGAACCCCGGATCCTCCGCGAGCCGCCGCCGGCCGCCGGCATGGCGGCGCTGGCCCGCGCCATCAGCGTCTTCTTCTACGCCATGTGCGCCCTGCTGCTGCTCGTCCTGGCGGCCATGGTCTACAACAGCTTCTTCGCCATCAAGGCCAACGAAGAGGGGATGCTCTTCCGCTTTGGCCGCCTCCACCCCGTCGCCGGCCAGGAGATCCTCAAGAGCGGCACCTGGTATTTCAAGTGGCCCTATCCCGTGGACGTGCTCAAGGTCATCCCCGCCCAGCGCTCGGTCACCGTCACCACCCGCCGCTTCATGCCGGCCGAGGATCCCAACCGCCTCGCCGAAGCCCAGCGCGCCGCCGCCGGGGGCGCACCCCAGCCCCTGCGGCCAGGGTACGATGGCTACCTCCTCACCGGCGATGCCAACATCATGCACCTGGTCGCCTCCATGACCTACCGGGTGAGCGACGCCAAACGCTACCACCTCGCCCATTTCGAGGATCCCGCGCCGCCCCCCGGAACCCCCGCCCGGGAAGCCGCCGCCAAGCGCCGCGGCACCGAGTACCTGCTTGAATCGCTCCTGGAAAACGCCACCCTGCTCGAAGTCGGCGCCCGGCCGGTGGACGAGGTCTTCCGCCCCGGCGGCCGCGCCGGCGGCGACCCCGCCATCCCCGGCGGCCGCCGCGACAGCCTCAGCGAGGCGGTCAAGCGCCGGGTCACCGCCACCATCGAGCGGCTTGACGTGGGGGTGGAAGTGCTCGACGTCAGCTTCGTCGAAATCCAGGCGCCCCTGGCCGTCCAGTCCGCCTTCAGCGACGTGTTCAGCGCCGCCGCCGACCGCCAGACCGAGATCGCCCGCGCCCTCGCCGGCGAAAAGCAGGGGCTCATCGAGGCCGAGGGCAAGGCCGCCCGCATCCTTGGCGACGCCCGCGCCTACAAGAGCCGGGTCGTCGAGAACGTCAGCGCCTTTGCCGCCTATTTCGCGACCGTCCTCGGCGAGTACGAGAAGAACCCCGAAACCATGCTCGTCTCCCTCTATGCCGACACCTTGCGCGATGTGCTCAAGGTGGCCGGGAGCCGCTATGTCGTCCAAACCGGCGGCCCGGACCAGGAACTCCGGGTCATGATCAACCCCGAGCCCGAGAAGCCCAAGCCGGCCGCCGGCCCCGCCACCCCCTGACTGACCCGCGCCACCCTTTCCGGATCCACCCATGCTCGTCGAAAAACCCAGTGACCAGTTGTTCGGGAGCTGCTCGTGCCACGACCAGGGCGGCGAGGGGCCTGCCCACCAGCACCCCCACTCCCACGCGGGCGCCTTCCGGCTCACCCTCGCCCTGCTCGGCGGCATCCTGATCCTCAATTCCTACCTCGGCGGCCTCTTCTTCGCCCGCGCCATCGACCCCTTTGCCCTCGACCTCAGCGCCTTCCTTGGCGCGCTCCTCCTCTCCCTGCCCATCTTCTGGGCCTCGGTCAAGGACATCCGCCGCGGCAAGATCTACATGAACGAACTGGTCGCCATGGCGCTCCTCGCGGCCTTCGCCATCGGCGACTACAAGACGGCCGGCGTCGTCGCCTTCCTCATGCTCCTCTCGATCACCCTGGAACAGCGGACCGCCATCGGCGCCGAGGCCTCCATCGAGTCCCTGGTCCGGCTCACCCCGCGCCAGGCCCGCCGCCTCAACCCCGAAACCGGCGCCGAGGAGGCGGTTGACGCCCTTGCCCTCGCCGTCGGCGACCTCTGCCGCATCCGCCCCGGCGAGAACTTCCCCGCCGACGGCGGCATTGTCAGCGGCGCCACCACCGTCAACCAGGCCTCCATCACCGGCGAGTCGCTGCCCACCGACAAGGCGCCCGGCGGCGAAGTCTTCGCCGGCACCCAGAACCTCACCGGCCTGGTCGACATCCGGATCAGCCGCGTCGGCAAGGACACGACCTTGGGCAAGGTGCGCGACCTGATCGTCGCCGCCGAAGCCTCCCGCACCCCGATCATGCGCGTCATCGACCGCTATGTCGTCTTCTACACCCCCGCCGTGCTCATCCTCGCCGCCATGGTCTGGGTCTTCACCTACGACCTGAAGCGGGTCATCGCCGTGCTGATCATCACCTGCCCCTGCGCCCTCGTCCTGGCCACCCCCTCGGCGGTGATCGCCGCCATCGCCGCCGCGGCGCGCCTCGGCATCCTGATCAAGGACGTCACCCACATCGAGCTGGCCGCCAAGCTCCGCGCCGTGGTCTTCGACAAGACCGGGACGCTGACCGCGGGCGTCCTGGAAGTCGCCAAGCTCCACCCCGCCCCCGGCGTCGAGCTGGCCGAACTGATGCTCGTCGCCACCTCCGTCGAGGCCCACAGCAACCATCCCGCCGCCCAGGCCATGCGCAAGCTCGCCGGCGAGGCGGGCATCCGCTGGGAGGAGCCCGTCGAGTTCCAGGAGGTGGCGGGCAAAGGCGTCGCCGCCCGCTTCGCCGACCTCGGCGCCTGCAAGGTCGGCCGCGCCACCTGGCTCCGCGAAGAAGGGCTGGACGTGGACTCCGTGGCCGCGCCCGGCGAGGACGCCCAGGGCATGAGCATCGTCTACGTCGCCAAGGGCCCCCGCGTCCTGGGCTGGATCGGCATGCGCGACGCCATCCGCCCCGTCGCCCGCGCCGCCGTGGACCAGCTTGCCGCCCTTGGCATCAAGGAGATCGCCATGGTCACCGGCGACAACGAGTCGGTCGCCCGGATGGTCGGCGGCAAGCTCGGCATCAGCTCCATCCGCGCCGGCTGCCTGCCCCAGGAGAAGGTCGTCTTCGTCGAGGACCTCAAGGCCCGCGGCGAACTGGTCGCCGTGGTCGGCGACGGCGTCAACGACGCCCCCGCCCTCGCCGCCGGCGACATCGGCATCGCCATGGGCGCCATCGGCAGCGACGTCGCCGTCCAGAGCGCCTCGATCGCCCTGATGAACAACGACCTGCGCCGCATCCCCTTCCTGGTCGCCCTCTCCCGCAAGACCCGGTCCCTGATGAACCAGAACCTGGCCTTTGGCCTGGCCATGATCCTCGGCGGCCTCTACCTCTCCGCCGCCGGCAAGCTCAGCCCGATTGTCGCCGCCATCCTACACTGCGTCGGCACCCTCGGCATCGTCTTCAACAGCGCCCGCCTGGTCCGCGCCGGCGAAGATCTGGAACGGAGCGATGCCCCCGCCGATCCGTCACTACCGGGCTGAGGCGGCGGCTCAGCCGCCTTCCCGCAACCGCTCGATGAAGCCCAGGAACTCGGCGCGCGTGCGGAGTTCGCAGACCTGGTTCTTGAGGGGGTGGGGGAAGCCGCGCCCCTTCAGGTAGGCGAGGATGATCTTGCGGGCGCAGCGCAGGGCGACCGCGTCGCCATAGAGGTCAATCATGCCGGCGACGTGCTCCGCCATGACCTGACAGGCCTCGGCGCGGTCCGGCGGCGGCACTGCCTCCCCCGGCGCCGCCAGCAGCTCGCGGAAGATCCAGGGGTTGCCGATGCTGCCGCGGGCGATCATCACCCGCGAACAGCCGGTGGCGCGGCGCAGCGCCGCGGCGTCGGCGGCATTGAAGATGCCACCATTGGCGACCACCGGGATGCGCAGCGCCGCGCGCACCGCCCCGATCACGTCGGCGGCGACCGGGCCGGCGTAGATCAGCCGTTCGATCCGGCCGTGGACGGTCAGCGCCTGGATGCCGGCCTCCTGGAGGGCGAGGGCGAGGCGGACGGTCGGCGCGGGGTCGGCGGGGTCGAGCACCCGGATCTTGGCGGTCACCGGGAAGCGGCTGCGCCGGGTGATCACCGCCAGGCATTCCAGCGCCAGCGGCAGGTTCCGGCAAAGGGCCGCGCCGGCGCCGCGCTTGGTGATCTTGGGCATCGGGCAGCCCATGTTCAGGTCAAGCACGTCGTAGTCGTGGTCGTTGGCAACCCGGACGGCTTCCGCGAAGAAATGCGGGTTCGCGCCGACGAGCTGGACGCCGAGCCACGGCTCGTCGGCGCCGCGGTGGAGCGAGCGGCCGCCGCGCTCGGGATGGTAGGTGAGGCAGCCGGCATCCACCAGCGGCGTGAAGGCGTAGCGGCAGCCGAAGCGGCGGCAGGCCCGGCGGTAGGGCCAGTCAGTGTAGTCGGCCAGCGGCGCCAGCAGCAGGGCGTCTTCGGGATAGAGCACCCCGGGGGCGGCGGCGGGCCGTTTTGCGGACTCCGCAAAATCAGCCGAAGGAGCAGATGTATTCACAGACACCACCGGCCTCGACGGCGATCTCGAAGCCGGCGTTGGCGGCGACATGGAAAGCGCCGCCGCCGGCGTACGGCTTCCACTCCGTCTCCCCGGCCAGCCGCACCCGGCAGGCGCCGGCGGTGATTTCCATGGTCTCCGGCCCGGCGGTGTTGAAGCTGTAGCTGCCGGGCAGGATCACCCCCAGCGACTTGCGGCTGCCGTCGGGGAAGTGGACGGAGTGGCTGACCACCTTGCCGTCAAAATAGACGTTGGCCTTGCAGGCGACGCTGACGTTCTCGAACTTCGCGGGGGCGGGCATGGCTGGCTCCTGGGTGGGCGCGGCAACCGGGCGGGCGAGGGGGATCACTTCAGCATGCCGCTCTTGCGGGCGTGCTCGAAGAGGCCGCCGTTGTCGATGACGTCCTTCGCGGCGCCCAGGGGACGCAGGCGGTAGCTCTTGCCGAGGGCGGGGACGCTCAGGGTGCCGGCCTCCAGGTCGACTTCCGCGTCCATTCCGGTCCTCAGTTCGTCGCAGAGCCGGACTTCGCTCTCCACGGGATAGAGCTGGCCGGTGGCGATGCAGTTGCGGAAGAAGATGCGGGCAAAGGATTCGGCGACCACGACCTTGCCGCCGGCGGCGCCGAGGCTGATCGGGGCGTGCTCGCGGCTGGAGCCGCAGCCGAAGTTGCGGCCGCCGATGATGATGGCGTAGGGGCTCTTGGCCTGCCCCTCGGGAATGAACCGGCCGAACTTGTCCGGCAGTCCGGCCAGGGCATGGCTGCCGAGCTTCGCCAGTTCGTCGGGATTGGTCGGCACCAGGTTCAGGTACTGGGCGGGGATGATCTGGTCCGTATCGATATTGTCGCCGGTGACGAACAGCTTGCCGGTGATCTTCTGCATGGGCGGCGCCTTTCCTGCCGGGGTGGGGGAACCGATGCGGCCATACTATAACCGCCTTCCGCCCCCGTGGCGGTTTCCTTCAGCCGCCGCCGGCACCCGACTTCGGCGGCTTGGCCGTGCGCGGCGGGCGGCCCCGGTTCTGCCGGTAGAGGCGCGAGAAGTGGAAGGGGGTGTAGCCCACCGCGGCGGCGGCCGCGCCCACGGTGGTGCCAGGAATGGTTTGCAGCAGCCGTTCCGCCGCCGCCAGCTTGGCGGCGATGACCGCCTGCTTGAAGGAGACGCCAAGCCGGGCGCGGACGAGGTGCGTCACCGTCGAGGGGCTGCGGCCAATGGCCCGCGCCGCCGCCGCCAGGGTCACCGGCCCGTGGAGGTTTTCCGCGATGAAGCGTTGGAGCCGGACCAGGTGCAAATCCCCCCGGAGCCCCACCAGCCGCTGCCGGGTGATGGCCTCGACCAGCAGCGAGAAGAGGGCCAGCATGTGCGGGAGCGTGCCGGGGGCGATGGCGGGGATCTCCTGCCAGAACCGGTCAAGTTCGCGGCGGGTGGCCAGGCGGTCGCCGGCGCCCCGCGGGAGGGTGGGGGAATAGGAATCGCCCGCCACCCGGAACTGGCCGATCATCAGGAAGCCGGCCGGTTCGCCGTTCTCCAGGAAGAGCGGCTGGACGGCCTCCCGCAGCCCGGCATGGCAGGTGTAGGCGACGAGCCGGCGCTGGGCCAGCGCGGCGCGGAAGGCGGCGCGATCCTGCTTCTGGCATTGCAGTTCCCGCCCCAGCGACCGCCGCAGGAAGTGGCAGAAGCCGCAGGATTCCCGGTGCATGCCGGAGCAGGCCTCGGCGCCGGCCGGCGCCACATAGGCGATGCGGATGCCGAAGCAGGCGGCGAAATGGTCGAGGATCGCCTGCAGCCCCTCCTGGAGCACGAGGCCGGTGGCCAGCGCCGTCCTGCCGGTGCCGCACGGGTGGTTTGGGGCCGAGTTTTTCCCGGGCATGTCGGGCGTCCTTTTTTCTTCCTGGTGGCCGGCCAGGCCGGTCGGACCAGTCGGACGCGTCAGACCGGTCTGGCAAGCCTGACGATGCTGGCAGTGCCGCGCCCATAATCTACCCTATCCGGCACCGGAATTGCCAGGAGGCGCAGCTTTTTTGCCGGTTCCGGCATGGAGTGCGCCCGCCGCGGCGGCTATGCTGTCTCCGTGGCGCCAAGGCGCCGCCGCGGCTGGGCCATCTCCGGCAGACAGGCCGCGGCGGCGGGCGCCGGGAGACCTGACCATGACCAAGCGTGAAGTCGTCAAGCTCGCCCTCGAAGGCAAGAAGCCGCCCTACGTCCCCTGGTCGTTTGGCTTCACCGTGGAGGCGGCGGAGAAGCTGAAGCGGCACTATGGGACGCAGGACCTGGAGCCGCTGCTGGAGAACCACTTGGCCGGAGTCGGCAGCGGCATCTTCACCGCCACCGACATCGGCGGCGGCTGCGTGCGCGACCCCTTTGGCGTGGTCTGGGACCGCAGCGAGGACAAGGACATCGGCGTGGTCAAGGGGCAGGTCCTGCCGGAGCCGACCCTGCGCGGCTACCAATTCCCCGACCCGCTCTCCCCGGCCATTTTCGCGGGGATGAAGGAACAGTTGGCGGCGCAGGCGGACAAGTTCCGGATTTTCAGCATCGGCTTTTCCCTGTACGAACGGGCCTGGACCCTGCGCGGCATGGAACCGCTGATGATGGACTTCATCGAGAACCCGGCCTTCGTCCACGAGCTGCTGGGCGCCATCGCCGACTACAACCTCGCCCAGGTGCGGGAGGCGCTCAGGCACGACATTGACGCCGTCTATTTCGGCGACGACTGGGGCGCGCAGCATGGCCTGCTGATGGGGCCGGCCCTCTGGCACGAGTTCATCTACCCCCAGCTCAAGCGGATGTACCAGGCGGTGCGCGACGCCGGCCGCTACGTCTTCATCCATTCCTGCGGCGACGTGGACGAGCTGTTCGACGACCTCATCGGCATCGGCCTGAACTGCTTCAACCCCTTCCAGCCGGAAGTCATGGACGTCGCGGCGCTGATGCGGCAATACCGCGGCCGGCTCTCCTTCCACGGCGGGCTCTCCACCCAGCGCACCCTGCCCTTTGGCAGCGTCGCGGACGTGCGGCGGGAGACGCGCCACCTCCTGGAGCTGGGGCGGCAGGGCAACTACATCTTCGCCCCGGCCCACGCCGTCGAGGGAGACGTGCCGCTGGAGAACATGCTCGCCTTCATTGCCGCGGCGAAGGCCCAGCGCTGACCGTGGCGGCCGTCCTTCCTGGCCTGGCGGCGCCCGCGGCGGATGGCAAGGCTGGGCCGGGATGGCATTGCGGAATGCCGCGGCCGGGCCAATTTTTGCCGGCCAAACCGCAAAGTTTTACCATCAATACCCATTTTCCTCCTATCCCCGGCACCGCCGCCGGCCTATGTTGATGGCGAACCCCGGAAAGGAACCACCGCCATGAACCGCGACTACTACCTGAAGCTGGCCCAGGCCGGCCTCCGCTTCCCCGTCGGCGCCGACCTCGTCCTCCAGGAACATCCCGACCATGAAGAAATCCTGCGCGACGGCGCCCGCCTCGGCGCCGTCGTCGCCGAGGCTGCCCGCCGCTTCAAGACGCCGCTGGCCTGTCCGGTCATGGACCTGATGCTGGAGAAGGCCCTGATGCTCCACGCCCTCGGCGGCATTGCCGAGGCTGACATCCCCACCTGGCATTTCCATGCCTGCCCGACCGCCGCCGAGATCGCCCGCATCCGCCAGGGGATCCAGGGGCCGCTGGATCCGCGGTTGCAGGCGAATGTGGACGCCGTCCGCCACATCGCCCAGCACCATCCCGACCTCGTCCCCGTCGGGATGAGCATCGGCCCCTTCTCCCTCATGACCAAGCTGCTGGCCGAGCCGATCACCCCCGTCTACCTCGCCGGCGCCGGCCTCACTGGCGAGGATGAGCCGGAGGTGAAGACGGTCGAAACCGTCCTGGAACTCGCGGTGGCGGTCATCTCCCGTTCCTTCCAGGCCCAGGCCGCCGCCGGCGCCAAGCTGTTCTTCGTCGCCGAGCCCGCCGCCAACAAGGTCTACATCTCCCCGAACCAGATGGCCGAAGGCTCCGACGTCTTCGAACGCATGGCGCTCAAGTACATGCGCCGCCTCAAGGCGCAGATGGATGCCGCCGGGGTTGACCTCCTCTTCCACTGCTGCGGCGAACTGGTGGACGAGATGGTCCGCGGCTTCGCCTCCCTGCGCCCGGCGATCCTGAGCCTGGGCTCCTCCCGCCAGCTTTGGGAGGACGCCGCCCTGGTGCCGAAGGACATCGTGCTCTACGGCAACTTGCCGTCCAAGAAGTTCTACTCCGACGACCTGATCACCGTTGCCGGGGTGGAAACCATGTCCCGCGAGTTCCTCGCGAAAATGAAGGCCACCGGGCATCCGTACATTCTCGGCACCGAGTGCGACGTGCTCAGCGTCAAGGGCTGTGAACGGCAGCTCCTGGCCAAGGCCATGGCCGTCGTCGAAGGCGGCTGAGGGGCGGCAAGCGTCGCTGCTGACCCATGCTGCCCGCGGGAGCGGGCGGCGGGATAGTGGAGCCAGCCACGGCAGCCGGTGCCGGAGCTGGCTCTTTGACATTCCGGGCGGGATTCAGGCCGGCGTGGCGGCCGCCCCACCCGTTTTTGCTCCCATTGCACTCATTCGATGTTTGCCTTTGCCCCCTGTCCGTCCCGTAGGGACTTCGGGAAAATAGGCAGGGGCACCGCCCCTGTTTTCAACGTCCCCCACCACATGACCGCGTGCCGTAGGTGCGCGGGGTGGGTGGCGCCGAAGCTGGCCCACCCCATGCTCCCCGGCCAGCTTCGCTTTCGGGGTGGTTCCGCGCCATTCCCCCCCCCGTATTCCCCCCGTCCGCTCCGGCCCGTGAAAGCAAAATTCCTATCAGTTGAAATCCCGGGCGACCTCTCCCTGGTCTTCGAGGGCGGCAAGTACAAAGACGGCACCTACAGCGACGTCAAGATTGTTGGCTGGGTGGAATAGCCAAAGGCTGACCGCCACCGCCCCAAGCAGCCCACGCTGAAGCGTGAACTCCAACCCGGGCCGGCCCCGCTGGCGTCCCGTAGGGACGGGCGGACAATAGGCAGGGGCACCGCCCCTGCCTGGACATTGGCAAAAGTCCCTTGACCGGCGGGTCGGGCCGGCGGCCCTTCCCGCCGGACGGATCGACGCTATTTTCTAAAATGTGTAACTTTTATTGAATTGCACTTTTATTCTGATA
>JBAZOO010000006.1:0-119207 GCA_041648735.1 Lentisphaeria bacterium
TCAAAGACCACGATCTCCCCGGCGAGGATGCCGGCACAAACGCCGCGAGCCTCCTTGGCATCCTGTCGTCGTCGAGTCCACAACATTGATGATCCGCTTCCTGAACCGCCGGGGGGAACCCGACATACTTGCGGCCCATGCCAAACTGCGGCCAGCAACCCTGAAGATGCGCCAGCGTCTCCCAGGACAGCGCCTCGGCCATGTCGGCGTTGCGCTCCTGGGTCGCGTGGGAGAGGCCGTTCCGGCTTGGCGGCGCCGCATGCCGGATCGTCGTCAGCACGCCGCCGTGGTTCTCCAGGGTGTCGCAGACATCGTTCAGGCTCAGGGCATGGGAAATCTGCGCGAACATCAGAGACACTGTGTGACTCCATGGCGTGATCGCGCGACTCTTATCTTCCACCCCATGCTCCCTGGCCAGCTTCGGCACCAAATGCGGTGGCAGAAGGTCGCACAACTGCTTGAGAACGGTAAATTGATGACGGGTCGGTGCCATGGACGTACCTCCTTTTGTGGTAAAAAGAACGTACGCTGTGCCCGGCCCATTTCTACTTATTCTAAGCTAATGTCAAGTTGCAACTTTTGATCCATGGCCATTCGGTTAGCTTTCGCATGCCGTCAGTCCATGAGGAAATGCATGCGACGGCCTGTTCAATTTGGGCCACGCATTTGGTCATGGTATTGAAAATCTTGTTGGCGAAGAATTTTTCGCGCATTTCGTCCCAAATATGCTCGACCGGATTGAGTTCTGGAGAGTACGGCGGAAGCACATGGATCACGATGTTGTCAGGGACGCCAAGCGCCTTGGCCTTGTGCGAACTTGCGCCGTCAAGGATCATCAGGATCAGGTCATCGGGGAACTTTCCCGCCACATCCTTCAAAAAACGTCCCATGTGCTCCGTGTTCATTTGATCACATACCATCCAAACGGTCTGCCCATCGGCGGGAGCCACGGCGCAATAGACGTACTTGAATTCCCTGACCAATGCCAGTTCCACCAACGGGCGAAGCGGTGCCGGGGCCCAGGCCTGATAGGGTAGACTCATTCGTCCGAATCGCGCCTCGTCCTGAAACATCAGGCGGAAGCCGAGGCCCAGTTCCTTGGCTTTCAGCCTGGCGCCCGCCACGACTTCCGGCAGTTTTTTTTAAACTCCTCCTGTTTCTCCAAGTCCTGTTGCGGATGCCTGGTGTCCGGCATCAGCTTACGCCAATGATTCCTTTTGAGCATGTTGTAAATGGAAACATCGGACACGGGGCGCCCGATTCGCGCCTCCAGCGCCGCAGTCAACGGTGCGATGGTGACAAGCTCTCCGTTCTCTGCGCGGGCATGCCACTCCGCCAAAAAAACCTTCTCTTCCGCACGCGACAACAACTCATTGCGCCGTCCGCCATGCTTTGATTCTGCGGCCGCTCCGCTTTTAAACCGTGCGGCAAACTTCGCCAAGTACCGAATAGCCGTCGCGCGGCTGACGCCCACCGCCTCGGCGGCGGCTTCAATGGTGGTTCCGCAGATGTGGACAATTCGAAGGATTGCCGCTCCAAGCATGTCAGGCTTCGAGCCGGCCAGGATGCGTTCCGCCAATTCCGCTTCCGCGGATGTGAACTTTGCATGATTCGCCATGGGGCCTCCGGGGGGTTAAGGAGGCACCATAATCCGTATCTTAAATGTTTCAACTTGACATTAGTTTTGAATTAGAACTTATCTACTAATATAATAAATCCGATTTTTGCGAAGACAACCAGGGATGCCGCCAGCGCAGTGGGCGCCAGGCATGACCAATCGGCCGCCAAGCGTCTCCCGGGGCAAGGGGGCGCGGACGGGCAGGCCAACCGCCTGGTCCGCCACAGCCACATCCCCGCCCAACGCCGGAAAACCGCCGAGGCCTTCGCCGACTTGTACCGGCGGCGCCGGAAGATCGGGAACGAGGGCAACCAGACCCAGAAAAAGGAATACGGCCTGGAGCACGGCTTCGGCGCCAAGGGGTTCGCGTGGAAGAACTGTCCCCTCCTGATCCAGGTCGCCCAGTTGTTCAACTCCCTGGCCCGCCTCGGCGACCTCGGCGAACGCGGGCGCCGGCGGCTGCCGGACGCCGCCGCCGAAGCGCCCCGGAAAAAACTTTGGCCGACGTTGCGCGACTTCGCCGCCAGGCTCCGGATCGCCATCCGCGGGCACGACCCGTGCAAGATGCAGGAGGCCCACGCGCGTCTCCCGGGCACTTGCCTGCGCCTCCACCTCCTGGAAGCCGCCGCCGAAGCAAGCTTCCGCCCCCGCCCTCAACCCCACGGATCCCAACCCCCGACCGCGAAAACCCTGCCGCCCCAACCGGGCCTCCCGCCCAGCCCGATGGCCGCGCCTGCCCGGATACCGCCGACCCCCGCGGAAAAAAACGGGCAACCCCGCCCCAAGCGCGGAGACTCGTCAGCGCTGCGCCGGGCGCGGGTGCATGACATATCTATCGGCTAATCCGACGATCCCTGGATTTCCCGCTTGAATTGGTATATTGTTTAATATATATAATGCCTTGGATCCGGGTGCAGGCGGCCGGGCGAAACCAAACCACGGACGGCAGCGGAAAGGCAGGCGGACATGTCGGCGGAACGCACCAGGGAGCAGATTTTGCGGGAGATCGCGGCGATGACGACGCTGGAACGCGGCAAGCCATGCGCCAGGCAGGCGAAATCTGGCCGCACCTACCACAACTTGCAGTTTTGGAGCGGTGGCCGGAACCGCTGCGAGTATGTCGCGCAGGATTCAGGTTGGCGCCGTGCGGGAGGCGGTGGCCAACTACGGCCGCTACCGGGAGCTGACCGAGGAGTACGCCGCGCTGGCCGAGCGCCAGACGCGCGAGGCCCGCACGGCCGGCGGCGCCAAAAAAAAGGGCTTCGGGAACAGGTTGCGGAGGAAGCCGGCCGGGAAATAGGCGAGGCGGTGGGTTGCCTGCTGGAGCGGCAGGCCACGACGGCGGAGGCGGAGGCGGCCATCCGGGCGGCGCTGGCCAAGGTCGGCGCGCAAATGCCCTTCGAGCCGGCCGCCGGCCTTCCGCGTGAAACCACCGTGGCCAAGGCGACCGGCCGCCAGTTCCACCGCCTGGCGGCGGAAGTCGCCGGTTCCGTGCGGGCCTGGACGGCGCGCCTCACGCCTGGCGCGGCCCGGCCGCAAAGGGCGCGGCATGAAATCGGCCAGGCAGGTGGTGGTGCTGACGGACGGAGCCCTTTGGTGCGAGGCCGCCGCGGCGGCGGACTTCCCCGGGCGGCTCCACATCCTGGACTTCTACCATGCCGCAATCCGGCAGCCAAGCCCCCCCCCCTGGGAAACTCATTCCCGGCTTTTCCCGGAAGCGAATTCATAACTCCGAGTCCAGGTCACGCATTTTCCCGGCGCCACCTGGAGGCGGATGAATTGTTCGGGGGAAACGTACTCCGGCCGGGCGTGGACCGCGGTGCGGAGGCCGGGCATGGACGTTTCACAGGTGACGGACTGATGCATGTCTGACCGCCGCAGGGTACAGCGATTTGGACCGGCGTATTCCGGCGGATACGGCACGACCAGGTTGACCCATTGGGGGATCGGCGCGAGAAAGCGGATTTCGCGGCCAACCTGCCGCTGCTGCGCCTCCAGCCCCGTGGCCTGGAAGTCATGGGGGAATTCCAGCACGCAACCCGCGCCGGTGTCCCGGGCGCCCAACCGGAAAAAATTGTGGGTGTACTGCCGGGTCGTAACCGGCTTGCGGCCGGTGTTCATCAGCGTCCAGGCCACCACCACACGGTTTTTGGCCACAGTCAGATCCGCCCGGAGTTCATAGGCATAGCCATTGACGCCGGCGCAGGTCTGGCGGAACACGGCGCCCGCCGGCTGCCATTCGGCGGTGGTGACGGCCGGCGCCAGCAGGGCCGGCTGCTGGAACAGGGAATAACGGCCACGTTCCTTGCGGAGCACGCCGACGCCGATCTTGACGAACCCTTCGCCAACCTTGGCTTCAAGATACCCCGGCGGCATCCAGGCGTCGGGCTCGCCCGGCGCCACCATGTCGAACTCCGCCGCCAGCCCGGCGTGGTCCGCCACCGGATCATGCTTCACGGGATAGAACAGAAATTCCTTCCCATCCTGGCGGACGCCAAGCACGGCCGCAACCGGGGTGAAGCGCACGCCGCGGTTGTAGCGCTGCGGATGCGAGGGATCCATGACCTCGACGCGAAGCACGCCATTGTCGAGGACATGAACCGCGGCGCCGGAATCGGGCCTTTCCGCGGACGCAAGGCTCCACGGGACGGCCAGCCATGCGGCCAGCGCCAAAAGCACGGCTCGTTTCCCATGGCGAAACAGCCTCATTCCGCCACGGCACCGACGGCCGATTCCCCAGCGCGCACGAAGATGAAGCGATCCACGTAGATCTCCTTGATGTTCTTCGAGCCGCCGCCCCGGATGTATGAGATGTCCCCATCGTCCTGACTGTAACGGAAGGGTCCGCCGGGGGCCTTGACTAGGGTGTAGCCGTCCTTCTTCAACTGACCAACGGCGATGTTCGTGCAGTTGTTCTGCGGAGGCATGGTGCCGATGCCTAGGGCGACATCACCGGGGCCGGCCCCGTCCGCGTCCACCCGCACCTCGGCAAAAATCTCCCACCGGCCTTCCAGCGGCAGTTTGTGGTGCTTGAGCTGGATATATGGCGCTCCCACGTCGCCGCCCATCCGGACGGTGGCACCGTCGGATGCCACGGCATCGGGCACAATAGTGACATCGTTTGTATAACGGTTGAATCCCAGATCCTGGATTTCCACCCAGTCGGATTTTGGCAGATTCGCAGCCAGTTCCGGCGGCGGCGCAGCCTTGCGTTCGATCGCCATGATGTCGGCCAGTTCCTCCATCGTGCCGCACTTGGCCTGCCGATACTGCTTGATGCCCTCGGCCTTGATGGTGTCGGTGAAGCGCGCCAGCCGGTTGGCGAAGTCGCTGTCGAACGTCTTCTTTTCCCGCACGGCCTGATCCGCAAATTCCTTGCGGCGAACGAGGATGACATAGTCCACGCAAACGCGCGCCTGCCGCACGTGCTTGAGCATCACCGGATCGCCAGCCACCGCCGCCTCGGCTTGGGCGAACAGGGCGTCGGCCTTGGTCACGAAATCCAGGTTCAGCATCGCGCTATCGACATTGGTTTTTTCCCAGATCGGCGCCTTCGTCCGGGCCGATTCCTCGTGCATCAGGTCAATGTATTGGTTGACGAATTTCCCGGCCGGGCCGTAGTAGGCGTCGCAATACTCCGCAATGGCCGCCTTGTAGTCGGTGGCGGGATTCCATAGCATCCGGCCCATGATCCAGGCCCGCAGGGCGGCGAATTCCGCGCCGGGCGTGTTCCAGCTCCCTTCGGCGAAGTAGCCCTGGATGTTAGTCAGCGGTGCCAGCCAGCGGATGGTTTCGCAGATGGGATGGATGTTCGGCGTTGGCTGGATGAAGCCGTTGAAGTTGGTGACGTGATCCCAGAGAAGCGTGTTCCGGCTAAGGGCGTTCCAGCCTTCGATGTCCTTGCCCAACTTGACATTCTGCCCCGTGAACAGCGACGTGCTGTAGTCGAGATGGATGGTCATGGGGAAGATCAGCAGCCCCTCGGGAATCGTCAGCCCAGTCGGCGGACTGAAGCCCCAGTGGTAGGCGTTCACCGCGATCTTCGCGCCGGGCAGGATCTTCCGCACGCGCTGGAGCACGTCGCTCGCGAGGTCAGTGTGGGGCGCGGAGGCCACGCCGCCATGTTCCTTGGCGAAGGCCGCGCTGGCGGGATCCATGTCCCAGCCCCAGTCATTATCCATCAGGCCGAACCAGTAGTCCTGATAGTTGGGAACGCCTTTCAGCCGCTTGATGACAGCGTCCGCCAGGGCCTGGCGGACTTCCGGGTTCATCATCGCCACCTGCCCCCCGGCATACCAACCGGGATGCGCGGACTGGAATTCCTTGGGCGGGAGCAAGTGGTAAAAGCTTCCGGTCAGGCCGGGCCTCTGCCAAGAGTTGTCCCAATGGTCGATCTCCGGGGGCGGCAGGATGCTTTGCGCGCCGTGGGAGTTTCCGTTGAGCAGATTGCGGGCAGCAAAAGGCTTGTCCTGCCCCTCGACGCTGAGAATCTGGCGGAACTTGAAGCGCGGGATCTGCTTTTCGTCCATCGCCGCCACCTCGATCGTCCCGGACGAGGGAACATGCGTGAAATCCGGGCTCAGCCATTTGACCCCGAGCTTGCGGTCGAGAAACCAGTTCACTCCATACATCGTCCCGCCCGGCGTGTTGCCCGCGATCAGGAGATTTGGCCCGACCGCGCGGATGATGAAGCCATCCTCACCCAGTTCCTTCCAATCGCCGTCGGCGCACAGCTTTTTCGCCAACTCGTTGTCGCGCCCGACAATCACCAGCGGCCCCTCCAGCGGGTTGCCATCGTGCGAGAGTTTGCCCAAGTCCGTGCCGCTGATCTTCTGGATCATCGCCGCCAGATCCCGCGCCGCCGCCAGAACCCTGGCGTCCGCATCGCTGCCGACGTGGACATGGCATTGGGCCGCGCCATCCCTGGCCAAAACCAGCTTCCCCCCGGCGGCTTTCCCCGCGGCGGCCACAATCTTTTCCAGGGCGGCGGCAGCGCCGTTTGACGGAGGCGACAACAACGCCGTCGCCAGTTCCCGCCGCTTCAATTCAAGCGCCGTGGTGGCAGCCTCTTCGGTCGCCTCAATTTTCACGTCGTCAAAATAAGCCGCACCCGCCGAGCCAGCGATCTTGCGCAGATAGATCAGCGCTTGATCGGCCCCGGGCGGCGCCTCCACCACGGTGGAAAATTCCTTCCAATCCTGCGTCCCCCCAGTCGTGAACAATGCCTTTTCGGTCCGCCCCCCGACCAATGCGCTGGCAGGACCATACCAGCCGGAGCTGACTCCCTCCCCGCGGAAGCTCAACTGGACATAGACCGACCCGTCCGGTGCGTCTCCACTGCGGACTTTCATGCTCACGCGGTAACGCCGGCCGCCCTTGACCGGACGCTTGTCCTGGCAGGCAAAGTCTCCGGTGATCTTCAGGCAACTGGCCCCTTCCGCCGGTTTCTCCGCCACCGCCCCGCCGGTCTTGATTCCCGCGCCCCACCAGTAAGCCGAGCCGTTTTCAAAGCCGCCGTTGGCGATCAGGTTGCCTTTGACTTCCGGAACCTCGGCGGCCGCGGCAGCGGCTTCTTCCGTTGCTTCGATTTTGACATCGTCATAATAGGCCGCCCCGGCGGAACCGGTGACTTTGCGCAGGTAGATCAGCATCTGGTCGGCCCCGGCCGGCACGGTGACAACCGTCGAAAACTCCTTCCACGCCTGCGTCCCGCCCGTCACGAACAGCGCCTTCTCCGTCCGCCCTCCGACCTCCGCATTCGCGGGCCCATACCAGCCGCCCTTCACCCCGGCCCCGCGATAGCTCAACTGGACATACCCGACTCCCTCCGGCGCGGCGTCACTGCGGATCTGCATGCTGATTTTGTAGTTTTTCCCAGCCGCCACCGCGATTCGATCCTGGCAGGCGAAGTTCTCCACGATCTTGAGGCAGTTGGCTCCCTCCGCTGGGCTTTCCGGCACGATTCCGCCGGTCTTCATCCCCGGCCCCCACCAGCCGCCCGAGGCATTCTCGAATCCGCCATTGACGGCCAGATTGCCCTTGGCACCGGGAGCGGCGGCGCTTGCCGCGGCGGGAGCCGCTGCCACCGGGCCCTCGTCGGTCGGTTCGACTTTGACATCGTCATAATAGGCCGCCCCGGCGGAACCGGTGACTTTGCGCAGGTAGATCAGCATCTGGTCGGCTCCGGCCGGCACGGTGACAACCGTCGAAAACTCCTTCCACGCCTGCGTCCCGCCCGTCACGAACAGCGCCTTCTCCGTCCGCCCTCCGACCTCCGCATTCGCGGGACCATACCAGCCGCCCTTCACCCCGGGCCCGCGATAGCTCAACTGGACATACACGGCCCCCGCGGGTGCGGCGTCGCTACGGATCTGCATGCTGATTTTGTAGTTTTTCCCGCCGACAACCGCAATCTTGTCCTGGCAGGCGAAATCCCTGGTGATTTTCAGGCAGTTGCCGCCTGCGGCCGGATTCTCCGCCACCGCACCACCCGTCTTGAGGCCCCCGCCCCACCAGCCGCTCACCCCGCTTTCAAAGCCGCCGTTGACGACGGCCAGCGCTTCGCCTGCCGGACCACCCAAAATCGCCCAAGCCAGCAGCATGAAAACCCAGTTGATCCGAACCATGGTTTTTGACATCCCACTATCCTTTCGCCCATTTCCAGACATCGAAAAAACTATTTCCCATACATCAGCCAATACCCATTGGTCTTGCTGACGCCATCCACAACCCGTTGAGTCATAAAATGCTGATATTTGATGGTCTCAACATGGCCATCCAAAAACAGAACATTTCCGCCAAGACCGTGCCAGGTCGCCAGCGCCGGAGTCCAAGGGGTTACATACGCGCCATCTGGCGTGTGCGGGCCTTCAATCAACAAACAGGAAGCCTCCGGTCTTTCCCAAAAAGTGATCTGCCCCCTTTCCGGTTTGCCATAAACGCCCTTGTAATCAATCCAACCATTCATGCTGTAACTGACTTGGTTGCCGATGCACCAAGCATCCTGCTTAAACCCGGGATCTTTTGAGCCAGGACAATGATAAATCTCCCGCACTGGAGATTGGTTTACTGGAAGCGTCCCATTCAGGCAATGCACAAAAAAGTATTGGGCTGAATCGTCATTGGCGTAGGTGACAAATGGGGCCCAACGGCCAAACGCCGAAGGCAACCATGGCGGAAAATCCGTGCTGTAATTCATGAACCCAATGCCAAGTTGCTTCAAATTGTTCTTGCACGCCACGCCTTTGGCCGATTCTTGGGCGTTTTTCAGCGCGGGCAACAATAAGGCGGCAAGAATTGAAATGACCGCAATCACCACCAGAAGTTCGATGAGGGTGAAGCGGTTTTTTCGGTTCATGCGTTCTGTCCGCAAATCTGGCGAATGGATATCCACGAATTTCACGAATCCCCACAAATTCTTCTGCCCTTCGGTGCCCCAAAGGGGCGAAGGTGGATAACCCCCGGCTTCAGCCGGGGGGCACCACCACCAGTTACACCCCGTCCGGAGTGCGGGTATTGAGATTGCGATTTCGATCCCTGCCCGCTCAGCCACCGTCACGGCTCTGATGGAACTCGCCTCACCATCCGAGCCGCGCCAGTCATGGAGCGGGGGATCTGCCGTCCAGGCGATCTCGCCCCGCTCCTCTCTCTTCTTCCGTCTTCAGCCGTTCTTCCGCCGACGGCGAAGCAGTGCCAACGCACCGATAGCCGTCAACATGGCGGTGCCGGGCTCGGGGATATCGGCGACTCGAAGCGTTTCCAGCGAAGAAACACTTTCTACTGTGTTGTATATGCGGACATTGTCGAACAGCGCGTTGGGGGAACGGTCCGAAGTGCTGCGGTCGGTGTCGCCGATCTCGAAGGCGCCGGTTGTGTCGGTGATCGTCCCTTGAGCGGCGCTCAAAGTATTGCCCAGTTGCGCCACGCCGCTGCTGGCGCTGCCCCAATAATAGTTGAGGTTGTTTGTGGTAACGCTGCCGTCGTAGGTGACCGCAAGAAAGACCCAACCCGCTTGGGTGATGTTGGCCGTGGAATAATAGTTGGCTTGCGCTCCCGCCCCTTTAAGATTTAAATCCAACCGATAGTTGGATGGATTGGTGGTAACAGTGACGGACCAGTCGAATCCAGAATTGGTGTCCGCTTTCGACATCAGCCGGTCGAAAGTTGTTATGCTCGTCGGATTGAACCACGTCACCAAGGTGAACTTTTGCAGGCCATCGAGCTTAGAGACATCCCCGGCGTTGACGGTGTCGGCGATGGCGCCGGGAAGGCTGAGGGAATAGCCTGACCCCGAAGGCGTATTGGTGGACCAGGTGGCGTTGCCGGTCAGCGTGCCGGGGGCAGCGGTGCCAAAGCCGGAGCTGTCCGCGGCGGACGTGCCGCTGCCTGCGTTGAAGTTGTACTCCAGGATCAAAGCGGCCTGCGCCGAAGGGGTGGGCAGGGCAAGCGCCAAACCGGCCCAGAGGGCGCCGGCGGCAAGCGGAAGGGATAAGCTGCCCCCGGCGACGGGGATGCGACGAGAGGATGTCGAGGATGGCATGGTTTTTTCTCCTTGAATCGTGGGGTGTGGGCTGCGAACCGCGAACGACTGCATAACGGCTCCTTCATTTTTGGGGTAACCACTGGCTGAATGACGCACGGCATTGACTGATCTTTTTTCTGGCAACCTCCTTTTTTGCGTTCGTTGCTTCTGCTTGTGCTTGGCCGATCCAATCAACCAAAGAAAATGCCAAGGCCGGCGCCTCATGGACGGGCCGCCAGAAGTCCAGATGGCTTTCCCAGCGCGGCGGAAGATTGGCGGACAGTCAGTTGCGGCTTGATCTGCCAGTGGTAGCGCAGGGGCTCGGCGCGGCCGTCAAACCGCTCCAGCAGAATCCGGGCGGCGATGCGCGCCATCTGGTAGAAATCCTGCTTGATGGTGGTCAGCGGCACGGAGCAGAACTCCCCGGCCTCAATGCCGTCATACCCGGCCACAGTGATCTCATCCGGCACCCGCACTCCGCGTGCCTGCAACACGGAAAGCAGCGGCAGGGCCAGCCGGTCGTTCGAGGTGAACATCGCCGTCGGCGGCTCCGGCCCGGCCAGGAGCCGATCCACCGCGCGCTCCAGGGCGGCGCGGTCGGGCTGGCGCCCCGCGGCAAGTTCAGAGGGCTCAAAGCGCACGACCGAATGCGTGTCCACCGGCAGCCCCGCCTCCACCATGCCGCGCAGGAAACCCGAAAGCCGGTCCAGCAGCGAAGTGCGGTCCACCGGCGCCGTCAGGTAGGCGATCCGCCGGTGCCCCAACTGCGCCAGATGCCGGACCATCATGGCCGCGCCCTCGATGTTGTCCGTGACGGCATAGTCGCAATCAAGCTCCGGCAGGTAGGTGTCCACCAGCACAATGGGCAGGCCGTGCTTCAGCACCATCGAGACCGTTTCGACGGTGCGTTCGTGGGGCGTGGGCCACAGCGCCAGTCCGGCGATCTGCGGATCGTCCGCCTTTTCCAGGCAACACAGGTGCTGGTCCAGGTCACTGTAAAAGTCAACGCTGACATGATAGCCGGCACCGTCCAGCACATCGTGCAGCCCGGCAAGCACGTCGTCGCGCGAACTGCGGCCGCCCTGGTCGTGGCCGGGACTGATGTATTTGACCACATTGCCCCGTGCCGCGGCACGGCCGCCATTCTGCGCCGTCGGCACCATGCGCGCCCCTCCTCCCTGCCGCAATTTCGCCACAAAGGAGCCGCGGCCGCGATGCCGCGTGACCATGCCTTCCGCCACCAACGGCGCCATGGCCTTGGCAATGGTCAGCCGGCTGCACCCAAATTCCTCCTCAAGCTGGCGTTCCGGCGGAATGCGCTGCCCCGGCCCGTAACAGCCGGTCAGGATGCGGCGGCGCAATTCCCGTTCGACCTCCACGCCCGTCAGCTCCTCAATTGAAACGGAATGGCTCATCGGTATCTGACATCTCCTAGCCGGCACTGCCTGCCGCCAACCACTCACTCCATATTGGCTTACGTAACCTAATCCAATAAACTCAAGACGTCAAGCGGAAACATCGGGAAATCTCTGGAACCAGCCCGCCCCGGGGGGAATCCGAACCCCGGAAACGGGTGCCGGCGCAGCCACGGCCCGCCCCAACACCACTGGAATCCACTCCCCAACGGGGCAGCGGTGACGAGTCTCATTAGTTCGCGCTGAATCGGGTGTTTTCCCGAAGTTTGTTTTCGGGTTCGGCTTGCAATTGGCAAAGGCATAGGCATGACACCCGATACAAATGAAAGGCAACCTTCACAACTCGTTGGAACAACTGCTGGCGTTGCGGGATGCGCGGCTGCGGGAACTTGGCCCCGTCAAGGCGTTCGCCGCTTGCTCGCTGGGCAAGGCGCCGCGTGGCAAGCAGGGCTGCGAGAAGGCCGCCTTCCACCGCCTGCTGCACGCGGAGCTTCCCCTGCGCTATCCGCGGCGGCGAGTGCGCCGCCGTGCTCCCGAAGGAGAGCCGCCCGGCCGTCCACCGCCAACTCGGGCGGCTCCCGCGGGGGCAAGGGGGCGCGGACGGGCAGGCCAGCCGCCTGGTCCGCCACAGCCACAACCCCGCCCCAAGCGCGGAGACTCGTCAGCGCTGCGCCGGCGCAGGCCCGGGCTGGCGGGGCGGGCGCGCCGCATTATCTTATCTTTCCGCCTTTTAACCTTGCCCCGAGCCGTGGAGTCCACCCACCAATGTCCGAGACCACCGACACCCAGAAGATGGAGAAGATCGTCGCCCTCTGCAAACGGCGCGGCCTCATCTTCCAAAGTTCCGAGATCTACGGCGGCATCAACGGCTTCTGGGACTACGGCCCGACCGGCGTCGCCCTGCGCCGCGCCGTCGAGGGGCTCTGGTGGAAGTACATGGTCGAGGACCGCGACAACGTCGAGGGGCTGGACTCGACCATCATCTGCCATCCGAAGGTCTGGAAGGCCTCCGGCCACCTGGACCAGTTCTCCGACCTGATGGTGGACTGCCTGGAGTGCAAGAAGCGCTTCCGCGAAGACCAATTGCCAACCCCCGGCGTCTGTCCGGCCTGCGGGTCGAAGAAGCTGACCGAGCCGCGCGAGTTCAACCTGATGATGAAGACCTACGTCGGGCCGGTGTTCGACGAGGAGCACGTCGCCTGGCTCCGGGCCGAGACCTGCCAGCCGATCTTCGTTGACTTCGAGCAGGTCCGGATCAGCTCCCGCCAGAAGCTGCCCTTCGGCATCGCCCAGGTCGGCAAGGCGTTCCGCAACGAGATCAACCCCCGCTTCTTCACCTTCCGCTCCCGCGAGTTCGTCCAGATGGAGATGGAGTTCTTCTGCCGCGACGACGCGGCGATGCAATGGTTCGACTACTGGAAGGAGCAGCGCTGGAACTTCTACACCAAGCTGCTGCGCATCCCCGAGAACCGCCTCAACATCCATTGGCACGACAAGCTCGCCCACTACGCCAAGGCCGCGCTCGACATCGAGTTCGAGTTCCCCTTCGGCTGGGGCGAGGTCGAGGGGGTTCACCACCGCGGCACCTGGGACATGAGGCGGCACAGCGAGTTCTGCGGCCAGGAGCTGATGTACTTCGACCAGGAGCGCAACGAACGCTACTTCCCCACCGTGGTCGAGACCTCCTGCGGCCTGGACCGCATCTGCCTCGCCCTCCTCTGCAACGGCTACGCCGAGGACACCGCCGAGACCAAGAAGGAAGGGCTGGCGGAGGACGTGCGCGTCGTCCTGCGCCTGGCCCCGGCCATCGCCCCGGTGCAGGTGGCCGTGCTGCCGCTCTCGAAGAAGCTGGAGGAAAAGGCCGAGCCGGTCTTCAAGGACCTCAAGCGCCGCTTCCGCGCCGACTACGACGTCACCGGCTCCATCGGCAAGCGCTACCGCCGGCAGGACGAGATCGGCACCCCCTACTGCGTCACCATTGACTTCGACACCCTCAACGACCAGGCGGCCACGGTGCGCGACCGTGACGCCATGACCCAGGAGCGCGTCGGCCTCGGCCAGCTCAAGGACTACCTGGCCGACCGCGTCCTCCCCGCCTGACCCGGCCCGGACGCCCCACCACCCCCCCGGAAATGCCCATGCGGCTCCGCAACACCCTCCTCGCCATCGCCGCCGCGATCCTGGCCCTCAACCTGGCCGGCGGCTACGTCGTCTACTCCCAGGAGGCCAAGGACAGCCGCGAGGAGGAGGCGTTCCAGAAGGTGGCCGTGCTCATGCAGGTGCTCAACCTGATCCGCCAGGACTATGTGGATCCGGCGAAGGTTGACTACACGGAACTGCTCTACGGCGCCGCCCAGGGAATGGTCGCCACCCTCGACCCCTACAGCGAGTTCCTGCCGCCCGAAGGGCACCAGGGGATGCTTGAAATGACCGAAGGCCGCTTCGGCGGCATCGGCATCGAGGTCACCGTCCGCAACGGCCAGCTCACCGTGGTCGCCCCGATCGAGGACACCCCCGCCAGCCGCGCCGGCATCCTCGCGGGCGACCAGGTCCGCAAGATTGACGGCATCGCCATTGACTCCCTCGCCAGCTTGCGGGAGGCGACCAAGCGGCTGCGCGGCGAACCCGGCACCCCCGTCCAGCTCACCATCTTCCGCCCCGCCACCGGCCGCCTCTTCAGCCTGCGCCTGGAACGGGCGGAGATCAAGGTCTCGCCGGTCCGGGACGTGATCGTGCTCGACGGCGCCGTCGGCTACCTCAAGCTCACCGAGTTCACCGACCAGACCGCCCCGGCCATGGCCAAGGCGCTGGCCCGGCTCGAAGCGGAGAAGGTCAAGGCGCTGGTGCTCGACCTGCGCAACAACCCCGGCGGCACCCTCGTGGCGGCCGTCCAGGTCTGCGGCATGTTCCTGCCCGCCGGCAAGCTGGTGGTCGCCACCGAGGGGCGCCGCCCCTCGCAGAAGCAGGAATTCCACACCGGCAAGGGGCGCAAGTTCCCCGCCACCACCCCCGTCGCCCTCCTGGTCAATGGCGGCTCCGCCAGCGCGGCGGAAATCCTCGCCGGCTGCCTCCAGGACTGGGGGCGCGCCGTGCTCATCGGCGAAAAGAGCTTCGGCAAAGGCTCGGTGCAATCCCTCCTGCCCCTGGCCGACGGCAGCGGCCTGCGCCTGACCACCGCCCACTACTACACCCCCAGCCGCCGCATCATCCACGAACACGGCATCGAGCCCAACATCGAAGTCACCCTCACCGAGGACGACTGGCTCAAGCTCCGCCAGCCGGATCCGGAACATCCCGGGCGCCGCGTCCGCCCCGAGGTTGACCGCCAGCTCCAGCGCGCCCTCGAAGTCCTCACCACCTACACCACCCTGCGCCAGGCCCAGGCCGCCAAGTTCGCCAACCCCGCCCCGCCGCCGCCCGACCCCGCCCCGGCTGACGAGCCGACGGCGGAACCGGAAGCCGCCGAAGCCGAGGCCGAAGCCCCGCCCGAGCCATGAACATCCTCGGCATCGAAACCAGTTGCGACGAAACCGCCGCGGCGGTCGTGGCCGACGGCGACCGCGTCCTCTCCTCCGTCATCTCTTCCCAAATCCAGGCCCACGCGGCCTACGGCGGCGTCGTCCCCGAACTGGCGGCCCGCGAGCACCTGACGGCGATCGGGCCGGTGGTGGAAACCGCCCTGGCCGAGGCCGGGATGACGCTGGCGGAGATCGGCGGCCTGGCGGTGACCAGCCACCCCGGGCTCGTCCCCGCCCTCCTGGTCGGCGTCGCCTACGCCAAAGGGCTGGCCTTGAGCACCGGCAAGCCGCTGGCGGGCGTCAACCACACCCTCGCCCACATCTACGGCGCCTTCCTCGGCCAGGCCCCGCGGCTGCGGAGTCCGCAAACCTATCCGATCCTCGCCCTGGCCGTCTCCGGCGGGCACACCCTGCTCCTGCTGGTCACGGCGGACGGGGCCGCCCGCGTGCTCGGCAGCACCATTGACGACGCCGCCGGCGAGGCGTTCGACAAGGCCGCCAAACTGCTCGGCCTCGGCTATCCCGGCGGCCCGGTGATTGATCGGCTGGCGAAGCCGGGCAACCCCGCCGCCGTCGCCTTCCCGCGCAGCCTCCTGCCCCGGGGCGGCCATGCCCTGGCGCCCGGGCAGCGGCTCCAGTTCAGCTTCAGCGGCCTCAAGACCGCCCTGCTCTACCACGTCCAGAAACATCCCCCGGCCACCCCCCAGGAACTGGCCGACGTGGTCGCCAGCTACCAGGCCGCCGTGGTCGAGGTGCTCGTCGAGAAGACCCGCCTCGCGGCGCTCGACAGCGGCGCCCGCACCGTCGTGCTCTGCGGCGGCGTCGCCTGCAACAGCGCCCTGCGCGCCGCCGCCCAGGAGCGGATCGCCGCCCCCGGCCGCGAACTCCTCGTCGCCCCCCCCAAGTATTGCACCGACAACGCCGCCATGGTCGCCGGCCTGGGCTGGCACCAGCTCCGCCAAGAACGGGCGGACGATGGGCTGGCGGTGGCCGCCGCCGCCCGCCTGCCCCTCGCCCTGGGGCGCGTCCCCTTCGCCCCGGCGACGGCTGACGCCTGACCCAGCGCCCAGCACCCCATTCGCCGACCTGATTTTTTAGCCTGACCTTTCCCCGAGAAGATTGACTTCGAGCGGACTTCGTGTCCTTCCAGCGTTGACGCTTCGCTGCCGCCCTTGGCGGCCCGTGCCGCTCCGCGGCGCTCGTGGTGAACAATCCCGCCAATTGGAGCCCGCCCCATGCATTCGGCCCACATCCAACTCCGCCTGGCGGCCGGCGCCGCCGTGCCCGTCCCCGTCCACTCCCTCAACACCCTGGTCGTCGGCGCCGGCACCGCGGCGCTCAAGTGCGCGCTCAGCCTCCACGAGCGCGGCATCCACGACCTCGCCATCGCCGTTGACCGCCTCGGCGCCGGCACCTCCAACAATTCCGGGTCGGACAAGCAGACCTACTACAAGCTGGGCGTCTTCGGCGACGCCGCCGACAGCCCGCTGGAAATGGCCCAGAGCCTCTTCCAGGGCGGCATGATGCATGGCGACCTGGCCTACATCGAGGCGCTCGGCTCACTCCCCGCCTTCTTCGAGCTCTGCCGGCTCGGCGTCCCCTTCCCCTGCAACGCCTTCGGCGCCTACGTCGGCTACAAGACCGACCACGACCCGCGCCAGCGCGCCACCTCCGCCGGCCCGAAGACCTCGATGCTCATGTTCCAGAAGTTGCTGCTCCAGGTCCAGCGGCTCGGCATCCCCATCTTCGACCGGCACCAGGCCGTCAGGCTGCTGACCATCCCCGACCCCGCCGCCGAAAGCGGCCGGCGCGTCATCGGCGCCGCCTGCGTCAACAAGGGGGAGCTGCATGGCGAGCACTTCGGGCTGACCCTGTTCAACGCCCGCAACGTCGTCCTCGGCACCGGCGGCCCCGGCGAACTCTACCAGATCAGCGCCTGGCCCCACGGCCAGCACGGCGCCCACGGCCTCGCCCTCGAAGCCGGCGCCGTCGCCAACAACCTGACCGAACTCCAGTACGGCCTGGCCTCCACCAAGTTCCGCTGGAACCTCTCCGGCACCTACCAGCAAGTCGTCCCCGACTACTTCAGCACCGCCGCCGACGGCACGGCCGACCGCCGCCACTTCCTCCACGACTATTTCGCCAGCATGGCGGAAATGGCCACCGCCGTCTTCCTCAAGGGCTACCAGTGGCCGTTCCACGCCGCCCGCCTCCAGGAACGCGGCTCCTCCCTCGTCGACCTCGCCGTCCACCACGAAATCGCCGCCGGCCGCCGCGTCTTCCTCGACTTCAGCCGCAACCTCACCCCCGCGCCGGGCATGCGCACCTTCGCCCTCGCCGAACTCGCCCCCGAGGCGCGAACCTACCTCGAACGCTCCGGCGCCCACCAGCCGACCCCCTACGGGCGGCTCCAGCAGATGAACCCCCAGAGCATTGACCTCTACGCCGAACACGGCATTGACCTCCGGCAGCCGCTCGAGGCGGCCGTCTGCGCCCAGCACTGCAACGGCGGCATCCGCGGCGACCGCGGGTGGGAAAGCAGCGTCGCCAACCTCTTCACCATCGGCGAACTCGCCGGCACCCACGGCGTCCGCCCCGGCGGCAGCGCCCTCAACGCCGGCCAGGTCGGCGCCATGCGCGCCGCCCAGCGCATCGCCGCCGTCCACCACCAGCCCCCACCCGGACTTGCGGAGTTCGCACTGCTGGCCACCCCCCAGGCCGCCGCCCAACATGCGGAGTTCGCCGGCTGGCTCGACGCCGGCGCCGCCGCGCTCACCCTCGCCGCCGTCCGCCCGCAAATCCAGGAACGGATGAGCCGCGCCGCCGCCTTCGTCCGCGCCGCCCCGGTGGTGGAACAGGCCCTCCAGGAAGCCAAGGACCTCTTCGCCGCCATCCGCGCCCGCGGCATCCGCTGCCCCGACCGCAAGACGCTCCTCCGCGCCCTCGAAGACCGCCACCTCGCCCTGACCAGCATCGCCTTCCTCGAAGCGCTCCGCCACTACATCGCCCACGGCGGCGGCTCCCGCGGCGGCTACATGATCCTCGACGCCGCCGGCAGCCTCTGGGTCGAAAGCCAGCGTGGCCGCGAACTCCCGCACCGCCCCGAAAACCTGGCGCTGCGCCGCGAAATCCTGGAAATCCGCCAGCGCGACGCCGCCCCCGGCGAGTTCAGCGTCCGCCCCGTCCCCGTCCGCCCCCTGCCCCGGGACGAGAGTTGGTTCGAGACCGTCTGGGCCGAGTTCCAGGCCGCCGCCACCACCGCCTGACCCACCGCCTGGCCGCGCCGCCCATGGGCGACTTTCCCGAAGATGATGATCAAGCCGCCGCCTTGCCCCCGACGGCGGCGGCGGCTGAGGACATCCGCCCTCCACCAGACCGGACTTGGGGCCTTCAATGCCCGCGGCGTCCGCCCGGGTTGTAGCAACCGACCTTTTGCCAAACCCCGCCGCGGGGGTATGTTTCCAAGCCGCGCCATCCACCCCGCCAGCCCGCCACAGCCCCCATTCCGGCCATGCTTTCCGCCACCCCCGCCAGCCCGCCAGCCACAATTGAACCCGAACTGGGGCTGACCGTCCTGGGCAGCGGCAGCTCTGGCAATGCCGCCGTCCTGCACACGCCGGAAGGGGCGGTGCTGATCGACGCCGGGTTCAGCGCCCGCGAACTCCGCCGGCGGCTGGCGCTGGCGGGGATCGCCGAGGACCAGTTGCGCGCCATCCTCGTCACCCACGAGCACGCCGACCACATCTGTGGCCTGCGGGTGCTGGCCAAGGCGCTCAAGCTGCCGGTCTATGTCAGCCGCGACACGGCCCAGGCCTTGCGCGACCGGGAACTGGCGCCCGGGGGCACGCTCTGCCTCTTCCTGCCCGGCGGCGCCTTCCGCATCGGCGCCCTGACCGTCCAGCCCTTCAGCATCCCCCACGACGCCGTCGAGCCCGTCGCCTTCACCTTCCACTGGAACCGGCGCAAGCTCGGCTTCGCCACCGACCTCGGCCACGCCAACGGCCTGGCCCAGCATCATCTCCGGGAGTGCGACCTGCTGGTGGTCGAAAGCAACCATGACCCGGGGCTGCTGATGGCCTCCAACCGGCCACTGCCGCTCAAACAGCGCATCCGCGGCCGCAACGGCCACCTCAGCAACCAGGACTGCGCCGGGCTGCTCCGCCGCGTGCTCGACGGCCGCACCCGCCACCTGGTCCTCGCCCACGCCAGCCGCGAGTGCAACGACGCCAAGCTCATCGCCGCCTGCGCCGGCGAGTGTCTCCGCGACCTGGGCCGGACCGACCTGGTGCCGCAGATCGCCAGCCAGGACACGCCGCTGCCCACCCTCTGGGCCTGAACGGCAGCCCCAACCCGGCGGCTGGCCACGGCCACCCCGGCCGCAACTTCAGGTGGCATCCTCCTGGTTGAGGATATGCGGCGCGCGCTCGGCAATGTTGACCAAATGGTCGGCAATCCGTTCCAGGTTGGCCAACATCTCGACGTAGACGATGCCGCGGCCAACCGCGCATTCGTGGCTGGTCAGCCGGCTGACATGGTGCTGCTCGCTCTGCTTGCACAGGCTGTTGATCTGCCCTTCGACCTTGAGGGCGCGGGCCAAGGCGCCTTCGTTGCCGGTGCGCAGCCCCTCCAGCAGCAGTTCGGCGAGCTGGCTGGTCGCCGCGATCAATTCGTCCATCTCCTGCTGGGCGCTGGCGGAGAAGGATTCGCTGGGGGCCAGCTCGCCGGTCAGCCCGGCAATGGCCACCGCCAGGTCGGCGACGCGCTCGGCGTCGTTGACGCAATGCATCAGCAGCGGAATCGCCTTGGACTGGGTTTCGGACAGCTCGCGGCGGGTGAGTTCGACGAGGTAGCGGATGATCTCCCCCTGCATGTCATCGACTTCGTTTTCGGTTTTGAACAGCGCCTCCTTGTCCCCGCCCTGGCCCCGGCGGAACCCGAGCAGGCTGTCATGGGCCAGGCGCCAAGCTTTGTCGGCCATGTCAGTGGTGCAGGCGACGGCCTGGGAGAGGGCGAGGGCCGGCGTCGCCAGCAGGTGCGGCTCAAGCCGTTGCACCCGCTCCGCCTCCGCCTTGCGGGCAGGGATGGCCCTTTCGCAAATCCAGACCAGGCCGCCAAGGAGCGGGAGGAAGATGATGACATTCACAATGTTGAAAAGCGAATGGGCGGCGGCAACGTGGCGGCCGACGTTCTCGCCCAGGAAGACGTCGCCGGCGGTGATGGAATTGACCACCTGGATGAACACCGGAACCCCGTCCAGCGGCACGAAGAAGAGCAGGATCATGATCACGGTGCCCAGGACGTTGAACAGGGTATGGGCGAGGGCGGCCTGGCGTGCGCTGCGGTTGGCGTTGATCGAGGCGAGGATGGCGGTGATGGTGGTGCCGATGTTGTCGCCAAGCACGAGCGGCACGGCGGTCCAGATGTCGATCAGCCCGCTGCCGGCGAGGGCGATGGTCAGGCCGATGGTCGCCGAGCTGCTTTGGACGATGACCGTCAGCAAGGTGCCAATGCCGACCGCGCCGAGCACGGCGAGCAGCGGCATCCGCCCGTCCGCCCCGGGGGAACAGTCAAAGGTGTGGAAGAAGGCGCTGAACGAGGGGAAGGCGCTGATGCTCTTCAGTTCGGCGGACATCATCCCCATGCCGAAGAAGAGCAGGCCGAAGCCGATGAGGGTGCGGGCCAGGCCGCGGCCGGCGCTCTTTTTCAAAAGCATCATCAGCACCACGCCCACGGCAATCGCGGGCAGGGCCAGCCCTTCCAGATTGAAGGAGACCATCTGCCCGGTGACGGTGGTGCCGATGTTGGCGCCGAAAATGACGCCCACCGCCTGTTTCAGGCTGAGCAGGCCGGCATTGACAAAGCCGACAACCATCACGGTGCAGGCGCTGGAGGATTGGATCAGGCCGGTGATGGAAGCGCCGGCAAGGACGCCGGAAACGCGGTTGCGGGTGAAGAAGTGGAGCACCGACTTCAGGCGGCTGCCCGCAATCTGCTGCAGGCCATCGCTCATCATCGTCATGCCAAAGATGAACACCGCCAGTCCGCCGATTACGCCGACCAGCAACCCCAGGGGATTGAGCGCCATCGCCTCCAGGCGCAGCCCGCGGGCCACGTGCCCACCCTTGGGGTCGGCAACCTCCGCCAGGATCTCGTAGCGCCCCGTGGCGTCGGGGTCGGTGAGCAGCCCGGTCTCGGCAATCCCGTCCTCCCCAGTCACAACCCGGCTTTGGCTGAGCTTGCCCCCCTTGCCGGGCTGGCGGGTGAAGCTGAAGAAGACCGGGACGTCGGGCAACGGCGCGCCGCCGCCGTCGGTCAAGGCCAGTTGCAGCGGTTCCGACAGCGCCTCACCCGCCTTCGTTTCCTGCCGATCCCCGCTGATCTCCACCCCGGCGAGAAAGCGCAGCCGGGCCTTGACCGCCGGCGCGGTGGCACAGACGACGTCCAAGTACTGGTCGCCGAACGTCGGCCCCAGCGTGACTTCGAACGCCAGGCGGCCACCGGCATCGGTGAGCCCCTCGCGGATGGACGGGGCCAGGCCGCTGGCCGGATCGGCCGGACGCACCAACAGCCGGATCCCGGGCACCGAATGGCGGTCGCCAGTGCCCCCCAGCAGCCCGGCCTCCGGCGCGCTCAACACTTCCACCACCACCTTGCGCGGGGCAGGCTGCCCGGAGCGGCCAGCCTGGAACTCGGGCGAGAGCACCCGGATCAGTTGCGGCTCGTGACGCTTGCCGATGCCTGGCCGGTCACAGCCGGTCAACGGCAGCAGCAACGCAAAACTGAACAGGATGACAGCGGCGGCACGGGCCAGGCGGATGGAACGTCTCACGTGAGCAATGCCTCGATGGTGTGAACCGGCAACGACACAAGTCCCGGCAGCAGGCAACGGCAAGAGGGGGAATCCCGGCGGGCCGGGGCCGGGCAGTAGCGAAACCCGCCGCCGTCCGGCTCATCCAAGCCAAACCCGGAACAAGCCAAAAATGAATGAAAGCCTAACCCATCAACCGCATTTCGCAAGGCCATCCCCGCCCCGGAACCCAAGAAAAAAACGCCGCCGCCGCCGGCTTGCACTCCCCCGCCCACGGCGATAAGTTCCCAGCCTTGGCTCCCCTGGCCAGCCCGGACTCCCATTTGACACCCCGAGGCAACCCCATGCGGAATTGGACATCGTGGCCCTGCGCCATCCTGCTGCTGCTGGCGGCGGCGGGAATGCCCCGGCTGGCCGCCGGCGACGGCACACCCGCGGCGGAGCGCACGCCAGCCCCGGCCCGCCCCGCCAACTGGGCCGTGCCCGTCACCCTGGCCGGCGCCCCCAACCTCCACCGGGTCGCGGCCCACCTCTACCGCGGCGCCCAGCCTGACGCCACCGGCCTGCGCAACCTGGAAAAGCTCGGCGTCAAGACCGTCATCAACCTCCGCGCCAGCGCCGACGACCGCGACGAGGCGGCCGGCACCAACCTGCGCTGCGTCGAAGTCAAAATCAACACCTGGCGGATCACCGACGCCGAAGTGCTCCAGGTGATGCGCCTCCTGCAACCGCCGGAAAACGGCCCCTTCCTGATCCATTGCCGGCACGGCGCCGACCGCACCGGCCTGATCTGCGCCATGTACCGCATCCTCTTCCAAAACTGGAGCCGGGAAGCGGCCCTGAAGGAGCTGCGCGACGGCGGCTACGGCTACCATGCCATCTGGAAAAACATCCCCGCCTACATCGAAAAGGCCAACCTCGCCAAGCTCCGCCGCCAACTCGGCCTGCCCGCCAGCAACGCCCCCGCCCCAGCCCCAGCCGCCCCCTGAACCCCGGCAAGGAACCACCGCCCCATGCCCGACCGCATCCACATCGCCGACCTCGCCCTGCGCTGCATCATCGGCACCTTCCCGGCGGAGCGCCAGCAAAGGCAGGAGGTGATCCTCAACCTGGAACTGGAATGCGACCTGCGCCGGGCCGGGGAGAGCGACGCCCTGGCGGACACAGTGGACTACAAGAGCCTCAAACAACGCGTCCGCGAGCTGGTCGAGAACTCCCAGTTCCAGCTCCTCGAAAAACTGGCGGCGGCAGTGGCCCGGACCGTGCTCCAAACCCCCGGCGTGACCCGGGTGCGGCTGCGGCTGGACAAGCCCGGCGCCCTGCGCTTCGCCCGCTCCGTGGCCGTGGAGATCGAACGCACCCCCGCCGATTTCGCCGCCTGACCCAGCTTCAGTTCCCCCGCCCCAGCCCAGCCCGGACACACGCGGCAATCCGCTCCGCCACCGCCGCGGCCGTGAGGGCGTCCGTGTCAATCACCACCGCGTCGGCCGCGGGGCGGAGCGGCGCCACCGCCCGGGTGCTGTCCAGCCGGTCGCGCTCGGCGATCTCCGCCGCCACGCTGGCCACCGTGGCGCCGTCGGCCGTCTCCCCCGCCTGGAGCAGCCGCCGCCGGGCCCGGACTTCCGGCGCGGCGGTGACGAAGAACTTGAAGGGGGCGTCGGGGAACACCACCGTGCCGATGTCGCGCCCCTCCATGACGACCAGCCCGAGGCGCCGCGTCTCCCGCTGCCGCCCGAGCAGCCACTCGCGCACCGCCGGGATTTTGGCCACATGGCTGACATCGGCGGCCACCGCCGGCGCCCGGATCGCCGCCTGTGGCACCGGTTCCCCCTTCAGCAGCAGCACCGGCTCGCCCGCCCGCAGCCCGTAATGCAGATCCAGGCCGGCCAGCAGGGCGGCCACCCCCGCCGGCTCCTCGGCGGGGCGGATCCCGGCCGACTGCGCGACCCAGGTCACCGCCCGGTACATGTCGCCCGTGTTGACATAGATCCCCCCCAGCCGGGCCGCCACCAGCCGCGCCACCGTGCTCTTGCCGGAGGCGGCCGGACCGTCAATGGCGATGACCAGGTTGGGGAGGGCAGCGGCAGGCGCGCTCACGGCGTCACCTCCGGCGCGGCGGCCACGGGCGCGGCCGGCGCCTTCTCGAACAGGTTGCGCACCGCATCGATCCGCCGGACATCATAGAAGGTGATGTAGAGCATGAACCCGATGAGCAGGGCCGCGCAGCCAGTCTGCACGGCATTGACCAGCTTGCTGGGCAGCGGCCGGCGCACCGCCCATTCGACCCCCGAGATCAGGATGTGCCCACCATCGAGCACCGGGATCGGGAAGAGGTTGAGCACCCCCAAGCTGAAGTTCAAAAAGACGATGAACGCCAGCGCCTGGAAGAAGGTGCCGTGGTGCGCCACCTGCCAGGTGTGGCGGATGATCGCCACCGGCCCGCCCATGTGCTTGGGCTTGATCGCCTTGTGCGCCAGCCCGGCAAGGGTGTTGCGGGTGCGGTCAACGAAGTCGGTGAACTGTTCCCACGGATCCGGATGCACCTTCTGCCATTTCGAGCCGGTCTCGACGCCGATCATCCAGGCCGCCGCCCCCGCCTCGTCCAGCCGCTGCCGGGCCTGGAACGTGACCTCCAGTTGGTCGCCGTTGCGGCGGATGGCGAAACGCAGCGGCCGCCCCGCGGAGGCCCGGATCCGGTCGCTGAACTGCCCCTGGTTCTCCACCGTCACGCCGTCAATGGCCAAGACCTCGTCGCCGGGCCGGAGGCCGGCCACCGCCGCCGCCGAGTCGGCCAACAGCGCCCGGATGAACACCGGGCTGCGGACCTCGAACCGCGGAAAGCCCGCCCCCTGGAACTTCGCGCTCGGTTCCGGGACGAAGCCAATCTCCAGCCGCGCCGCCGCGCCGTTGCCGCCGCGCTCCACCGTCAGCACCGTCCGCTTGCTCAGCACGATCCGCTCCGCCACCTCCAGCCACCCCTTCTTGAACCCGGCACCGTTGACGGCCACGATCCGGTCGCCGGGACGCAGCCCCGCCACATGCTCGGGCGAGTCCGCCGGCACCCGCAGCACCTCGCACATGTCGGCGCGCTCCTCGTAGATCCCGCCCCACCAGACGAAGAGCGCGAGGACGAAGCCCGCGATGATGTTGAAGGCCGGCCCGGCAAAGGCCGTCAGCATCCGGTCCCGCGGCGTCGCCCGCGGCAGCGGCGTGCCGTCGCCCGCCTGCGGCTGCTCCGCCGCGTGGTCGATCTGCGGCAACGCCACGTAGCCGCCGAAGGGAATGGCGCTGACCACAAACTCGACCCCGCGCCAGGTGAAGCCCCACAGCCGCGGCCCGAACCCGATGGAGAAGCGTTCCGCCTTCAGCCCACGCCAGAGCGCCACCAGCAGGTGCCCAAACTCGTGGATGAAGATGCAGAACCCAAAGAAAAAGACGACGAACAACAGGTCGAACAGATTTTTCACGGGCCACTCCAGAAAAATGCCGGCCACCGGCGGCGGCAGCCCGGTACTATACCACCACCGCCGCCCCCGGCGCCCCTGGGATCGCCGCGCCCCAACCCGGCGCGGCTTTCCTCGAACTGGCGGCCGGCGGCAACCCCCGGGTTTCGCCCGGAGATCACGGAGGGCGCGACGGCGGGCTGGGGGACACGGGCTGGGGGACAGGCGCCAAGCCGAACCCTGTACGAAAACCGGCAATTCCCACGCAAACGAGGGAGCCGGCCGGGAATCGGACGCCCACTTCAAAGTCCGCTTCCGGCAGGCACCCGCGGCTTGGGGCCGGCACTTATCGGCAGCCACCCGCGGGATCACCAACAGGGATGCGGCGAGGCAGCATGAAGATGAAGCGCTTGTGCTCGGTGGCATGGTTCCTTCTGGCCGGGATGGCGACGGCGGCGGCGGCGCCACCGCCGCCCTATGCCACCAAGCCGGAATGGTGGGACGCGGTGCGCGTGACCGTGGCGCCCGCGGACTCCGCGGAGGAGAGCATCCGCCGCTCGGAACAATTGCCGGAAAACCAGCTCCAGGAGGAGAAGCTCACCACCGGCTGGCAAGTGCTCGGGCCATTCGACGCCCGCGACGGCGACCAGCTCCTCAATCCCATGCCCGGCGAGGAACTGGACTTCCGCCGGAGCTGGCGGGGCAAGGACGGCGCCACCGTGCGCTGGCAGCCCTGGCTGCCGGCCGAGGGGAAGCCGCTGCCGCCCAGCCTGCAATCCTTTTCGGCGCTCTTTTTCCTGGAGTTCCCGGGACGCCTGGGGGAGCGGCGCTTCCTTTCGATCACCCATGACGACGGCGCGGTGGTCTTCCTCAACGGCGCGCTGATCTCCAAGAATTTGGGTGGCGAACCCATGCCCATGATCATTCCGGTGACCTTGCGGGAGCGCAACCGGCTGTTGGTGCGCCTCAACCAGGGCGGCGGCCCCTGGGGGCTGCAACTGGCCATGGCCAGGGAAAACCCGCTGTGGAAGCCCGCCAAGCTCCAGTCCGAGGCGGTGCGCCCCTTCCTGGCAACCGATCCGGCCGGCTGCGCGCCGGCGGCGGAACGGCTGGGCCAAATCTATGCCCGCCTCCGCGATCCCGCGAATGCCAGCCACTGGTACCGCTTCGCCATCCGCCACCAGCCGGACGCCGCGGCGGCGCTGCGCGTCTTCACCGACGCCGGCTGGCGCCTGGACTGGCCCGGCAACGAAAATGGCGCGACCACTTTCCGTCTGGCGTTGGCCCTGGACGCCCAATGCGACAATGGCATCCGCCGCGCCGCCACCCTGCAACTGCTGGAACGGCTGATCAATTCCGGGCAGTGCGGGGAGGCGCTGGCCTTCCTCACCGCCAACGAAGCCACCCTCCGGCCGGCGCTGGGGCCGTACTGGCCGCTCTCCCTGGCCCGGCTGCACCTCCTGACCGGCGACTGGCGGCAGGCGGAAAAGGAAATCCGGGGACTGGCCGTCCCCGAGCAGGACGGGGAACTCAAGCGCCAAGCCGACACCGTGCGCGGACTGATCGAGAACAGCCAGAAAACCGCGCTCCAACTGCCGCGCGACCTTGAGCTGGAGGAGGTGCAGCGGGAGACGGCCATGCTGGCGCAAGGGAAGCAGACGGGAAAGCTGGTCGAAACCATCAGCGCCGTCCTGAAGGGCCGGGGCGGTCTGCTGGTCGAGAGCGGCGAGCCGGCGCTGCTGCTCGGGGCGGCGCTCCGCTACCGCGAGCTGTTTCAGCCCTATGCGGAACTCTATGAAACGCAGACGCGCCAGCTCGCCGCGGCTCTCGCCCGCGGCGCGGAAGGGCGGGGGAAGGAGGCGGCGCTGCTCTTCTCGCTGCAAATGCCGGCCCCGGCGCCGACCCCTTCTCCGTTGCCGCCCCTGGCCAGCGTCGCGCCAGCCCTGGCGCAGGTGCCGCGGCAGGGGTTTGCCCCCCGCCTGGCCTTGCCGCCCGGCGAGGTGGAGCTGCGGCTGGAGGAGACGCCGCAGGCCTGGGGGGAGGGCGGCGGCGCCGCGGCGGCCACCGGCATCTGCCCGGCGCCCACCGGGGCGGTCTTCGTCCAGAACAGCCGCCAGCTCTGCCGCCTCGACCCGGCCGGGGCCGTGGCCTGGCGGCGCGGCTTCGACAATGCCCCCCTGGTGGGGGTGGATTCCCCCGCCCGCCTGCTGGGCGACCGCTTCGCCCCGAAAACCGACGGGGCCCGGGTCTATGCCCGGCTGCTGGAAGGCGGCCGCTTCGCCATCCACGCCTTCGCCGCGGCGGACGGCACCAGCCTCTGGCGCTGGGACGGCGGCGAAGCCGCCGCCTGCTCCGATCCCGTGCTGACTGACGCCGGCTCGATCCTCTTCCTGGCGGCACGCTTCGATGTCCTTTCCCGCTATTACCTCGTCGCCTTGGACGCCGCCACCGGGGCACCGGAATTCGAGCTCCTCCTCTGCTCCGCCGCCCCCGAAATCGCCCTGGCCGGCCTCGGCCCGGCCCGGCTCGACCTCTTCATGCCGGAACCCACCGTCCGCAACGGCATGGCCTTCGTCAACACCAACCTCGGTGCCGTCTTTGCCGTGAACCTGCGCTGGCGCTGCCTGCAATGGGCACGGACCTACCACCAGGCACCCTTCGCCATCAACCAGGCCATGACGGAGCTGGCCTGGAAGCGGCGAAGCTGCCCGCCCGTGGCCGGGCCGGATACGGTCCTGTTCGCCCCGCGGGACGGCGCCACTCTCCTCCTGGTCGACCAGCGCACCGGCAGGCTGGCCAAGGAACTGCCCCTCGCCACCTGGACCGACTGCCGCGCCGCCGGCGACGCCGCCGCCTTCCTGCTGCGGCCGGACGGCAGCGGCACCTTCCTCGCCCTCACCAACCTCGCCGCCACCCGGCCGGTAGCCGGCCGGATCGCCGCCATCCTGGACAGTTGCCGGGATGGCATCATCCTGGCCCGCAACGGAATGCTGGAATGCTGGCCCACCAACGGCCCCATCCCCTCCGCCACCACGCCCCTGCCCACGGGCTTTGCCCCGCTGGCCCTCGCCCCCACCGTCTGCTGGGGCTTCCTCCCCGCCGCCGACCTGCCCGTGCTCGGCGTGGCGACGGAAACCCCCGGCGCCGGCGACCCGGCACGCCTCACCGCCGGAATGCTGGAGCCGCCACCCGGCAAGCTGGCCAACCCCTTCCTCCTCCGCGATGGCGCCGACCTCTTCCTGGTCTCCGACCAGGCCGTCGGCAAATTCGACGCCGCCCTCCAGCTCGCCTGGCTCTGCCCCACCACCGCCGGCGGCGGCCGCCCCTCGCTCCGGGCTGGACCGCGGACGGTCTACGTGGGGCTGCGCAACGGTTTCCTGGCGCTCGACCGCGCCACCGGCCGCTGGCTCCGCCGCTTCCCCGAAGGGAAAGCCCGGGCAAACTGGGGAGAAGTGTTTCAGACCACCCTTGCCGGCGACGACCTCCTGGTCGTCGTCCGCCGCCGCGACTGGAGCAGCGTGGACCTGCTGCGGTTCACCCGCGACGGCAGCGCCAGCCTCGGCGTCACCCCCTCCAATCCGTATGGCTTCTTCGCCTCGGGCGAACTGCTCTGCTGGAAGGATGGAAAGTTCAGGATCCTCCGGCGCGCCGCCACCGGCGACAAGTTTGACGAAGTCGCCGTCACCCCCACCCCCGCCAGGGGGGACGCCTGCGTCCGGCGCGCCGCGCCGGACAGCTTCCTCATCCTGGAACAGGGAAAGGCCACCATCGCCCGCGCCAGCGGCTTCACTCCCGTCAACCTCCACCAATGGGGCGCCGCCGGCGGCGACTCCGGGGGGTGGTGGTGGTCTCCCGACTGGCGCAAGCTGCAGGAAGCCCAGGAGTGCATCCCGCTGCTCTTCTGGAACAACGGCTACTCCCTCATCAACTGCCGCACCGGAACCGACGTGGCCGGAACCGCCCCCTTCATCGGCATGCCCTCCGCGCCGACGCCCACCCTCTACGCCGGGCCGCTCGCGGGGGAGAGCGGCGGCAAAAAGCCTTCCTGCACCCTCGGCGTCCTCGACAGCGCCGCCGGCCGGCTCCTCTACCGCAAGAACGTCCCCCTCCACTCCCTCATCGCGGAGTGGCAGCGGCCAAACTATGACCTCTCCTCCTTCCTTGACGACGGGCGGACCCTCTGCCATTTCTTCAATCTGGGCGACCCCCGCGGCGGCGGCCCCGCCGCCGTCGCCCTCGACGACCTCAAGCCCGAGAGCCCGCTGGAGCTTTGCCCCTTCCCGTTCTATGAGCGACTGAATGGCGCCGCGGCCACCGCGGGAAACTTCCTGCTGGCCGTGGACTCGCGCCTGGTGCGCTTCACCCGCGCCGAGTTCCTGGACCTGCTCCGGGGCCGCGGCGCCGGCGCGCCCCCCGTCACCACCCTCGACCCCGCGCCGGCGGAAGCCAAGGTCACGGTTGATGGCTTCCTCGACGAGTGGCCGGCCGCAGCGTTCACCAAGGCGCGGCTCGGCGAATACGCCCTGCGCTGGAGTCCCGGCAACCGCCTCCACGTCGCCCTGAAGCTCACCGACCCCGCCATCCTCCGCGACCTCGCCAACCATGGCGCGGAAGGGCGGCTGGCCTGCTGCCTGCTGCCGGCGCCCTATGCCGGCTTCCGCCCGGAACTGGTTGCGGAACAGGGAGTTGAACTGGTCATGGGGCGGAAGGGCGACCCCGGCAGCTTCAGCTACGCCGTGACCCCAGACGGGACGCTGGCCACCGCCGAGCTGGAACTCCCGCTGCAAAAAGCCGCCAGGTTCGACCTCGCCAGCCGAAAGGGCCAGCCCCGGCGCGACCGCGACGGCGACCTCGCCTTCGACTTCCAGCTCCGCAACGCCGGCGAGCCGCCGCTCAGCCTCCTCGGCAGCGGCGCCGCCCCCACCGCCCTCCCCTTCCAATACCCCCGCCTCCTCCTCCGCTTCAAGTGACGCTTGTGACGGTTTGTGGGCTGGCTTGCCTTGCCCGGCACACGCGGCGGGGACGGGGGGAATTGCCCCGCGCCGCGTCCCGAAAGTGGGGGCACCGTCCCCGGCGCCCTCAGCGGTGGGGGCGGCTCAGGCTGGAGTTCACGCTTCAGCGTGGGACCTGCCGTCCAGGGACCTGCCGTCCAGGCGATCCCTCGCAGGGCGGAAATCGGGCCGTCCAGAGGAAACGCCACCGCCGCCACCGAACAGCCCACGCTGAAGCGTGGGACCTGCCGTCCAGCCAAAAAACTCGCAGGGCGGAAATCGGAAAGCGCTCCGCTTTCATTGAAAATGTCCCTTGCCGGACACGGTTTCCCAATCGTCCTCGTTCTCGTCCTTGTCCGCGTCCTCGATTTTGGGTGAATTCCCCTTGTATGTTCCCCCGATGCGGCACACGGGAAGAAAGGTTCGCACGGAGCCCACGGAGGCCACGGGGAAAACCTCGATCCATCGCCTCCGCGTTCCCCGTGGCCTCCGGGCGAAACCCCCAGCCGCTTTCACCTGTCCCCAAGCCGCCGGAATTCCCCGGCGGATGCATCCCGGCCGGGACGGGGAGCTGCTTCCAATCTCAACTTGCCGATTTTTCAGGCCCGTTGCCCGCCGCGGGTGGGGACAGCGGCGGGAAGGGCTGGGCCACCTTCCAGAAGTCACCGGCAAGAATGTCCGTGCTACGCGCCCGGGGTCACTCCCCCTTGCGGCGCTGCTGGCGGCCGCGGGCGAGGCCGGCGCGGTATTTCTTCGCCTTGCTCTCGGCGACGGCCGTTTCCAGCGGCTGCGCGGACTCCGCGGCCTGGATGGCGGCGAGGCCGCCGGCGGCGGCGCTTTTGCGGAGTTCGCGGAGCTGGTCGCGGAGCATGGCGGCGCGCTCGAACTCCAGCGCCTCGGCGGCGGCCTGCATCTCGGCCTCCAGGCGGCGGACGGTCTCCGTCAGGTCATAGTCGCCGCCACCCTCCGCCACCACCTTCGCGGCGGTCTCGGCCGCTTCCTCGTAGAGGTGGAGGCTGGCCTGGACGGCGCGGGCGACGGTGCGCGGGGTGATGCCGTGCTCGGCATTGTAGCGGAGCTGCCGCTCGCGCCGGCCCTGGGTGGCCGCGATGGCGCGGCGCATGCTCTCGGTGACACTGTCGGCATAAAGGATGACCCGGCCGTTGACGTTGCGGGCGGCGCGGCCGGCGGTCTGGACCAGGGCGGTCTCGGAGCGCAGGAAGCCCTCCTTGTCCGCGTCCAGGATCGCGACCAGGGCGACCTCGGGCAGGTCGAGCCCCTCGCGCAGGAGGTTGATGCCGATGAGGCAGTCGAACTCCCCCAGGCGCAGGCTGCGGATGATCTCGACCCGCTCCAGGGCGTCGATGTCGGAATGGAGGTACTTGACGCGCAGATCCAGCTCGTTCAGGTAGTCGGCCAGCTCCTCGGCGGTGCGCTTGGTCAGGGTGGTGACCAGGACGCGCTCGCCCCGGCCGGCGGCGGCGCGCACCTCCGCGATCACGTCGTCCACCTGATGTTCCAGGGGGCGGACGAGGATCTCGGGATCCAGCAGCCCGGTGGGGCGCACCACCTGCTCGACCGGCACGGTGCGGGCCAGCTCGTAGGGGCCGGGCGTGGCGGAGACGAAGATCCGCGGGCCGGCCAGCGCCTCGAACTCGGCAAACTTGAGCGGGCGGTTGTCCAGCGCCGAGGGGAGGCGGAAGCCGTGCTCGACCAGGGTCAGCTTGCGGGCGCGGTCGCCGTTGTACATGCCGTTGACCTGCGGCAGGGTCACGTGCGACTCGTCAATGATGGTGAGGAGATCCTCGGGAAAATAATCAATGAGCGTGTCGGGGCGCGACCCCGGCGGGCGGCCGGCGAGGTGGCGCGAGTAGTTCTCGATCCCCTGGCAGTAGCCGATCTCCTTGAGCATCTCCAGGTCGTAGTTGGTGCGCTGGAAGAGGCGCTGGGCCTCGACCAGCTTGTTCTGGCGCTCGAAGGCGCGGACCTGCTCGGCCAGTTCGGCGCGGATGGCGGCCTCGGCCTGCTCGAAGCGGCTCTGGGGGATGACGAAGTGCTTGGCCGGGAAGATGTAGGCCTCGGGGACCGTCCCCAGCTCCCGGCCGGTGAGCGGCTCGCGGCGGCTGATGCGCTCGACCGTGTCGCCCCAGAACTCGACGCGCAGCACTTCGTCGCGGTAGGAAAGCCAGACATCGACCGTGTCGCCAGCGACGCGGAACTGGCCGCGCTGGGGGGCGACGTCGTTGCGGGCGTACTGGATGACGACCAGGCGGCGCAGCAGTTCGTCGCGCCCGGTGCCGCTCCCCACCCGCACGTCGGCGCGCATGGCGGCGATGTCCTCGGGGGAGCCAAGGCCGTAGATGCAGGAGACGGAGGCGACGATGAGGACGTCGCGCCGCTCCAGCAGGGCGCTGGTGGCGGCCAGGCGCAGCTTTTCGATCTCGTCGTTGATCGCGGAGTCCTTGGCAATGTAGGTGTCGGTCTGGGGGATGTAGGCTTCGGGCTGGTAATAGTCGTAGTAGCTGACGAAATACTCGACGGCGTTCTCCGGGAAGAAGCTCTTGAACTCGCTGTAGAGCTGGGCGGCCAGGGTCTTGTTGTGGGAGATGACCAGGGTCGGCCGCTGGCATTGCTGGATGACGTTGGCGATGGTGAAGGTCTTGCCGGAGCCGGTGACGCCGAGCAGCGTCTGGAGGGCGCGCCCCTCGCGCAGCCCGGCGGTGAGCGCGGCAATGGCCGCCGGCTGGTCGCCGGCCGGGGCGTAGGGGGCGTGGAGCTGGAAGGGGCGGTCGAGGGGCATGGGGGTGGTTGCGGAGTCCGCAAAATCTGGAAGGCTGGGGGGTTGCGGCAATCTACCATCCGGCGGGCGGGCGGCCAAGGTTGGATAGAGGTAGGGATAGGGCTTTCGCCCTACCCCCCTGGAGTTTGGCGGAAATCATGGGCGTTGGGGACAGGGGAAAAGCGCGGTTCCCTGGAGGGCCGGCGCTCCGCGCCGCCCGGCCGCGGGCTCCCCCCCAACGTGCGGAGTCCGCACGCAGCGGACCATGCAGCCCGGCCCGGCCGGCCGCGGCTCCGGCGGCGCGGCGCATTCCGGGCCGGCCTCGGCGCAGCGCGGCGCGAAGCGGCAGCCCGGCGGCCACTCGCCCGGCGGCGGCACGCGGCCGGGGATCGTCCGCAACTCGCGCCCGCCCGCCGCGCCCAGGCGCGGCACCGCCGCCAGCAGCGCCCGGGTATAGGGATGCCGCGGCGCCAGCAGCAGCGCCCGGGCCGGCCCCGTCTCGACCACCTGCCCGGCGTACATGACGGCGACCCGGTCGGCGAAATCCGCCACGATCCCCAGGTTGTGCGTGACCAGCAGCACCGCCGCCCCCGTCTCGCGCCGCAGCCGCTGGAGCAGCTCCAGGATTTGCGCCTGCACCGTCACGTCCAGCGCCGTGGTCGGCTCGTCGGCCACCAGCAGCCGGGGGCGGCAGGCCAGGGCCATGGCCACCATCACCCGCTGCTGCATGCCGCCGCTGAGCTGGTGCGGATAGGCGCGCCGCCGCGCCTCCGGCTCGGGGATCCCCACCTGCCGCAGCAGCCCGAGCACCCGCCCACGCACCTCCCGCTCGCCGGGGTCATGCAGCCGCACCGCCTCGGCGATCTGGCCGCCGACGCGCAGCACCGGGTTCAGCGCCGTCCCCGGCTCCTGGAAAATGTAGCCGACCGTGCCGCCGCGCAGGGCGCGGAGTTCGCGCGGGGAGAGCCCAGCCACGTCCCGCCCACAAATCCGCACCGTGCCGCCGGCAACGACAAACGGCGGCTCGGGCAGCAGCCGGGCCAGCGCCAGGCAGGTCAGGCTCTTGCCGCAGCCGCTTTCCCCGACCAGCGCGAAGCTTTCCCCCGCCGCCAAGGCGAAGGAAACCGCCGACAGCAGCTCCCGCTCCCCCCCCGCATCCCGGAGGCGCACCGTCAGCCGCTCGACCTCCAGGATCGGCGGCACCAGCCGCTGCGGGCCGCCGCCGGTCACGCCAGATCCGCGGCCCGGAAAATCCGGGCCCCGGCCTTGAGCAGGCACTCCTTCGCCTTCTCCGGATTGTCGAAGCGGAAGACCAGCGCGGCCCGGCCAGCGGCCCTCCCGGCGAACGCATACATGTACTCGACATTCACCCCGGCCGCCGCCAAGACCGCCAGCAACGCCGCCAGCCCGCCGGGACAGTCCGCCACCTCCACCGCCGTGACCTCGTTCACCGCACAGACCACCTGATGCTCGCGCAACGCCTGCTGCGCCTTCGCCACGTCGTCCACCACCACCCGCAGGATGCCGTAGTCCGAACTCTCGGCCAGCGACAGGGCCAGCAAGTTCACCCCGGCGTCGCCCAGCACCTTGGTGACCTGCGCCAGCCGCCCGGTCTTGTTCTCCAGGAAAATCGAGAGCTGCTTGATGGTCATGGCCTGCCTCCTGCCCGCGCCGCCCGGCACCGGCTGGCGCGTACTATAGCGGCCCCCGCCGCCCAAGCCCCCCCCCGACGCCCCGGCCGTTTCCGGCCAGCCCGTCCATCCCGGCCAGCCCCTGCCCCAGCGGCAACTTTTCCCCGTCAACCCCGGTCAAAAGCCATCACCGCGCCAAACCCGGAGTAGGTTATCCGCCCGGACCAAGCACGCCACCCCATGCCGGGCCCGCCACTTCCCTTTTTCTGCCCATGCAGTTCATCAATGGCTCCATCTCCTTCTGGCTCGCCAGCCTGGCCGTGCTCGCCGCCGCCGCCCTCATCGCCATCTGGGGCGCCCGCCGCCGCCGCCAACGCCTGGCCCAGTTGGTGCTCCCACCCCTGGACGCGGCGCTGACCGCCTCCCTGCACCCCGGCCGCCGCCGGCTCCGCACCGCCCTCTTCTTCGCCGGCAGCGCCTGCCTCATCCTCGCCCTCGCCCGCCCCTGGTGGGGCACCCGCCAAATCCCCACCACGGGACGCTCCCGCGACCTCCTCTTCGTCGTGGACTGCTCCCGCAGCATGCTCGCCGCCGACGTCGCCCCCAGCCGCCTGGAACACGCCAAATGGATCATCCGCGAACTGGCCGGGCGCTTCCCCGGCGACCGCTTCGGCCTCGTCGCCTTCGCTGGCGACGCCCTCCTCGAATGCCCCCTGACCCAGGACGCCAACACCCTCTTCCAGTTCACCCAAGCCCTGGACACCCGCACCATCCCCGTGGGCGGCACCAGCCTCGAACGGGCGCTCACCGTCGCCACCGACGCGTTCCGGGCCGCCGCCGACCGCAACCGCGCCATCATCCTGCTCTCCGACGGCGAGGAGCTGGCGGGGCGCGCCGCCGCCACGGCCGCAACCTTGCGGGAACGGGAAATCCCCGTGCTCGCCATCGGCCTCGGCGACCCCGCCCGCGGCAGCGTCGTCCAGCTCGAAGACCAGACCATGCTGCGCGACAAGGACGGCGACCTGGTGCAGACCCGGCTCCAGGAGGAGGGGCTGCGCGAACTCGCCCGCGCCACCGGCGGCCTCTACGTCCGCTCCACCACGCTCGCGCCCAACCTCGCCGCCGTCGCCCGGCGGATCCATGACCTCGTGCCGGCGGCGGGTGAGAGCCAGATGCGCGAACGCCCCATCGAACGTTACCAGCTCCCCCTCGCCGCCGGCATCCTGCTCCTGCTCCTCCGCCTCGGCCTCGGCGAACGCCGGCCGGATCCGGGCGGCCGCCGCCGCCGGCTTCCGCTGCTGGCCGCCGCCTTGCTGCTGCCGACCACCGCCGCCACCGCCGCCAATGCCGGGCCGCCACCGGCGGAAAGCCAACGGCTGGCGGCGGAAATCCGGCGCGCCACCGCCACCGACCGCCCCCGGCTCAAGTTCAACTTGGGCGTGCTCCACCAGCAACAGGGCGCACCGGAGCAGGCGGCCCCGCTCTACGCCGAGGTGCTGGCGGATCCCACGGCGGCGCCGGACCTGCGTGCCGCCGCGCTCCAGAACCTCGGCACCCTCGACCATCTCGCCGCCCGCCGGCAGGCCACGGCAAATCCCGGCGAGGCCCAACGCCTCTTCCAGCGCGCCCAGGCCCAGTACCAGGAAGCGCTCCGGCTCCACCCCTTCGACCCACCGCTCACCCAAAACCTGGAACTCGCCATCCACGACCTGCACGCGCACCAGCAGCGGGAGGCCGCCCGGCGGGAACAACAGGCCCGGCAGGAACAGCTTCGCCAACAGGTCGAACAGGCATTGCGGAAACAGCGCGAGGCAACCCAGGCCCAAGGGACAGGCAAGGAACAGCCCCAACAGGAGGCAAAGGCCAAGACCGAAGCCGCCCGCGACCGGCTCCGCGGCCCGCCGCCGCCGGACACCGGCCAGCAGGCGGCCCAGGAACATCTCGGCCGCGCCGCCCAGGCCCAGGACAAGGCACTGGCCCAGCCCCCGGACTCCCCCACCCGCCGCGCCGCGGAGGAAACGGCGGAACGCGAACTCGCCCAAGCCCTCCAAAAACTCGGCGGCCAGCCCGGCAAGGACGGGGAAAAGACCCACCCCCGCGACAACACCGGCCAGCCGCCGCCGCCCGCCGCCGGCGCCCCCGCCGGAACCCCACCGCCACCCTCCCCCAATGCCGCCGACCGCCCGCTCCCCACCCAACCCCAACCGGACGCCGCCGGCCAAGCCGCCAAGGACGGCCAACCCCCGCAACCCCAGGACGCCGCCCAGGCCGCCGCCATCCTCGAACAAATGCAGAAACAGGAACAGGATTACCGCGACGCCCTCCGCCAGCAGATGCGCCGCCGCCAGCAGCGCCTGGCCGAACCGGAAAAGGATTGGTGACCATGCGCAGCCGCCCGTTTCTCGCTTTCCTGGCCGCCCTCCTCGCCCTCGCCGCCATGCCGCCCCTCCGCGGCGCGATCACGGTGACGGTCTCCCCCCAGCCCATGACCACGGCGGACACCGGCATCCTCACCATCACCTCCGACCGGAACCCCCCCGAAGTGCCCAAGCTGCCGACGGTGCCGGGCCTGACCTGGATCAGCGGCCCCCAGACCAGCAAGTCGTTCGAACTCCGCAATTTCCAGACCACAGTCACCGCCACCACCCAGTTCCTCTTCCGCGTCGCCAAGCCCGGCCGGATATCCATCCCCAGCTTCCCGGTCCAGGAGGGGCGCGCCACCGTCGCCACCGACCCCCTCACCTTCACCGTCGTCGAAGCCGCCACCGCCGCGGCGGCGCCGGCCCCCACCGCCGAACTGGTGACCGTCCCCGGCGGCCTGGCCGGCGACGAACTCGTCCCGGGGCAGGCCGTCACCATCGAGCTGCGCGTCAGCATCCCCGAGGCCGCCTACCAGGCGCTGGACTACCCCACCCTCGAACCCGACAACGCCGCCTGGCTCGAACCGCTCCGGCCCGACCCGAAGGCGCCGCGCCTTGAACAGCCCGCCCAGCAGCGCGAAGTCCGCAACGGCGTCCCCTACACCCTCACCCGCATCCGCGCCCGCCTCACCCCGATCAAGCCCGGCGATCTGACCGTCACGGCCAGCATCCGCGCCGCCCTGCGGGAACCGCGCCAGCTCCGCCGCGGCCCCCTCGACGACCCGTTCCTCGACGACTTCTTCAACCGCGCCCCGGCCGGACGCCCGGTCGAACTCAACGCCACCCTCGGCCCCGTCAAGGTCGCGCCGCTGCCCCCACCGCCGCCGGGCTGCCAGTTCCTCGGCCTGGTCGGCCAATGGCAGGCCACCCTGGACCAGGACAAGAAACAGGTCGCCGTCGGCGACCCCGTCACCCTCACCCTGCGGCTGGCCGGCACCGGCAACGAAGGCGCCTTCATCCCGCCCGCCCTGGCGCCGCCGGGCTTCCGGACCTTTGCGCCCGAAGTGAAAAAAAGCCGCGACCGCACCGGCAGCCAGGTCCAGGCGACCTGGACCCTGGTGCCGCTCCAGCCCGGCGCCAAGCTGCCCGAACTCCGCTTCTGCACCTATGATCCCGAAACCAAGGAGCACCGGCCGCTCCGCTTCACCCCCGAACTGGCCGTCACCCCCGCACCCGCCGGCGGCGCCGCCACGGCGGAAGGCTCCGCGGACTCCGCACGGGCGCCGCGGCCACCCGCCACTCCGGCCGACGAACTGCTCGGGCCCAAGGCCAGCCCCGGCCGCGGCGTCCGCCTCCCCCTCTGGCGGAACGGCTGGAAGTCAACCCTGGCCCTGGCCGCCGCCGGCTTCCTTTCCGGGCTGGCCGGCTGGCTGGCGGCCCGCCGCCGGGAACGGCTGGCCCGCGACCCGGAAACCCGCCGCCGGACGGCGGCACGCCACGCCCTGGCAGCGGCGTTGCGGCGGCTCGCCGCCACACCACCGGCGGATGCCGCCGCCCAAGACCGCATTTTCCGCGAGGAACTGCTGCCGGCCCTGGCCGCCCGCCTCGCCCTGCCGCCAGGCGCCACCGCCGCCGAAATCGCCGCCCGTTTGCGGAGTTCGCAACCGGAACTGGCGGCGCGGCTGGAGGAGGCCGAAGCCGCCGCCTTCCGCCCCGGCGGCCCCGCCCGGATCGAGCCGGAAACGCTGCGCCGGCTCCTGCGCCAGGCCGGCTTCATCCTCGTGGCGCTGCTCTTCTTCGCCTGGCCCGCCAGCAGCCAGGCCGCGGCCGCGACCACCAGCTTCGCCGACGGCCTCAGCCTCTATGCCCGCGGCGAGTTCGCGAAGGCGCTGGCCGTGTTCGAGACCCTGGCGGCGGCGCAGCCGGACAGCGCCTCCCCCGCCCTGCTCCTCAACCAAGGCAACTGCCTCTGCCGCCTCGGCCGGCCCGCCGCCGCCCTGGCCCGCTACGAACGGGCATGGCGGCTAAGCCCCCGCGACCCGGAGATCCGCGAAAACCGCGACCTGCTCCGGCGCCAGCTCAACCTGCCCCCCACCCGCGCCGCCGAGTCGCCCGCCGCCACCACCCCGCTGCGCAAACTCCGCGACTGGCTCCGGCCCGACGAATGGGCGCGGCTGGCAATCCTGGCCGCCGCCGGCGGCGCCGCCGCCGCTGGCTGGCGCCGCTGGCGCGGCACCGCCCCCGCCTGGCCACTGCTGGCGGCCGGCGTGGCCGCCGCCCTCCTCGCCGGCGCCGCCGCCCTCAGCCAGCTCCAGGGCCCCTACCGCCCCGGCCAAGCCCTCGTCACCCGCCCCGGTATCACCCTCTGCCGCCTGCCGGACGAACAGGCGGAACCGGCCGGCGGCCAGCCGCGCCTGGGCGAGAGCGTCCTGGTCCAGGAACGCCGCGGCGGCTGGGCGCGCATCCAGGCCGAAGCCGCCACCGGCTGGCTCCCGGCCGACAGCCTGGAACCGGTGTGGTGATGCCAGCGCCGCGCCGCGGGGCTGTTTCAAAGGGCAAGCTGGCGCGACCATTTTTAGGTGACAGGCGAATTTGTCCACACGGGTGATTTCCGAGTTTCAAGTTTCAAGTTCCCAGCCGGGCTTGGCAAAGCCGGACGGCAATGGTTATGTTACTCGCCGCATTGTCTCTTGGCCCGACCACCAGCCTTCCGGGAACGCCGTCGTGAAACAAACCCGCCCGCTCCTCCTGGTCTCCGGTCTCCTGTTGCTGGCTACGCCGACGCTGCCGCTCCAGGCCCAGGACGCCCTGCCCGCCGACCCGCAATGGGCGGCGCTGGCGGCCAAGGACGGCACAACCCTGCCCGCCCAGGCCCAGGCCCTCGAGGCGGCCGGCCAGTTCCGCAAGGCCGCCAAACTCTACGCCCAACTGTTCGCCGAGGCGCGTTCCCCCCAAGCCCTCGCCTGGAGCCTGAACCGCAAGGCGGAGTGCCTGTTCAAGGCCGGAAAATGGTTCCAGGCGCAGGACGCCTACCGGCAACTGCTCGACTCCTATTCGCCCTACCTGCCGCTGCAACCGGTGCTCGCCAACCTGCGCGTGCTCGCCGCCAAGATGGCCTCCGGCGAAGCGTCCGCCCTCAACTTCAAGAACGTCGGCGTCGCCGAAACCATCTACCGCCGGATCGTCGCCGTCGCCCCGGCCGGCCCCGACGCCCCCACGGACCTCTTCACCCTCGCCGGCCACCAGGCAGACCAGGAAAAGGGCGGCGAAGCGGTCGAGACCTACCGCAAGATCGTCCGCCAGTTCCCACGCTCCGCCACCGCCCCGAAGGCCGGGGCCGCCGCCGGCCAGCTCCTGCTGCGGGAAGCCCGGCAAGGCGACGGCGACGGACTCTACCACCGCCAAGCCCGTTTCGAGTTCGAACGCGTGCTGCGCGACTACCCGGACGCCGACCCCGCCCTGCTCGCCCAGGCCCGCGCCGCCCTCGCGGAAATCAAGGCGAACCAGGCCACCCGCCTCCTGGAGCTGGGACGCTTCTACACCCGCAAGCTCAGCTACCGCCCCGACACCGCCCGCCGCTATTTCTACGACGTCACCCGCCTCTTCCCCGAATCGGCCCAGGCCGGCGAAGCCGAACGGCTGTTGGCCACCATCGAAGGCGGCGCCGTGCCCGCCGGGGCGCCCGGGGCAGGAGCGGTGGCGCCGCCCGAGCTGCCGCCCCAGCCCGTGACCCGGCTGCAACCGACCCCCGAACGGCTGGAAAAGTATTTGCTGCCCGTGGAAGACTACAGCGACTACCTGCCCGGGCGGCGCACCCCCGAACCCGTCCCCGCGCCGGCCACCCCCTGACCCAAGACGCCCCCGCACCGCCGAACAGGGAACCACCCCCATGCCGAACCCGTCCCGCCACCTGCCCCGGCGGCTGCTCGCCGCCACCGCCGCCCTGCTCCTCGCCGCCCTGCTCCCCGCCGGCACCGGCGGCTGCGCCCATTACCGCCAGGGCTCGCCAACCCACGAGCAGTTTCGCAGCGTGGCCGTCGGCAGTTTCACCAATGACACCCCGGACGCCGGCCTGACCGTCCATCTCCGGCAGCGGTTGGCCGAGGCCCTGACCGTGGACGGCGCCCTGCCGCTACGCCCCGCCGACCGCGCCGACCTCGTGATCAGCGGGCGCATCGTCAGCGCCACCACCACCGGAATCGCCGCCGTCCGCCGCGCCGAGGAAATCCGGGACGAAAACAACCTCGACGCCTACCGCTCCTCCGCCTATGAGGCCAAGGTCACCGTCGAGTTCGAGGCGGGCATCCCCGGCCTGCGCCGCCCAGTCATCGCCCGCCAGAGCGTCACCGGCATCGCCGAATTCGCCACCTTGGCCGACCACGCCACCGCCCGGCAGGAAGCGGTGCGCCGGGCGGCCGCCAACGCCGCCGCCCAGATCGCCAACGCCGTGCTCGAAGGCTGGTGAGGCACACCATGCCCCCGGCCGACGGCGACAACCCCGAATTCCGCATCGGCACTGGCTTCGACGTCCACCGCCTCGTCCCCGGCCGCCGCCTCGTCCTCGCCGGCGTCACCATTCCCTGGGAACTGGGGCTGCTCGGCCATTCGGACGCGGACGTGATCACCCACGCGGTCATGGACGCCCTCCTCGGCGCCCTCGCCCTGGGCGACATCGGCCACTGGTTCCCGCCGGGCAACCCCGCCTGGCGGGGCGCCGACAGCCTGGAGATGCTCCGCAGCCTGCTGCGGAGTCCGCACTTCGCCGGCTGGACCTTGGTCAACACCGACGTCACCCTGCTCGCCGAACGCCCCAAGATCCGCCCCTACCACGAGGCGATGCGGGAACGGCTGGCCGCCGCCCTCGGCCTGCCCGTGGCGCGGGTCTCGATCAAGGCCACCACCACCGAGGGGCTCGGCTTCACCGGCCGCGCCGAAGGGATGGCCGCCCAAGCCGTCGCCCTGCTGACGCGGCGGGCCGCGGCGGGAAGCGAGGCGCCATGTCCCGCCTGAAATTGAAGCTGGCAGCGCTGGCGGCCGCCCCGGCCTTGGCCCTGGCGCTGGCGCTGCCGCTGCCGCTGGCGGCGGCGCCGCCGGGGCGGGCGGCGGAACCGTTGCGGGCCGGCCGCGTGCTGGTGGTCGCCAACAGCGGCAGCGCCGCCTCCCTCGAACTGGCCTCCGCCTATCGCCGGGCGCACGGCCTGCCGCCGCTGAACCTGGTGCTGGTCTCACCCCCGGACCCCATCAACATCGCCCCGGCCGAGTTCACCCAGAAGCTCCTCACCCCCGTGCGCCAGCGGCTGGCGCTGCTCGGGGAGCGGAACGTGGACTACATCGTGCTCTGCCGCGACGTGCCCTACCGCACCGCCGGCCGCTCGGTCGCCGCCGCCTTGATGTTCGACGGACTGGAGAACCTGGCCGCCGGCCAAGGCTACCACGGCCAGGCCTTCCCCTTCGACGCCACCCTGCCCCTGCACCACCGCCGCCTGCGGCCGACAACCATGGTCGCCGGCGCCAACGTCCAGGAAGGGCTGGCGCTGATCCGCCGCGCCCAAGTCACCTATGCCGACCTCCGCACCGCCGGCCGCTTCTATCTCTGCGCAGGCGAGGGGCCGCGCGGAATCCGCAACCCCATGATCCCCGGCGCCGTCGCCGCCCTGGCCCGGAGCGGCGCCCGCGGCGAACAGGTGGCCACGGCAAGCCTGCAAGGCCGCGAGGACATCCTCGGCCAGTTCACCGGCCACACCTGGATCGAGCTGGAGGGCAACCGCTACCTGCCCGGCGCGATCCTGGACAACCTGACCTCCTTCGGCGGCTGCCTGCTCGACCCCCGCGGCCAGGCCGACCTGCTCACCTTTGTCCGCCACGGCGTCGGCGGCGCCTATGGCACCGTCGAGGAGCCGACCAACAACCCGACCCGCTGGGCGGACTATTCGCTGCCGCTGCGCTACGCCGCCGGCTTCAACCTGATGGACGCCTACCTCGCCACCGTGCTCGACTGGCAGTTCGGGCTGGTCGTCGGCGACCCGCTCATGGCCCCCTTCGCACCCCGGCCGCGGGTGGAGCTGGCCGCCGACCCGGCCAGCGTCCCGGCCGGCACCCCCGTCCCGCTCCGCTTCCGCGCCACGACCGCCGGCGGCGCCCAGAGCCTGGCCTGGGTCGAACTCTGGCTCAACGACCAGGATCGCCTGGTTGCCTTCACCGACCCGCTGCTGCCCGCCGGCACCACCGCCAGCCTCACCATCCGCCAAGGCGACACAGCCGTGGCCAGCATCGAACTGCCCGCCGCCGCCCAGCCGCTGCCCATCACCGCCCTCCTGGCGGCCCTCCCCCGCCATCAAGACACCGCCCTCGGCCCGGTCGAGTTCCTCCCCACCGGGCGGCAGGGGACGCGCCTGCTCTGCCGCTGGCGCCCGGCGGCGGCGCGGCTGCTGGCCGGCGACGGGCTGGTGACCGTCAGCCTGCGCCTCACCCTGCCCGGCGGCGCCCCCGCGGCGCCACCCCAGACCCTGGAGTTCCGCGAACCCTTGCGCGCCAGCCGCATCGCCCTGCCCAGCGTGACGCTCGACCTCGGCCCCGAACCACCCCGGCCCGGCGACCGCCTGACCCTGGGGATGGAAGGGTTCCAGACCACCGTCGAATGCGCGGCCGCCGACACCCCCGCCAGTTTCCGGGAAAAGCTGCTGGCCGCCCTCCCCCGCCTCCCCGCCTTCGGCCCCCAGGGGGCTGGCGCCGCCGAATGGCGCAACGGCCTGACCCCCTCGGGGCCGCGGCCCCTGCTCTTCCTCTTCCCCCGCGACCTCGCGCCGCCGAGCCTGCCCCCCGTCACCGTGGCCGTGGAACCCGCCGCCGGCTCGACCTTCGGCCAGGGGCTGCCAAAGGAGCTGCCCTGGCAATCCGGCCCCGCCTGGCCGCTGGCGGAAACGGTGCTGACCGTCTTCCGCCCCATCCAGACGCTGGAAACGGTGTTCACCGTGCCCCCCGAACTCTGCTCGCCCGGCTGGAACCGCGCCCGCGTCACCGTCGGCACCGCCCGCGGCGTCGAAGCCGCCGCCGAGGCCACGTTCCAGGTCACGGCGCCCGGCGCCGAGGCGGAACTGGAGCTGGCCACCCCCCGCGTCGCCTTCCGCGACACCCTCCCGCTCCGCTTCAAGGCCGGCCCCGCCCTGGCCACCGCCCCGGTCGAACTGCTGGTGGACGGCCGCGTCGCCGCCAGCTTCCCCCCCGGCAGCACCACTGGCGCCGCCCGCCTCATCCTCCCCCATTTCTGCCCCGGCGAACACCAGCTCCAGGCGCAATGGGTCAGCGAAACCGACCGCTCCCCGGCCGCCCACTACCGTCCCCTCGCCCGTTCCGCGCCGGTGACGCTGTGGATCCGCCATCCGTTGGCGGAACGGCTGGAGCTGGCCCCCGCCAAGCTCGCGCCGGACAAACCGGCCACGCTCCAGCTTCGCGGCCCCTACCTCCGCGAGGGGCTGAGGCTGAAAGTGGGCGGACACGAAGCCCCGTTGCGCCGCGACCCCCGCAACAGCCTCCTCTGGCGCGCCGAACTGCCGCCGCTGCCCTCGGGCGGCTACAAGCCCGAAATCACCGGCCACGACCCGGAAACGGAAACCGGCGGCCCCATCGGCCCCGTGCTGCTCGTGCTTCCCTGACCCCGGGCCGCCGCCGGGAAGCGTAGTTGGCCTTTCCCGCCAGCAGGGCGCGCCTGATGACGAGCATCTTGCGCCTGACGGCGCCGCTGGCGACGAGGCCGGCATGCCGGCCCTGGAGTGCGGCGAGCATCGCCGCCTTTCCATTCCGGCGGAGCCGGTTCCGGCGGCGGGATTGAGGCTTTTTCCGGCAATCCGTCTGGAGCCCGCGGCCTCCGCGGCGGCTCGGAACGAATCCCATTGTCGAGGCGGAGGATGGCGTGACGGACAATTCCAGCTTCCGTCACTCCGGCAGTCTCTGGAAACGCACGGCCTGGTCCACCTGGAACGGCGGGAACTCGAGCCGCAGCCGGCCATCGGCCCCGACCTGGACCAGCTTGCGCTGCACCACCTTCGCCGCCAGCGTGTCCCAGAACTCCAGGCGCCAGGCGCCGGGCTGCACGCCGTCAAGCTGGAGGCAAACCCCGGCCTGCGGCGGCCGTGCCCGGGCCAGCTCCAAGCTCAGCGGCGTGAGCCGGTCGTAGGCCCAGGCCCGGCCGCCATCCGCCCCCCAGTAGGCGACGCCCCGCACCTCCCCCTTGGCGCCGCCTTCCTGCTCCACGGCCACCTCGCCATGCCGCCAGCCGCGCCCCCGCGGATCCTGGGCCGGCTCGTCCAGGAACGCCGCCAGCCCCCGGTAATGGAAGTAGAGGTTGTTGCGGTCCACGAAATCGTACCACCAGAAGAACGGCGCGCCGGCGGCGCTGGACATGGCGGCGGACCAGAGGGCGGCATGGAAATCGGCCTCCAGTTGGTCGGGGGTGGCGCCACGCCAGCTCCCGCCGTATTCCGCCACCATCACCGGCTTGCCATGTTCCCCGAGCTTGGTGGCCGTGGCCTGCATCAGCGGCACAATGGATTGGCTTTCATCCCCCTTGTAGGCGTCGGGCATGAGGACATCGATTTTCGGCTCCGCCGCCATCGCCGGCGCGACCGTCCGCCAGGTGCCGGAATACTGGACGGCGGCGGGGCGCGCCAGGCCGCTGGCCGCGTTCAGGTAGTCGCGGGCCCGGGCGCACAGCGCCACCATGCTCGGGTCATGCCGGAACCGGCCGCTGGCGCCGCAAAGATCAATCTCGCTGAAGAGCAGCCAGCCGAGCAGCCGCGGATGCTGCCCCCAGCGGGCGGCGATGTAGCGCAGCCGCTTGGCGTACTCCTGGAAGCCGCGTTCGGTCGTGAACAGCTCCTCCGGCGTCGCCAACGGCCCGCCCAGGCGGCGGTTGAGCGGGTTTGACCGCCACTCGGCGTCGCAGAAGCTGGAGAACTTGCCGTGGTTGTCAATCATCAGGATCAGGTACAGCCCCCGCCGCTCCGCCTGCTCCAGCAGGTAGTCCAGCCGCCAGCCATTGCCCAGGTTGTAGTCGTTGACGCCGAAATACCCCTGCCACTGCCGGTTCCATTCGATGGCCAGCCACCAACTGCTCATCCAGACGATCACCGTATTCGCGCCGTTGGCCGCCAGCCGCTCGAAATAGCGGTCGTAATGATAGGTGCCGCTGTCGGGCGGCATCGGGAAGCCCAGCCGCTCGGTGCTCCGCCGGTCGAAGGGGGAATGGATGTGCAGCCCCCGCGGCTGGAACCACTTGCCATCGGCGGTCTCGAAGAACCGCGGATCCTTGGGCGAAACGCGGACAAACCCCCGCGCCGCCCCCGGCGCCACCGCCAGCCGGTGCCAGGCCGTGGCCAGCGAACGCCCGTCCGCAACTTTCACCAGCAGCCGCCAGCGGTGGTTCCCGGCCGCCAGCGGCGTGAAGCGCAGCCGCCAGCCGCCGCGCCCCTGGGGCGTGATCACTTCCGCCTGCTGCGCGTCCAGGCGCCGCCGGTACTCCTGGGCGTAGAAGGCCGGCCGCCGCACCACCGTGCCGCCGGGCGCCTCAATCTCCGCATCAACCGTGACCTGGTCCGGATCGAAGGGGTTGCCGGCGAACCCATCCAGCTCGAAGGCCAGCTCGGCCTGGCGCCAGGCCTGGGCCGGCGGCGCGGTGAGCCATTCAAAGCGGTGCAGCCGCAACGGATCGTCCCCGCCCCCCGCCGCGCCGGCCGGAAAGGCGACCGGCCCGAGCGTGACCTGCCCCTGCCACGCCGCCGGCGAGAAAAGGCGCACCCCGACCTCGGCCACATGCCGGGCATAATAGCCGTTCCAGGCGGCCCCATGCCCCTCGGGCCGGACCTGGCCGGAAGCGGGCGCAAGGTCGAACTCCAGCATCAGCGGCGGCGCCGCCGCGCCCCCGCCAGCCGGCGCCGCCACCGCCACCGCCTGCCAGGCGGTCTGGAACCACAGCCCATCCTTGTCCTTGAGGAAAAACGCCGCCTGCATCCCCTCCAGCGGCGCCCCGGCCGGCAGCGCCAGCGGCACCTGCGCCCGCCAGCCGGGCAGCCCTTCCGCCGCCAGCCGCTCCGTGGCCGTCAGCGTGCCCGGAAAGACGGCCGCCGCCAACGTTGGGGCGGACGCCGCCGTGCCCGCCGCCGCCGCCGTGGCCGCCGCCGCCGCCGGCAGCGCGCCCAGTGCGCCCAGCAGCAGCCCCAGCCCCAAAACGATGAAAGAAGAATGCCGGAACATCTCGTCTTTCCCTTTTTCTTCCCGTGCGGACTCCGCACCTTCGGGGCGGCAGCGGCTCAGGGGCGGCGGCGGAACTTGATTGCCAGATCGACCGTGAACGGCGGCAGCCCGATGGCCAGCCCGCCGCCGGCGGCCGTCCGCGCTTCCGTGCGCCCCGTCGGCCGGCCCGTGCCGGTGTCCCAGAACTCCACGTCGTAGGTTCCATCCCGCAACCCGCTTAGCTCCAGGGAAACCTGGTGATGCTCGCCCGCTTCCTGGGCCCGCGCCAGCGAATGGGGCGCGTCCACGTCATAAATCCAAGCCCGCCCCTGGTCCGCCCCCTGCAACACGAGCGCCCGGACGCGCCAGGTGCTGTCCTCCCCTTTGCGCACCGGCCACTCGCGGTAGCGCCACTCGACGCCGCGCGGATCCTCCCCCCGCATGAAGTTGGCGAGCGCCCGGAATTCGGGGTAGAGATTCTTGTGGTCGACGAAGTAGAACCACCAGAAGAACGGCGACCCGCCGGCCGGTGTCATGGCGGTCGCCCATAGGCCGCAGTGCAGGTCCGCTTCAAGCTGTTCATGGGTCGTGCCGTCATAGTTCCCGCCGAACTCGGCGATGAATTGGGGCTTCTGCAGCGGCTCCAGCGCCCGGTAGGAGCGGAGGAAGACCGGCACGATCGAGCCGAGGCCGCCATCCTTGTAGGCGTTGCTGACCATGAAGCTGATCTCCGGCATCCGCGCCAGCTCCATGTCCACGTTCTTGACGCTGTGGCAGTACTGCATGGTCACGGGGCGGTGGAGCCGGTCGTTGGCGGCCAGCCAGGCGCCGGCCCGCCGGGTCCAGTCGCGGGTGGCCGGATCCCAGCGGAAACTCCGGTTCGACCCCACCAGGTCCAGCTCACTGACCAGTTCCCAGCCCATCATGTGCGGATGCTCACCCCAGCGGGCCAGGCAGTAGCGCAGCCGTTTGGTGAAGAGCTTGAACGCCGCCTCCGTGGTGAAGAAATCCTCCGGCCGCTGGCACGGCCCGCCCAGGCGGCGGTTGAGCGGGTTGTACCGCCACTCGGGGTCGGCATGGGCGGAGAGCTTGCCGTGGTTCTCCAGCACCAGCACGATCTGGACACCGCGCCGCGCCGCCAGCTCCAGCACATAGTCCAGCCGCCAGGCATTGGCCAGGTTGAAGTCGGTGAGCCCGAAGAAGCCGGGCCATTCCGCCGTCCACTCGATGCCGGTCCACCAACTGCTCATCCACATCAGGATCGCATTGGCCCCGCACTCCTCGAACTTGGCGAAGTAGTGGTCGTAGTCGTAGGTCCCCCGGTCGGTGGCCATCGGCAGCTTCAGGCACTGGACGCTGCGCAGGTCGTAGGGGGTGTGGAGATGCTCGCCGATGGGATAGAAGAAGGCGCCATCGGCCGTCTCGAAGAACCGCGGATCCCGCGGCGAGACGGCGACAAACCCGCCCGGCTGGCCGGCCGCGACCTTGACCACGGCCGGCCGCGTCTCGACCCGCCGGTCGCCGGCCCGGACCAGCAGCCGCCAGTGGTAGGCCCCCGCCTGCAACGGCGTGAAGCGCAAACGCCAGCCAGCACGCCCCCGCGGGCTCAGGACCTCCCGCTGCGCCGCGTCCTGGCGCCGCTCATAGTCCTGGCTGAAAAAGGCCGGGCGCCGGAAGCTTTGGCCGTCCGGCCCCGTGATCTCGGCGTCCACCGTGACCTCGTCCGGATCGAACGGGTTGCCCGTGAACCCCGCCAGCTCGAAGGCCAGCTCCAGCGGCCGGTGGGTCAGGAACGGCGCCGGCGTCTTCCATTCGAACCCGTGCAGCAGCAGCGGCCCGGCCGGCGCCGCCGGGGGCGCCGCCGCCACAAGTGACTCCACCCCGATCTCCCCGTGCCAGGCCGCCGCCGAAAAGAAGGTGACGCCGACCTCCAGCATGTGCCGGGCGTAATAGTCGTTCCAGACCGCCCCATGCCCCCCCTGCTGGACCTGCCCCCCGCCCGGCGCCAGGTCGAACTCCACCCGCGTCCAGCGCCCCCGCTCGGGCGGCGCGCTGGCGGCGGCCTGGAACCACAGGCCGTCCTTGTCCTTCATCACCCAGGCCACCCGCAGGTCGGCGGGGGCGTCCGCCGGCAGGAACAGCGCCGCCGCCGCCGGCCCCGCCAGGATCCCCGCCGCCGGCAGCCGCCCCATCACTCCGAACGTCCCCGGGAACGCCCCGGCAACCGCAAGCTGCTCCCGCCCCCCCGCACCCTGCCGCACCGCCACCTGCGCTGACAGCGGCTGGAGGCGCGCCAGCGCCGCCCCGGCGATGGCCACCCGCCCCGCCACCGCCTCGCCGGCGGCGGCCCCAGCCGGCGCCAGGGCGCCAAGCCCGAGCAGGACTCCGAGCGCCAACCCCAGCCATGGTCCAAAAAAGGATCGCATCGCGCACCGTCCAGTCCGGTTTCCAACCCAATTCACCATCCATTCACCATAATATGCCGTTTCCGGCGGCAAACCCCGCGGCGCAAATTCCCAATGGGGCCGCCCGTGCCGCTTTGCGGCGCTCGTGGTGAATGATTCATAGTTAGCGGCCGCCGCGCCAATCTCGTACAGCCGCCCCAGCCGCCGGCCCGTGCCGGGGAGGGTGGCAGTCCTTGAAAAGCTCTTGATGCCGGCTACGGTTGCCCAGCGCCTGAAGAAAAAAACGGCCGCCACTGGCCGCGGCGCCCCCCCACCGCAGCCTTCAACCCCCGATACCCCCGCATCATGGCCGCCTTCCCCCTGCCCCCACCCATCCCCGGCCGCCTCCGCGTCGCCCCCTCCCTGCTGGCGGCGGACTTCACCCGGCTCCGCGACGAAATCCAGCGCGTCGAAAATGCCGGCGCCGACCTGCTGCACCTGGACGTGATGGACGCCATCTTCGTCCCCAACCTGACCATCGGCCCCGCCTTGGTCGAAGCCGTCCGCGCCACCACCGCGCTGCCCTTCGATGTCCATCTCATGCTGGACCGGCCCGACCGGCTCCTCGACGCCTTCCTCCAGGCCGGCGCCGACCACATCACCATCCATGTCGAGGCGGCCTGCGACATCGCCGCCACCCTGGCCGCGATTCGCGCCGCCGGCCGCACCGCCGGCCTGAGCCTGCGCCCGCGGACCCCCGCCGCCGCCATCCTCCCCTACCTGCCGGCCCTGGACCTGGTGCTGGCCATGACCGTGGAGCCGGGCTTTGGCGGCCAGCCGTTCCTGGCCGGCCAGCTCCCCAAGATCGCCGAACTGCGCGCCGCCATCGCCGCCGCCGGCCACCCGATCCACCTGGAAGTGGATGGCGGCATCACGGCGGCGACCGCCCCCCGCGTGGCCGCCGCCGGCGCCGACCTGCTGGTGGCCGGCACCAGCGTCTTCCGCCATCCCCGCGGCCCGGCCGCGGCCATTGCCGCCCTCAAGGCCGCCGCCCCTTGACCGGCGCCGCCGCCGTGGCAATCCCACCGCCGATTCGCGGCCGGCCCGGCCGCCGCCAACCCGGTTGCGCGACGGCCACACCGGCTTTATGGTATCCGGCTTTCAAATCCCGGCCCGGCCGCCTCCGCGGATCCGGGTGGCCACGGCTCCGCCATCCCCCAAGTTCCCGCCGGCAAGGACCCCCCTCCGCATGTTCATCGCGCACATCCACCAGTTTGTGCAGAAGCACTCCCGCCTCGCCTTCCTGCTCATCGGCGGCGCCATCATCGTCCCCTTCGTCTTCATCTGGGGCAGCCCCAACAGCGGGCTGCGCCTGCACCTGCGCGGCGGCAAGGCCGGCACCATGTACGGCAAGGCCTTCACCGCGGCGGAGCTGCAAGCGCAGCAGCAGGCCGAGGAGCTGAGCTTCTTCCTGCGCAGCGGCAACTGGCTGGGCGACCTCCCCCAATTCCGCGCCCTGATCACCGACGGCGCCCTGCGCCGGATGCGCGCCCTCCGCGCCGCGGAGAAGCTCGGCCTCGCCACCGTCGGCAAGGCCGAGGTCGCCGCCGAAATCCTCCGCATCTTCGACACCGGCAAGGGGTTCAACCAGGAGCTGTTCAACCAAGTCCTGGCCACCCAGCTCAAGCCCCGCGGCATTGACGGCCGCCGCCTGGACACGGTGATCCGCGACAACATCGTCATCCGCCGCCTGGAGACGCTGGCCACCGCCGGCCTGCCCGTCCCCCCCGCCGAAGTCAAGGCCGAGTTCAACCGCGACAACACCACCTACGCCACCGCCACCTGCCGCTTCGAAGCCACGAAACACCTGAACGACCCCGCCGCCAAGCCGGCCCCGGAGCAGGTCCGCGCCTTCTTCCTGGAGAAGGTCGAGCCCTACCGCCAGGCACTGGCCGACGGCAAGACCCCCGAAGACCTGCTCCGCGAACGCACCCAGGCCATCCAGGCGGCCAACCGCCGGGGCGGCGACGCCCTGCGCCAGGGGCAGCTCGCCGCGGAACTGGAGATCGCCAGCAACCTCACCCCCTACTACATCCCCGAAAAGAAGCAGCTCCGCATCGCCGTCTTCCCCACGGCCAGCTCCCAGCCCGCGGCGGCGGCACGGGTGGACGCCGCCGCCGTCAAGGTCGCCTGGGAACGGGAGAAGGACACCCCCCAGTACCAGGGCAAGGAGTTCGCCGCCGTCCAGGCGGAAATCCGCGCCACCCTGCTCAAGGTCGAAATGGAGAAGCTCACCGCCCGCGCCGCCCAACAGTTCGGCGACGCCATCTACAACGAGATGGAAAAGGGGCTCAAGCGCGAGGCGGCCGTCGCCCGCTTCACCCAGAAGGCGGCGGCGGAAAACGTCAAGGTCCTCGGCACCCCCTGGGTCACCACCGGCGAACCGGTCCCCCCCTTCTCCGAGGAGGACGCCCTCGCCCAGGCCGCCGCCAAGCTCACCCCGGAGACGCCCCTCTCGGAGACGGTCCGCGGCAAGGACGCCTACTACGTCGCCATCCTCGTCGCCGCCGAACCGGGCCGCCTCCCCACCGTGGACGACCCGGCCGTGGCCAAGAAAGTCGGCGACCGGCTGGCCCGCGAGAACGCCCTGCGCCTGGCGCGCGACGCCGCCCGCAAGGCCTACGGCGAAATCCAGCCCAAGCTGGCCGCCGGCGCCGCCTTCGCCACCGCCCGCGGCACCCTCGCCTTCCGGGACGCGCCTCCCTTCAGCCGCCGCGAACCCGCCAACACCCCCGACGGCCTCCACCTCCTCCGCGCCGTGCCCGGTTCCCTTGCCGGCCGCATCCTCCCCCCGGTCGCCATCCCGGACGGCGCCCTGCTGATCTACGTCAAGCAGGTGACGCCACCGGCGGCGGCCGAATTCGCCGGCCGACGGGAGGAAATCCGCCGCTTCCTCGCCCAGGACCGGCAGAGTTCTGCGCTCGAAACGCTCTACGCCCGCCTGGAAACCGAATCCGACACCCAGGTGAACGAAGGGCGGCCGCGCTGACCGGACCGGACCGCCGCCACCCACCGCCCGCCATGACCTTCTCCCACGCCGCAACGGTGCTGGAACTGCCCGAGCTGCTGGCGGCGGTGGCGGAGTTCGCCGGCTCCAGCGCCGGCCGCGCCCGGATCCTCGCCCTGCGGCCCCTCGCCGGGCCGGACGCCGCCCGCGCCCGCCACCCGCTCCTCCAGGAGCTGCTCCAGCTCCGCGCCACCGCGGCCACCCCGCCGCCGCAGCCGCCCCTGCCCGACCTCGATCCGACCCTGCAACGGGCCGCGCCCGAAGGCGCCATCCTCGCCGGCGACGAACTCGCCCCCGTCCGCACCGCCCTCGCCCACGCCGCCACCGCCGCCGCCTTCGCCGCCGCCCACGCCACCCCGGGAACCGCCCTCGCCTCACTCCTCGCCGGCCTGGACCCCCTCCCCGCCCTCGCCCGCCGCCTGGACCATGACCTCGACGCCGAGGGCACCCTCTTGGACGGCGCCAGCGAACGCCTCGCCGAAATCCGCCGCGCCCGCCGCGACGGCGAAGCCCGCCTCCACCACCAGCTCGAAGCGCTCCTCGCCCGCTGGACCGCCGCCGGCAGCGTCCAGGACCCCTTCATCACCCAGCGCAACGGCCGCTGCGTCATCCCCGTCCGCCGCGAGGCCAAGCACCGCCCCGCCGGCGTCGTCCACGACCACTCCGACAGCGGCCGCACCCTCTTCCTTGAACCGGCCGACACCCTGCCCCTGGGCAACGAGCTGGCCTGCCTGCGGCTGGAGGAGCGGGACGAATGCCGGCGCATCCTCGCCAGCCTCACCGCCGCCCTCCGCCTGGCCATCCCCGCCCTCCGCCGCAACCAGGAAATCCTCGCGGAGTTCGACGCCGCCGCCGCCAGCGCCGCCTGGGCCAGCGAATTCAATTGCGCCTTCCCCAGCTTCGGCCCCACCCTGCGCCTGCGCCAAGTGCGCCACCCGCTCCTCGCCCACCGCTTCCGCCGCGAAGGCACTCCCGAACGCCTCATCCCCCTCGACCTCGAACTCCCCGCCGACACCCGCGTCCTGCTCATCTCCGGCCCCAACAGCGGCGGCAAGACCGCCGCCCTCAAGGCCCTCGGCCTCCTCACCCTCCTGGCCCAGGCCGGGCTCCCCCTCCCCATCGCCGACGGCGGCGAACTCCCCTGGTTCCAGGCCGTCCTCGCCGACATCGGCGACGAACAGTCGCTCGGCAGCGACCTCAGCACCTTCACCGGCCACCTCCGCCGCCTCCGCGAAACCCTCGCCGCCGCCGCCGCCGCCCGCCCCGCCCTCGTCCTCCTCGACGAAGCCGGCACCGGCACTGACCCGCTGGAAGGCGCCGCCCTCGCCGCCGCCGTCCTCGACCAGCTCGCCGGCTGGGGCGGCCTCACCCTCGCCACCACCCACCTCGGCGCCCTCAAAAGCTTCGTCCAGGACCGGCCGGGGATGCACAACGCCGCCGTCCGCTTCAACCCGGACACCCTCCAGCCGGAGTACGCCCTGGAAATCGGCGCGCCGGGCGCCAGCCGCGCCCTGGCCGTCGCCGCCCGCGTCGGCTTCCCGGAACCGGTCCTCGCCCGCGCCAAGGAACTGCTCGCCAGCGACGTGCTGCGCCTGGAAACCATGCTCGCCACCATCGAGGACGCCCAGCGCGAAGCCGCCCGCCAGGAACGGGAGAGCCGCGAAACCGCCACCGGCCTCGCCGACGAACGCCGCCGCCTCCGCGACCAGCTCGACCGCCTCCGCCACGAACGCCGCCAGCTCCTCCACGACGCCGAACGCCAGGCCGCCGCCCTCGTCGCCAACACCCGCCGCGAAATGGAACGCATCCTCAGCGGCCTCGCCGCTGCCGCCGGCGACGAAGAACGCCGCGCCAAGGCCCGGGAAGCCCGCGCCACCCTGGAGCAGCGCCGCCACACCCTCGAAACCGCCGCCGCCGAAACCGCGCCCAAACCGCCCCAGCCGGCACCGCCACGGGAACTCCGCCCCGGCCGCACCGTCTGGGTCGAGAAACTCCAGGCCAATGCCCGCATCGTCGCCGTCTCGGACGCCGGCGCCCAGCTCGAAGTCGAACTGGGCGGCCTCCGCTACCGCCTCAAGGCCGCCGACGCCGGCCGCCGCCAGGGCCCCGCCGAGGCCACCGACGCCGCCCCGCCAAAGCCCGCCACCCTCCGCCTCCCCCGTGCGGAGTCCGCGCCTGGCGGCGAACTGCACCTCATCGGCCGGCGGGTTGACGAAGCGCTGCCGCTGCTCGACCAGTACCTGGACCGGGCCGCGCTCGCCGGCCTCCCCGAGGTTTGGATCGTCCATGGCTTTGGCAGCGGCCGCCTGCAAGCCGCGATCCACGAACACCTCCGCCGCCACCCGCTGGCCCTGCGCTTCCGCCTCGGCCGCGGCGGCGCCGACCCCGGCGGCGGCGGCGTCACCTGGGTCGAACTCCGCCGCCGCTGAGGGATGGGATCCGCCCGGGCCCACGGGGCGTCCGCCCCGGCAAAGGACAATGGAGCGGACGGGCTGAAGGCCCAGGGGCAGCGTAGCCCAGGGCAAAGCGCAGCGCCGCCCGTGGTGAAGTTTTCAGTTTTACAGGGCACTATGGGACGCCTGTGGCAGAAGTTCAGGAATATGGCTGATGCCTTCCGATTCGAGGACGGGGACGATTGGGAAACCGTGTCCGGCGCTTTACTTTTCCGGGGATGTGGCTATCCTTCCCCCCTTTTGCCCCGCCGTCTTCCCGGAAAGGCCCGCCCCCCCCGCCCATGTCGCTGCTCCGTTCGCTGCACGCCCGGCACCTGGCCGGCTTCTTCTCCGGCATCGGCCGCACCCGGGTCATCATGACCGCCAACTTCGCCGCGCTGCTGGTCAATCTCTTCCTGAACTACGTGCTGATTTTCGGCAAATGGGGCTTCCCCCGCCTCGGCATCGCCGGCGCGGCGGCGGGGCGGGTGGTGAGCGCCGCGGTGACCATCACCTTCAACTGGAACCTGCTGCCCTTCATGCCGATGGTCGGCGTCGGCATTGCCGTGACGAGCCTGGTGGGGCAGAACCTGGGGCGCCGGAACACCGCCGGCGCCGAGCGCGGCGGCCGCTGGAAGGGGCGCCATCTGGCTGAGGACGGCGCCTACCTGCCCGCCGAACCCGCCATCCCCGAAACCACCGGAACCACTTGACCTCACGCCGGCCGCGGCAAGCGGAACTCCCGGCGGTGCCCACGGCGTGCCGACTCCCAGCTTCGGGTTTCCAGCTTCGATCCGCCCGGCATTGTGGCGGAGATTCCCCGCCGCCGCCTTTTTCCGGCTTTGCATTTCCCCCGCCCGTGCCACATTACCGGAACGCGCCCGCCCGCCACCACCCGCCCCGCCGCCGCCGGAGGCCGCCCCCCACCATGCAGTCCGACCTCGAGATCGCCCGCGCCGCCACCCCGAAGCCGATCCTGGAAATCGCCGCCGGCTGCGGACTCCGCACCGCCGAGATCGAGCCCTACGGCTGGTTCAAGGCGAAGGTGGACGCGGCCGCCGTGCTGAAACGGCTCGCCGCCACCACCGCCCCGGCCGGCAAGTACGTGGTCGTCACCGCCATCACCCCGACCCCGCTCGGGGAAGGCAAGACGGTCACCACCATCGGCCTGACGCAGGCGCTGAACCGGCTCGGCAAGAAAGCGATTGTCTGCATCCGCCAACCCTCCATGGGGCCGGTGTTCGGGATCAAGGGCGGCGCGGCGGGCGGCGGCTGGAGCCAGGTGGTGCCGATGGAGGACTTCAACCTGCACCTGACCGGCGACGTCCACGCCGTCGGCGCCGCCCACAACCTGCTGGCCGCCGCCGCCGACAGCTCGCTGCTGCTCGGCAACCCCTTGGACATTGATGAAATCACCCTGCGCCGGGTGGTGGACATCAACGACCGCGCCCTGCGCCGGATCGTCACCGGCCTGGGCGGCAAGGAGAACGGCGTCCCCCGCGAGACCGGCTTCGACATCACCGTCGCCAGCGAGGTCATGGCGATCCTGGCACTGGCGGAGGATCTGCATGACTTGCGCCGGCGGCTGGGGAAAATGATCTTCGGCTTCGCGAAGGACGGCCGGCCACTGACCGCGGAGGACCTGGGCGCCGCCGGCGCCATGGCGGCGCTGCTGACGCAGGCGGTGAAGCCGACCCTGATGCAGACGCTGGAGGGCACGCCGGCCTTCGTCCATGCCGGCCCCTTCGCCAACATCGCCCACGGCAACAGCTCGATCATCGCCGACCGGCTGGCGCGGCGGCTGGGCGACTATGTGGTCACCGAGGCCGGCTTCGGCGCCGACATGGGCTTCGAAAAGTTCCTGGACATCAAATGCCGCGCCTCGGGGCTGCTCCCCGACTGCGCCGTGGTCGTCGCCACCGTCCGCGCCCTGAAAATGCACTCCGGCAAGTTCAAGGTCGTGGCCGGCAAGCCGCTGCCGCCGGGACTGGTGGCGAAGAACCTGGCCGACCTCGACGCGGGGCTGTGCAACCTGGAGGCGCACCTCGCCAACATCCGCAAGACCGGCGTGCCGGCGGTCGTCGCGATCAACCGCTTTGCCAGCGACCATCCGGAGGAGCTGGAGCGGATCCGCGAGCGGGCGCTGGCGGCCGGCGCGGCCGCCGCCGAGGTCAGCGAGCTGTGGGCGAAAGGCGGCGCCGGCGGCGAAGCCCTGGCCCGGGCCGTGGTGGCCGCCGCCGAGGCCGCGGCTCCCGCCCCCAAACGCTTCTACTACGACCTCGACCAGCCATTGAAGGCGAAGATCGAGACGCTCTGCCGGGATCTCTACGGCGCCGCCCGGGTCAGCTACGCGCCCGCGGCGGAAAAGGCGCTCCAGCGCTTCGCGGAGTGGGGCGCCGCCGACCTCCCCGTGTGCATGGCCAAGACCCACCTCTCCCTCTCCCACGACCCCGCGCTCAAGGGGTGGCCGCGGGGCTACGAGTTCCCCATCACCGACGCCCGCCTCTCCGCCGGCGCCGGCTTCGTCTACCTCCTGGCCGGCGAAATGCGCACCATGCCCGGCTTCGGCTCCACCCCCGCCTACCGCCAGATCGACCTCGACGCCGCCGGCCAAATCCAGGGACTCTCCTGACGCCTGGCACCCGCCGCCGGCAACACCCGGTTCGGCACCTCGACGCCGACAAAGCTCTGCCCCGGCACCGGCAGCAAGATCCGCAGGCTCTCCACCGCCATTGCGGACTCCGCAACGGCCACGGCCGCCGCCACCGCCGCTGGGCCGGGCGGCGGCGCGGCCGGAACCTTGCTGAGACGGCGAGGCGGGGGCGGGGACGGACGGGACTCTTCAGACATGGCCCTCTAACCTAATCCCTCAACCACCCGCCAGTGGCTGGCACCCTTTGCACTCGTTGCCATCTGCATCCCAGCTTACAGATCCAACGATTCCAGGCGGTGCTTGATCTCCCGCCATTGGGGGCACAGTTTCTCAAGCTCGGCATAGAACCCTTTGTCGTGCCGCGGATATCTCACATGGCAAACCTCGTGGGTGATCACGTAGTCAATGCAAGGCGACGGCGCACGCACCAGTTCCGGGTTCAGGAAAATGTGGCCGTTCGCCCGGGCGCTGCCCCAGCGCTTGGGCATCTCGAGCAGGTGCAACCTGGGTTCCGGCAGCTTCCGTTTGACGCACCAGTCCCGCCATTTCCCCAGGCGGCGGCCGAACTGCTCCCTGGCCTTCTCCCGCATCCAGCCCGCAAGCAACGCGGCGACGGCCTTGCTGGAAACGGTTCGGGAACGGATGTGCAGATAGGCACCCCGCAACTTGACGTCCGGGGACTCCGCCTGGGCCACCTTCAGCCGGTACTGCCGGCCGAGGTAACGATGGGTCGCGCCCGTGCAGTACCGCCGTTCCGGACGTTCGGCATGCAGGGTGGCGAAATAGCGGACCTGGCGCCGGATCCAACCGGCGCGCTTTTCGACTTTCTGCCGGATCTCAGGCAGAGTCGCGTTCAGAGGCGCAGTGGCCTCCACCGTTCCGTCCGGCAGCACGCTGATGGCAAGCGTGCGGCGGGAGGATCGTTTGAGCGTACAGATCCCGGCGGTTGTGGTGATGGTTTTCATCAGATGGAGTGCGGCGCTTCGCCATCGTCCGTTATGGAGTGCGGCGACTCGGCGCCGCTTTTCTTCGCGAGCCTCGGCTCGCGTCTGAGTTTGAGTCTGAACGGCCGCCGAGGCGGCCGTACAAAAAGCGGTGCCGAGGCACCGCACTCCATACTCGCGTCATACGTCGTCGGGGCGGTTGCGCGCAATGCTCAGGCACGCTTCGATCAGGGAGTCCATCTGTTCCAGGGAGAGCATGATCCCCCGGGTGCGCTGGAGCTGGAACAGGAAATCATCCATCTGATTGCGCATCCGGTTCTGCGCGTCCGGATTGTCGCGCCAATTGACAATGGCCTCATTCCGGATGATCTCCTCCATGCGCAGACTCATTTCCGCGCGGATCTGATCCAGGCCGGCCTCCCCGGGGACCACCTTGCTTCCGTAGGGTTCGGAGTTGTCGTGTACCTCCCAGCCGCCGGCCGGCGAGAACTGTTCGGAAACCGCCCCGTAGATCGCCTGGGCAAACTCATTGCCATCGAGGGAATACGGCAGGTTCGCCTTGCGCCGGTCACGCACGCTTTCCATGATCTCCTTCACCTTGGCCAGGTACTGGGCTTCGGTGATGCGCTGCTCCTTGTACTCGGCAATCGTCTGCTCCAGCAGCAGGGAGAATTTTCGGTAGAAAAATGGATCTTCCTCCATTTTTTCGGTGATTGTTTTCTTGGTTCGGTTGGCGATGATGTCGGCCTGGGCTCGGGGAGATCGCGCCTTCTCGACTTCCTTTTCGAACGCGCTGCGTTCAAAGATGTTCACCGGATCCACCACCTGGATGACCTCGTCCGCCTGCACATAGGTCGCCAGCATCTTTTGGATCTGTGCCTCGTACTCCCAGTAATCGATCTCCTCGGCATAGCGGATCTTCACGGAGGCGCGCAGCTTTTGAAAGAACACGGCGTCCCGCTTGTAGCGTTCGAGCGTGGCTGCCGGCGTGGCGCTCACCCAATGAATGCTGGACAGTCCCATCTTCAGGGCGCGGCAGAACTTCGAGAGCTTGGTGTAGAACTCTTCCCGCCGCTCCGGCTTCTCCAGCGCCAATTCAAAGGCTTCCTCGTCCTTTTTGTTGGTGATTTCCCGGAACAGGTCCCAGAGCGCGTCGTGCAGCTTCGGTAGCCGTTTGAGTTCTTCCATCACGTCCGTCAGCGTTCCGTCCAGGTCTTCCTGGTCGAACTTGCCTTCCAAGGCGCTGTAAAGCTCCAGTGCCTCATGCAACTGCGTGACCACGCCGTAATAGTCAATGATGTAGCCGAAATCCTTGCCGGGGTGCAGGCGGTTGACACGGGCAATGGCCTGCAGCAGGGTGTGTTCTTTCAGGCTGCGGGCGATGTACAGCACCACGTTGCGCGGGGCATCGAACCCGGTGAGCAACTTGTCCACCACGATGATGATCTCGGGCGTGTCCGCGTTCTTGAAGCCACCGATAATCTGCCGGTTGTATTCCTTCTCCGAGCCGTACTTCTCCATCATCGCGTTCCAGAATTTCTCCACGCTCTCCTCTTTGATCACCGAGACCCCGTCCTCGCCTTCAATCTCCTGGGGGCCGGAAATGACCACTTCACTGGAGACCTTCCCGAACCCGTCAAGGAAGCGTTTCAGGATCAGCGCCTCTTTCTTGCCGGAAGCCGTCAGTTGCCCCTTGAACCCCGTGCCAGCCCATTGCGTGGAGAAATGCCTGGACACATCCCACGCGATCAGGTACAAGCGGCTTTCCAGGCGATTGAGCTCGTTGCGTGACGCGAACTTCCGTTTCAGGTCGGCCCGCTGCTCGGGCGTCAGTTCTTGGCACATCCCCTCGAACATCAGGTCAACGGCCTTCTGATTCACGTTCTGCATGACGTGACGGCCTTCGTAGAGCAGCGGCACCACGGCCGCATCGGCTACGGCGTCGCGGATGGTGTAGGCGGGCTCGATGAAGCCGCCAAAGCTCCGGGCCGTGTTCTTCTCCGCTTTCATCAGCGGGGTGCCGGTAAACCCGATAAAGCAGGCATTCGGCAACGCTTTCCGCATCCGGATATTCGCCTCGCCGTACTGGCTGCGATGACTTTCATCCACCAGCACGAAAATATTGTCCGCCAAAAACGCCGCCCCGGCACCCTCCGGTATCGCGTGCGGCGTAGCGTCATCCGGTGTGGAGTGCGGCAACTCGGCGCCACTTTTCCTAAGGCCGCCGAGGCGGCCGCTCCCCTGCGAACCAGACAAGCCAAATGAACGCGAGCCGAGGCTCGCGAAAGAAAGCGGTGCCGAGGCGCCGCACTCTAAATTTGCGGCGGCCCGGAACTTGTCGAGCACCGTGGTGATCACCGCCACGCGGTCGTCCTGCAACAACTCCAGCAGATGCTTCCCGGTCCTGGCCATGCGCGGCTCTTTGCCGCACTGGTGAAAGGTCTTCCAGATCTGCTCGTCCAGGTCAATCCGGTCCGTGACGATCACGATCCGGGGATTCTTGATCTGCTCGTCCAGCGCCAGGGCCTTGCCCAGCAGCACCATGACCAGCGACTTGCCCGAGCCCTGGGTCTGCCAGATCACGCCGCCCTTGCGCCGGCCCGCCGTGTCCCGCTGGCGCACCCGCTCCAGCGTCTTGCGGATGGCGAAGTACTGCTGATAGCGCGCCACCTTCTTCACCGCGCCGCCCTCGTCATACAACACAAACTGCCGGGCCAGCTCGATCAACCGCTCCGGACGGCACAGCGCCCAGATCAGCCGGTCCTGCTCCGTTGGCTCGCGTTCCAGCACCGCCTGCTCCTCCACCGCCTGCTTGGCATACGCAAACGCGCCCTTGAACAGCTTTTCATGCTCCTCGCGCCGCACCGGACCATTGATGGCGGCGCGCACCTCCGCGTCCACATCCCGCATCTCCCGCCATTTCGCCCAGAACTTGACCGGCGTGCCGGTGGTGGCATAACTCCCCTCGTTCTTGTTCAAGGCCAGCACGAGCTGGCTGTAAAGAAAGAGCTGCGGGATCTCGTCCCCCTGCCAATTCCGGATCGATTGCTTGACGGCCTGTTCCAGGGAATGCTTCTCCTCCGGCCGCTTGCACTCGATCACCACGAACGGGATGCCATTGACGAAACAGACGATGTCCGGCCGCCGCGTCTCCCGGCTGCCCGTCCGCTCCACTTCGAATTCCGAGGTGACATGGAAGACATTGTTCCGCGGGTTCGCCCAGTCGATGTAGCGCAGCGTGAACCCCTTGGTCTCACCGCCGATGGCCTGGTCCAGGCTCTTGCCCAAGGTCAGCAGGTCATACACCTTCTCGCTGGTCCGCACCAGTCCGTCAAACGGCACCTCCCGCAGCGCCTCGATCGCCTTGGCGATATTCTCGTCCGAGAACGGCGCCGACTGTCCCTTGAACGAGACCGAGTTCAGGCGTTTCAACTGCCGGGCCAGCACATTCTCCAGCAGCACATACCGCAGCTTCGTCCGCCGTTCCGCATATATTTCTTCCGGGCTCAGGTACGCATACCCAAGCTGCTGCAACAGCCGCACCGCCGGGATCTGGCTGATGTGCGATTCCTGGAAGCTCGGTGCCACCCCGTTATTTTTTGCCCGCATGTCACTCATTTATCCACCCACAGTCCGTCCGTGTTTGTCCGTGTTTGTCCGTGTTTGTCCGTGAGTCCGTGAGTCCGTGCCCCCCGCCCCCTGCTCCCGCGCCGCCTTCCGCAGCCGATACAACCGTTCCGTGATACCGCCCTCTGCCAAAAACTTCTTCTCCAGTGCGGCCAACTGCTTCCGGGTCAGGTAAAGCGCAAGATTCAACAACGACAGCGCCCCGTTCGCCACGATCTGATCCGGCGGACAACTCTTGGCCGAAGCCTCCCAGACACTCTTGACCCACCCCCGGAACTCCTCCAGCGACTTCACTTGCCTACCCTTCAAATCCAGCAAGGCCGGATGCTGCGGGAGCCACTCCTCCAGCCGCTTCCTTTGGAGATATTTCCGATAGTCCTTGGCCAGTTCATCCAGGCAGCCAATGGCGATCCCGGTGAGCTTGATTTCGCTCTTCTTGGAAATGCCGGAATCAACTGAACCTTCCGCAATATTCTGAAAACCGGAACGGCCCGACTGAACCATCTGGTCGTTCGTGCGATCCGCGACCGGAACATACTTCTCGCAGAACCGCACCGTGATGTCAAAGACCAACTCCGCCATCTGGTACGAGAGCAGATGCTTGTATCCGCCATGCCTCGGCAAAAGGCTGTCATTTTCGTTCATCTGGGCCGTCCCCCTTTTGTTCCGCGCGGGTCACGGACCGACACGGACACCGACACGGACGGCAGCGCAGGCAAATGTTCCATCGCCCCACGCCCCGCGTTCTTTCCCTTGTCCTTGCGCCGCCCTCCGTCCGTGCTTGTCCGTGCTTGTCCGTGTAGGTCCGTGTAGGTCCGTGTAGGTCCGTGTAGGTCCGTGTAGGTCCGTGCAGATCCGTGTCCTCCCGCACCCTCCCCCGCGCCCCTGCCGGCCACGCCCGGCACAATAGACACAGACGCCCCTCCGGGCTCAGGCACGCATACCCAAGCTGCTGCAGCAGCCGCGCCGCCGGGATCTGGCTGATAGGCGATTCCTGGAAGGATGGGGTGGTCATTGCGATTGCAGCTCCGTGGTGCAACATCTCATATTCACACAACTACCCGTCGCGTTAACTTTATTGCTTTGTATCGCACAGGGCTTCCCGCACGGAAAAACATTGATCCGCAGCCAGTTGATCCTTAAGCCTCGCCAATACTGGCTGGTGCTCGGCATCCGCAAACCGCGACAATTTGGCAACCACGGCAGAAGCTGCTTTACGCAATCGGGTCTCGCTGGATCTTGCGGCAAACGACAAGGAATACAAAATAGATCCCACCATGATAGGGTCGAGTTCCACCGCTTCAGCACGTGTGATAACGTAGAAAGCCGCTGCCGCAGTAACGGGATTGTCGTCCCTAGTACCAAGGACCACTTTGTCCATTACAGTCCTTGTTCTCGACACCCGATGTTGAAGTGCACGAAACGTGAATCGCCGAATTTTAGGGTCGTTGTGTGTCAGGGCATGTTCGAACACCGCGGAAAGCCGGGGCCCTATTGCACCAGGTTCGGCTTCCTCAAGCATTGCCAAGCAATGAATGGCCGCAGCAATAATGTCTGCTGGCCCCCCCATAGAAATCCTGAAGCGTTGCAGAGGATTAGCGGCATCTTCTGGCGTAGTTGCCCCCGAAGGAAGAGACTGTTCGTTCTCTGCAAGAGTCAAAACTTGTTTCGTAATAGCGTTTTTCTCGAAGGAAGACACATGCAAATAGAGGATTGGAATTAGTTCCAAGGCCGTAACTTTATTCTGTACTGAATCCTCGGGGTTGCTCAGACTAGCCAGCAACGCCTCGGCAAACGTCTTCCGCGTTTGTTCCGGTAATTCTTCGAAGTGTCGCGACAAGCCCCATAGGGGGATTGCGGGTGACTCGTATGTTACATTTTTTTTACCTTGGACAACCCTTGTGACTGTAGCCCCGCCAGTTGCCGGAACCTCTGTTTCGGGAGCCAGTACACGAACCTGCCCCTGCAATCTCGTGAGGACACGCGCGGCAAAGGTACTCAGTTCTTCAGGGTTCGGGTCAACATCGAACAGTTCCGTTGCGCCAAGCAATAGCCCGTTGTCGCAAAAAGCGCCCGATGGATACAGGACTTTGGCCATTGCATGCTTTGTTTCCACATCACTTCTCTCCGCGACATCACACACTAATTCCCACGATTCGCGGAAATCGTAGTCGAACTTGCCCGTTGTAACAAGGGGAAGGCACAGCTCAGCCAAAGACCGAAGCTTGGTATGCGTGAGCTTCGGCACGGCGTGGGTGAGGACTTGGATCTTTTCCATCCGCGTAATCCCAACCTTAGACCAATCGGGGAAAGCAATTACTGCATCAGCCACTCTCTCTGTGGTTGCCGTATCAAACCGGGGCATGAGAGCTCCAAGAGCCTTCCAAGCAGCCCGAGAGGCCTCCCAAGGGGACAACATGGCCTTGTCGCATACCCGTGTCTTGGCCAACAGGTATTTGAGCACTTCTGGGAGAAGGTGGTCTGGAAGTTCATCAGCAAGTTCGCCAAATATGTCACACGCGGTCTTTGCATGGGTCGCCAGATGGGCGAATTTCAGAAGGTGCATGAATGATTCACCAAGCTTCTCCGGTTGCCGCGAATTCCGCAATGCGGCAACAACGACCTTCACCACCTTGTCGTCGTGCGACAAAAGACCATAGAACACTGCGTCTCGCAAAAAGTTGACCTTAACGCATTCTCTGGCCAAGCGAGCACAAGACCATTGGAACGCGAACCATTCGTTCCCACAATAGGCGGTTCTGGCGGCACGAGCCAGATATGCCATAGCATCATAATGCTTATCAGCTTCTGCCGCGTCTAGTCCATGCAATGAGTTGCGTTGGTCCTCCCGCGAAATCTCCGAAAAATTCCTTTCGTCTACTGAATCGTAGAATCCAGCCAACGATTCCTTCTCTTGTGCCTGCATGGAGACCGACTGGTAGCAAGCGACGCACGTCCCAGACAGTTCGGCTGGCAAGCTTTCGAGTTTGGGCCATAACTCGTTTCTAAAGACAGCGAGAGCCTCACCAAACCTGCCTTCAAAATAAAACAATTCGGCTTTGAGCAACAGAACGCTGGCTTCTTCAGCCACGTCATGGGCTGTAGTCCATGTCAATTTTGTTAAGATATCAAGTACGGCATCGACGCCCCCAGCCATAGCCTTCAAACGCCAACCCAACATTCGCGTGCGCAACGCCCCTGTATCCAGTACGCCAAATTCGTGACTATACCCGAGAGCATCACCCGGTTCGCCGAGTAAGAATGCCATTTCAATCAGATCCGCGACCATCAGGTCCCGATCTCCTTTTGATAACGCAATTGCAACAGCTTGGCGTCCCGCCTCAGTCGCCTCTTTGTAGTGGATGGCCAAGTCATAAAGCGCAAGAAATTTCTGCCGGTAGTAAGTGAATTTAAGCGGATCATCGGTAGCCAAATCCTGAACAAGAGGCATAAGCTCCTGAAGCAACATTATGGCCAAAAAAGATCCATAATCTTTTATCTGCCAGGTTGCAAGACGGAGACCATAGTCCATTTTCTGGCGCGCCGGCAAACTATTTTTAACAGCGCTGTAAGCGTGATCGAACTCCACCCTTGCTGATCGGATCCCACCAACGTCATGTAGGCTTTTCATAAATTGCCAAGCCTGCTCGATATAGTCTGCTGCGGGTATCAGCGCTTTGCGTTCCTCCAACTCGGCGAATTGCCGTTTCGCGGCGGAACGAGTATGGCGAAGATATTCCAAAGCCGCCAAACGTCTGCGATCTGTAGCCGTCAATTCACGGTGTTGCAATTCGGCTGCCATCGCCAAATAGACGCTGTCTGGCATGGCCTCTTTCGCATCGTAGGAGGATCCGATAACCCGATACGTAACGCTTCTCATCAGTCCGTGCGCGGTTAGCACCCCTTCGTGCCGCCGGACTTCCTCTTGAATTAATGGTACCTGAAGGCAGGGTACGACACGTTCGTAATCGGCTCTTCGATTAGCTGGGAACTCAAATTCAATCGTTATTGCGCCCCGATCAACGGAGATGTGTTCCGTGTAGTAATGGTGCCACCAATGACTTTGTGAGTTCGCCGGGAGACAAAGTATTTTCGCCTTCTCACGGCAGGCGCGGAATTGTGTATCGTCGAGGATATCGGCGATTCGTATAACCGCCCCCAAGAGATCCATGCGTAGCCCTTTGCGTTGCTCCGTATTACGCGAATATTCGGACTGCTGGTCCGAGACATCCAAGTCGAGTTGGTGTATGGCGCAGAGTAACGCGATTTCCTCAGGGAAGAGGCCATTTACGGGGAGGATTGAACATGGGCCTTGATATTTTGCAGCTAGGCATACCAATTCGGCGGATATTCTATGGTGATGGCTGCGGATAAATTTCTCTTTGGCCTCCTTGCTGAGGTCATTCCACGACTCTCCCATGAGCCGCGACGAAACAGTCGAAAGCTCAGAGACCGCTTCGACATGCATTCCCAAGTCATGGAGGTAGCAGGCCGCGTATAGAGCCGCCAACTCATTCTCCTGCAAAGCACGATTCCCCTCTTGGATTGGAGAGATTAGTTCATCCACAAAGCCAGCCACCCTGTCGGAGTGATCAACGCTGTGGTCAGTGAAGTGCAGAAGCAACTCCGTTGCCAGCAGGGGTTGGACGGATGACCGTAGCGTTTCGAGTCGACTACGTACCGGATTATCGCCGGAAAGATGCCGAAATCGTGTGTTCGTATGTGTAGCCATCATTGCTCCCCCTTCGTTTAGGCGTGAACTCGTAACTGCCCAGTCAAAAGCTTTTGCATCAGCCCGCGTTTCTGTTGGTCGAGGGCGGCGCGCTGGGCGCGGCGGAGGCGGAGCTCGTCGTCACAGGTGTCGAGAATGGCGGCGATTCGGCGTTGCGCTTCGATGTCGGCGGGGATGAAGACTTCTATGGCCGCAAAAACAGGAAACTTGAGGTTAAGCGTATCGTCCACCAGACCCTGTGAATATCGATGGAAAAGATGAATCGTGTGTCGGAATTTGAAGAGATGTGCAGCAAAGCGGACGTCAATGCCTTTGGTGGGAGTGCAGATCGTGTAGGCTGGGCTCACAATTCCCTCGAGCGCAGAGACGGCTGACACTCCTTGCCACATGCGCATGGTGTTGTACCCGATGTCCCCGGGGGCGATGCGCAGATATTTGGATTTATCCTCGGAGGAGGTGTCACGTTTTGCCAAACCATCTCGCCGAACGATGCCGCGGTCTGCGGTAATTGACAACAGATCAAGATCGGGGCGGTTTTGTTCGACTCGTTCTGTGAACAGGTCACCCAGTTTGGCGGTAATCCACTTGCCAGAACATTCGGATCCCCGCATCTTGCCACTCAGCAACTGCTGCATGAGGGCTTTTTTGCGGCGTTCTTTGGCGGCGATGAGGGCGTCGAGTTTCTCCAGGGCATCGTCCCAGGCGGTGAGGATCTCCGCGATCTTGCGCTGTTCGGGGAGGGGAGGTGTGGGGACTTCCGCTGACAAGAACGCCTCCTTTGAGATATTCTTCATGCTATCACTCGTTCCCGAAGCGATAGATTTCAAAAAGGTTCGACCAGCAGAAGACGCAAGTATTTGTGCGAGCCACCTGGGATCAAGTTGTGCGTCTTCTTTCCAAATCGCTTGCCAAAGCCTGTCAGGCAAATAGACACCTGAAACTTCTGCCGACACATAGGCGTTAGCACCTACCAAATCAGGCGTATTCATTCGACTGATTATGATGCTTCCCTTGCGTACAGGACAGCGCAGACGCCCAAGTTCTGAACGAACTACAGGTTTTGCTTCATTCACATCGAATCGGCCAGTCGAAACGCAACTCGTTTTGAGAATCAGAGAACTGCGGTCGCCGTCCAACTCAGAGGAATTCACGCTAACACCAGACTCGAGTTCGGAGACAAATGACCCAATAGGATGAAGTTTCCACGTCTTTGGCGTATCAGGCAATATCTTCATACTCTCGCCTCCGGTTTGGCGCTCAAGGCCCTTGCCGTGTCTCTGGCGGTCAGGGACTGGAGTTGGCGGATGGCGATTTGGTTCAGCCGGAGCAGGCGGTCGGGCTGGGGCAGGCCCATGCGGATGAATTCGACGGGATTAAACGGGGCATTGCTTGGGGAACTATTCATGGGATCCCCCTGGAAACTCTTTGGTCAGGCGGTCAAAATCGGACTCGAACAGCCGGTCCTGGACGATGCGGTATTTTTCGAACTCGCTCTCGGCGTGGTCGCGGGCGAGTTCCGCCGTGATCCGGCCGCACGCATTTAAGTTATTCGGAATTCCCGAACAACTGGCGTGACCAGTAGCTTGAATAATCCGGAAATTCCGGAGAGTTCCCGAACCCGTTGGCGGGCACTTTGCTCCATTGTGTTTCATACCCCCGACTCCGGCTTAAAATCCAAGGCATTCGCGGCGGCCCTGGCGGTCAGGGACTGGAGTTGGCGGATGGCGATTTGGTTCAGCCGGAGCAGGCGGTCGGGCTGGGGCAGGCCCATGCGGATGAACTCGGCATTCATGCCCTCGATGTTGGCCAGGACCAGCAACTGCTCGATGGCCGCGTAGTCGCGCATGTTGCCGTCCTGGCCGGGATTGGCCTCGCGCCATTGCCGGGCGGTCTGGCCGAACAGCGCGACGTTCAGCACGTCGGCCTCGGTGGCATAGGTGAAGCTGATCTGCTCGGGCGTCAGGGCGGCGGGGATGAGGTGATCCTTGATGGCGTCGGTGTGAATGCGGTAGTTGAGCTTGGCGAGGGTGCGGTTGAGATTCCAAGCCAAGGACAGGCGGCGGTTCTCGTCTTCCTTGAGCCGGCGGAATTCTTTGACCAGGTAAATCTTGAATTCGGGACTGATCCACATGCCGAACTCGAAGGCGATGTCGGGATGCGCGAAGGTGCCGCCGTACCGCCCAGCCGTTGCCTTCAGGCCGATGGCGTTGGTCTTTTCGACCCACTCTTTCACGCTGATCTTGTAATTATTCAGACCCGCCTGACTTCTAATTGCGGCGAATTCGCCATAATTAAAAGCGGGATTGAAAACGGACTCCCAGATGCCAAGAAATTCCACGGTGTTGCGGTTGCGGAGCCAGTCCGAGATGAAGAAGTCTCCGTCCTTCGCCTTAAGCATGTCGGTGAGCGAGATGTAATCGCCATCCTTGCCGGAGAGAATGGAAACCGCTGTGCCCTGGACCTCAATCAAAGCGCTGCTGGTCTTCTTCACAGCCCCAACTCCTTGAGATGCTCGGCCATCTTCTGGCGCACGGCGGCGAGATCTGTTTCCAGTCCGGCGATTTCCTGTTTCACGGCGGCGAGGTCGATCTCGGCCTCTTCCTCGAAGGTGTCGACGTAGCGGGGGATGTTGAGGTTGAACTCGTTGTCGGCCAGTTCCTGGGCGGTGGCGCGGTAGGCGTACTTGGGCACGGTCTCAAAGGCGCGGCAGGTGCGGACGATTTTGTCGAGGTGCTCGTCGGTGAGGACGTTCTGGTTCTTGGCGTCCCGGTACTCGCGGGACGCGTCGATGAAGAGGACGTCGCCGTGGGTCTTGGCCTTGTTGAAGAGCAGGATGGCGGCGGGAATGCCGGTGCCAAAGAAGAGATTGGCCGGGAGGCCGATGACGGCTTCCAGCAGGTTTTCCTCGATGAATTTCCGCCGGATCCGGCCCTCGGCGCCGCCGCGGAAGAGGACGCCGTGGGGCACGACGACCCCGACCCGGCCGGTGCCCTCGCGGGCGGTCTCGATCATGTGGGTGATGAAGGCGTAGTCGCCCTTGGACTTGGGCGGCAGGCCGCGGTGATAGCGGCGGAAGGTGTCGGTCGTGGCCTCCTCGATGCCCCACTTCTCCAGGGAAAAGGGCGGATTGGCGACGACGATGTCGAACTTCATGAGCTGGTCATGCTCGACCAGGCGCGGATTGCGCAGGGTGTCGCCCCACTCGATGCGGAAGTTGTCCATGCCATGCAGGAACATGTTCATCCGGCAGAGGGCGTGGGTGGTGCCGTTGCTTTCCTGGCCGAAGAGGGCGAAGTCCCGTTTGTCGGCCTGGCGCCCCACCTTGATCAGCAGCGAGCCGGAACCGCAGGCGGGATCGCAGATGGTGTCCCCTTTCTTCGGCGCGAGCAGTCGGGCCAGCAGGGTGGAAACCTGGCCGGGGGTGTAGAATTCCCCGGCCTTCTTGCCGGCGTCGGAGGCGAAGCGCTCCAGCAGGTATTCATAGACATTGCCGATCACATCCACGTCCCCCACCACTGAGGGCCGCAGGTCAAGGCGCGGGTCGTTGAAATCCTCCAGGAGGTGCTTCAGGCGGGCATTGCGGTCCCGGGTCTGCCCCAGCTTGGTTTCCGAATTGAAGCTGACCTCGCGGAAGACCCCTTCCAGCTTCTCCTTGTTGGCCTCTTCGATTTCCCCCAGGGCCACATCAATCCGCTCCCCGATGTCGGCCTGGTTCCGGTATTCGTAGAGACTTTTGAAGTCGCAGCCGTCCGGGAGTTGGAAGCGTTCACGGGCAAGGCGGCGTTCCACGCGGGCCAGGTCTCCGTCGAACTCCTTGAGGTAGCGTTCGCGATGGTCGTTCCACACATCCGAGATGTATTTGAGGAAGACCATGACAAGGATGTAATTCTTGTAGTCCGCCGGATCCAGCACGCCACGGAACGTGTCACAGGCGCGCCAGGCGACATCGTTAATCTGGCTTTGGTCAATCTTCTTCATGTACGCATGTCCGTTTTGGCGCTTCGGTGTCGTTTGGTGTGGAGTGCGGCGACTCGGCACCGCACTCCATGGCCGCCGCCATAAGCTGGCCGTTTAGCAGTTTCGATTTTAATCTCGCAAGACGCTCCATCATGGCGCGTTCCGCCAGCGCCAGGCTGGCGACATCCACGATTTTCCGCTGCACGGCCAGCGGCGGCACCGGCATCTCCATTTCGGCCAAGTCACTCCGCTGGATGATCTGGACATAGGTGCCCTTGCGCCGGCCCTCAAAGTAACGGGCCGCCTCTTCCGTGCGCAGGAACCACGCCAAGTATTCCGGAAGCACCCTGTCCGGGTTTGGCCGCAAGATGAAGAACTGCGCGCCCGCAAGGGTGTTCGGTAAATTCAGGGAATAGACAATCGCGGTCGCGCGGGTGCCCCGGTTGGGAAACAGCACGTCACCCGGACGAAGGAATAAGTCCACTTTCACGGGTTCATTGGGCTCGATGCGGACAAACGCGTCCTTCAGCCAGGTGCCGTCTTGGGAAATGTCGCCAATGCGGATCAAATGACAGGAACCCGTGGGGACGGCGCGGGTCGCATCCCGCCCTCGCAGGGTCGCGCCCATCCGTATTTCCGCCATGGCACTAAGCTGGTGCATGAGCCTCTCTGATCCACCTTTTACATCTCAGCATACAACAGGTATGCAACGACTCAAGCCATTTTCCCTGATTTATTTCACACACATTGTAATCGTGCAATACGGAAAAACTACTGTTGCCATCGGGGGGCATGGGTGAAGAAGCATCCGGGGCATCAGGGCCGGGCGCCACTTCCCGCGGAAAGCCGGTTCCGGGCCTCCTGGGCGGCGGTTAGCCCGGGGGCAAGGGCGGCGGCGCGGCGGTAGGCGGCGGCGGCCCCCTGCCGGTCGCCCGCCTCCTCGAGGGCGACGCCCAGGTCGAGCCAGGCCAGGGCATGGCCGGGGGCGGCCGCCACGGCCTGGCGGAGGTGGCCAAGGATTTCCATCGGGGGCACTTGGCCGGTGGCCCGGGCCGTCCGCGCCAATTCAAGATGCACCCAGGGATCCTCGCCGTCCAGCGCCGCCGCCTTGGCCAGGAACGGCAGCGCCAGCTCCGGGCGGCCCGCCGCCGCGGTGAGCCGGGCAAGCTGGACCAGGAGCAAGGGGTTCTCGGGGTCGCGTTGCGCCAATTGTTCCAACTGCCGGAACGCCGCCGCCCGCTCCCCAGCTTGCAACAGCCGCTGGGCTTCGCGCCAGGCGGCATCCGCGGTGATCCCCTGCCAGGCCAGCACCCGGGCCTGCCGCCGCGCCCACTCCGGGAACGGCATGGCGGCGCCGGCCGCCGCCCGTTCCCGCAAGGCCGCCACCGCCTCGGCGGGGACCGCGAAGCCGACGCCGGCCAGGCCGTTGGCCGCCAGGGACGCCACGCCGGCCACCGTGCCGTCCGCGGCCAGGACGGGCGCGCCACTGGCCCCCTCCGCCAGAGGTGCCGTCAATTGCAGCCATTCGCCGCTGCCGGCCACGGGGCGGCGCGCGGCCAGGCTGCCGTTGAGCACGCTGCCGGCCAGCCCCAGCGGACTGCCGATGACCGTCACCGCCCCGCCTGGGCGCAGCCCCGTGCTTTCCCCCAAGGCCAGCCGCGCCGCGGGCGGCGCGCCGGCCAGCGTCAGCAGCACCAGGTCGGAGCCGCGGTCGGCCGCCGCCACGCCGGCGACCGCCCATTGCTGCCCCTGCGAATCCGCCACGGCAACGCGGCCAGCGCCGCGCAGCACATGGAGCGCCGTCACCACCCACCCCTCCGGGGCGAGCACAAAGCCGCTGCCGCGGGCGGTCGCCGCCGTGGCGGGGCCGGCAAAGACCTGGATCGTGATGGCGGCGGCCCGCGCCCGCTCGATGGCCGCGGCTCCGGCATCCGCCATGGCTGCCGGCGGCGGCGGCGGCGCCGCCGCCGGGCGCCCGCCCCAGCCGTAAAACGCCACGAGCCCAAGCACGGTCACCGCGCCGGCCCCAAAGGCCAGCCCCAGCATCAGCCAGGCCCGCACGCGCATTCGCCACCTCCCCGGGAAGCTCCGGCACCCGTCGCCGCCCCCGCCCGCCGGCGGCCGGCCGGGCGGAAGTCGGCAAGCAGTTCATCGGCCGAACCATAGCCCGTCGCCCCGCCCGCCGCCAACGCCCGGCGGACAATCGTGGCCAGCTCCGGCCGGCGGCGGAACACCGGCTCGCGGCAGGCGGGCAGGAGGAACGGCGCCGTCGCCGGCCGCTGGGGCACGGCTGGGCGGCCGGTCAGCGCCTCGTAGAGGCAGCAGCCGAAGCCGAACAAGTCCCGCTGGCTGGGGGTCAGCGCCGTTGTTCCGGGGGGCGGCCGGTAGCCCGGCGTCGTTGCCGGTTGCCATCCCGGCGCCGCCCCGCTCCGAGCTGAACTGAAATCCAGCAGCCGCAGCTTGGCCGGCTTTCCGGGGGGCGCGTAAAGGTTGGCGGGCTTGAGGTCGCCATGCGCCACCGGTTCCGGCCGGCCGTGGAGCCAGGCCAGGGTCGCCGCCAACCGCCGGAACAGGCGGATCATCTCGGCCGCCGGCAGGCCGTGGCCGTGGCCGCGGCCCCGCGCCTTCCGGAGCCGCGCCCGCAGCCCCGCGTCCGGCCAGTCTGGCAGCCATTCCAAAACCAGCGCCCCCCAACCGCCGGCCGCCGCCGCGGGTTGCCAGCCCAGGGCCCGGACGATGGCGGGATGACGCAAAGCCCGGAGCAGCTCCGCCTCCCGTTGCAGCCGGCGCGCCAGCCGGCCGCCGGCCGTCTTGACCGCGACCTGGCGGCGGCGGCCAGCCGCGAGGCACAACCCCTTGAACACCAAGCTATGCCCGCCCCGCCCCACGCCATCCCCGACCGCGACCGCACCCAGGCCGGCAATGGCCAGCCGGGGCGCCGCCGCCGGCAGCCGGCGCCAGACGGCCAACGCCGCCGCGAAACTGGCCGGCCGCCGGGCCGGCTCCGGCGCCAGCCAGGCGGCCAGCAGCTCCCGCAGGCCGGGCGCCCAACTGAACACGGGATGCGCCCAGTCCGGTTCCGGCGGTTGCGGACTCCGCCAAGCCTGGAGGAAGGTTGCCAATCCGGTTTGCGGACTCCGCAGTTCCGGGAAGGGGGAGACGCCCGTGGCCGCCTGGTAGAGGCAGACCGCCAGGCTGAACAGGTCGGCCCTGGCCGGCCCGGAACCGCGCCGCGGCGGCGGCGGCCGGGCCGCTTCGGGCGGGAGCCAATCGGCCGGGCCAGACCAGCCGCGCCGTTCCGGCCAGGCCGCCGCCGGACCGCGGGGAAAATCGAAATCGGTGAGCACGCAGCGGCCGTCCGGCGTGAGGATCAGGTTTTCCGGATGCAGGTTGCCATGCGCAATGCCGGCGGCGGTGGCGGCGGCCAGCGTTTCCAGCAACTCCTCGCCGAGGCAACGGACGCGGGGCCAGGCAAGGCCGGCGGGCGCTTGCCGCGCCAGGGCGTCGGGCAGCGCCGTTCCGGGAACCCAGTCCCGCACCATGGCCAGCACGGGCCGGCCGTCCACCGGCAGCCGCTGGATCGCGTGGACCGGCGCCACGCCCGGATGCCGGAAGGCGGCCAGGCGCGCGGCGGCGGCGGGCAGCCGGCGGGAGAAAGGCGCCGCGACCGGACAGAGCTTCACCACCCGATCCGGTTCCGCCGTGCTCCACAGCGTGCCGAGCCGGCCGGCGCCCCGGCGCCCGGCCAAGGCGAGGGCCGCCACCGTGGTGCCGCCCTTCACGTTCCGGCCGCCGGCGGCGGGCGGTTGTGGAACTCGTCCGTGTCCGGCGTGGCGGTGTCGGGCGTCGCCTCGGCGGTGGCGGCCGCCGCCGCGGTTTCCGCCGCCGGCGTTTCGTCGGCCGCGCGCTCCGCGGCGGTGGGGCGGTACGCCGCCGGCAACTCCTGGGCCGCCCGGATCAGGACGACGGAGACGTTGTCCTTGCCGCCGGCGGCGTTGGCGGCGGCGACCAGTGCCGCGGCGAGGTCTGGCAGGGCGCCCCGGCCGAGCTTGCGCAGCAGCTTCTGCAACTGCTTGTCCGGCAGCATCTTGGTCAGGCCGTCCGAGCAGAGCAGGAAGAGGTCGCCGGGCTGCACGTCCGTCGGCGTATGCTCGAGCATGACGACCGGTTCCAGCCCCACGGCGCGGGTGAGCACGCCGCGGAAGGCCGGGGGCAGCTTGGCTTCGTCCTCGACCCCGGCGGCGGCGGCGACGGTGTGGTCGGCGGTGAGCCGTTCCAGCGTGCCCTTCCGCCAGCGGTAGGCGCGGCTGTCGCCGGCGTGCAGCACCATGGCCTGGGCGGGATCCCAGGAGTCGAAAAGCAGGACGACGGCGGTGGTGCCGGTGCCGGAGAGGAGCTGCTGGTCGGCATACTCGCGGATCCGGCGGCTGGCCTGGTTGAGCGCCTGGACAGCCTGGCGCACGCGCGCCAGCGGCCCCGCCCCCGCCGGCGGCGGTGCGGAGTCCGCAAAGGCCTGGGCCAGCTCCTCGGCCGCGATGGCGCTGGCCAGTTCGCCGGCGGCGGCGCCGCCCATGCCGTCCGCCAGCGCGAAGAGCCCGGCAGCGCGCACGGCCAGAATGGCATCCTCATTGTTGGTGCGCACCCGGCCAGGGTCGGTAAGCGCCACACTGTCCAAATGCGTGAAATCCATGGGAAGCAGAGCCCCAAATATGGCCCGTCAGGGGGTGGTGGCGGGTGCGGCCTTGGCGGCGTCGCGGCCGGCCCACATGCGGCGCACGACGGGGTCGCCGGGCAAGCCCAGCGCCAGGATCTCGTTGCGGATGGCAATCTGCCGATCCGGCATGACCCGGCCGTACTCGCTGTTGAGTTCGAGCAGGCGCACCCGCTGCTTCTTGAGTTCCGCCGCCAGCCAGTCCTTGAGGTCCGTGTCCTTGATCTTCGGCGGGACGGCCGCCGGCGCCAGTTGCAGGGCGATGCCGCCGGCGATGAGGGCGCGGCGGCCGGTCTCCTTGCCGGCCCGCTCGAGGTAGCGCGCCACCAGCTTGTCGCGTTCGGCGAGGATCGCCTTGGCATCGCGCACCGCGCGTCCCAGCCGGCCGTCGAGCAGCCATTTCTGGGCGGGGGCGTCGAGGAAGGCGACAAAGTTTTCGGTCTTGGCGAGGGCAGTCCGGGCCTGGGCGAGCAGCGAGGGGAAGGGCAAGTCCTGGAAATCCAGGTCGGCCGGTTCGGGCAGGGCGCTGAGCAGTTGATAGAACTCCTCGACCCCGAGGGCGCGGTCGAACTCGCCGTCGGGTGAGGTGCGGCTGCGCTTGGGCAGGTTCATTGCCAAGGTGTCGCAGGCAAAGAGCTTCTGCATCCGGGCGTCGTCCCGCCAGCACTCCAGTTGTTCGGGGAGGCGGTCGGTGCGGCCGATCTGCTTGAGCATGTCGGCATGGAGGAAGCTGACGCGGGTGGCGGTGGCCTTGAGGTTTTCCCCCATCAGGTGCAGTTCCTGGCGCAGCTTGGAGATGCGCGGGTTCACGGCACAGCTTTCCATGGAGGGCAGCTTGAGGTCGGCCTTGGCGACCTCCTGGAACTGCAAGTCGCGCAGGAGGGCGGCGGCCTGGCGCAGGAGGGCATGGCTTTTCGCGAGTCCGGTGACCGGCTCCAGGGCCAGGTCGGCGCGCTTGCGGAGCAGGCCGTGGGCGTTGCGCTTGACCTCCTCGATGCCGGCGATGATCTCGGGGAACGGCGGGCTCTCCTGGCCGAGGGCGGTGAGGACCAGTTCGAGGCGGTCGTACTCCTGGTTCAGTTCCTGGAGCCGGCCGCGGCTGGCATCCAGCTCGGCCAGGAGTTTGGCCAGGTAGGTTGGCGGCACCGTCGGCCGGGCCGCCAGGGCGGCGGCGACCGCGGTGGCATGGCGGCGCAATTCTTCGATGTCGACCGTGTCGCGCTGCAAGGCGGAGGCGGCGCCGGTGTAGGCGTCGAGCAGTTGCTTGGCGGCCATGGCGGCGTCCCGCTCGGCGATGGCGGCCTCGCTCCAGGTCCAGACATCCTTCTTCCCCGCCTGGAGCGAGCCAAGGTCGCGGGCGGCCTCGACCCAATTGCCCGCCTCCAGGTTGCGCCGGGCCCGGGCCCAGGACTGGACGGTCAGCTCCCACATGCTGAGATTCCGCAGCAGGTCGCCGCGTTCGATCTCGTTGCGGGCGGCGCGCCGGGCGTTGGCGGCAGCGGCGAGCAAATCGCGGGCGGTGGCGAAATCCGCGGCGCCGGCGGCGGCGCGGGCGCGCCGGACCAAGGTTCCGGAGGCGGGCTTCATCGCCTGCCAGAAGCCATAGAGCGCCAAGGCCGCCAGCAGCGTCGCCACCAGGATCCCGAAGCGGAGCCAGATTTGGGAATTGGCGTGCTTGATGGCGCCGTCGAGGAAGACCATTTCGAGGTGGGCGACGGCGATCTTGTCGCCGTCCTTGAGCAGCCGTTCCTGGTCGCCGCGCAACGGCATGCCGTTGACCGCCGTGCCGTTCTTGCTGCCGAGGTCGCGGATCCAGCAGCTCCCGTCCTCCTTGATGGCGATCTCGGCGTGCTTCTTGGAGACCAGCATGTCGAGGAAGACCAGGGCGGAAGCCGGGTCGGAGCCGATGGTGAAGCGCGGCGGGGCCAGGTCGCGCCGCTGCCCTTTCTGCGGGCCATTGAGGAGATGGAGGCGTGACGGCTCCCGGCCGCCCTGGGCCGCCGCCCCCTCGTCCACCGCCAGGATGCAGTCGCCGATGCTGATCCGGTCGCCCGGCTCCAGCCGTTTCTGGGGGATGTTCTTGCCCTGGAAATAGATGCCGTTGGTGCTGCCGAGGTCGCGGATCCAGAGCTTGTCCCCCTTGCGGAAGAGGGCGGCGTGCTTGCCGCTGGCCACCGTGTCCTCCTTGGGGATCACCCAGGCGCAGGCTTGGCCGCGGCCGATCAGGAGTTCATCCTTGACGTCGGCGGATTGGATCTCCTGGAGGATCCGGCCCCGGAGTTCAAGACGGATGATCATGCTCGCAGCCCCCTTGTGCATGCCCACCCCCGGCGTCGCCGGCCGTCCGGCGGGGCAGGTCGGTTTTCCCCGGTACAGTAGCACCGCCGCGCCCCAGTCCAAGCCCCAAGCGCCACCGCCGCCGGTTCGCATGGTACAGTACCGGCTTTTCCCATCGGGAGATTCCGCCGTGAGCCAGCCGGCCCTCTATTTCTTCGACATGGACCACACGCTGATCGCCAACGACTGCGATGTGTCGTGGATCACCTTCCTCGTGGAGGCGGGGCTCGCCCCGGCGGACGCCCCGCGGCAGGCCGCCGAGTTTTTCCGGCTCTACCAGGAGGGGCGGCTGCCGCTGGACGAATTCTTCGCCTTCCAGCTCCAGGCCTTCCGGGGGCGCACCCCGGCGGAGATGGCCCCCCTTGCCCGACGCCACTTCGAACGGCATGTCCGCCCCGCCCTCTACCCCGCCGCCCGCGAACTCGTCGCCGCGAGCCTCGCCACCGGCCGCCCCGTCGCCCTGCTCACCGCCACCAACGAATGGCTGGCGCGGCCGCTGGCCGAGGAGCTGCGGATTCCGCACCTGCTCGCCACCCGCCTGGAGGAGCGCGAGGGGCGCTTCACCGGCCGCATCGCCGGCACCTACTGCGGCGGCCAGGGCAAGGTCGAATTCGCCGAGGCGTTCTGCCGGCAGCACCCGTCCTGCCAGTTGGCCACCGCCGCCTACTACGGCGATTCCAGCAACGACATCCCCCTGCTCGCCCGCGTCGGCTTCCCCCACGTCGTCAACCCCGGCGCGACGCTCCGCGCCGAAGCCCTCCGCCACGGCTGGCCCATCCTCGCCTTCAGCCGCTGAGGAAGCCCCCGCCCATGCTCGTCCTCGCCTCCGCCTCCCCCCGCCGCCGCGAGCTGCTCGCCCAGGCCGGCCTCCATTTCATCTGCCGCAGCGCGGACGTGGACGAATCACTGCACGCCGGCGAAGCCCCCGCCGAAACCGTCCGCCGCCTCGCCCGGGCCAAGGCGGCCGCCGTCGCCCCCGAGTTCCCCCACCAGACCATCCTCGGCGCCGACACCCTGGTCGTGCTCGCCGGCGAGCCCCTCGGCAAGCCCGCCTCGCTGACGGCGGCCCACGCCATGCTCCGCCGCCTCGCCGGCCGCACCCACCAAGTCATGACCGGCGTCTGCCTGCTCCGGCTCCAGCCGCCCCACGAGGAAAGCTGGACGACGCTCACCGAGGTGACCTTCCGGCCGCTCGACGACGCCGCCATCGCGGAGTACCTGCGCCGCGTCCACGTGCTGGACAAGGCCGGGGCCTATGCCATCCAGGAGGAGGGCGACCGGCTGGTCGCCGCCGTCCGCGGCCCGCGCAGCAACGTGATTGGCCTCCCCGTCGAGGAGCTGCTCCGCCGGCTGCGCCCCGGCTGACCGCCGGCCCTCCCCGCCCGGCTCGAATCCCGTTGCGGCAGCGGCGGCCGCCCCCTTTCCGGGCGCAACTTCCCCCGGTTCCCAGCCGCCTCAGACTGGTTCACAGAGGCGGAGCAGGTCGTCAACGTGCGCCGTGGCGAGGCACTCCACGGTGTCGGCGGCGCCGTAGTAGATCTTGACCTCGCCCGAGTCTTCCAGGAGCATGCCGCCGGGGAAGACGACGTCGTTGCGGAAGCCGCCGGTGTGCTCATAGGCGGCATCTTCCGGTGCCAGCAGCGGCCGCTGGCAGAGGCCGATGACCTTGTGCGGGTTCTCCAGGTCCAGCAGCATGATGCCGGCGGTATAGCGTTTCTTCCAGGCGGGCTCCCAGCCGTTCTTCCCCCGCTCCGGATCAATGTCCACGGCATGGAAGGTGGTCAGCCAGCCCTTCCTGGTCTTCACCGGCGGCGCGGCCGGCCCCAGCTTGTCGTTGGCGAAGGGCACCTGCTCCACGGCCAGCACCAGGTGATGGTCGCCCCAATGGCGCAGGTCGGGGGAGGCGCCGGACCAGATGTCGAAGCGGTCGCGGCCGCGGCTGTAGACCGTGAAGGGGCGCTCCAGCCGCACGTACTTGCCGCCGACCGTTTCCGGGAAGAGCACCATGTTCCGGTTGTCGGGGGTGGAGAGGGAGAGGATCTCGAACTGGTCGAAGTCTTCCGTCACCCCGATGCCGCCGCGCACCCCGTGGTTGGTGTCCATGGCGAAGCAGATGTAGGCGCGGCCGTCAATGACCGTCAGGCGCGGGTCGTAGATGCGGCGGATCTCCGGGTCGTCAATCTTGAACGACGGCTTCGGCCGGACGCTCCAGCGGATGCCGTCCGGGCTGGTGGCGACGCCCAGGTTGGTGCCGTCGAATTGCGGGTCGCCTTCCCGGCCGAAGTCGTTCCGGAAGACCATCACATACTGCCCCTGGAACTTGGCGACGCCGGCGTTGAAGATGAGCGTGGCGGGATAGGGGATCTGCTTCGCGGTGAGCACGGGGTTGGCGGCATGGCGGCGGATGAAGCGGTCGCCGACGGCGGGGATGGCTGCGGCCTGGGTGGGCATGGAACATTTCCTCCCCTGGGTTCTTGCTGGGGCTGCCTTGACGATTCCTCGAAAGCGGAACTGGAATAAACCGCCGCGCCCGTGGTTTTCAACCCGCCGGCCAGCCGCCGGGCCCGGCCCGGGCCGGAGTCCCGGTCACTTCCGGCCCGCCCCTTCCAGCAGGCAGTCCAGCCATTCCGGCGCCAGGTGGGGCGGCGGCAGGGGCTTGTTCTCCGCCGGGGCGATGGGGGTGCGAGCGACGAAGAGGGTGCGGCCGCTGATTTTCGCCCAGACCAGCCCCGGACGCCGCCGTTGTTCGGGCGGGCGTTGAACCCCATCTCCGTCCCGAGAAGCCACATGGTCCGCCCGGAAAGGTCGGCTTCCGCCCGGCCGCAGGCCAGCCCGGTGGCGACCGCGCTGCCCCAAGCGGGATAAAGCTCCAGGCCGACGGTTTCCTTCTTGCTGTCCTGCTCCAGATCCAGCAAGATGAACTCGAAACGGTTGTCCGGCCGGGTCAGGTCCGCCGCCACTTTCTCCAGGCGCGCCTTGCCGGGCCGGTCCTTCGGCACGATCAGCAGCCCTTCCAGCCGGCAGCGCGGCAACTCCAGGCGGAGCTTCCCCGGCGTGTCGGCACGGCCCACCACCAGCCCCTGCTTTTTCTGGTTCCGGATTTCAAAGACGCTGACCTTCCCCTTCCCCCCGCCGCCGGCCAACTGCCAGCCGAACTTGATCCCGCGGCGGTTGAAGTTGTCAACCACGGCCTGCCGCGCCCAGAGCGGCCCGCGCCCCAAGTTCACGTATGGGCAAGGCAAAGGCCAAGGATTTTCCCCCGGCCGGAAGCCCATGGCCGCCGGCCGCCATCAGTTCACCCCGGGAATCCCAGAACCAGATCCCCAGCTCCCTGGGGGTCGCCAGCGGCTTTTCCAGAGTGATGGCGACCTCCCTTTTCTTCGGGTCATACGTTGCCGAAAACCGCGGCAGCTCCAGCCGCTGGCCGACGGCCCCGTCCCCGCGGACGTAGCGGAACGCCTTTTCGCGGACGCCGGAGCAAGGCTTGGAAACAGGTGGCAAGCCATCCGGCCAGTCAGACCCAATCCCGCCGCGGAGTCCGCACGCGGCGGGGCCGGGGCTATGTTACCGCCCTTCCCCTCCCCCTCTCCGAAAACCCCACCCCAGCCGCCGGCGCCATGGCCCACCCCCTCGAAAACCGGATCGTCGACTTCCTCGATGGCGACCAGATGCGCCTGGCCCGGGTGGTGAAGGGCAGCGAAAGCAAGCTCCAAGGCGAGGACGCCGCCGGCCGCGGAGTCCGCATCGCCCCCAAGCTGGTCCTGGCCGACCTCGGCCCCGCCAACGGCGCCGCGGAGTTCGCCCGGGCCGCGGAAAAGCTGGCCGCCGACCTGGCGCAACAGGCGGCCGGAGTCGAGCCGCCCCTGCTCTGGGAAATCGCCCAGGAGGAGCCGCGGGAGTGGTCGCCCGCCGAGCTGGCGCAGGCCTGGTTCAGCAGCGCCGGGCCGCGGGAACAGGGCGCCCTCGTCCGCGCCCTGCTCCCAGCCGGGGCGCATTTCAAGCGCAACGGCTTCCTCTTCACCCCCCGCTCCACGGAAGAGCTGGCGGCGCTGCGGCTCCAGCAACAGCGGCGGCAGGAACGCGAGGAACGCATCGCCCGCCTCACCGCCTGGCTCCGCGCCACCCTGGCCGCCCCGGCGCCGCCGCCGGAACCCACCGCCGCCGAACCGGCGGCCGGACTCGCCGCCGAACCGCGGGAACTGCTGGACCTGGCCACCAGCTACATCCTCGGAAACCAGCCCAACGAAGCCACGCGCCTGCTCGCCACGGCCTTCCCCAAACGCGACCCGCGGGAGAGCGGCCTGGAACTACTGGGCCGCTTCAACCGCCTGCCGCCGGACGCCGACCCGTTCCTGCTGCGCCACGGGATCGTCGCCGCCTTCCCCGCCGCCGTCGAAGACGCCGCCGCCGCGATCCCCCCCTTCGCCGGCGCCGGCGGACACCGCCGCGACCTGACCCACCTGGAAACCTTCAGCATTGACGACGCCACCACCCGCGAGATTGACGACGCCCTCAGCCTGGAGCCGGGCGACGGTGGCCGCTGGCGCGTCGGCATCCACATCGCCGACCCCGCCGCCTTCATCCACCGCAAGGATCCCCTCGACCAGGCGGCCTTCGAGCGCACCCTGACCCTCTACCTCCCCACCAGCACCGTCACCATGCTCCCCCACCGGCTCGGCTGCGGCCTGGCCAGCCTCAACGCCGGCGAACTCCGCCCCGCCCTCTCCTTCCTCGCCGACCTCGACGCCGACGGCACGCTCCACGACTTCGCGATCACCCGCAGCCAGATCCGCGTCCGCCACCGCCTGACCTATGACGGGACGGACCGGCTGCTGGCGGCCGCCGCCACCACCGCCCCGGAAGCCGCCGCCGCCGCCGCGGCCGAAGGGGAAGACGCCCTGGCGCCAACCCTGCGCAGCCTCCACGCCCTGGCCGAGCGCCGCCGGGCCAAGCGCAACGCCGCCGGCGCCCTCCAGCTCAACCGTGTCGAGGTGGACGCGCATGTGGAGCACGGGGAAATCACCCTCAGCCGCATCAGCGACACGCCGGCGCGCCTGCTGGTCAGCGAGTTCATGATCCTCGCCAACCACCTGGCCGCCGTCTTCGCCCTGCGCCACGACCTGCCCTTCATCTTCCGCAGCCAGGAAGCGCCCGCCGAACCGGTGCCGCCCATGACCGGGTACGACCCGGTGCTGTTCAGCCGGATCGTCAAGACCCTCAACAAGAGCCGGCTCTCCACCCAGCCCCTCCCCCATGCCGGGCTCGGGCTCGACCTCTACACCCAGATCAGCTCGCCGCTGCGGCGCTACGCCGACCTGGTGCTCCAGCGCCAGCTCGCCGCCCGCCTCGCCGAGGAACCGCTCCCCTACACCGCCCTGGAACTGATCGAAGTGCTCGCCGCCGCCGACGAGACCGAGGCCCGCAACCGCCAGCTCGAACGCCAGGACGAACGTCACTGGATCCTCGAATTCCTCCGCCGCCAGGGGCCGGAGTTCACCACCCCCGCCGTCGCCCTCGGCGGCGCCTGGATCGAGCTGGCCGAGTTCGGCCAGCGTGCCCGCCTCGCCGGCGGCAGCGCCGAAGCGGGCGAGCGCTTCCCGGCCCGCATCGAGCGCTGCGAACCCCGCAACGACCTCCTCCTCTGCGCCCGCGTCGGCGCCTGACCAGGCCGGGATTTTGCTTCCACGAACCCGATCGGACGGATGGAAGAATGATCGAACGTCGCTTCAACATCCCGTTTGTGGCAGGAATGGCGTTGCGGGAGAAGCAGATCCAGCAGAACTACCGGCCCGTGATTGCCGTCCACAAATGGTTTGCGCGCCGGCCGCCAAGATGCCGAAATTCCCTTTTGAAGCCGCTGCCAAAGAGATTACATCCAATCCAGAACCCTTTGTGGACACGGTTTTCTCTTGCGTAGCCCCATCGCCTTGCCCCAAAAAAACTGCCCCGGCAGGAGGCAACCCCTTATTTCCATTCCTGGCAGAAGCGGTCGATCCGGGCCAGCAGCTCCGCCTTCGCCGCATCCTCCAGGAAGCTGGCCAAAAAGGAGTTCCGCGCCAACTGCACCACCTGCGGCCGGGACAAGGCCAGCGCGGCGGCCACGGCCCGGTAGTTCTCGTTCAGATAGCCGCCAAAATAGGCCGGATCGTCGGAATTCACCGTGGCGACCAACCCCTTGTCCAACATTTCCGCCAGGGGATGCCGGGCCAGGTCCTTCACGACTTGCAGCTTCAAGTTCGACAGCGGACAGAGGGTCAGCGGCATTTTCCGGGCCGCCAGCTCCGCGACCAGCGCCGGGTCTTCGAGCGCCCGGTTCCCATGGTCAATCCGCGAAACCCGCAGCCGCTCCAAGGCCTCCCAGACATATTCCGCCGGGCCTTCCTCGCCGGCATGGGCCACCGCCCGGAACCCCGCCTGCCGCGCCTGGGCGAACACCCGTTCGAACTTGGCGGGGGGATGCCCCTTTTCCGATGAGTCCAGGCCGACGCCGGCAATCCAGGGCTTGAAGGGCAATGCCGCCGCCAACGTCTGGAACGCGGCATCTTCGCTCAGATGCCGCAGGAAGCAGAGGATCAGCCGGTGGCTGATGCCGAGCTTTTCCCGGCCGTCCTCCAGTGCCCGGTGGATCCCGGAAATGACCGTGGCAAACGGAACCCCGCGTGAGGTATGGGTCTGCGGGTCGAAGAACACTTCGACATGAAGCACCTGCTGGGCCTGCATCCTTTGCAGGTAAGCCCAGGTCAGGTCATAAAAGTCCTGTTCTTCCACCAGCACCTGGGCGCCGCTGTAATAAATGTCCAGGAATTCCTGGAGGTTGTTGAAATTGTAGGCGGCCTGCAACTCCGCGACCGAGCCATATTTGATCTTCAGCTTGTTCCGTGCGGCGATCCGGAACATCAGCTCGGGCTCGAAAGTGCCTTCGATGTGCAGATGCAGTTCCGCCTTGGGCAAGCCGCAAATGAAATCGTCGCTCACGCTCATGGCCTTCTCCTGTGGGCTGGGAGGGGCTGGCCGGGAGCCGGCCGAATGGCTGGTGCCGCGCCAGGCCAGGAACTGTACCATGCCGGAATCCGGCAGCCAAGCCAGGCGGCGCCGGCACCAGCTCTGACGAATTCCGTCCGGGCTTGCCGCGGCCGCCGGGCCGCACGGCGGGTTCGGCGCGTTTCGGGCAGGCGCGGCCATCGGGCGGCGGTTTGGGCGGCCATTGGGAACCGGGGCGGGATGGGGTGGACGGGCGGCGGGGCGGAGATGGGATGGCCGCGGCCTTGCGGCTCAGTCGGGGGCCAGGCGGTATTGCCAGGCGCGCCCCGTGGCCGGCGGCGAGTCACTCAGGATCGCGTTGGAGAGGGAGGCGATATTGAAGGGTTTGCCGATTTGCAGGAGCAGGCAGTGGTTCTTCCAGGCGTGGCCGCGCTGGCCGTAGCCATGCTCCATCTCGTAGCCGCCGTTTTTCTCGCTGTTAAACTCCTCGTTCCCGATTTTCCAGCGCAGCCGTCCAGTCCGCGCCAGGGCGAGGGCGTTGTGCCCTTGGGGTTTGATGTTGGTGATCCATTGGTTGTGGTAGAGGGTGCCGCCCTCGGCGTCCCGTTCGGTGAGCTCGGCCACATGCAGGGTTTCGCCATGGTAGGCGACGGGGGTCTGCCAGCGGACGTGGCGCCCGCCCTTTTGCCGCCCGCCGCGCAAGATGGCGCGCACCCGGCGTCCCCCCGTCCATTTCCCGTCCGCGCCGGGAAGCTGGCGGTTTTGATTTCCATGGCTTTGCGCCTCCTTGATATTGATGATATACCTATTCCCAAGATTCATGCAAGGAAAATGGCGGCGCGACAAAAAAAATCGCGCCGCCCCTAGTTTCAGGTCAAATCAGCGGGACAAACTCGCAATTCGTCAGAGCTTGGGTTACAATACCCCCATGCCCGCAAAGAGATGGAAAATCGGCCTTTATCTGCCCCCCGGCCCGGCGCATTACAGCAAGGTCTTCAGCGGCGTAGGCGTCTATTGTCGCGGCCGACACCAATGGACCATTCTCAACTGGCCGAACCTGACGCAGCCGGCGGATGCGGAACTGGAGCAGGAGCTACAGGCCAACGAGATTGACGGAGCGATCGTGATGGGTACTCCGGGTTGGGAGTCGCTGGTGCTGGCTGGCCGCGTGCGGGCGGTCAGTGTTCGCAATGCGGGGGATTTCCCGGGTTTGCCGCGTGTCGGGGGCGATTCAGGCGCGATTGGCCGTCTGGCCGCCCAGCACTTCCGCGAGCGCGGGCTGTGGCATCTGGCGGCGGTGGGAGAGCGCGGATCATTGCCATCGGCCCAGCGACTGGCTGCGTTCACCGAGGCGGCGCTGGACTGGTGCCCCCAGCCCGTGCATCAGCATCTCCTGGCCGGCCCGGCCGCCCTGACACGCTGGCTGCGGGGCCTTCCCCGCCCGGTCGGCATCTTCTGCTGGAACGATGAGGCCGCCAAGTATGTACACTCCGCCTGCGAGGCGCTCGACCTGAAAATTCCCCACGATGCGGCGATCCTCGGCGCGGACAATGATGAAGCCATTTGCCATGTGCTAGACCCGGCCCTCAGCAGCATCGATCCCAATGCGCAGCGCATAGGCTACGAGGCCGCCGCGCTGCTGGACCGCCTGCTGGCCGGCGAAACCGCGCCACGGGAACCGCTGCTTATACCGCCCATCGGGTTGGTGACGCGGGCCTCGACGGACATGCTGGCCATCGACGCCCCGGACGTGGTCAAGGCCGTTCGTTTCATTGGCGATTACGCGAATGGTTCGCTGCAGATCAAAGATTTAATGAAACACCTGGCCGTATCGCGCAGCTCGCTGGAACGCCAGTTCCGCACGGCTCTGGGGCGCTCGCCGCGCTCGGAGATCACCCGCGTGGTAGTCCACCGGGCGCAAGACCTGCTGGCCCACACCGATTTAGCGATCCCCACCATCGCCGAACGCTGCGGCTACGCGCGGCACAACAATTTCACCGCCATGTTCCGCAAGCAGACCGGACAGACCCCCACCGCGTACCGGCGGCAGACAAGGTTGATGTGAGCGGTGCCAATGCGGGTTGGCACCGTCCCCCCGGCATCCCCCGGCAGCGACGTGGGCGATGGAATCCCTATCCGCCCGACACGGCACGGCTTACTCCACCATTGGCAGGGCCTGGCCCGGGGCCACGCCCGCAGCCTGCACCGCCTAGCCCAGCGCCGCCGCAGTCAGCTTAGGAAGGGTTGCCGGCTGCGCGGCCCGCGCCGTGGCGGGGGCAAGAATTACCATGATTCCCAGGCAAAGGGCCGGTAAGGGAATTTTCATCACGCCCTCGGGTTTCGTGTTTGCCTGTACCCCTACTTCGGCGCCGCCGCGAGCTTCTTCACTCGGGCTTCCTTGATGTAAAAACTGTTGGGCGAGCCGTTGGCGTCGAGGCGGAAGTTCATCCCCCACTGGCCTACAAAGTTGGCGTCATTCACGGTCCAAACGGCTTCGTGCCACTGGTCATCCGCGGGAATCGCATAACGCTTCGGGGCCCCCTTGTAGCCCTTGAGCGACTCGTACATGAGGCCGAAGCTCGCGGCCTTGCCCGGCGCGATCCGCCGCACCACGACCGTCATTTCGAGGTTCGTCGTCCCGAACGGCGCAAACTGCGGATCAGCGCGGAAGTACACATAGCGCCCTTCGCCATGTAACTTCGGATTGTTGAAATCAGGACTGCGCCAGGAGCCAACCAGATCATTGATCACCGTGGTGGTTTGCGGATTCCTTTGGGTCAAGCCATCATCCACATTCGCTACCCCCAGTTTGCAGGTGACCTGCTGCGCGTGGGCGTAATCGCCGCCCCAGGGATAGGGCTTGGCGGCATTGGCCTGCGCCTGCTGGACCAGCGCCGCCGGCAGGCCGGTGACCAGCACCGGGGTCCGCGTCAGCGCCAGCTCGGCGCCCGCCGCCAGCGGCGTCTTCTTTCCCGTCAGGTCCACCACCGTCACCGCGCCGCTGAACTTCGTCTTGACATCCTTGGCCTTCGCTTCTTTTTCGAGCGGCGCCCAAGTCGCCAGCACCGGTCCATTGGCCCCTTGGTACATAAAGCCATACCCGCCGCCTCCAACATCAAGCCAACCGATGCTCCGCGGCTCCGGCCCGAGCTGGGTGGTCAGCGTCTTGAGCGCCACATAGGACGGACGCACCGTCCAGTCGTGACGGATCAATCCGAAATCCTCTCCGCTGCGGTCGGCCATCCCGCGGGCCTCGAACCAGAAGATTTTCTGGAACCCCTGGGCGATGGAAAGCAGGTACGCCTTGGCGACCATCTCCGCCTGCTTCGCGTCCTTTTCCGGGTTCGGCTGCGCCGGCGCGCCGCCGCCGATCTCGGTGATCCACAGCGGCATGTCCGCCCGCTGTCGGTTGGCCGCCAGCATCTTCCGCACGCTCCCGGCCATGCTCAGGTATCCGACCTCGCCGCCGTCCATCGCCGCGAACAGGTTTTCGTACGGGTGGACGCAGACGAAATCGAAGTGATTGGCCGCCCCCGCCTTGATCGTGGCATCGAGGAAGCCCACGTCGAAGTTGGCCACGCTTAAACCGATCTGCGCCGTCGGATCGGCCTTTTTCGCCGCGTCGTACGCCGCCACCACCAGGTCGGCATATTCCTTGGGCTTGTCCTTGCCGACATAGAAACTGCCATTGAACTCGTTCCAGACTTCCCAGTACTTGATGTCGCCCTTATAGCGCTCGACCGAGGCGGTGATGTAGTCGCGCCAGAATTTCATGTCCTTGATCGGCCCGCGGCGCGTGCCGCCGTCAGCCGACGCCCATGGGGCGAAGTACCACCAGCCGCCGGTTAGATGCAGGTGGTTCTCCCGCACATTGGCAACCAACTTGTCGGTGCCTTCCCAGTTCCACTGTCCCTGCTTCGGCTCGATGCCCTGCCATTCGCCGAACAGACGCACCCAGCGCACCCCGGCTTGCTCCAGCAGCGGATTGAACTTCGGATAGCTGCCCGAGGTTTCCGCACTGCTGCCCATCGCCCACGGGCTGGCATCATCGCGCGGATCAGGTTCCGCGGCATCCACGTTCGCCACTTGTTGAAACAACAATGCGATTCCAGCGAAAAGCCCCATCATTTTCACATTCATAAACCTGTTCATTTTCATGTCCTTCCGGTATGTCATTTGTCCATCTCGATTTTCTTCACGCTGACTTCCTTGAGGAAGATGTCGGGCAGCGGCCCTGGGGAGACCAGTACTAAGTGCGCGCCCCACTTGTTGATAAAACACGCGTCGCGCACGCGCCAGGTGTGCTCATGCCAGCCATCGCCGGCCGGAACCGTCCAAGGCTCGATGCCGTTCTTGAAATCCTTCAAGCCATCCAGCGTTTCGTAGGTGAGCGAAATCTCCGCGGGCTTGTCCTTGGCGGCACGCCGGGCCACCACGGTGATGTCCAGCGTGCGGACGCCGAATGGGATGTAACGGGTGTCGGCGCGGAACGCAATGATCCCGTTGTCATGGTTCTTGGAAACGACGCGCCGGCAGGCGACACCATCCACTTCGGCGGGAACGGTGCAGCCGATTTGATCCGGACGCGGCAGGGTGATCTGCGTCAGCCCGTCGTCCCGGTTCGGCTCTCCCAGACGACAGTTGACCTGCGCTGCATTGGCATGATCTCCGTCCCACGGGTAGGGCTTGCCCAGGTTCGCCGCCGCCTGACTGGCCAGATCCGCCAAATCTCCGCGAATAAACATCGGGCTGTTGTTCAGGACAACTTCCTTGCCCGCGGCAAGCGGCGTCGCCTTTCCATCCAAGCCCACGATTTCCACATCCGCGGAAAATGTGGCTTTCTTTTCCTTATTCAGAGGCGCCCAGGCGACGAGCACATTGCCGTTCTGCCCTTTGAACAGGAAACCATAGCCGCCCTGGCCAACGTCCAGCCAGCCCAGATATTTTGGTTCCGCGCCCAGCAACGCCGCCATTGTCTGATACGCTTGATAGGACGGGCGTGGACTCCAGTCCGTGCGAATCAGATTGAAATCCTCGGGGCCGTAAGTCGGGCCGCGTACCTCGAACCAGAAGACGCGGCTGAATCCCTGTGCCAGTGAAAGGATGTAGGACTTGAGCAGGATGTCCGCCTGCCTGGCATCGGCCTTCGGTTCGGGCTTGGGGGGCGCGCCGGAGCCGACCTCGGTGATCCACAAGGGGGTGTTTGCATTCTGCTTGTTGGCCGCCAACATCTCGCGTGCCGTTCTGGCCAGGCCAAGGAAGCCCATTTCATCGCCCATGCGCACCGCGTCAATGTTCTCATAGGGATGGACGCAGATGAAGTCGAAGTGGTTGGCGGCGCCGGCCTTGATGACAAGGTCGAGAAAACCGATGTCGCTGCTGGCAACACTCATGCCGACCTGGGCGGTCGGATCGGCTTTTTTGGCCGCGTCATACGCCGCGACAACCAGGTCGGCGTAGTCTTTGACCTTGTTCTTGCCGACGTAGAAACTGCCGTTGAACTCGTTCCAGACCTCCCAATACTTGATGTCGCCCTTGTAGCGGCTGACGCTCGCCGAGACGTAGTCGCGCCAGTGCTGCATGTCCTTGATCGGGCCTTTGCGCGTGCCGCCGTCAGCCGAGGCCCACGGGGCGAAGTAGCACCAGCCGCCGATGAGGTGGAGATGGTTGGCGCGGGCGTTGGCCACGATCTTGTCCGTGCCTTCCCACTTCCACTCACCCTGCCTGGGCTGGACGGTCTGCCATTCTTCAAAGAGCCGCAGCCATTTCGCGCCGGCCTGCGACACCATCGGGTTGAATTTTGGATAGTCCTTCGCCCATTCCGCGCCGGAGCCGACGCCCCACGGGCTGGCATCATCGCGCGGATCGGGCGCGCCGGTGTCCGCTGCCCGCGCCGTCATGCTGACGAAGAGGATCAGGGACAAGATCGTTGTGATAGTCGCTTTCATGGCATGGTCTCCAGATGAAAAGGGATACTGATGATTTGCCGCCGGCGAACGTGTCGCCGATTATGAGGTTCTCCGCGGGTGCGTCCGTCGCCCTTGCCGCCGCGCCGGCGACCAGAACCAGGGACAGGACTGTTGCGAGTCGCCTATTGGTTTTCATGTTTTTGTGATGTCACGGAAGAACTGACAGGAATTTTGATTTCAGGGGGCGGATCGGACGGGGGGAATAACGTCACAGCGGCCCCATCATCCCGTTGTTATCCCAGCCATACCGGAAGCCGTGGCGGTCGTTGCCAGAGGGGTTGTAATTTGACACGCCGCGCAGCCGCTGGCGGCCGCAGCTTTCGGCGTGGCCGTCCGCAAACCACGCATTGGCACGGTTCGCCGGGTGGGCCAGCCAGATCGCCCCGAACTGGCCGCCGCCCGACCCGGTGGTGTAACCATCCATGCTAACCCCGTAGTGCCCCGGGGGATTCTTGGAATTAAGGAAAATCACGGGCGGTGTGGGCCAGGGAAAGCCCATGAAGGCGGTGTCGAGCAGAACCGCATAATCGCCCGGCTGCCACACGCCCGCGAGGCGGATGCCATGGAACTGGCCGCGAGCCACTGAACCCACCGGCGCCGTGGGATCCCAAGCCGCCTCGATGGTGCTGGCATTCCAGTGGCTGAAATCCACCAAGCCGCTGCAGTAGGTAGCCGGATACACGGCCCCATAGTATCCGCCGCTGTTCTTGGGGCAATGCTGCGCGGCGGTGCCCGGGGGGAGGTACTGGAAGTGCGAGTAATGCGCGCCGTCGCCATCGAGGAACCACGTCCACGGGGCACTCCAGTGGATGCTGGGGGAACCGCCCGTCGCCAGCACGCCGTCAAAATCACCCGCATAGGACAGCATGGCGATCCCGCACTGGCGCTGGTTGCCCAGGCAGAAGGCCGTCTTCGCGGCCTCCTTCGCCCGCTGCAAGGCCGGCAGCAGCAGCGCCGCCAGCACCGCAATGATGGCGATGACCACCAGCAACTCGATCAGCGTGAATGGGGTCTTGCGTTTCATGCTTTTTTCGTCCGCGAATGGGCGCGAAGGGTTGTCCACGGATTTCACGAATTTCCACGAAAACTGACTGATCGGAATTTTGATTTCAGGGGGCGGATCGGACGGGGGGAATAAATTAACTGCCAGTGCAACTTGCAGGCCGCAACCTGCCAAAATCACGGAGGAGGTCGTCCGTGTATTCCTTCATCCACGTGCTGAGGCTGCGCTGAAGTTCCGTGACGATCTCGGCGCAGGCGGGGTCGGCGATGCGGTTGGTGATTTCCCACGGATCGGCGCGCAGGTTGTAAAGTTCGTCGGTGCCGGAGGCATAGAAGACGTATTTCCAGTCACCTTTGCGAATCATGCGATGGGTGCAGAGGGCGGCGCTGGCGCTGAGGCCCTCGGAAACTACGCAGTCGCGCCACGGGGGGGTTTCGCGATGCAGCAAGGGGACGAGGGAGCGGCCATGGGCGGCCTCGGCGGTTTCACGCGGAAGACCGGCCAGATCGAGGATGGTGGAATGGATGTCGCATGTCTGGACGAGTTGCTGCACCTCGAAGCTCGCGGCGTCGCGCATGGCTGGCTTGACGAGAAGCGGAATGTGAACCGTCTCTTCGTACAGGTGGTACGACTTGTTCTCGATACCGCCGTGGCAGCCCTGGGAATCGCCATGGTCGGTGGAGAAGATGATGACGGTGTCATCATAGAGCTCGCGCCGTTTCAGCTCCGCGATGAGCCTGCCCACCTGTGCGTCGATGGAACTCATGAACCCGTAGTAATGGCGCAGCGCGTCTTCCCAGTACCGCCATTTTTCATCGGGGCGGCGGAATACGTCGTGGAAGCCCGGCTTCGCGCTTCTGTCCTCGTGGAAATTCGGCCAGGGCGGGATGGGCGTTTCGCGGTAGAGTTCGAGAAATTCCGTTGGCGCAAAGAAAGGCTCGTGCGGTCCCCAGAAATGGAGTTGCATGCACCACGGCTGCGGGGTTTTGGCAAAATGGTCGAAACAATGGATGGCACGCTCAACGAGGAAATATTCGTTGGTCGATTCGATGGGAGAAACGACTTCGCCGGTCTGCGTATGATGGCCCTGGCGGCGCCCTTCCCGGCGGTCTTTCACATCGAAGGAAAGGCCGCGGGCAGCGAGGTAAGCCTTAAATTGCGGATAGTCGTAACCACCATCGCCATGCCCCGGGAAGTCGTCGCCATAATATCCGACATCGCTGGGAAGTCCGCTATATGAAGGGGCGATGTAGGGGAAATTTTGCCCCCATGAAGAAACGGCATCCAAACCTCCCTCGCCCAAATGCCACTTGCCGGTGTAGCCGATCGAATAACCGGCCTGCTGCAAGCGCCGGCTAAGCAGGGTCGGGCGATTGGGAAGTTCATGAACGAGGCATCCACGCTGGTAGATATTCGTTTCCACGCCGTGAGCATGGGGATAGGATCCGGTCTGGAGGGAGGCGCGGGCCGGGCTGCAGACAGCGCAGACGGTGTAAGTGTTCTTGAAAATCGCGCTCTGCCGTGCAAGGGCATCCAGATGCGGAGTATGGCACAGTGTGCCCGGCGCATAACAAGAGAGGGTGTCAGCGCGCTGTTGGTCGGTCAGAATGAAAAGGATGTTAGGCGGGCGGCTGCTATTCATGGGATTTTTCATTCGCGATGCGACGACTGCCTGTATTGAGATGCTGACTGATAGGAATTTTGATTTCAGGGGGCGGATCGGACGGGGGGAATAAGCTGGCAAAAGGCATCGGGGCAGCGTTGGCCGCCCCGATGCCGAGAGTTCAGCGCATCCGGTTACGCCATTTTCCGCCGGCGTCGGGCCAGCAGGCCGACCGCGCCAAGGCCCAGCAGGCTGAGGCTGGCCGGTTCGGGGACGGCAACCAGTTGCAAGCCGTTTACCTGGCTGTTGGGCGCGCCTCCTGTGTGGAATGATTCCGTGATGACCAGAGCGCCCGATGCGTCCGAGGTCGCGTGGATGATGTCATAGTTTTGGGCCTGGATGAAGGTGCCCGTGTTGCTGGTGGTATTCGTAATGGTGATCGCTGAGCCCGACCCGGTGGTGACAGTGAAGATACCCCCGCCAGTGCCGTTACCACCGTTCTCAGCGTACACATAGACATCGTACGCGGAGCTTGCCGCGAGTCCGCTAAGCGAAATCACTGGCAAATTTGTGCTGCCAGAGCTGTTCAACTGGCCGCCACTGAACAAGTTGTTTGCGGGCGTCGTGGGATTGCTGAAGGCTGCGGCATTGGCGGTAAAGCCAATCGTCACGCTGCTGCTGCTCCCATCGGAATACTTCAAGGGCTGGCCGGTATTTCCCGTTGTGCCGCTGGTCGAAGATGTCGTGGCGGGGCCGGGGGCAGCGCCGTTCGCTGTGGTGAACACGTTCCACAGAGGCGTGGCCTGCGCATCACCGGTATAGACTCCCTGCGAACCCGTATAGCTCCCGGTGCCACCGTCGGTACGGAATTGGACATCCAGCACCATGGCCGCGTTGGCCGCGCCGGCCCAGCCGCCCGCCACGATGGCTGCCGCCGCTAGAACTGATTTTTGCAACCCTCGCATGAGACACTCCCTTTCTAACTTGGGATGGCGTCGGCCACAAAGCCACAATGGCGTTAGTCGCCCCGACACCCAATAAACAGAACATACCACGGATTTCCAGCCGGTCAATACCGTTTTTAAGTCAATCTTTACTGCAAATGCCGCACGGGGATGGCCCCACGTTACAATCAGCTCTGACGAATTCCGTCCGGGCTTGCCGCGGCCGCCGGGCCGCACGGCGGGTTACTGATAGGAATTTTGATTTCAGGGGGCGGATCGGACGGGGGGAATAACCCTGCTTTGGGAAGGGCGTGATATCAACAAGCTTCATTACAGTCCGATCTTTCATGGTGGTAGTATTTACTTACAGAGCCTACTATGGTCTCGTTTCGCTGTCGTCGCTGGATCGCCCGGTCACCCCGCTGAGCGGGTGGTGAATGACGGCATCCCAGGCCAGTTCCTGCAGCAGACGGTTCAAGGCCGCGATGTCCTTCTCGGCAACCCGAGGCATCTTCATTTCGTCGAGAACCGGCAAGCCCACCGGGTTGCGATGATAGATCACGGCATAATGACAGTACGCGGTCAGAGCTTGCAGAACCGGTTTCGGATGCCCGCCGCCATCGGCAAAGAGATCGGACTGCTTCTCGATGCCGGGCGCCTGGCCGGCGATGATCTTCTCGCGCAGGGCAATGACGGCCTGCGCCACGGGCACGACGGACACGACTTGTTTGCCGAGTTTCTTGTTCGCGGCACGCTCATTTGTTCTGCTTTCCGCTTAGCCAGGGGATGGCAGTGCTGTCGTGGACCAACAAATCGTGCCAACACCCGTAAGCGAAAGCTTTACCGGCTTCGCTCGGATGCACGCCATCCGCTTCGAATCGCTCCTTCGGCGGGTTGTTCTCCCAGATGTAACCGCCCCACGCCACCCACGGGGCTTTGCGATTCAGACCGGCGTAAGCCAACTCCGGGTCGCCGTTGATTTGGTCTTCGATAATTCCTTTGAACGCAAACGCTTCCTCCCAGACCATCGGTTCCAAGCCTGAGTTGCCCCGCCAGGTGTCGCAGCCCAAGTAGGCCAGCTTGAGTTGCGGACAGGCCCTGGCAAATCCCTGGAGAATGGCTTTCAAATCCTCTTTCAATGCTTTGGTCCGTTCCTCCAACGACATCTGGAGGACATCAGGGGTGATGCGAGCGGTATTATCCCGGTTGGAGTTGTGGAGCGAGGTGAGCAGGAAGAGGACTTGGGCCTCCTGGCGCGCGCCCCTGGGACCCGGCGCGCAGCATTCGGCGGCCCAATCACGACTCATCTTTCCGCCCTCACAGATGTTGAGCAGCTCCACTTCTTTTCTGACGTGCCGCTTCCCTTGCTCCCCGGCCAGATAGGCAGCGTAGGCGCTGAAGTAGGCTTTCGGATTGGAATGCCCGGCTACCAGGATGGAAATCCTGCCGGTTTTGGCGTCGGGCACGATGCTCGCCGCCAGCTCTTCGCCGGCCTTGCGATGAGTGGCCGGCATGTCGTTCCTGCCGTCCGGATAAAGCCCGCATTCGTATTTCTTAGCGTCCCGTTCGTAAAAGCCCTGCTTTGGGAAAGGCGTGATATCCACAAGCTTCATTACAGTTCTATCTTTCATGGTGGTAGGTAGTTACCTACAGAGCCTACTATGGTCTCGTTTCGCTAGCGTCGCTGGATCGCCCGGTCACCCCGCTGAGCGGATGGTGAATAACGGCATCCCAGGCCAATTCTTGCAGCAGACGGTTCAATTCTTCAGCATTTTTTCCGGTACCTAACTCCTTCGGAATGGCCAACCCGAGGGGAGTGCGTCCATAAACCACCGCGAAATGGCAGTAGGCGGCCAGCGCGGCAATGGCAGCTTTGGGGTGCCCCAGGCCATCGGAAAACAGGTCCGACTGTTTGGTGATTCCAGGTGCCTCACCGGCAACGACTTTCTCGCGCAAGGCAATGATGGCCTGTCCGACGGGCACGACATAGACCACCGGCTTACCCAGCCTGGCGTTCAGGGCGCGGATGTAATCATCACACTCCTTAAAATAGGGGGCGTGCAACTTTCTCAAATAGTCAATGGTTGAATTGTCGAAATCCGCAATGGAATGCGATCCACCCGGAGGCTTGGGCCAGTCCATCGAATCGAACGGAATCCAGAATTCCTGATAGGTTTCGCGAAAGTCGGGATTGTTGGCCAGACCCAGCTCGGCAAATTTTGTGATCCCCGCATCCGGATGATGCATGCCATCGACGGTCATCACATCCACTTGGCCATTGCGCAGGGCTTCCTGAACATTTGGAAAGCCCCAATGTTGAATGACGTAAGAGCCGCCGACTAGCGATCCTGGGATGACTTGGTGCCCCTTTATGCCCGCGGATTCGGCGACGTTCTTTAACCAGCTGGACATCCAGGCGTGAAAGCTGTTGCCGCATGTCATGACCCGCAAGCCCGGATTCTCCTCCGGGGTTGCGTCAGCTTCTTTGGAAAAGTCGCTGGTCCCACCCGCAGTGGTTACTTTTACCTTGTAACGGTAGGCAGTATCGTTGGTCAGCCCCTTGTCGGTGTAGGTAGGTGTTGTGATGGCGCTGGCAATCGGCTCCCACGTTGCCAATTCATCCGGGACGGGATTGGCCTCATTCATGCAGCGATAGACATCACATTTGCCGGCCGCTTTCCAACTTAAGATCACCTCATTCTTACCCGCCCGCGCCCAGAGTGCCGGCACCGCCGGCGCGACCAGCGGCTTGGTATCTGCCACCACCCTGAAATTCCCCACGCAGGAAGCCGTATTCCGGTCGCCTGCCGGAATGGTGACGCCCGCGTAGACCGTTGCGGCATCGGTGAACGCTCGAGTGCTTAACGCGGAATAATCACTGGTGCTGCCTTGCAAACTCACGTTGGTGATGGACCCGAGAGAGGTGTCCACATCGTAAGATAGATGATGGACTTCCTTGCGGTCGAACGCGCCGGTGTATTTCACGCTGTTGGCCGGAAATCCATTCTGGTAAAGAATCAGCGTTCCATCCGTGGTAAGGCTTAGGCCGGTAAAAGAATACTGGTTGGAAGAATCGTTGACCGGCGCAACCGGGGGCGCTGGGAAAAATCCCAGCGCAGGCTGTGTGCCGGTGCCCCCGGAGACGAAGTCAGCGGAAATACTTAGCCGTTGCGGCTTGGTATAGGCGCCTTGGCTGGCCAGCGGAACCGCGATCGCCGCGCCAAACGTGGCATCTCTGGGACATGACAGCCCGGCCACCGGGATCGCGTTGCCAGCGGCTGGACTAAGCATCAGGTTGGCTCGTCCGCATGTTTTCCAAGTGCCACCGGGAAGGTTGGCCTTGTCCGGCGCTCGGCCGGAAAGATTGGCATACTTCGCGCCGGCAAAGGTATCGCTGATGATTTCCAGCGGCTCAACCGCCGCCGCCCGCGCCCTCATCCCGACGAGCAGTAGCAACGCCAGCATCAGGGTCGTTATTTTTGTCACGGCTTTCATTGCACTTCCTGGTTTTTAAGCGCGGTTTTTGGCTGATGTTTATTCGCGGACGCATTCGGCGCGGTAGTGCCGGTGGGCTGCATCTTATCCGCCTTCAACAGATCGATCATCGCGGTGGCGAAGTATTTGCCGAACTCGATCTCGCCTTTGGTGGTGTAATGAATTTTGTCGCCGCCCCTTTGCACGTCGTCGCAATCGGCCACGGCAAAGCCGGGCAATTTGGCGGACAACTCGGCCTTGCGGACGACGTCCACGAAGGGGGCCATGGTGGTATTCGGGATGGCCAGGTTGACGACAATCGGCATGGCCGGAGTGCCGAAGTCCTTTCGGACCCTGTCGATGAAGTTGGTCAGGTTCTTCGGGAAGGCGTTGGCCAGCGCCTCGGTGACGCCATCGCGTTCGCCCGCCTGGATGAGCAGGCCCGCGATGACGATGGGGCGGCTTTTCTGGGCGGCTTTCACCTTATTGACCAGCCCGGCGTAAATTTCGGGATGATCGATCACGGCAAACTGGCCGAGGCCGCCGGTGATGATGCCGATCGGCTCGCCGAGATGCTTTGTCATGGCCTGCCCGAAAGTGACCTCCGGGCCGAACATCTTGCCCGGCTTCGCCGGAGCCTTGCCGGGAACCAGCGGCGTCCATGCGCCGTCCTGCCAGACGAGCACATCCTTCTGCTGCCCCTTGAGATCGTCGGGAAGCTCGGTGACGTTGGCGCCCAAACCAGCCAGGTTGCTGGTCCCGGCAAAGACGAACACCTTCAGCGGGGGTTCCTCCGCGCGCGCGACGGAACCGATCCAAGTCGTCGTCATGACAATGGCGAAAAGGATCAGAGAACAAATTGTTGTGGGATTGTTTTTCACTAGCACGCGTTGCCCTTCCAACTGATAGGAATTTTGATTTCAGGGGGCGGATCGGACGGGGGGAATAACCCTACTTTGGGAAAGGCATGATATCCACAAGCTTCATTACAGTTCTATCTTTCATGGTGGTAGGTATTTACCTACAGAGCCTACTATGGTCTCGTTTCGCTAGCGTCGCTGGATCGCCCGGTCACCCCGCTGAGCGGGTGGTGAATGACGGCATCCCAGGCAATTTCCTGCAGCAGGCGGTTCAAGGCCGCGATGTCCTTCTCGGCAACCCGAGGCATCTTCATTTCGTCGAGAACCGGCAAGCCCACCGGGTTGCGATGATAGATCACGGCATAATGACAGTAGGCGGTCAGAGCTTGCAGAACCGGTTTCGGATGCCCGCCGCCATCGGCAAAGAGATCGGACTGCTTCTCGATGCCGGGCGCCTGGCCGGCGATGATCTTCTCGCGCAGGGCCATGACGGCCTGCGCCACGGGCACGACGAACACGACTTGTTTGCCGAGTTTCTTGTTCGCGGCTTCCACGGCGTCGTCGAACTTCTTGATGTAAGGCTCGTGGATTTTGCGCAGCAAATCGATGGTCATCTTATCGAAGTCTCCGATGCTGGTATGCCAGGGGTTCTTCGGATCGCCGGGCCAACTGCCATCCGCGGGAGACCACATTTCCTGGATCGTGACGCGGAGATTCGGGTTCGCGGCCAGGCCCATCTCAGCGATCTTCTCGATACCGTCGGGACTCTTATAGACCGCCAGCGTCAGCACATCCATTTTGCCCTCTTTCAGGGCTTCCCTGACTTCCGGCGCGGACCACCAGTATGCCTTGAATTCATGGTCCTTGATGCCGGCCGACAGAGCCACGTCGCGCAGCCATTTGCCGACCCAGACATGCATGCTGTGGCCGGACGTCAGCACCTTCAATCCTTTGGGAACGGGAGCCGTTTGAGTCGCCGCGGGCATTGTGGCCGGCGGAGTTTCAGCCGCAGCCAGGGAGACTTGGCTGATTGCTACGATTAAAGCGATTAAAGTAAGGACTATTTTCGTGGTGATTTTCATTGTATTACTCCATTTATTGTTGTGTTGTGTTGTGTTGTTCGCGCAACGGTTTATTTCGCCGCCGCCTTGGCCGACGTATCGGCGGTCATCCCGCTGAGCGGGTGGTGGGTGACGGCATCCCAGGCAATTTCCTGCAGCAGACGGTTCAGAGCAGTCTGGTCAAGTTCAGTCTTTTGCATGTCGAGAGGGAGAGGCAGGCCGACCGGGCAGCGATGATAGATCACGGCATAATGGCAATAAGTTGTCAGGGCCTGCAATTGCACGTTCGGAAGCCCATCGGCAGCGACAAAGATATCCGATTGCGATTCGACGGCGGGCGCCTGACCGGCGATGACTTTTTCGCGCAGGGCGATCACCGCCTGACCGACCGGCGCCACAAATACCACCTGCTTTCCCAGTTTCTGATTCAGTTGGCGGATAGACTCATCGAACTCTTTGAAATAAGGCGCGTGCAGTTTGCGCAGCGAGTCGCCGGTAGCCTTATTGAAATCTTCCCTGGTGAATTTCGACCTGATCTTCTCTTCCGGCCAAGTGCCGTCGGCGGGAATCCACGTTTCCTGGACTGTGACGCGGAAGTCAGGGTTGGCGGCCAGGCCGGCTCGGGCATATTTTTCAATCGAATCGTCCGGATGTTGGTTGACCGCCATCGTCAGCACATCCACCTTGTCGGCACGCAATGCCGCCATCACTTCCGGAGAACCGATCCAGGCTTTGCCGGCTTGATGGTCTTTAATCCCCGCCGACTCGGCCATGTCACTGAGCCAACTGGCGACCCAAATGTGAAAGCTGTTGCCGCAGGTAAAGACGCGCAGCCCCTTGGGGATGGATTCGGCGAGCGGCGCCTCTTTCTCGGGCTGCCCGGCACCGGCGGTAACGGGCGGCTCCTGCGCCCGCGCCTGTGGAAGGACCATGGCCAGGGCGAGGATGAAAACGGTGAGGGTGGAGAACAGAGTGATTGGAATGCGGGGCTGCAATCGAGCTGGGTGTTTCATGGTGGATGGCTTGAGTGTGATGGTTTTCATGGCAGGTGTGTGCCAAAATGGCGGATCACGGTGCTATTTCGCCTTGGGTTTCAGTTCGGCGATGGCGATGCCCTGTTCTCCCGCGACGGAGTAGAGCAGGTACCGTTTCCCATCCTCCTCGTAGATCGCCGGGTCGCGCAGTTGCCTCACCGGTTTCATGGCAACGCCGTTGCCGGAGGGTTGCAGCGGCAGGTTGACGCCTTCGTAATCCATCGCGGGTTGGAGGATGATCTCGGGCCGGGAAGGTTTCCAGGCCTGCCAGTCCTGGGAGAGATCCACGGTGGCAAGGTAAATGCGTTCGGGCGCCTCGCGGACGAGCGTGTAGAGAAGGCAGAGCGTGTCGCCCTGGAGCCAGACCGCGCTGTGACGCACCCCGCGGAGGCAGTGCGGGCCGTCTTCAAAAGGAGTAAGGCCATCCTTCGAGCGCATGAAGACGCCGTCGGCAATGCCCGCCATGCCGAAGCCGTACCAGTATCCCTGGTAATCGAAGACCCTCATGTAGGCGTGGCCGAGCATCTCCTTGCGGGCGGTGAAGTGCAGCCCGTCCGGGGAGGTGGCAACGAAGGTCGCCTGCTCGCCGTAGTGGCTGCCAGGCGCAGGCGGCTGGTGGAAATAGATGCGGATTTCCTTCGTCGCGTTGTCTACATGCACGTCGGGGCTGGCGATGTGGTCGCTGCCGGGAGCGTTCTTCATGTCCAGGACGCCGGGCTTGTAAATGGTCCACGGCCCTTCCAGGCGGTCGGCATAGGCGAGCCGGATATATTTCCCCCGATGATGGGCAAAGTAGAGGTAGTACCTGCCCAGCGGCTTGGCGAGCCACTCCGGTGCGCGGATGAGCGACGGCCCGTTGATGTTCTCCCCCAGCGGCCCTTCCAGTCCCGCCATGCCGGGGTGGATGATCGGGTTCTCCTTGAAACGCACCACTTCGAAGCGAGATGGCGGCATTAAAGCGTCTGCTTGGCTGCTCACCGATTCCACCGATGTCCGGGCCGCCGCCGCCCCTCCCCAGTAATCGGGCGCATCGCTCGGCAACGTGTCGCGGCGGATGGCGCCGCCGAATTCGACTACGTTTTCCCAGAACCCGAGCGCCTGCAACTTCGCCTCGACCTCCCGGCCGGTGTTGGCCGTCCAGCCATCCGCGAAGAGAAGCGTGGAGAGCTCCTTATGCGTGTCGGCGTGGGCGGGCACCGCAGCCAAGTTGAAGTTCTCTTCGGGATCATCCGCGAGGTTGAACAACTCGAAGGTCTTGCGGGCCCCGTAGTAACAGAGCTTCCATGAACCTTTTCGCACCATGCGGTTGGAACTGAGCGTGGAGCCGCCAACATCCTCCCAAGTATAGGTTTCCGCCTTGGCTACGCGGTCGGCGTCGGGTGCCGCGCCGACTAGGACGGACTGCAACGACGTGCCGTCCACGCCCGGGGGCGGCTTCACCCCCGTCCACTCGCACAGGGTCGGCAGCAAATCCACGAGCGAGCGGTGTTCCGCAACGGACGGAACGAGGTTCCCGGCGGGATGGCGGACAATGAACGGAACGCGGACGGCATCCTCGAAGAAACATTCCTTGTGCCACCGGCCATGGTTGCCCAGCATCTCGCCGTGGTCGGAAAAGTACACGACGATGGTGTTTTCCCACAAGCCGCTCTCCTTCAACGCGGCGAGGATGTCGCCGAGGTTGCGGTCGAGCTGATCCACCAGCGCGTAGTACGCGGCGGCGGCGATGTCGAAGTGGGCGGGCGGCATCTCGTCCAACTTGATGGAGCGCCGGTACGCCTGGTGGTGTGGGTGCAGCGCGTCCAGCTCGGCGGACGACAACCGTGGAACGCGCACGTTGCCGTAGTACTTGTCGAACAGGGGGCGCGGCGCGATGTACGGGCAGTGCGGCAACATGAACCCAGTCAGCATGAAGAACGGCGGTGGCGATCCGTCGCGGCTCGCGTATTGCCGGAGCCATTCGGCGGTGGCGTCGGTCACGGCGCGGTCATATTCGACGTAGGGATTCTCGCCCGGCCCGACGTGCAGGAGCGGGTCCGGCAGGTAACAGTTGCCGAGATCGCTGAACGACTCGCCGGTGGGTTGCTTGTTGGCGCCGCCGTAGACGGCGTACGAATACACATCGCCGACCAGCCGCTCCAGAAACCCGTGGCGCTGGTCCGGCCCCATGAAGTGCATGCGGCCGGCCAGCACCGCATGCCAACCGCCGCGCACGGCAAGGTGCGCCAGCGTGGGATACCGGCTGTCGAGCACGCCGCCGTTGCTGGTCACCTCGCTATGGAACGGGAACCGCCCGGTAAGGAAACTCATCCGGGACGGGACGCAGAGCGGACCGTTGCAGTAGCACGAATCGAACCGACAACCGGCCGCCGCCAGCGCGTCCAGGTTCGGCGTTGAGACCACGCGGTCGCCGTATGCGCCCGTCACGCGCGCGGCGTGCTGGTCGGAGCAAATCATCAAAATGTTGGGTTGCTTCATGGCGACTCACCAGTCTAGGCTTTGGTTGCTTGTCGGGATGGGTGTTTTATGATGGATGGGCCATGCATGGTGGTAACCACAAAGATTGAGTGAATGGGCGGTCACGGTTTTTCCGGCTGCGTTGCTGCCGGCTTCAGCAATTGGATCATCGCGGCGGCGAAGTGTTTGCCAAACTCGATCTCGCCTTGGGTGGTGTAATGAATCTTATCGCCGCCCCGCTGCACATCGTCGCAGTCGGCGACGCGGAAGCCGGGCAGGTTGGCGGACAACTCGGCCTTGCGGACGACGTCCACGAAGGGAGCCATGGTCGTGTTCGGAATGGCCAGGTTAACGACAATCGGCATGGCCGGAGTGCCGAAGTCCTTGCGGACCCTGTCGATGAAGTTGGTCAGGTTCTTCGGGAAGGCGTTGGCCAGCGCCTCGGTGACGCCATCGCGTTCGCCCGCCTGGATGAGCAGGCCGGCGATGACGATGGGGCGGCTTTTCTGGGCGGCTTTCACCTTGTTGACCAGCCCGGCGTAAATTTCGGGATGATCGATCACAGCAAACTGGCCGAGGCCACCGGTGATGATGCCGATCGGCTCGCCCAGTTGCCTGGTCATGGCCTGCCCGAAAGTGACCTCCGGGCCGAACATCTTGCCCGGCTTCGCCGGAGCCTTGCCGGGGATCAGCGGCACCCAGGCGCCGTCCTGCCAGACGAGCACATCCTTCTGCTGCCCCTTGAGATCGTCGGGAAGCTCGGTGACGTTGGCGCCCAAACCAGCCAGGTTGCTGGTCCCGACAAAGACGAACACCTTCAGCGGGGGTTCCTCCGCGCGCGCGACGGAACCGATCCAAGTCGTCGTCATGAGAATGGCGAAAAGGATCAGAGAACAAATTGTTGTGGGATTGTTTTTCACTAGCACGCGTTGCCCTTCCAACTGATAGGAATTTTGATTTCAGGGGGCGGATCGGACGGGGGGAATAACGCCAATGACACTACGTTCTCCAGGATCTGTCCGACGAGCGTTCCATCGCCCAGGTTCTCAGACGGTCATCCCGGCGCCTGGAGATGCTCGTCGAAGAACTGCTCGATCATCGTGAGGATCGTCGGATTGTTGAAACCGGCGAAGTCGGGACCGCCGTGCTTGGCGCCTTGCACCCGCACGAACTTTACCCACGCGCCGGCCTTTTGTAGCGCCTCGTTCAAGAGTTCGCTCTGGTTGATCGGCACCGTCTCGTCCTGGTCGCCGTGCATGATCAGGAAGGCCGGTGTGTTGCGGGTGACATAGTTAATGGGGCTGGCGGTCCGGGCCTTCTCGAGGTTCTCGGCAATCGGGCCGCCGATCAGTTGGCTCACCGGCCCCACGGCATTGTTCGGGGTCTTTTGGATGACGGTGAGGTCGGTGGGTCCGTACCAGTCGCAGACGGCCTGCACGCTGCTGGAGACGCCTGGGTTGCCGAGGTCGCCTTCAAGTTCCTTCACGCCGCCCGAGACGCCAACCATCGCCGCGAGATGACCGCCCGCGGAATCGCCCCACACGCCGAATCGCCCGGGATCGAGGTTATACCGCTTGGCGTTGGCGCGGAGGAATCGCACCGCCGCCTTGCAGTCGAAGATCTGGGCCGGCCACTTGGCCTCGGGGCTCAGCCGGTATTCGATGCTGGCGACCGCGTACCCGCGCTGCAGTTGGCCGACCACCGGATGGTCCCCGCCCTTGACTCCCTCCAGCCCTTTGCCCCCTTCCAACCACCCCCCGCCATGAATCCAGATAATCAACGGCAACGGGCGGTCGGCTTTCTCGGGAAAGTAAAGATCGAGGCGCTGAGGCTTTCCCTCGGGCCTGGCATATTCAATGTCCTTCATGGCCTGGCTTCTCCAATTGGATGATCGGGTTCCCCCTTGAACTGGATCACCTCGAATTGAGACGACTGCTTGGATAAGCTGGACGCCTCCCGCACCGGTGACTCCGGCACGCGTGCTGTCCCAGTGCGGACAGGATTGTGATAATGATCCTGTTCGTGGTTTACTCAACAAATTATATCCAAGACCGCAAATTGTTGCTTGCTTTTACTTGAGCTTATCATAGTTCCGGCAATTGGAACTTGTCGCCGGTATCGTTGATCCACGCCGCCAGCCGGTCGTGCAAGCGGCGGCGCTGGGCATGGAAGACGGAGTTGTGCGCGAGATTAATGAATTCGTACGGGTCTTCGTTGAGGTTGAACATCAGCCACGGCTGGCCTTCAAGGCAGACATACTTCCAACCGTCGCGCGTCACCACGCCGCGCCAGGGCCGGTCGGTGCTGTCGGCGTGGCCGGTCGGCACGACCAACTGGAGAAACGCCGAGTCCGGCTCCTTGACGACCGGTTTGTTCCAGAGCCGGTAGCCAGAGTAATCCGTGCCGGCCATCCACCCCGGCGCGGGAATCCCGCACAAGCCCAGTGACGTGGGCGCAATATCCACATGGTTCACCGGCACGGCGCAGCGATAATCGGCGTGTCCTTTGTACGCGCCAAATCCGCTGATAATAAACGGCACGCGCACCGCCTCTTCCAACGGCGAGGTTTTGCGGAATTGGCCGTGCGAGCCCAGCATGTCGCCGTGGTCGGAAAAGAAAACAATGTGCGTGTTGTCCGCCAGGCCGGTGGCGGCGAGCGCAGTGCGGATGCGGCCGATGTTCCAGTCGAGGTTCTCGATCATCGCGCAGTAACCGGCCAACTCGCGCCGGGCTTGCGCCACAACGCGCGGCACGTCCGGCACGTTGCAGCGTAACTGCACGCCGCCGGGCGTGTGCCGGCGCATCCATTCCTCCGGCGCAAGGTACGGATCGTGCGGCGGAGTGACGGAGAGCGTCGCGAAAAACGGCCGCAATTTCCGGTCGGGCTGCCGCAGATATTCAAGGAACAAATCGGTCATCGAGTCGGTCTCGAACCCCGGCAGGCGGTGCAGTGCGACTTCGTCATCGTTGGCGGTGTGGCCATGCACCCAGCAATCCCACTTCGCGTTGTTGTTGTCGTAGCCGACCCACGTCTGGAATCCACCCCGGCGTGCGCGCGGCACGACGTGGAGTGCGGCGCGGCCGTGGCGTTCCTGAAAACCGTCCACATGCCATTTCCCGAACCACGCGGTCGCGTAGCCGGCCTCGTTGAACGGCGCGGCGACGGTGGGCATTCCATCCGGCAATGGATATTCGTGCCCAGGCACAGCGTGGTGCGGGTAACGGCTGGTCAGCAAGGAGCCCCGGTAAGGGCAGCACAACGGACTGCCGCCCACCGCTGCGGTCGAAGTGAAGCCTTCGGCCGCGAGCCGGTCGAGGTTCGGCGTGGCGAGATTCGGGTCGCCCATTGTGCCAAGGGCTTGCAGCCGATGTTGATCGCTGATGATCCAAATGAGATTCGGTTGCGGGGTGCTCATCAATGCATCCTGTATCTTCAAGTAGTGTTTGACTTAATCAAGCCGTCCGAACCCGCCGAGGAACCGACATGGTAACCGCCACGGCTGAAAAAAGCTTCCGGCCAGCCGCACGGCCCGGCAATATCAGGCCAGGCGCCAGGATCAAGGCTCCGCGGCTCATCTTTTTGTAATCTCGCAATGGACATACATGAATGTTTGGTCGAAGCAATAAAATATTAGAGTTCCGGCAACCGGAATTGATCGCCGGTGTCGTGAATCCATGCCGCCAGCCGGTCGTGGAGACGGCGGCGCTCGGCGCGGAATACGGTGTTGTGCGCGAGGTTGACGAACTCGTACGGGTCTTCGTTAAGGTTGAACATCAGCCACGGCTGGCCTTCCAGGCAGGCGTACTTCCAGCCATCGCGCGTCACCACCCCGCGCCAGGGCCGGTCCACGCTGTCGGGGTGGCCGGGGGCAACGACCATCTGGAGAAAGGCCGAGTCCGGCTCGTTCACCACCGGGTTGGTCCAACGCCGGTAGCCGGAGTAATCGGTGCCCGCCATCCACTCCGGCACAGGAATCCCGCACAAGCCCAGCGAGGTTGGGCCGACGTCCACGTGATTGACCGGCACGGGTTGTCGCTGCACGCGCGTCAGGCGGTCGCCTTGGAATTCCGTGCCTTTGCCGGGAACATAAGCCGCGCCGCCGCCGATGATGAACGGCACGCGGATGGCTTCCTCCCAGGGCGAGGTCTTGTGAAACTGGCCGTGCGAGCCGAGCATGTCGCCGTGGTCGGAAAAGAAAATGATGTGCGTGTTGTCGGCCAGCCCCGCGGCATCGAGCGCGGCGCGGATTCGTCCGACGTTCCAGTCGAGGTTCTCGACCATCGCGTAGTAGCCGGCCAAGTCGCAGCGGGCGCGTTCGACGATGCGCGGCACGTCCGGCACGTTGCGTCGCAATTGCACATCGCCGGGCGTGTGCCGGCGCATCCATTCCTCCGGCGCCTCGTAGGGATTGTGCGGCGGCGAGACCGCGACCGAGGCGAAGAACGGCCGCGACTTGCGATCGGGCCGGCGCAGGTAATCCAGGAGCAAATCGGTCAGGTCGTCGGTCTCATAGCCAGGCAGCCGGTAATGCCCGACTTCGTCGCCGGCGGCGGTGTGGCCATGCACCCAGGAGTCCCACCAGGCGCCATTGATTTCATAACCAATCCAGGTTTTGAAGCCACCGCGGCGGTGGCGCGGCACGGTGTGGAAAGCGCCGCGGCGCTGGAGCTCGCGGCCGCCGTCAATGTGCCACTTGCCAAACCACGCGGTGTCGTAGCCGGCATCATTGAACGGCGCGGCAACCGTGGGCATCCCCTCCGGCACTGGATATTCATGCCCGGGCACGGCGTGATGCGGGTAGCGGCCGGTCAGCAGCGAGCCACGGTACGGGCAGCACAGCGGGCAGCCGCCCACGGCGGCCGTTGAGACAAAGCCGCCGCTGGCGAGCCGGTCGATATTGGGCGTGTGCAGGTTCGGGTCGCCCATCGCGCCCAAAGCATGCAGGCGGTGCTGATCGGGCATGATCCAGATGAGGTTCGGTTGCGTGGTGGATGACAGCGATGTTGGCATACGATCCTGTAACTTGGATGAGTGTCCTGTTGTTGGTTAAGGTTGGCTTGGAGCAGGCATTACTTTGCCATTTTCCATGTAATTACCATTTGTAAACGACGCGCATCGCCCGCCGGTTGATCAAATCGTCATAGGCTTTTGGCGCATCGGCAAATGGAACCATGGTGGTGGGAATGCCTCTCGGTTTTACCTGGCCGGAAGAAATCAGCGCAAGAGCCTCAATGAGATCGGTATAATTGCAGTCGCGCGAAATGATCACGTCCGGCTCGATCTCGAACAAGAAGCTGTAGTTGATGGTAATCGGCTCCACATAGCTGCCCAGGAGTAGAAACCGGCTGATGGCGGGGAACGGCGGCTTCCAGGGATGGATGTCCGGCAGGAGTTGAATCGTGGATTCAATGGTTGAGGCCAGACCTGTCACGTCAACAGCCACGGACAGTTCATTGTGGGTGAATTTGTTCACCATTTCCTTCACATTTTCACGCGAGGCGTTGATGACATGGTCAACGCCCGCCTGCTTCGACGCCTCCAGCCGCTCATCAATCGTGTCAATGGCGATCACCAGCGCGCCGCGCGCTTTTGCGATCTGCGCTGCAAGGTGTCCGATGAGACCCTGGCCGACAATGGCGACCTTGTCGTTTGAAGTCACCTTCACGCGTTTCATGCCGTGCAGCGCAATGGCGCAGGTTTTAGCGTAGAGCGCGGAGACCAAGTCGGTGTTGTCCGGAATGGAAATGAGTCGCTCCGCATTGGAAATGGCATATTCGACCTGCCCTCCCCACATGGCGGAAAAAGGCCCGGTGAACTCGCTCTGGCCAACAAAGACTTTCGCGCCTTTTTTTAATGCTACTCCCTCGCCCACATCCACCACTTCCCCTACGTTTTCATAGCCTGGAATACACGGAAACGTCGTTCCGGTTTGCCTGCCTACCAGCACTCGCGTCTCAGTGCCCGTGCTGACGCCGGTATAGAGCGTTTTGGTCAGAACCTGCCCTTTTTTCAGCGGGGGCATCTCGATTTCGTCAATCGCAACCTTGTATGGCGCGGTGAAAATAATGACTTTTGATTTCATGGCTTGAATTATCCTTTAACACTTTGCAACTTGCGTCGAACCGTCATTTCGACGACGGCGTCCAGCGGATGGCCACGGGATTCGATCCGACCGGCACGCCGGAAAGTGTCACCAGGCCGTTGGTGTAGGACAGGGTGACCGGAACCTTCTGGCCGGTGACCACGTCCTGCGCTTCGACTCGGGACACCGTCGGCGAATTCAACCAGACAAGGTCGCCGAGCGGCGGCCTGTCAATCGTGTATTTTCCGGCATTCCAGACAAACGTGATCCACTCCTTGCCGACCCGGAACCAATAGACCTGCGGCCCTGTGACCCGGCTTTTGCCAAGAGCCACTTCCGGCTCCGACTCAAAGCCAAGCCGACACTGCGCGTCCGGGACGGCCTGCCAGTCCGGCCCCAGGAAGCGGGCCGTGCGCTGAAGAGCGTAGTAGGACGGTGTCGGCTCGAAGTCATCGCCCTGTTTGCGCACCAAACCAACATTCCCCTCCACTAAGAACGGCCAGATGCACCACGCCTTGACACCGCCCGTGACGCCTTGAATCAGGCCGCGGACTTGATACGCTGCCTTCTGCTCCTCGCTGCCTTTGTCGAAGCCTCCGCACTCGGTGGCCCAGACCGAGAGTTCGCGGCCCAGATACTTCTTCGGGAATTCAACAGCGTGGCTGTTCAGGTATCCGACCATGCTGCGCTCCGCGTCGGTTACCGGCGGCGCCCACGGACTTCTCTCGGCCGGGTTCCAGCCCGTCGGATAGGGATGGACGACCGTGCCGTCGATCTGGGCGAAGTCGGCCGTGTGATCCCTGAGTGCGTCGAACCAGAACTGCACTTCGAGGGTCTGGAGAACCGGCGTTTTCGGGTCAACCTCGCGGATGGCGGCCGAGGCCTTGCGGACCATCTCGCAATACTTGGCGATCCACACGTCCCGCTTGCCGACATACTGCGGGAAATCGAAATTGCACGGCTCATTCCAGAGTTCGTAGGCAATTACCGTGGGCGGCGTAAACGTCTTGGCCATGAACGCGGCATACCTGGCGTATGCGTCGGCGTCCATCCCCTTGGACTCGGCATAGAGGGTGTTGCGGCGAAAGAGGAGCAGGATTACCTTGATATCCGCTTTGCGCAGTAAGTCGTAGGTACGCTGCCCCCACTCCGGTACTACATACACGCCTTTCTCCTTCTCGACACCGGCCCATTCCGACGGGAGCCACCGGACCGCGCTGACGCCCATCCGCCTCATCAGCGCGACGGCCTTTTCCGGGTTCTTTCCGAAACCCGAATTCACCGCCAGCCCGCGCATCTGGGGCGTCGGCAGGTCGGCGTCGGCGGGTTTCGGTGCCGGAGCGGCGGCCGCAGGTTCCGCGGCCGCGGCCCAGGCTGATAGGCTGGCAAACAGGACGAGGGACAGGATCGTTGTGATGACTCTTTTCGTAACATTTTTCATAACAGTATGTCCACGATTGCGGGTTATTTTGTTTTCTGTCACTTGCTATTTCTTTTGACAGCGTCGGCGAACCAGCGGCGAACCTGCTGGCGTTCAGGGCTGTCCTTTGTGATCCATATTGTGCAATGACCGGGGGGGGGTGCAAAACTTTCGATGACCGTTGGTTTTTCGCCAAGCTTTTCAAGGATGCCCACGCCTTTGAGACTGCTTGCCTTAAAGGCGTCCGTATGTTCGTAAACAATGAGTACGGGTCGGCCTTTGACGCGGGCGGCGCGTTCTTTGAAGGCATTGCCGGTGTAAGTGCCATCATCGAAGGTTGAATTTGCGATGAATCCGGCCCAGAGAGCCGCGATTTTGTCGTCATGGAGGCCGACCCACCCGCAGGCCGTCGCTCCGCGCGAGAACCCCGCGATGTAGATATTGGCAGGATCGCCACCGTAAGTATCGCAGGCACGTTTGACATTGACGCGGCAGTATTCGGCGGTGGCGTCGATGTCAATGTCTGCCTGGACACCAAACCCATTGTCTTGATTGGCGTTTTTTGCTTTATTGATGAATGGCATGACCATCACGATAACTCCCTTGCCGCCGGAAATATAATAGCCCAGCACCGGCGCAAAAATCGGTGCATCTTTACCGTCGATGAAGCGACCGTCAACGGTGATGCCGTTGGCCGGGTACTCAACGATGACCGGATATTTGTTGCCTTCTTTCCAGTCCGCCGGCAGATAGAGGGTGTGATAAACGCCGGTGCCCTGATATTCTGGAGCAATGATTTTGGACCTGTGACCTGGGCTGGGCGCAGTGTCTTCCAACGCGGGGAGGACCACCGACTCCTCGGCCGCCCATGCCGACAGGCTGGCGAACAGGATCAGAGACAGGATTGTTGGGATGGCGGTTTTCATGGCAATGTCTCCAAGTAAGGGTTGAAAGTTTCACTTCGCCACGGGCGCGGACGCGGGGGCGTCCAAGGCATGGGGGGACGGCGTGGGATTGGTGATGATCTTGAAATTGCGGATCAACCCTTTGCCGACACCGGCACTGGGGAACGTCACGAATCCTGCGTACGCCGTCGCCGCATCCTTGAAGGCGGCGGTCTTAAAAGCGGAATAGTCGCTGGTGCTGCCCGACAGTCGCACGTTGGAAATCTCACCGGTGACCGAGTCCACATCATAAGAGAGCGTGTAGGTGTAATCGCCCGCCTGTTGTGGGCCGGTGTATTTCACGGAATTGGCCGGAGTGCCGTCTTGGTAAAGAATTAAGTCGCGGCTGGCTGTATCCAGGCAGAGGCCGGTGAAATGATGCTCAATCGGCTCCCCCGGCTCCGGCAATTTGGCATAAAAGCCCAGACCCAGTACGGGATGCCCTTCCAGGGAAGTGCGGATGTCGGCGGAGATATTGAACTCGCTGGCCTTCTTGTAGGCGCCTTGACTGGTCAGCGGAAAGGCAATCGCAGCCGATTGTTTCCTGCCGCAAATCAGATCCCCGGCCGAGGGACGAGGGGGTTCATTCGCGATGACGGGCGATCCGTCGCCGATTTTGATCCATTTGCCGCCGGGGGCATCTGCCTTGTCGGGGGTTCGCCCGGCAATCGGCGCGAGTTGGTCCCCGGCAAAGGTATCGTAAATGACGGCGTTAGGCGGGCTTGCTTCGCCAGCCCCCTTGCCGGCCTGTGCCGTGCCGGCAGGTGCCTTGGGGGGATTGGCATTAAATGCCGCAGAGTTTCCAAAGCTGTCGGACATGCCGTCTTTGTAGGCGCGCGCACCGACTACGAACCGGTCGCCATGAAGCGTGAACGGTGCGCTGTAAAGGTGTTGGGTCTTGTTTGCATCATGGTATTCGGCCGTATACATGATCCGGGCACCGGGCGTGGCGCAGTTCAGAGTGATCGTGACCGTATCACTGCCCGCGCCGCCGGGAGGCGTGATCGTCGGCATGGCCACCTGGGACACGCCTTTCATCAGATCAATCATCGCGCCCGCGAAGCGTTTGCCGAATTCCATTTGGCCTGTGGAGGTGTAATGGATGCCGTCGATCCGGGGCAAATCGTCGCAATCGATTGCGCGAAAACCGGGCATGTCAAACGTCGTTTCCGTGTTGCGGATGATTTTCCCAAAGGTGCTCGCGCCCATGATGACTAAATTAATGGAGCCGAGCATGGCCGGGTTGCCGAAATCCCGCCGGGCCGATTCCATCAAGCCGGTCAGGTTCTGCTGGAAGGCGTGGGCCCGCTCCTCGGTCCACCCATCGCGTTCACCAGCTTGAATGAGCAGGCCGGCAATGACAATGGGCCGACTCTTCCGCGCCTCTTGGACCGTCTTAACGATCCTGTCGTATCCTTTGTGATCATCCACCGCCCCGAGGCCGGTCATGATGATGCCGATCGTTTGACCGAAGTATTTGCTCATGACCTGCCCGAACGTGACCTGTGGGCCGAAGCTTCCGCCGTTTCCTTGCAGCGGCGCTTTGCCGGGATCCAACGGCACCCAAGCGTTGCCCTGCCAGACCAAAACATCTTTCTGCGGCTGTTTCAGATCGTTGGGAAGCTCGGAGACCGTGCCGCTGCCCAGATTGCTTGTCCCGGCAAACACGAACACCTTGAGTGGATGCTCTTCGGCCTGCGCAGCCGATGGAAACATGGCCAGGGCGAGGGTTATCACGATGCAGGTGGAGAACAGCGAGGTTTGGATACGATGGTGCATTTTATTTGTAGTTTTCATGGTGGATGGATCCTTTTTATGGATGGGTCTCTTTGCGGATAAGTTTTAAGCCGCATTTCTCGTAACCGTTCACGGGCTTCAAAACCGCGTTTCTGGCCCGGAAACGAGGGTCGAAAAGGCCAAATGGGCGAATTTCGCTGGCCTCGCGACGTGGATCGCCGTTTTGGGGCCAGAAACCGCATTCTGCCCGTGAACGGTTACCATTTCTCATACCTTGAACGAAACTGGTGCAGGCTGTTGGAATGGCCAGCACTGCGGCGCCGGACCAGCCGCCGATGGGCAGGGAGCGGATACGGCTTCTGATTCCCCGCGTCAGCTACCATTTATAAACGACGCGGACAGCTCTTCGCTTGACTAAATCGTCGTAGGCCTTCGGCGCATCGCCAAAGGGGACGATAGTTGTGGGAATGCCCTTCGGGTTCACCTGGCCCGACGAAATCAGGGCAAGGGCCTCAAGGAGGTCAGTGTAATTGCAGTCGCGGGAAATAATCACGTCCGGTTCGATCTCGAACAGGAACCTGTAGTTCAGGGTAATCGGCTCCGCATAGCTTCCCAAGAGCAGAAACCGGCTGATGGGCGGGAATGGCGGCTTCCAAGGGTGGATGTCCGGCAAGAGCCGAAGCGTGGCTTCGACGGTTGAAGCAAGCCCAGTCACGTCAACGGCCACGGTCAGTCCATGGTCGGTGTATCTCTCCACCATTTCCTTCACATTCTCCCTGGCGGCGTTGATGACATGGTCCACACCCGCTTGCTTTGACGCTTCCAACCGTTCTTCAATGGTGTCAATGGCAATCACCAGTGCGCCCCGCGCTTTTGCGACCTGCGCCGCCAGGTGGCCGATGAGGCCCTGGCCGACGATGGCAACCTTGTCATTGCAAGCCACCTTCACGCGCTTCATGCCGTGCAGCGCGATGGCGCAGGTCTTGATGTAGAGGGCTGAGAGGATGTCGGTGTTCTCCGGTATGGAGATGAGCCGCTCCGCATGGGAAATGGCATATTCGACCTGGCCGCCCCACATGGCGGAAAAAGGCCCGGTGAATTCACTTTGGCCAACAAAAACCTTCACGCCTTTCTTCAACGATGCTCCCTCGCCCACATCCACCACTTCCCCGATATTCTCATAACCGGGGATGCATGGGAAAACCGTCCCGCTCTGGTTGCCGGCCAGCACCCGCGTTTCGGTTCCCGTGCTGACACCCGTATAGAGCGTCTTGGTCAGGACCTGACCCTTTTTCAGCGCGGGTAACTCGATCTCGTCAATGGCAATTTGGTTGGGCGCTGGGAAAACGATGGCCTTTGATTTCACGGCAGGAATTCTCCTTTAACATTGTTAAAAGGCAAGGACAAAACGTTCTATTTCCCTTTGGATTTAAGTTCCGCGATGGCGATGCCCTGTTCACCCTCCACGGCATAGAGCAGATACCGTTTCCCATTCTCCTCGTAGATCGCCGGGTCGCGGAGCTGGCGCACCGGCCCCACGGCGCCGGGCGTGGAAGGCACCAGCGGCAGCTTGACGCCTTCGTAGTCCTTCTCCGGTTCCAGGAGAATCTCGGGCGGCGAAGCCTTCCATGCGGTCCAGTCCGGCGAAAGATCGACGGTGGAGACTTGGATGCGTTCGGGTGCTTCGCCGAAGCGGGTATAGACAACATAAAGCGTGTTGCCTTCCACCCAGAGCGCGCAGTGGCGGCAGTCGGGCAGCATGCGCGGGCCGCTTTCAAACGGCGTCAGGCCGTCCTTGGAGCGTGAGACGATGCAGTTTAGCTCGCCGGGACGAAACCCCGAATCGGGAATCAGCGATAAACCATAAAAAAAGCCGCCGTGCTGGAACACTCTCATGAAAAAGTGCCCCAGTGGAACGGGCTGGCACGTGAAGTGAATCCCATCCTTGGAGAGCGCGACGAAATTCCGGAACAAGCCGCAGCGCCAGTCGGGTTTCTCGTTTAGAAATGCAGGGAAATGGCGCCCATCCGTATAAAAATACATGCGGATTTCCTTCGCCGCGTCATCCACAAACATGTTCGTGCCGCCCAGGTGACTTAAGCCGGGAGTTTCCTTCAGTTGGAGCGTACCGGGTTCGTAGATGATCCACGGCCCTTCCAAGTGGTCGGCGTAGGCCATCTGGACATACGTCCCGTGATGATCGCCGAAGTATAGGTAATACTTGCCCAGAGGATGCTCGACCCACGCCGGCACGCAGAGGATGGAAGGCTGGCAGATATTATTCCCGAACTGCGAGCGGAACAGTCCTTTCATTCCTGCGTGGATGATCGGGTTCTCCTTGAAGCGCACCACCTCGAATTGCGACGACGGCTTGGTCGAAGCGGATGGCGCCTGCACCGGCGGCAACTGCGCCCATGCAGGCATGCCAGCTATCAGGAACAAGGACAAGATTGCCGGGATGATTGTTTTCATCGTAATATCCGATTCAAGTACAGGTAGGTGACTGGTTTTATTTTGCCGCCGGTGCGGAGGCCGGCTGCCCACTGGCCACCGGCAAGGAAGGATCGAGGTGGACGCCGACCCTGAAATTATTCACGACCACCCATACGCGGTGGCCGGGGGGCACGGTATCGGACAAGAGGCCCATGGCGTTCCCGACCGCCGCGCAAGCCGTGGCGGCATCGGTGAAGGCGCTGCTCTTGAACACTGAGTAATCGCTGGCGCTGCCCGACAGCCGCACGTTCGAGATCGCGCCGGTCGCGGTGTCCACGTCGTAGGAAAGCCGGTGCCCATGCGCATGGTCGAAGGTCCCGGTGAAATTCACGCTCATACCCGGCTTCCCGTTCTCGTACAGCGTCAAGGCTCCATTGCCGCGCCCCACCGGGGTGGCGTTGGTGTGGTCAAAAATGGTGAAAATCAAGCCGGTGAAATTCTTGAACAGGGGCTCACTGCCCTTGATAACGTCGTCGGCGCCGGTTTCAGGCACCGCGGAAAAGAACCCAAGCGCCGCGTTGACCTCAAAATAGCCGCCCAGATCGGCGGAAATGGTGAATTGCCGCGGCTTCTTGTAGGCCCCCTGGCTGGCGATGGGGATGGCTATGGCCTGGTAGCCGCCCGGATCCATGGAAATATTCCCCTGCATTGGAGGATAAGCGACGATCACGTCCCTCGGGGCGTGACGGCTTAGCGATTCCATGGCGCAAAAACCGACATCGCCACCCCTGCCATCCTTGGTGCTCTTGAACACCGACCATTTGCCCCCGGGCACATCGGTCTTGTCCGGCGTGCGCCCCTTGATGGGGGCCATCCTCACGCCGCTGCTGAAGGTGTCGAAAACGATGAGCGTCTCAGGCTCCGCGGTCCGCGCCCAGACGCCGGCCGCGCTCCATACCAAGACGGCGATCAACAGCGCCGTTGGAATCCGATTGAATAGCGTAGCAGTGTGTTTCATGGGTGTTGCTTCTTGCGTGGCGATGTAATGCGATCGGTTGCCGGCGCCATTGGCCATTGCCTGGCTTGCGTTTGAGAATGTCTCATTGCTGGCTGCGTGAAGTATAGTTCGCTACCACCCTTTTTTGCCGGGTTGGGCGGGACGCCCCCCTACAAATGAAGCTGGCAAAAGGCATCGGGGCAGCGTTGGCCGCCCCGATGCCGAGAGTTCAGCGCATCCGGTTACGCTATTTTCCGCCGGCGTCGGGCCAGCAGGCCCATCGCGCCCAGCCCCAGCAGGCTGAGGCTGGCCGGTTCGGGGACGGCAACCAGTTGCAAGCCGTTTATCTGGCTGTTGGGCGCGCTTCTTGTGTGGAATGATTCCGTGATGACCAGAGCGCCCGATGCGTCCGAGGTCGCTTGGATGATGTCGTAGTTGCTGCCCTGTACGAAGTTGCCGGTGGAGGTTGCAGAATTCGTAATGGTGATCGGCGAACCCGATCCGGTGGTGACAGTGAAGATACCCCCGCCAGAGCTGGCAGCACCGTTCTGAGCGTACACATAGACATCGTACCGAGAGCTGGCCGCGAGTCCGCTAAGCGAAATCACCGGCAAATTTGTGCTGCCAGAGCTGTTCAACTGGCCGCCACTGAACAAGTTGTTTGCGGGCGTCGTGGCGCCACTGAAGGCTGCGGCATTGGCGGTAAAGCCAATCGTCACGCTGCTGCTGCTCCCATCGGAATACACCAAGGGCTGGCCAGTATTTCCCAGTGTGGCGCTGGTCGAAGATGTCGTGGCGGCGCCTGGGGCAGATTGGTTCGCTGTGGTGAACACGTTCCACAGGGGGCTGCCCAGCCCATCACCGGTATAGACTCCCTGCGAACCCGTATAGCTCCCGGTGCCACCGTCGGTACGGAATTGGACATCCAGCACCATGGCCGCGTTGGCCGCGCCGGCCCCGCCGCCCGCCACGATGGCTGCCGCCGCTAGAACTGACTTTTGCAACCCTCGCATGAGACACTTCCTTTCTAACTTGGGATGGCGTCGGCCACAAAGCCACAATGGCGTTAGTCGCCCCCACACCCAATAAACAGAACATACCACGGATCTCCAGCCGGTCAATACCGTTTTTAAGTCAATCTTTGCTGCAAATGCCGCACGGGGATGGCCCCACGTTACAATCAGCTCTGACGAATTCCGTCCGGGCTTGCCGCGGCCGCCGGGCCGCACGGCGGGTTCGGCGCGTTTCGGGCAGGCGCGGCCATCGGGCAGCGGTTTGGGCGGCCATTGGGAACCGGGGCGGGATGGGGTGGACGGACGGCGGGGCGGAGATGGGATGGCGCGGCCTTGCGGCTCAGTCGGGGGCCAGGCGGTATTGCCAGGCGCGCCCCGTGGCCGGCGGCGAGTCGCTCAGGATCGCGCTGGAGAGGGAGGCGATATTGAAGGGTTTGCCGATTTGCAGGAGCAGGCAGTGGTTCTTCCAGGCGTGGCCGCGCTGGCCGTAGCCATGCTCCATCTCGTAGCCGCCGTTTTTCTCGCTGTTGAACCCCTCGTTCCCGATTTTCCAGCGCAGCCGTCCAGTCCGCGCCAGGGCGAGGGCGTTGTGCCGTTGGGGTTTGATGTTGGTGATCCATTGGTTGTGGTAGAGGGTGCCGCCGTCGGCGTCCCGTTCGGTGAGCTCGGCCACATGCAGGGGTTCGCCATGGTAGGCGACGGGGGTCTGCCAGCGGACGTGGCGCTCGCCCTTTTGCCGCCCGCCGCGCAAGATGGCGCGCACCCGGCGTCCCCCCGTCCATTTCCCGTCCGCGCCGGGAAGCTGGCGGTTTTGATTTCCATGGCTTTGCGCCTCCTTGATATTGATTATATACCTATTCCCAAGATTCATGCAAGGAAAATGGCGGCGCGACAAAAAAAATCGCGCCGCCCCTAGTACACAGTAAATCTTAAAGTTGCGCACAAATCCATTCTATGCCATATTACGGGCATCCACCCACAAGGAGGCTCATATGGCACCACGGTATCGCGTCACCCTGACGAAAGCCGAGAGAGCGGA
>JBAZOO010000007.1:0-115785 GCA_041648735.1 Lentisphaeria bacterium
CTTTGCGGCGGTGAAACCAACCCCAGCCAAACGCCCAACCTGAACCCCATGGAAATGGACATGGATCCGACATGCCCGATGTTATCGCCTGTCGAAAAACCGGAAACAAGTCTCACACAAGTGTGGGATCTGCCGTCCAGCCAAAAAACTCGCAGGGCGGAAGATGGGCGGCTTGGGGACAGCGTTGGGGACAGATGGCGTGTTGTTTTTCAAGCGGCGTAGGCCGTTTTTTTGGGTGCCAATGGTCTTGGTAGTTGGCCTTTCCCACCAGCATACAGACCGGGCTCCCCCGGAATTGCCGAAAATCTCCCTCAACGACGGGAGTGAACCTACTTGATCGGTTACTTGGTCGGTGAGGCGGCGGGGACGGTCTGTCGTAAGACGTGTCGTGGGCTTACCGTGACAGTTGTTAAGCGTTGCTTAATAGCTCGTCTCATCCTCGCTTGAACCTCATGCCGTGACCATGTCGCAAGTTCACCCCCCCAAGTTACCCCTCAAGTCGAGTCCATCTCAATATGGGTCGGGGCGCTGCCGACGGCAGTTATCCGAATTTTCCGGATAACTGAATCCGTTTCATGATGTCATCCACCGCTTTTCCTCCCAACGAACCGTTAAGCATTGCTTAACAGTTGCGGTCTCAGTTCTCTAAAATCTGAACTATCCGGAATTCCCGGACAATTGCCACACCGGGGCCGTTTTCACCAGCGATTCGAAAAATTCGAATAGCTGCGTCCTCATCCGATATTCACCGTCACCGACCCTTTGTCGCAAGCCGTGTCGCGAGCCTGTCACAAGTTTTGTCGTGAGTTTGTCGCAAGTCACCCCGGAAGTCAGCCAGCAAGCCGATAGACCAACTGATTGGTCGCACCCTCGACGGTGATCAGGTTCTTGTCCAGCATCCCCTTCAGGTCACGCTGCAGGCTGCGGCGGTTGACGGTCGGGCAGAGTGCCTCGAAATCCTGGATGGTCAGCCTGCCATGCTGGAGGAGATAGCCCAGCGCCTTACCCTGGCGCTCGTTCAGGCCATGCTGTTTCACCAGCACGTCGCGGCGGATAACCTGCTCGCTGCGCTCGCACACTTCGATCATCTGCGTTTCCAGGCCGGTGACGAAGTAATCGAGCCAGCCGGTCATGTCCATGCCGTTGTCCCGCACGCTCTGGATCGACTTGTAAAAGGTCGGCCGGTCGCGGTCATAATATTCGCTGATGGTGAACAGCCGCTTGAAATCGTATCCGGCCTTGTAGAGGCAGAGGGTTGAAAGCAGACGTGAAGCGCGGCCGTTGCCGTCGAGAAACGGGTGGATATGCACCAATTGGAACTGGGCGATGCCGCTCACCAGAACCGGATGGATATCAATGTCGCCGTTCAGCCACTGGACCAGCTCCGACATCATCACCGGCACCTCAACCGCCGTGGGCGGGGTATAGATCACCTGGCCGGTTCCCGCGTTGACCACATAATTTTGGATGCGCCGGTATTCTCCCGGCGCGGCGCTGCCGCCACGCACGCCTTCCACCAGCTTGCGGTGGATCTCGCGGATCATCCCCTCGGTGATCGGGTCGCCGCTGTCCAGGCACTCGGAGACAAACTCGAAGGCGGTGCGGTAGTTGAGCAGCTCACGGGCATCATCCGGATCGGCCTCCGGCACCGTTTCACCTTTCCACAGCCGCTCGGCCTGATCCAGGGTCAGCCGGGTGCCCTCGATGTGGGTGGTGTGGTGCGCCTCCAGAATCAGCGCCTGTTCGCCTACCTCGCGCACCCAGTCGGCGGAAAGCTGCGCCGCCTCCAGAAAGCCCCGCGCCCGCTCGATTCGGGTGATCGCAGAGGTCTGTCGGTTGGTGATGGTGAACTTTGGAGTAAAAGTCATAGCATGTCCCCCTCATTCAATGTCCAGATAATCAAAGCGGCCCAGCCGCAACAGCTTTTCCCGGGCACGTTCAGCATTTTCGCGAATCTGATGGTCTTCAGCGGTCAGGCCAGCCTTCAAAATTGGCTTGGCCTCATCGGCTGGAATATACATCTGCGTGCCTTGATCCACGGCATCCGTGATTTTGGCAAAGCATTCGACAACCAATGCCAGGTGATTCGGGAGCAGTTTGTTTAGGGCTCTCACCTCAATCGAAAGGCCGACATCCTTTCCCCGGCCAAGATCGAGAATCTTCGAGTACGATTGCAAACGCCAGTCAGGTTCGAGGCATTCGGCTTCCAGCCAAAAGGTAAATTCCTGAAGCTCCAACGGCTCAGCGGCCTCAAAGCGCCAATCGAAGAAAGCGATAATGCGGTCGGTTAGTGTTTTATCCAGTTGCCTGCCGCTATTTCTCAATGATCGGCCAACATGGTCGAAGAGTTGCCCCCAGCGTTTGCTGTCGTCTTTGGTCTTTTCATAAAAACGCTCCTGCAGGCTTTCATCACCCGTCAGAGGGTAGACTTTCCAAAGGTAGCAGGTGAAAAGGTGCTGGCCCAGTCTGTCGATAAGCTCTTTGCCGTCGCCTTTTTCGTTCGCCAGGATATTCAGGTTTTCTATTGCGTATTCAAACTCACCCCGCAGAATTTCAAACGTCAGCTTGACCGGACGGTTAAAGCGGATATAGCTGCCGAAGGCATCCCGCCAAACAGCGTCATTTGCCTGCGGGAAAAAGATTTTGCGTTGCTGGGCGGCCCAATCCCGATTGAGAGTGCAGAGGTTCCCGAAGTGCCTCCCCAGCAGCGCCTGCTCAGGCCTGGTTAACGGTATTTCAGCATCATCGGCTAGACGTTCCGCGAGGATGTCGGTCACTTCCGGCAACTGGTCTTCCGGTAACTGGCGGCGAACCCAGAAACCGAAATTGACAAGGGATTCGAGTGAACGGCTGCGGGTATTGTTGATGGCCTCGGTAATAGGATCGTCGCGGTTAAGCAACACCGGGCGGTCGTGATCGAGCCGCCAGTCGGACTGACCGCACGCCTGTCGAAGCAGAGCGGCAAGGCCGTTCAAGAACGGCCGAAAACAGAGGCTGTCCCATTTCCAGGCCCTGGGGGAATGGACGTTCCCAAAAGCAACGGTAACCCGATGACATGCCGTTTGCTGCCTGAAGCAGGTCGTGAGCCGAGAGCTTGCCGGTTGCTTCCGTAAGCTCCCGAACGCTCTCAAAATATTCGTCGCAACTATCAAGCGCGGTCTGCAGATCGAAATGCGGTTCACCTTCATGATTGGGGCGTGTTGTCAAAGCGTCCTGCAGTGCCTTAATGACTGGAGCCAGTTCGTCGGCATCCAGCAAAAAATCTACCCGATTCATCTTTCACCCATCTCTTTGTTCTGTCTTCCACTGAGTGCCGGTCTCGGCAAAACATGTCTCCGAATTCATAAAATCCGCAATCTGCTCAGCGACCAGTTCCGGGGTCGCGTTTTTCCCCCGGAGTGAGCATTCCCAGATCACCATAACCCGCCGTGATTGTTCCAGCAGGGCTGCGATGTTACGTTTGTCCCTGCTGACGTTTTCGCTGAATTTGGCGAGCCAGAAATCCCGACGTGATTCCGGAGTGGTCGTCGACTGGCAGCCATGTCTGTGCCAGAAGCATCCATGGACGAAAATGACTGCGCGATATTTCGGCAGGACGATATCCGGCTTGCCGGGAAGATCCTTCCTGTGAAGACGGTATCGGTATCCGTTCGCCCAGAGCCATCCGCGCACCATCATCTCAGGCCGGGTGTCTTTTCCCCGGATTCTGGACATGTTGAATCTGCGCTGCTCAGGCGAGTGGACATCCATTATTGCGAGTTCCCCGTTTGTACTGCCGGAGGATTGATGAAATGTTCAAAATCGATGTCAGGTTGGCCCTGGCGGGCGTAGTATGCAGAGAAACGCGCCACCATGTCCTTCACAAAAGAAGGCGAGATCTGAACCGCAGGCTTCTCGAATCTCTCATTGAACTCCTCGCTTGACAGAGATGAAAGTTTTCTGAAATTCAGAAAACCACCCTCAAAGAAGTCTGTTCTGGGAAGCCAGTGATAATAGGCCGACTTATTGTTCTTGTATGCTTTCTCCAGATCTTTCTTCTGGCTGTTGCTGAGACCAGTGGCTGGATGACCTGGAAACAATGAAGTCTGCGAGTCAATTTCCACAATGAGAATTCTGTCCGTATTACATTCGCCGTTATCGCGGATAACAAGGTCGCAGGCTGGATTCATGACCACAAACCTCTGATCACTGCTTTTTTCCTTAACAACGCTGCCGGTCCGGATTTTTTCAGTGAGAGGTGGGGTCAGATAGACTTCCTCTGGAAAGCAACGATCCCCGTCATCATCGAGGAGTTGAAGCAGATGATTCAGAGCGTGGCGGAGCAGGGCTTTTTCAGTCCTGGACGAATCTGTTTCACCATACGCTACCCATTTGTCTTTTTGCGGAAGAAGGTTTTCCCGGAACACCTTGTTCAGTGTTTCCTCGATAATGCCCCGGCCGCCCATGATGCGCGTCAGACCGGTATTGTGAATCCCCCAGAAACGATCCAGCAGATCGGCGTATCCTGCCCCGGGGTCGCCTTTTTTGAACACTCCGATGTAAGCGAAACCCGGATCTGCAGCATCGGGTGTGCCGGTAAGTATGGCCACCGGTATCCTGAAGTGTGATTCCACAATCCGGCTGACCACCTGGTTCCCTTCATCGCCCTGATCGGCAAGCTTCAGATCGATGATTGCGCCGTCAAATGAATTATCAAGTTTTTCGTATGCATCCTTAACGCTTCTGCACTCGACAAGCTCAACCTCGCGCTGCTTTTGCTTCCTGTAGACGTCAACAGTATCCCGGCAGGTGGTGAGGTCCTGGTCATTATCCTCCACAATCAGCAGTCGGAACGCGCTCATTTCATTCACTCTCCGTTTTCGGCTGCAGCCTGAACCATGCTCCCTGCTCAGACTCAAAAGCTTTCAGTTCAAGACCGTTTCGCGTCGCGGCCTCTCCGGCAATAGCCAGTCCCAGTCCGGTGCCGGACGGCTTGGTGGAAAACTGGGGTTCAAAGATCACTTCACTGGCGATCAGATCCGGTTCGATGCCCGGCCCGGTATCGCGATAATCGACGTGAAGCAGAGAATCACCATCAGTCACCACCTCAATCGTGATTTCCCGCTTCGGAACCTTCTTCTCGTTCATCCAGTAGATACTGTTGTCAACGAGGTTCGTGAAGATTGCATAGATGTCCTGCTGCCAGGATGAAAACCGGAAATCGTCGGAGCCTTCGACTTTCGCCACCACATGATGTGTCTTCATCTCCTCGTCGAAAACGGACAGAGAGTTCCGGATGGTTTTCTTCAGGTCCAGCGGCTTTCTGGCGGCGCGCTTTCCGGCGGCGAGGGGGTCAAGTCTGTTGAAAAGCTTCACAAACACTTCAGCATTCAGGCCGACACCCTCGGCAATCGGCATGAAGGTTTCAAGCTTTCCGGCATCCCCTGTGTTCAGGATAGAATCGTACCAGTAGCGCAGGTTGGGTATCTGGTTCCTGAAATAATTCAGAGGCCGTCTGCCTTCATGCAGGATGACGTTGATGATTTTCCCGAGGGTCGCCTGCCCCTGGTAAATGGCAACGGTCTGGCGGACCTCATCGGCCACCTTATTCTTGTCCTCGGCATCCCGACTGATGATTTCAATGATTTCATCAGTCGTCTTCCGGTCAACCCCCCCTCTGGTGAGCTTCGATTTGATGTCTTTTTTCAGGGCATCAAACGAGAACAGCCGTTCAAGTTCCCTCTCCACCTTGAGCACGGGTCTGCTCAGTCCGGCCTTCTTCCTGTAGTCGAAGCGTCGCTCTTCCAGTTTGGCGATCACCGCCTTGGTGATCTCCTTCAGCCGGGTAAAAGCCGTATTCTCACGGAGTCCGTCCCGGGCGCTCTTTTCCACCAGGCCGGACAGCTCGTCCGACTGAATCTTCACATAACCGATAGCCTGGTTGCTGCCTATCCGGAGCGAAGGATTCTGGACACGCTGCTCATTTAGTTTCAGCCAGTCAAAGTCCGCATCACCCAGTGGCCGGATACGGAATCCGTTCCGGTAGACACCAATGCCGTTATATTCATTCAGAAGCTGCCTGGCCTGAAGCTTACCGACATAATTGCCCGATTCATCTTTGAGGCCGCGGCCAATCAGGGATTCAATGGCTTCCTTCTCGCGGTCATACACCCGGATGTCGAAGACAAGTTCCCCGCAACCGGTCGGTCCACCGGTATCGAACCGGATTTTTTCCTCCGTGGTGTTGCGGGCTTTCTGCAGAGAGTATGTCAGGGCACCTTTTCCGTCAGCACTGATTCTGCCTGTGATCCGGTAGTCGAACAGATCGAAGAACGGATAAGGCTCGATGGTTTTGGTGCCGTTCTGGACATCAGGAAAGCCGTCAATCTTCAGACTGATGGGGAACTTGTCATCATTCAGTTCATCACTGATGGCTGCACTCACTGGTGAAATCAGTTTTTTCAGTTCGAAGCGGAGCTTGTTGAACTGCTTCTGGTTCCACTCTCCGAGAAGCTCACCGTCACCGGTCATGGTCAGCCGGGTTCCTGAAGGCTCGGATACCTCGGCTGTCTCAATGAGGATCTCCACGTCATCCAGATACGTGGCGGCCTCAAAGGTGTTCCACTCGACCAGGAGCGTGGTTTTCTCACCCTGGGGGGTGACCGTTTCGAGCAACAGGTCAGTGCCGAGAATGGACGCGGCATAGCGGCCCACCCCTTTACGGCCCTGCATGATCCTGCCGGAAGGGCTTTGCCGCCTGTCCAGTTTGTCCCGGGTGGAAGGCACCATCCATTTGTGGATGACGGTATCCCGTGACATACCATGCCCATGATCGGTGATGACGATGGAATAGCCGCTGCGGTCAGGTTTTGCCCTGAACTCGATATTCACATCCGGCGAATCGGCGTCATAGGCGTTCTTCACCAGCTCCACGACCGCTGCATGGCAGTCCTGAATCAGGTCCCGGCCGATGGTCAGAATATGCCGACCGGCCGGTCGTATCTTGTAGGTTCCGCTTGAGCTCACAACCAGACCTCCTTCAGCTTTTCAGCGATTTTCCGGGCCAGCAGAACAGGCACCGCATTGCCGATCTGACGGAAGGCGGGAGTGCGTCCCGGAACACCATTGCCGCTCTCAAAGTAATAGTCATCGGGAAATGTCTGCAGCCGCGCCGCCTCCCTGGGCGTGATCGAGCGGTTCTGCTTCATGTCCGGATGAATGTAGTAGTGGCCGTCCTTGGCAATATGCGCGACCACGGTATGGGAAAACGACAGATCGGACGCGACCACTTTAAACCTGTCGAGAAACGAGTCCCGGTGGCGGTGCGTCTTCAGCCGGTCCGGCAGCGCGTTGTAATCGAGCCTGGTTTTCTCCCTGTTCCAGAGGTCGACCACGATCCGGTATATCTCCAGATCCTGCTCGTTATTGGGTCTGGCCTGATGCCAGGTAACCGGAAGTTCCTCGTTCCGGACACCGGCTTCAATCTGCCATGTCCCGCGATACGCCTTCACTCGGCACGGGCCGGTAACACCTTCACCGGCACCAATCGCGGGAAGGTCGCGGAACACTTCCCGGACCTTTACGCCGGGGTTCCACTTGTCCGGCTCCGGGTAAAATCCGCTGGCCTGGCCCCTTCTTCCGACAAGGATGATCCTTTTCCGGCTCTGCAGTACGCCGTAATCCTCGGCAGACAGGGTCATGTACTCGGTTTCATACCCGCATTCGAGGAAGAGATCCCGCATCGCGGTGAAATAGAGGTTGCCATCCTCGTCCCGGGCGGAAAGAAGACCGGTCACATTCTCGAAAACGAAGTATGACGGCTTGTAGCGCTTCAGAAATTCGGCGTAATAGAGATACAGGTAGTTTCGCTTGTCGCCCTTCATCCGGTTCCTGTCACGCGACCGGCCCACGATGGAATAGGCCTGACAGGGAGGGCCGCCGACAATCAGGTCAAGAGCCCGGTTTCCCACTAGGGCGTCCACCTGCCGGAAAATATCCGGAAGTGTCTCGGCACCGATTTCGGCATTGATGACAGAGCCGACCACCTGCTCAGGGACGTGTTCATAGAATTCCGGGCGGCTGATGTCGCCGTTCAGATAATCGGCATACAGCTCGGTGCGTCCGTGTGCCTTCAGCCAGTGATATGCCATGCGTGTACGCAGGGTGAAGCAGGCTGCCTGATCCGACTCGACATGCGCGACCGGCTCGAATCCGGCCTGGATGAAGCCTTCGGACAGACCTCCTGCCCCCGCGAACAGGTCAAGAAAATTCAGTTTCCGGTTCATGGTGTGACCTCCGTTTTTCCTTTATCTACCGGGGTCACAGACGATCCGTCGGTACGCGCAGGCCCACCAGCAGGAACCCAGTCCCTGCGGTGTTCAGCAATCATGATTAACCGGCCTGCTTCAGGTTTCATACCATCTGGGCAGATGGTGCAGGCCAGTTGATGTGTTGCGGCCTGACTCAAGTCGCCCCTCCCATGCCGACAATCTCCATCAGCTTTCCGTAGTTGGTCACCACGTCGTACTTCACGTGTTCGGGGTCAATCTTGCGGTTGACCTCCGCGAAGAACTTGCGGGCACATTCAATTTTCGTATGTTCGATGGCCCGAAGTTCCATGCTGGACATGGAGCCTTTGGTCTCGGCGACGAAATAGATGTGCTTGACCGAGCCTTCCCTGAAGGAAATGGCCCAGTCCGGGTTGTAGTCGCCAACGGGAGTTGGAATCAGGAAGCCTCTTGGGAGCTTTGCATAGACGACCACCTCGGTGCTGGTATCCAGCTCTTTCACAAACTTCCGCTCAACCTTGGAGTCGGTAATCACGTAGTCGTAGATGTGGTTCTTCAGCTTCTCGCTCGCCTTGGTGAAGTCCTGCTTGCTTTGGCCTGCGGTGAAAATATCGATATCGTGGGTTTCGGCAATGCTGTCGTAGCTCAGCTTTTCGATGATGATCGTGGCTTTCTGCTCATTGATTAGCCGTGAGCATTCGGCAATGAAATGCTCCGGGTTCTGTTTGAATTGCTTGAAAACCGCCGTCTGAACGCCGCTCAATATCCCGGCGACGGTCTTTCTCGTCAGTTGGGTGTTTTCAGCAACCTTCCCGAGCAGGTCATAGGTAACCATGGAATGGATTGAGGCATTATGGGTTTCGACTGATGTATAGGTCAGCGTGAATCCGTCACCGATTCTGAGTTGGCCATCGGTGATCTGATCGCCCTGGACACCGCTTTGGATGGTGTATTGCAGCGGCGTCACCCGCAGCTCTTTGTCCAGAGCCAGGATGCTGTTTCGGCTGAGTTCACTGGAATCGAACTCGACACGGTAGACCGCCTTCTGATTGATTCGGCTCCAGAGCGCCTTGAACTCTTTCTTCTCGAAGTTGGCATTCAGCGGATTGGTCTTCGGCTTACGGTCATCGCCCACGTCGGGTAGCTGGGACTCACTGAAGACGCTGTCGATGAGGCCAAAGATATGTTCCGCATGAGGGGCAAGTTCGGGTGGTAGCGCCGCCAGGGTTCCGTTGGCTTTAGCCTCGTGATAGGCTTCGGCAACCTGATCAACATCATCGGTGTAGTCGTTCTTGAGCAGATACTTGTATATCTGCTTGGCCATGACCGAGGTAATTTCCACTGTCCCAGCTTCGGTAGTAATGACCTTCCCGGTGAAGTAGGCTTCGTCCGCTTTGCGGGGGCGTGCAGAGAGGGCGTCGCTGATCTCACGCTGAAGATTTCCGACAAAGTCCTTGTAGCTCTCGCTCGCGACAACGGTCAGGATATTCACGTCATGGACCGTTGCCGGGTTGTCCATGCGATCCCCGAGCTGGTTGACGCTGATCCGCAACCCCCGGCCAACTTCCTGACGGCGCGAGATTGTGTTGTCGCTGTGCTTGAGCATGCACATGACGAAGACATTGGGGTTGTCCCAGCCTTCCCGCAGGGCAGAGTGGGAGAAAATGAACCGGACCGGTTCCGCGAAGGAGAGCAGTCGTTCCTTGTCCTTCAGGATCAGATCATAAGCATCCACGTCATCGGAAAGCCCGGCTTCCTCTCCACGGGTCTTGAAGCTCGGATCGGTGAGCTTCTTGGTTTTCTTGTCGATGGAGAAGTAACCGTTGTGGGTGCGGCCAACCTGAATGCCCTTCAGGTATTCCTGATACACCCCACCATCCAAGGGAAGAAGGCTTAAATATTCGGCTTTGAGCCGCTCGTACTCTTCTTCAAAAATCCTGGCGTATTCTCCCTGTTCATCGGCTTGGCTATAGTCCCGGTATTTGACCACCTCGTCGATGAAGAAGAGGGACAGTACCTTGATGCCCTGGGCGAAGAGCACCTGCTCCTTCTCGAAGTGAGCCTTGATCGCCTCCCGGATCTGAATCCGCCGGATGGCCATTTCAGTAATGTCGCCGGTTGCATCACCCGCGCTCAGCACATGGCCGTTGGTGAACTCCACCGTGTCCTTGTTGGCGTCGATCTGGGCGATGACAAAGCCGCGATATTGGTCCAGCTCGTTTGATTCAATGAACAGATCCTTGCCTCGCTCCAGGCGTTTGACGATCCGCTTGATCCCGCCGCCCTGGCGCACTTCCATTTCGATTCGGGCAACCGGTGCCTTCTTGGAAATCTCGATGGATTCCAGGTAGAGATAGGCGTTGGTACCAGCGAGACCCTTCACCGCAATGCCACGCACCGCGATCTTCTTCACCAGCTTCTGGTTATAGGCGTCCAGGGCGTCGAGGCGGTGGATCTTGTTGTGCGTGGTCCGGTGGGTGGCCGAGTAGCGGAGGATCATCAGCGGTTTGAACTTGGCCAACGCCTCCAGCGTCTTTTTGCCCTCCATCTTCTGTGGTTCATCCAGAATCAGGATGGGGCGGTTGCTGCTGATCACATCGATAGGCTTGCGCGACTGGAAGTCGTCCAGCTCGTCATAGATACGGCGGTTATCCTTTCCCGTGGCATTGAACGCCTGGATATTGATAACCATGACGTTGATGCCCGCATCGGAATAAAAGCTTTCCAGATGGTGTAGCTGCCTGGAGTTGTAGGCAAAAAAGCGTGCCTTCTTGCCGTAACTCTCGGTGAAATGCTCGGCGGTAATTTCCAGCGATTTAAGCACACCCTCACGAATGGCGATACTGGGGACCACGACGATGAACTTCGACCAGCCGTAGCGCTTATTCATCTCGAAGATACTCTTGACGTAACAATAGGTCTTGCCGGTACCGGTCTCCATCTCGACGTCGAGGTTGACCTTGCAGCCAGCGCTCATCACCAGCTTGTCGGACAACGGCAGGTTCTGCCGATGCTGCACGGCGTGGATATTTTCAAGAAGCTGGCCATCGGTCAGTTGGACATCGGCGTTCTTGAAGCCGGTCTGCTCGATATCCATTCCCGGCAAAGTCGGTCCCTGTGCCAGCAGCTTTTTGTTCACGCCCGGGCCGATCCGGTAAGCAATGCCCGAGGTATTCACCTGCCCGGCAAAGCAGTCAACCACGGATTCCACCGCGTTGGTCTGATAGGGTTGCACCTTGAATTTCAGTTTCATGATTCGATACCCTCCAGCAGTGCGGCAATCTCCTTGGGCGAGGGTAACTGGCCTTTCAATGCCTTGGGCAGGGTCTTGGTGATTTCATACGTTGCGACGCCAATGGGCTTGCGGGCGTCGTGCAAGGCGTACTCAACGATGGTACGTCTCTTTTCCTTGCAGAGAATGATACCGATGGTTGGGTTCTCGTCTTCCTGGCGCACCTGGCGATCCAGCGCAGCCAGGTAAAACTGCATCTTGCCGACGAACTCCGGCAGAAACTCGCCGACTTTGAGTTCAATGGCTACCAGGCACCGCAGGCGACGGTGAAACAGCAGCAGGTCGATGAAAAATTCTTTGCCGTCCACCTCCAGTCGATACTGGCTGCCCATGAAAGCGAACATGCCGCCCATGGCCCGGAGGAAATCTTCGATCCGGGCGATGAGCGCCCGTTCCAGCTCCCGTTCGCTGTGCTCCTCGCCCAATTCCAGAAAATCGAAGGTATATTCGTCCTTCACCGCTAATTTGGCCTGAGCGCGGAGTTCCGGTGTCAATGCCTGATCGAAATTGGTCTGGCCGAGCAGAGACTTCTCATAGCTCTGATTCTCGATCTGGTGAACCAGTACATTTTTTGACCAGCCAAACTTGCGGGTCATGCGGATGTAGAATTCTTGTTCCAGCGGGTCGGAACAGCGCTCCATGATGACGATGTTATGGCTCCAACCGATTTCTCGCACCAGCGGTGCGAGTTTTTCAACCCCTTGATAGGTTTCAAAAAAACCCTTCATTCGCCACAAGTTGGAAGCCGAGAAACCGCCCACGCCGGGAAATTCCGCCCGCAGATCCGCAGCCAGATTTTCCACCACCGCCTTGCCCCAGCCTTCAGCATCCTGCCGCTCCACGATCATCCGCCCGATGTCCCAGTAAAGCCCAACCAGCTCGGTGTTGACTGCCTTCAGTGCGGCATACTGCGCCGACCGCACCCGCTCCTTGACCAAAGCCAGCAGTCCCGCATAGTCCGTGGGAAGGTCCAGATTATCCTTTTTGCGCTTTTCGCGTGTTTCGCGGTTCATATCGAGCGCACCTCCGTATGAGGCGACATCTGTTTGAAGATCTGCTCCACGTTGATCTTGACGGCGTCGGAGACAAAACCGGTGTCGAGGAACACAACCCGCAGCGGCTTAAGCCGGGCCTGCTCCTTGACCAAGTCCTCATTCACGCCGGTATCGAAGCAGGCGACAAGATCGTAGGGCGGCTCATTGACAAAGAAGACAGTCTTGCCCTGGATGGTCTCCCCCCGGATGGGCAGCGAAAGATCCACGCCCCAGTCCAGCAATACCTGGAAGAGGAGATCTTCAGGCTTGCGGTCTGGCTTGATATTATCGGTGAATTTTTTCAGCTGGCCTTGCTCGATGGTGTCCGGCGTGTAGTAGACGTCGGCCATGTTGGACGAATCGATCTTGAGCACGCGGAAGCCGATATCTTTTTTCCAGTCTGCGTGCCCTCCATCCTCTAATGCTTTCACTCCGGCCAGCCGAACACGTTCTTTAGAAACCTCCGAGAGGACAAGTGGTCGACCTGCTTTGTTAAGCATTTTTATGGCTGTCTGAACAGTCTTCTTCGCAGTGCCGGTGGTTGAAGCCAAAGCATCTTCGAGAGATTCTGGCAATTGCACCATAATAAATCGGTGATTTGTTCCGTATGTCGCATTTGCTCTTAAAACTGCCTCGGCGGTGCTAGCTGATCCGGCAAAGAAATCCATTATGATGGCATTGCGGTCACGCGGCGTTACATACTCGATCAAGCGAGCAAGCTCTTCATGGTCCTTTGGGTTGCTGAATACTTTAGCGCCCATCAGATTGCGGAGGTACTTCACCGCAACCTGAGATTGTTTATAAAAGTATGAGCCACGGACCTGGGTAGCAAATTCAGCATCGTCGCTTCCTTCATCTGCTTCGCCATTGTTTTCATCCACGTCTTCTTGGGTCTCTTCAGGAATCGGTCGAATGTGAGCCTTGCGAAAGGGAGGCTCCGAATGGTCTTTACGGAACTCAACCAAGCCAAGTTTAATTTGGCGTTGCATTTCCTCAGAAGATGCGTATCTCCAGCCTGCTTCCGGAATCGCACAGGGTTGTTTCGTAACAGGGTGAATAACGTCGTACGTTGGCCCGTCGCCACCTGGCCAAGAAATGTCACGGTCACGCCATGGACCATATTGATCAACTCGCTTGTATCTCGCCCATTTCTTTGCAGGGTGGCTCTTTGGCAGGTCGGAGTACCATTGGCTCAAATCCGTTTCAATAGCACGGTAGTTTTCACCATGAACTCCCTTGAGTCGCAAGAATTCCTCCCAAATCTCCCTGGCTCCCGGCTTTTCCTCACGCCAAATCTCACCTCGCTCCCTGAGAAACGTAATGTTCCGCGCATAGACAAGCATGTACTCATGCCCGACTGAAAAGAACTTTGCATCATTCTTTCGACCCTTTTCCCAGACGAGCTGCGCTACAAAGTTCTGTTCCCCAAAAACTTGGTCACAGACCTTTCTTAACGATGCCTGCTCAGCGTCATCAATACTGATAAAGATGAGGCCCTCGTCGCTCAGGAGGCGCTTAGCAACAGAGAGTCGTGGATAAATCATGGAGAGCCAATCCGAATGGAAGCGTCCCCGGCTTTCCGGATTGCTGACAAGCCTTCCTCCCTCTTCAGTTCGTTCGCCGGTGGCTATTTCAAATTCCTTTTTCGAAGTGGCGAAATTGTCCTTGTAAATGAAATCCTTGCCCGTGTTGTAAGGCGGGTCTATGTAGATCATCTTGACCTTGCCGAGATAGGTCTCCTGGAGCAACTTCAAGGCTTCCAGGTTATCGCCCTCGATAAACAGATTCTTCGTGGTGTCGAAATCCACGCTCTCTTCCCGGCAGGGGCGCAGGATCCTGGCGATGGGCGCGTTGGCGGTGAGCAGGGCTTCCCGCTTGCCTGGCCAGTTGAGGTGGTAACGCTCCTGCGGCCCTTCCACGATGGACTCGGAAAGCTCCTGCCGTAGTTGATCAAAATCTACCGCCACCTTCACCGAACCGTCTTCGCCTATGGCCTCGGTCATGCAGTTAGGGAACAGCTCCAAGATTCGGGCGATGTTCTCCTGAGTCAGATTCGGGGAGTGCATTTTCATCTTTTCCATCATGTCCGTCCTTCGGGTGTGACTGCCGCCCGGCCTGTAGAGAGCGAACGGGTCAGATCTTCAAGTTCTTGTTTCAGGTCTGAAGTGAACCCCTTGTCAAGTACAACTTGACAAAGAAATTAAGATAGATTCCCGAAGGGCTTTTGCCTTTCCCTTGATGTCAGGTGGGAACCCCAGGCCAAGGGAAGCCAAGGAACCCCGCCCCGTGCGGAGTGAAGCCCGTCCCCGAAGGGGTGGCCCGCAGGGCCAAGGGCTGAACGGAGCGCGGGGCGGAACCGTGTTTTACGCAACGATTTCTTTCTGGTATACCTCGTCTGGCGTGGCATACTCCAACGACTCATGCACCCGCCGGTGATTGTAGAACTCCATGTAGTTATGGATTCCCTGGTGCAACTCCCGGCCCGTTCCGGCCGCGGGGAGACAAAGGTGTCCATACTTCACGTTGCGCCAAAACCATTCGCCGATGATGTTGTCGTAGGCCCGCCCCCGCCCATCCATGCTGACTTGCACACCGGCTCCCAGTAGCCGGCTGGTGAATGCCTCGCTGGTGAACTGGGATCCCTGATCGGTGTGGTTGGTTCGCCAACCATGGCGGCCGAGCTGCACGGTGATGCGGCGGTATCCGTAGAACGGGCACTCCGTGTACACGCGGTCAATCGCAGGCCTCAGCTCCAGTTCGTCGTTTCGCCGGGGCGCCGCCGGGGCAGAGAAAGCCGACCGGCTGATGCCGAGCAATTCGCACTGGCGGCTCAACGGCAGCGAGGGATGCTCCGGCTCAATCATGGAACAAGCCTCCCTGACTGGCAACGCCACTCTTTTTTTTGACCCACTCCAACTCCATCTCAAGGCGGCCGATCTTCCGATTACAGCGCATCGCGTTCCATTTCCACACGCCCCGCGGCGTGGCCGCGGACGTGCCCGTCTTGAAACACGCCGACGGCACCCTCCAGCAATTGCCGCTTCCACGCCTGAATCTGGCTGGGCTGAAGCACAAACTCCCCAGCCAGCTCGGCCACCGTCTTAAGCTCCTTGGCCGCAGCCAGCGCCACCCGCGCCTTGAACGCCGGCTCAAACCGTCTCCGGATGCCACTCATTTTGACTCCTGTCCGCCTGTCCTGCCCCCCTGAAAATCGCCCTTACCGCATTGTCCGGGAAACGGGGTTCACTATAGCAGTCCGCCGTCCTCCAGGCACTGGCAAGGGCCTTTTCCTGGGCCGACATCCTCGAATCCGGCCAGATCAAGTCTATCAGCGAGCTTGCCCGTACCCTCGACGGCGATGGCTCGTATGTAGCCCGCATCCTCAAGCTGACGACCCTGGCCCCCGACATCGTCGAAGCCCTGATCAACGGCGAGGAACCCAACGGGCTCTCGCTGGCCAAGCTGCCCCAGACAGCGACAGAGAATCAGGGGTCAAACAGAGAAAGAAAGGCTGGAGGATGGGGGGAAGCGATGGTGCGGAGAGGTGTTTTGGCAAGATGTGAAACGGGCGCAACCCCTTTAGAAACAAGGGGAAAAAGAAAACCCGCCACCCCGGGGAATGACCCCAGAGAGACGGGTTTGTCTTTTTTAGATGGTGGAGGCGGGGGGAGTCGAACCCCCGTCCTGGAAAGATGCACCGACGGTTCCTACATGCTTAGCCCGGGCTTCATTGTCGTCCGCCAGCCTGGTGCCGGACAGGCCGAACCGGCGGACCCGCAACCTGTTACGTCTCGCCAATCCGCCCGGTTGTCCGGCGTCCTGGCCAGCCTGATGTCGTCGCTCCGATCCCACCATCAGGCGTCGTGGGCGGAACGTCACCGCAATTTAAGCGGCGAGGGCGTACTCTTCGTTCGCAGGTACTTGTTTGACCGCTGTTTATGGAGGCCGACGGTCATCCTCCGCATGCAACCGGCGCCGTACCTGACCAGTCAAAACCAGGTGCGCCCCCAGTCATTCATTCGTTTGACAAGCCAAGTACTATAAAGTTCCAACCGCGGAGGGCAAGCCCGCCGCCCCGCCGGGGGCATGACATTTCGGTTGGTGTCGGCGCCTCCACCCCTTGTCGGCAGCCATATGGGCCGCCACCGGCAGCCTTGGAGTGTTGCGGGGATGCGGGTTGAAAGCCTGCGCGATATGGGCTATTATTAAGCAGCATGAGGATTGGCCATCAACGGGAATGTGCGGCAGGTCATCGCCAGGGGAGATGATTCAGGTCAAGTTGGGGGGTGAGCCGGCCATGCCGGAGTTTGGCACTTGTCAACGCCTGGTGGCGCCGCCGGTGGTGGTGCCGGTGGTGGTGGATGACCGGGAGCGGGGGGGCGCCGCGGCGTTGGCGCTGGCGGCAATGCCGGAGGTGGTGTGCGAAGTCCGCAGGCTTGACCTCGGGGATTATGAAGTGGACGGCCAGTTGCTGGTGGAACGGAAACGGTTGCCGGATTTGGTGGCGTCCATTGAGGATGGCCGGCTTTTCCGGCAGGCTTGCCGGCTGGCGAGATCAACCTTGCGGCCGCTGCTGCTGCTGGAGGGGAGCGCCGCGGAACTGGCCGGCTGCCGGATGCGGCGCGAGGCGATCCAGGGGGCGCTGATCACGGTTTCCCTGGTTTGGGGCATCCCGGTGCTGCGGGCGGTGGATGGCGCGGAGTCGGCCCGGCTGATGCTTTTTGCCGCCCGGCAACTGCGGCGGGCCGCGGGCGGCGCCGTGTTCCGCCCCGGCCGGCGGCCGCGGGGCAAGAAGCGGGCGCAACTCCGGGTATTGCAGGGGCTGCCCGGCGTGGGGAAGATGCGTGCCGAACGGCTGCTGGCGGCGTTCGGGACGGTCGAGGCGGTCATGGCCGCCACGGAACCGGCATTGCGGGAAGTCGAGGGCATCGGGGCGGAAACGGCCGCGGGCATCCGTTGGGCGGTCGGGGCGGGCGCGTCAGCCCACTGCTGGCGGGCGCGCCAGCCGGCGCGCCCGCCAGGGAATCCTCAGAGGAACTCGCGGGGGTCGGTGACGCGGCCGGTGAGGGCGGAGGCGGCGGCGGTGTAGGGGGAGGCGAGGATCACCGCGGACTTCTTGCTGCCCATGCGGCCGGGGAAGTTGCGGTTGGTGGTGCTGATGACCGTCTCGCTGCCATGGGTGCGGCCGAAGGTGTCCTCCGGGCCGCCGAGGCAGGCGGCGCAGGATGGGGGGGCGGGGGGCAGGCAGCCGGCGTCCTTGAAGATCTGGGCCAGGGTCTTGCCGAAGAGGCGGACCTGGTCGAACTGGGCCGCGACTTCGGTGGTGGCGGGGACGATGAAGGTGTCAACTTTGACGGTGCGGCCGTGGAGCAGTTCGGCGGCGGCGACGAAGTCGGTGATCTTGCCGCCGGTGCAGGAGCCGATGTAGGCGCGGTCGATCTTGACGTCGCCGCAGCAGGCGGCCTTGCTGACGTTGTCGGGGGAATGCGGCAGGGCGACGACCGGCTCCATGGCGCTGGCCTGGTAGCGGTGGACGGCGCGGTACTCGGCGTCGGCGTCGCTGGCCAGGCAGTGGAACGGCTTGCCGGTGCGGGCGAGGACGTATTCGAGGGTGGTCCAGTCGGGGGCGATGATGCCGTTCTTGGCGCCGGCCTCGATGGCCATGTTGCAGATGGTCATCCGCTCTTCCATGCCGAGGCTGCGGATGGTGTCGCCGGTGAATTCCATGGCGCAGTAGGTGGCGCCTTCGACGCCGATGTCGCCGATGAAGCGGAGGATGAGGTCCTTGGCCATGACCCCCTTGGGCAGCGGGCCGCCGGCGACCTCGAACTTGAGGCTGGCCGGCACCTTGAGCAGGAGCTTGCCGGTGCCCATGACGAAGGCGGCGTCGGTGTTGCCGATGCCGGTGGCGAACTGGCCGAAGGCGCCGTGGGTGCAGGTGTGCGAGTCGGTGCCGAACATGACTTCGCCGGGGCGGCAATGCCCCTTCTGCGGGAGGGTGACGTGGCAGACGCCGGAGTAGCTGGCGGTGCCGGGGTCATAGAAGTGGGGCAGGGCCTGTTCCCGGGCGAAGGCGCGGCAGGTGTCGAGGTTGCGCAGGCACATCTCGTCTTTGGTGAAGATGTAATGGTCGGGGGTGAGCACGACCTTCTCGCGGTCGAAGACCTTGGCGTCCTTGCCGAACTCGCGCTTGAAGATGCCGATGGTGCCGGGGCCGCAGACGTCGTGGGTCATGAGGATGTCGGCCTGGACCCAGACGTTGTCGCCGGCGTGGACGCTGCGGAGGCCGGCGGCCTTGCCCAGGATTTTTTCGGTGATGGTCATGCCCATGGTGGTGGGGCTCCCGTGCGGGGGTGTGCGGGTGGGTGGTGGGGAAAGGGGGGAGGGGTCAGCGGTTGGGGATCGGCAGTTCCTTGACCGGCAGTTCCTCCGGGGTGATGAACCGTTCCAGGTCGAGCCCCGTGGTGGCGGTGGCGGTGGCGGCCGGGGGCGGTTCCGGGACGGGCCCGGTGGCGGCCGGGGCGGTCTTGCCCCGGTTGAGGATGAAGGCGGCGGCGGCCAGGGCGAGCAGGCCGGCCAGGACGATGCCGACCGCGATCATGGAAGGGCTGGGCTTGGTCATGGAGAATGGCTTCCGGTCCGGGGGCGGTGGCGCGGCGGGCGCCGGTTCCGCCGCCGCGGCCTGGAGCCGGAGCTGGTCGGCGGCGGGGAGGGCGGCGCGGTCGGGGCTGCCTTTGAGGAAATCAAGGTATTCTTGGAGCAGCGGTTCGGCGTCCAATCCGTATTCGCGGGCGAGTTGGCGCAGGTACGACTTGCTGTAGACGGGCGGGGGGAAGGCGTCCAGTTGGCCGGCTTCCGCCTTGCCAATGAAATCCACGGGGACATGGATTTTCTGGCTGACTTGGGAGAGGGAGAGCTGGCGGCGTTCCCGGGCCTCGCGCAAGGTCTGGCCCAGGCTGGGGGGCGGGGCCCCGGCCAGCGGCGCGGCGGCGGGGCCGGTTGCCGCGGGCGTGACGCCACTGGCGGCCCTGAAGGGGGGGCTTTTCGGCGTCAGCGGATAGCGCCCGGCCGCCGTGGGGGCTGGGGCCCCGGCGGGTTGTGGCCTTGAGGCGGAATCCCCGGGCTCGGCCGCTGCCGGAGCGGGCTGGGATGTCATCTCGTCTGCCATGTTGCGCCTTCCTTAGCTTCGTCGCGGCGAGTGCCAAAGGCAAGTAACATAACCAGTCGGGAGGCGTAAGGCAAAGCCGGCGGCGCCCCCGTCGGCCCGGCCTTGCCGTCGGCCGGCGGGCGCGGGCGGCGAAGCGGGCTACAGTATGGACGGGGAAGGGCAACGTTGAAGTTGAACGCCCACCATGACGAGGTTGGACGTATGGCCAAGCCGGAACATCTCGGATATGCGGCGGCGGCTCTGCTGCTGTCGTTGCTGCTGCATTTGCTGTTGGTGATGGGGCTGACGGTCTGGGCGCCGCCGGGGTGGCTGCGGGTTCTCCGGCCGGAATTCCCGCGGCCACCGGCCCGCGTCGCGGTGAAGCCATTGCGGGTGCGGATGTTCGAGGTGCGCGACGCCGTGTTCCGGCGGGAGCCGGCCGTCACCGTGCCGCCGCCGCCGGAGCAGGTCCTGAAGATGCTGGAGCAGCTTCGCCTGGTGGCGCCGCCACCGCCCAAGGCGGCGTTGGCCGGCCTGGGGGCGAACGTGGTCGCGCCCAAGTCGCCGGTTGCCGCCCCCGAAGCCCCGGCCCTGGCGCCACCCGTGAAAATCTTGGAGATCGCCGCCGCGACGCTGGGGCCGGAGCGGATCACGGAAGACCGGCCGCGGACGCCGCTGATCCCCCGCCAGGAATTGCTCGGCCCCTTGGCGCCTGGCTTCACCGGCACCGGTGGCGGCATTGGCGGCGGCGGCGGCGACACGGTCGGGCTGGCCATGCGCCTGGCCGGGCTGCCGCCAGCTCCGCTGCGGCCGGAGGATTTGGCCGCGCTCCGGGAGCGGCCGCCGGAACTGACGGGTGGCCCCGGCGGGCTGCTGCTGCCGTTGGGCGCGCCGCCGGAGCGGCTGGAAGGGTTTGTGACCGTCACCCTCCATGTCCGCCAGGAGCCGGACGGCAGTGGCTTCTTCCGGATCGACATCGCCCCCAATCCCGCCACGGCCCACCTCGGCACCGTCGCGAAGGATGTGCTCTTCCTCCTGGATTGCTCGGCCAGCATCGGGGCGGTCAAGCTGGGGCATTTCAAGGAGGGGCTCAGCCAGATCCTGCAACGGCTCGGGCCGGCGGACCGCTTCAACGTGGTCAGCTTCCGCGACCGCTCGCAGCCGCTCTTCCCGGAGTTGGCGCCGGTGACGCCGGCGGCGGTCGGGCGCGCCCTTGAGTTCGTCCGCCGCCAGCGTTCCATCGGCCTCACCGACGTTTACCGGACGCTGGAGCCGTGGGTGAAAAGCGAGGCCGGCGCCGGCGGGCCGCGGCCATTGAACGTCTTCCTGATCAGCGATGGCAAGTCAACGGTGCGCAACAAGCTGGCCAACGACGAGCTGATCCGGCAGGTCGTCAAGCTGCGCCGCCCCCACGTCTCGGTCTACTCCTTCAGCGCCGGCAAGGGCGCCAACCTCTTCCTCATGGACTTGTTGGCCTACAGCAACCGTGGCATGAGCCTGTTTGTGGAGAAGGAGCCGCGCTTTGCCGCCGAGCTGGGGGAGTTTGTCCGCACCCATTCCGACATCATCGTCGCCGACCCGCGCTGGCAGGCCATTGGCGGGTTGGGCGCGGAAATGTTCCCCAAGCAACTGCCGCACCTCTACCGCGAGGAGGTGCTCTCCGTCTACGGGCGCTATGCGCCGGGGACCAGCGACGTCGCGCTCCAGGTCATTGGCCGCGACGCGGCGGGGCGCGCCCAGGAACTGGTCTGGCGCGGCGACCTGCGGACGGCGGCGCCGGCCGGGCCGGAGCTGCCCAAGGTCTGGGCCTCCCAGAAAGTCTACCATCTGCTGGCGGAGCGGGTGCTGCACCCCGCGCGCGCGGCCGCCCTGGAGGCCGAGCTGCGCGAGCTGGCCAAGCGCTTTGGCCTGCCCATCCCCTATCTGTGACCGCGCCGCCGCGCCCACCGGGCCGGGACGCTGGCCTTCCGCCGCTGGCCGTCCATAGTATGTGGTTCCCCGCGCCGCCACCGTTGGTTGGAGCCTTCCCGCACCATGACTCAGGATTCGCCCTTCGCCGCCGCCGCCGCCGCCTTCGCCGCCTGGGTGCGGGGACGCCGCTCGCTGCTGCTGCTGACCCATGAGCGGCCCGACGGCGACGCCTTCGGCGCCCTCGCCGGCCTCGCCCTGGTCCTGGAGGCGGCCGGCCACCGCTGCACCGCCTATCTCCGGGAGCGGCCCCAGCCCCGCTACGCCTTCCTCTCAACTCCGGCGAGCCTGCGCACCGCCGCGGACTCCGCAACGCTGGAGCCGGCCGGGTTCGACGGGATCATCGCCCTCGACTGCGCCCGCCTGGAACGGCTGGAGCTGCCGCCGGGGTGGACGCCGGCGCGGGCCGCGGCCCGGCCGCTGCTGAACCTCGACCATCATGCCGACAACCCGGCTTACGGCGGCGAGAACCTGGTCCTGCCGGCGACCGCCGCCTCCTGCCAAATCCTGTTCGAGCTGGTGGCGGCGCTCGGGCTGCCGCTGCCGGCCGCCGCCGCGGACTGGTTCCTGGCCGGCATTTTCATGGACACCGGCGCCTTCCGCTTCGCCAACACCACCCCGGAAGTGCTGCGCGTCACCGCCCGGCTGGTCGAGGCCGGGGGGGACTATGCCCGGGTCATGGACGGCCTCTTCTTCCATGAGCCGCTGAACCGGCGGCTGCTGGCGGCGGAGCTGCTCCAGGAGGCGTGCTTCCATTTCAACGGCCGGCTGCTGCTGGTGCTGCTCACGCCCGAGAAGCTGGCCGGCTTCGGGGTGACCGCGGCGGAGACGGAGGGGCTGATCGACACCCTGCGGGTGATTGACGGCGTCCAGGTCACCGCCATGCTCCAAGTCGAGCCGGGCGCGGTGCGCGTCTCCCTCCGGGCCCGCGATCCCTCCACGCCGGTGGACGAAGTGGCCCACGCCCTCGGCGGTGGCGGCCACCGCCTTGCCGCCGGCGCCAAGCTTTCCGGACGCACGGCTGAGGCGGCCGAGCTGGAGCTGCTCGCCGTCCTCCGCCCGCGCCTCGCCCCGGCCGTGGGCGATTGAACCTGCAAAAACGCTGGAAATCCCATGATCGATCCCAAGGAACTGGTGGAAAGTGGCCTGCTGCTGGTGGACAAGCCGGCGGAATGGACCAGCCACGACGTGGTCAACTTTGTCCGCCGCCGCTTCGGCATTGCCAAGGTCGGGCACTGCGGCACCCTCGACCCTGCCGCCACCGGGCTGCTGATCCTCGTCCTCGGCAAGGCCACCAAGCTGGCCGACCGCTTCAGCGGCCAGGACAAGCTCTACGCCGGCACCATGCGCCTGGGGGTCGAGACCGATTCCCAGGATGCCGACGGCAAAGTCACCGCCACCCATGACGTTGCCGGCATCGGCGAAGGGCAGGTCCGGGCCGCCGCCGCCGGCTTCGTCGGCGAGATCATGCAGGTGCCGCCGATGGTCTCCGCGATCAAGCTGAACGGCCGGCCGCTCTACAAGCTCGCCCGCAAGGGGCAGGTGGTCGAGCGCGAGCCGCGCCCGGTGACCATCCACTCCTTCGAGATCGGGGCGGTGGCGCTGCCGGACGTGACTTTCACGGTCGCCTGCTCCAAGGGCACCTATGTGCGCACCCTCTGCGCCGACCTCGGCGCCAAGCTCGGCTGCGGCGCGCACCTGCTCTGCCTGCGCCGCCTGCGCAGCGGCGAGTTCGACGTCAAGGACGCCGTGACCCTTGACACCATCAAGACGTGGGATCGTGCCACCCTCCTGGCCAAGATGACGCCGCTCCTGGCCCTGGCCGGCCGGCTGCGCTGAACGGCGGGCGGGTGGCGGCGGCCGGCGCGGGTTGGCGTTTCCTTTCAGGCGTGCCACATTGTCTTCCCCATGAACTACGTGCGCAGTTTGCAGGAATTGCCGTGGCCGGCCGGGACGGGGCTGGCGGTGGCGGTCGGCGTCTTTGACGGCGTCCACCGCGGGCACCAGCGCATCCTGCACCGGCTGCGGCGGCTGGCGGCGGCGACGGGCGCCCGGGCCGTGGCCGTCACCTTCGAGCCGCATCCCCGGGCCGTGCTGAATCCGCACAACCCGCCCCAGTTGCTGACTCCGCTGCCGCTGAAGGCCCGGCTGCTGCTGGCGGCCGGCGCCGAGGCGGTGGTGGTGCTGCCGTTTTCCCACGAGCTGGCATTCCTGAAGCCGGCCGAGTTCCTGCAAAGCTGCCTGCTGGGGACGCCCTTCCGCCTGGAGGCCGTCTGTGTCGGTGCCGGCTGGCGCTTCGGCCACCTGGGCGCCGGCGACACGCGGCTGCTCCGCCATTTCGGCCGCGAGCACGGCTTCGCCGTCGCCGCCGTGCGCGAACTCCATTTCCACAACGGCATGGTCAGCAGCACCCGCATCCGCAAGAGCTTGCGCGAAGGGCGGCTGCGCTTCGCCGCCCGGCTGCTGGGGCGCCCCTATGCCATCGAGGGCGAGGTGGTGCATGGCCGGGGTGCCGGCGGGCCGCAGCTCGACTGCCACACGGCGAACGTGGACTGCAACGGCCAATTGCTGCCGCCGCACGGCGTCTATGCCGCCCGGGCGGTGATCGAGCCGGACGCCAGCCCCGCCGCCGGGGCCGGCCCGCGCCACCAGCCGGCCATCGCCTACATTGGCACCGCCCGCACCCTGGCGGCCGCGGCGGAACCGCCCCGGACGGTGCTGGAATGCCATCTGTTCGACTATGACGGCACGCTCTACGGCCGGCGGCTGGCGGTGGAGCTGCTGGAGTTCGTCCGTCCCGACCAGGTGTTCCCGACGGTGGCGACGCTGCGCGGGCAGATTGCCAGCGACCTGCTGCGCGTGCGGGAAATCACCCATGCCTGGCACGCCATGAATAAACCGGACGTGCCCCGCGTTGTCTAATTAGGTGGAGGGAGAGAAGGCGGGATGCAGGCCCGCCAAGGAGTGAAGCCATGAAAAAGATCACCTACATCCTTTCCGGGTTGGCCCTTGTGGCCGTGCTGGCGGCCAGCGGCGCGGCGCGGGCGGGCTCGGCCATCAGCATTGGCATCGGCTACAGCAGCGGCGGCCATTGGAGCGGCGCCGTGGGCTTTGGCTACAGCAACGTTGGTTACGGCGGCCATTACGGCGGCCATTACGGTGGGCGCTACGGTGGGCGCTACTACCGGCCCGGCCCCGGCCACGGGTACAGGCAGCATGGGTTCGGCGGCCCGGTGGTGGTGATGCCGCCGCCGCCGATGGTGGTTTATCCGTCGCCGATGGTTTGTCCGCCGCCGGTGGTCGTTTGTCCGCCGATGAATTACCCGCCGCCGCCGGTGGTTTACTCGCCGCCCGTGGTCGTGCGGCCCGCGCCGGTGGTGGTTTATCCCGCGGCCTGCCCCGCCTACTATTATGGCGGTGGGGTGACCGTGATCCAGCCCGCCAGCGGCTATCACCGCTACGGCTGGTGAAGCCCGGACGGTGACGGCGGTGGCCAGGCCGCCCTGCCGGCCGCTCGCCGTGCGGTTGGTGGCCGTGGACGAACGGGCAGAGGTGGCGGAATTGGCCCGGAGCCAGCGGTGGCCGCCGCCGCGGGCAGCCGGGCCGGCTATATTTTCCCCCTCCCGTTGCGCGGACATCCAGCCGTGCCCCGTCCATCCTTCGGAGACTCCGTTCCATGGCCACCGTCCATCCCTTCAAAGCCGTGTTCCCCTTCCCGCCGGTCGCCCCCCAAGTGGCGGCGCCACCCTATGACGTGGTCAGCGGCGAGGAGGCCGCGGCCCAGGCCAAGGGCAAGCCGCTCCACTTCTTCCACGTCTCCCGTTCCGAGATCGACCTGCCGGCCGGCACCGACCCCTACAGTCCGGCGGTCTATGCCCAGGCGAAGGCGAACTATGAGCGGCTCCGCCGCGAGGCGCCGCTGTTCCAGGAGACGGAGCCGGTCTTCTATGTCTACTCCCTGGTGATGAACGGCCGCCGGCAGACCGGGCTGGCCGCCGCCGCCAGTGTTGACGACTATGAGGGCGGGATCATCAAGAAACACGAGAAGACCCGCAAGGACAAGGAGGACGACCGCACCCGGCACATCCTGGCCCTGGACTCCCAGACCGGCCCCGTCTTCCTCACCTGCAAGCCGGAAGCCCGCCTGGCCGCGTTGTCCGCCCGGGTGATGCAGGCCCCGCCCTTCCTCGACTTCACCGCCGACGACGGCGTCCGCCACAGCGTCTGGCGCGTTGCCGCCGCCGCCGACATTGCCGCCATCCGCGCCATCTTCGCGGCCATGCCGGCCCTCTACATCGCCGACGGCCACCACCGGGCGGCCAGCGCCGACCGCACCCGGGAACAGCGGCGCCAGGCCAATCCGCGGCACACCGGCCAGGAGGAGTACAACCGCTTCCTTGCCGTGATCTTCCCCGCCGACCAACTGGCGATCCTCCCCTACAACCGGCTGGTGCTCGACCTCAACGGCCTCACCCCCGCCGAATTCCTCAAGCGCTGCGAAGCCCATTTCCGGATCACGCCGACGGACGCGCCGGCGCCGGCCCAGCCCGGCACCGTCCATCTCTTCCTCGGCGGCCGCTGGCTCGCCCTGGCCTGCGCTGCCGACACCGCCGGCCTCTCCGCCATTGACCGGCTGGACGTGAGCCTGCTCCAGAACCTCGTGCTCGGGCCGGTGCTCGGCATCGCCGACCCGCGCACCAGCAAGCGCATCGAGTTCGTCGGCGGCATCCGCGGCACCCGCTGCCTGGAGGAGAAGGTCTGCGCCGGCGAGGCCGCCGTTGCCTTCTCCATGTATCCGACGACGGTGCAGCAGCTTATGGACATTGCGGACGAGGGCGGCATCATGCCCCCCAAGTCCACCTGGTTCGAACCCAAGCTGCGCGACGCCTTGCTGATCCACGACCTGGACTGACGTGACGGCCGCGGGCCGGAACTGGGAACTGGCGGCCGGGCACCAGGGCATGTCAGTGCCCGGCCGTGTCCCTCCCCAGCTCCACCGCCGTAGCCATTGCCAACGTCGCCGCCGATTCCGGTATGGACGGCGGGCCGCGGAGGGCGGAGAATGGATCCCCCGGCGGCCGCACGTCAGCCATGAATAGATCCTTGGTGACAGCCTATTAATTAATGGCCAATGAAGCTGGTGGCGTCAACCATGGGCGGCGGGGGGAAATGCCGTAACACCTTCCACGCAAGCCAAGATTTTTTCCCGCACCCCGCGGCTTGCGTCCTCCCTTCCTGCCGGCTATAGTGCTTTCATTGCCCCCAGGCGCGGCCGAAACGGCCTGGCGACAGCCTGCTGAACAAGATGCCGCGGAATTGTCTGCCCCTCCGGGTCACCGCCCCCGGCATCCGGTTCAACCGGCAAATGCTGAAAAACCATGACCGCCAAATTTGGCAACCAAGAAGGAGGGAGCATCAATGAGCATGTTCGGAAAGTTCGTCAAACATAAATCTGGCAACAAGGTTCAGCCGGTGGTTCCTGCTGAAAGGAAGCTTCCGTACCCAACGCGTCCCCTGGCAGTTCAAGGTGGCACGGTTGAGGAGTACATCATCCCCGATGACAAAAAGGCCGACGTCCTCGCCCAACTGTGTTTTTTCCGTCCCATTCCCTTGCTTGACGAAGAGTTTTTCGACGTGCATGAGGGGAAGAATTTTCGGGTGAGGGATTTTCGGGTCACGTGGGAAGGTGGCCAGAATTTCCTGGTGAGCCCTTACTATCCTTCCAGCGGCGGCACCATCATCGATTGGATGCCCGCGGATTCCGCGGCGCAAGAGTGAGGCCTAGTCGGCGGGGAGGCAGCTCCGGCGTTGGGGCTGGGCGGTTGCGGCCCGGCCAGTTGGTTGCGGCGGCTGGCCGCGCTCGCCGGTGCCATTGCCGGCCAACAGTTTTTGCCTGGCGCCCCTCTCAACGCGGCGGCCGGGCTTGAAATGCGGGGCAACGGGTGTAGCATAGGCAGAAGGCGGGTGGGGCGGTTGAAGGTCGGACATCGAACCGCGGGCGAGGGTGACGTGAAGGGGCGAGAGATGAAGCTTGGCCGTTGGAGGTGTCCGCTTTTCCTTGGGGCCGGCTTGCTGGTGGCCTTCCTGGCTGGCTGCAAGCGGCCGCAAACGCCGGTGGAGAAGTTGGACGCCGCGTTGGCGGCGGCCCAGCAGGCAGCGGAGAAGGCGGCGAAGAAGAGCGGGATTCCGGCACCTGAGCTGCCCCTGCCGTCCTCGCCGCCGGCGGAAGAGGGGGCGGCGGCAGCGGTGCCGGAACCCCGTTAGCGGTGGGGCCGATCCTTGCCTTGGCTGGGGGCACGGCCATTCAATCTGAGCGATTTCCGTCCGGCCACCCGGGCCGGAGCGCGGAGGAACCCCAGAAACCATGGAGGAAGCAAAGATGCTCAAGAAACTGCTCGTCCTGTCTCTCGTGGCCATCAGCGCCAGCGCCTTCGTCACTGGGTGCAAGGAGAAGACCACGTCCGAAAAGGTGACGGAAGCCGTGGAAGCGGCCAAGAAGGACATGGGTGCCGCCCAGAAAGAAGGCGAGAAGAAGGTTGAAGAGGCCAAGGAAAGCCTCGGCGGCGCCATGGAAGCGCTGAAGAAGTAAGCCGGTCCCCTTTTCAGGACTGGCAGACGCCCAGCCTCTCTCCGTGAGGGGGGGGCGTTTTTTTTGCCCTCATTCCAGGCGGAGGCGGCGCGGCTTGCGGTGGCCCCGGGGCGGTAGGACGAGGCAGTGGGCGCCGTCGCCGCGCTGGAGCAGGCCGAGCTGGAAGCGGACGGCATCGGCGGCGGCGGCGGCAATGTTCTGGACGAGGTGCAGCCGGTTCCCCTCCAGGCAGTTGCGAGCCTCGGCCGGGTATTGGACGGTGACCTTCAGGTTGGGGTCGACCCAGAGCAGGCCCCAGCCGTCGGCCAGTTCGGCGGGGTCAATGAGGCCGGCGGGGACGGCGAGGTAGAGGTGGTCGGCGAGGGCGGCCTGGCGGATGCGCTCGAACTCGGTGCCGCGGTAGAGGGCATGTTCGGTGCGGTCGATCTCCTTGCGCAGGCGGTGGTAGTCGCGGTTGGTGGAGAGGTCGTAGCGCCAGTCGGCGTATTCCTCGAAGAGGGCGGCGCCGTCGCGCAGGTGCGGTTCGCTGCCGCGGATTTGCTGTTCGAGGCGGTGGCTTTCGGCCTTGAGGTCGCGGAGCTTGGGGGCGAGTTCCTGGGAGCGGGTGAAATCGGGCCAGCATTCGTCGCGGGTCAGGCAGAGCTGGACAATGGCGGTGCGGATGGGGCGCAGGAGCTGGTAGGGGCCTTCATCCTCCGGATTGCGCACGGGCTGGCTCCAGAAGGCGGCGAGGTCGGCGTGGAATTTGGAGAGGCGGGTGCAGACGTTGACGGCGAAGGCGTTGGGGGGCGGCTCCTGTTCCAGCAGCCATTTGACGGCGGCCAGGCGCAGGGCGGCGCGGCGGCGGGCGGTGGCCTGGTCGTCGGCGGCGCGGCGGGCGGCTTTGCCGTTCCAGTCGAGTTCGAGCTGTTCGTCAATCATGGGGAGGGGCGTCCTCAGCCGTTATCCAGCCGCTCCAGCCGGCACTCGGCCGGGCGGCCGGGTTCCCAGTCGAGGATGGCGTAGAAGCCGTTGCGCAAGGGGCCGGGATTGACCACCGGGATGCCGTCGAGGTCGAAGCGGCCGCGGCTCTCGTGGAGATGGCCGCAGACGATCCAGTCGGGGCGGAGCTGGCGGGCGAACTCGGCAACGGCGCGGCTGCCGGCGCGGAGGCCGTTGGGCAGGCGTTCGGCGGCGGAGCCGGCGGGGGGCGGGTGGGTGAGGAGGATGCGGAGGAGCGTCCCGCCGCTGTCGGGCGCGGGCGGGGCTGGGTGCGCCTGTGCCGCCAGTTCCCGCCCCATCGCCGCGTCGTCCCATTCATTGGGGGTGTGGAAGGGTGAGGTGTTGGCGCCGCCGATGCCGAAGACGCGGACGGGCAGCCGTCCCGGGGTGGTGCCGGCCGGGGCGGGGAGGACCCCTTCCGCCGCCAGCGCCGCCAGCCCCTCGGGCGGGTCGCAGTTGCCGAGGACGGCGAGGACATGGGGGAAGTGGCGTTTGGCGGCGCGCACGGCCTCGGCCACCTGCTGGGGGGTGCCGAAGTGGCTGAGGTCGCCCCCGAGCAGCGCCAGCTCCGCGGCGGGCAGCCGCGGCAACTGCCCCAGGCAGCCGTGGAGGTCGGTGACGGCGACGATCCTCATTTTTGGCGGACCATGAGGGTCTTGATCTCAAAGGGGCGGAAGCTGAGGGTCGCGCTGCCGTTGCGCACGGGGACGGTGCCGGTGGTGTTCTCCAGGATGCCGGCCTCCCAGACCTTGACGTCCTCGTTGGGGGGGCGGATTTCGCAGGTGGCGGCATAGCCGCGCGGTTCGTAGAGGCGGAAGACCCAGTCCTTGCCGTTTTCGCCGCGCTTGACGGCATCGACGAGCACGTCGGCGGTGCGGATTTCCAGCGGCAGCTTGAAGCTGGCGCTTCCGGCGGCGACGAGGGGCGGCTGGTTGAGGGTGTGCGCCTCGGCGAGGACGGTGCTGGCCTCGAAGCGGCTGGGGTGCGGCAGCAGGCTGTAGGTGAAGTGCTGTTCGCCGCGGTCGGCCTCCGGATCGGGGTAGAAGGTGGAGCGCAGCAGGTTCAGGTCGAGCGTGCGTTCGCAGATCTTGTAGCCGAACTTGCAGTCATTGAGCAGGGCGACGCCGTAGTGGGCGTCGGAGAGGTCGGCGAAGCGGTGGCCGCAGCTTTCGAAGCGTGCCCAGTCCCAGCTCGTGTTGCGGTGGGTGGGGCGGCGGACGATGCCGAACTGCACCTCGTAGGTGGCCTCGGCGGCCACCACGTCCACGGGGAAGGCGACGCGCAGCATCTTGCGGGACTCCCGCCAATCGGCCTTGGTGACGAAGTCGAGGCGGCGGCTGTTGGCGCCGAGGCGGATGGTCTGGTCAATGGTCGAGGCGCCGACCGTCCAGGTGAGGCGCAGCGCCTGGCTGGCGGGGCCGTTCTCCACCAGGGCGAGGCTGGCGAGGGTGGCGTTGGCGATGAACTGTTGTTCGTAGGTGAGGTCGATGTCCCAGGCATCCCAGTTGCTGGGCCAGTCCTGGTAGAGGGAGAGGACGTTGCCGAGTTCGCCGGGGCGCATCACCTCGCGGCCCGCCGCCTTGTCAAAGGCGCGGCAGAGCCGCCCTTCGGGGTTGAACTCGTAGCGGACGAGCTCGTTTTCGAGGACGGCGCCGCCTTTCTTGTTCACTTTCGCCTTGCCGGCGCCCTCCGCCTTGCCGGGGCGGACGGTGAATTCGACGGCGGCCAAGCCGGGGAGGTTGACGGCGGCCCAGCCGCCGCCCTGGGCGGCCGGCTGCACGGGGATCGGCTGGCCATCGGCGGTTTCGAGCGTCCCCGCCTTGAGGTCGGGCAGGTGGACAAGCCCTTGGAACTCATGGGAGAGGGTGTTGACCAAGGTGAGGGTGTCGGCCTTCTTCTTGCTGCTGGCCAGGCGGGCGAGGGCGCCCTTTTCGAGGGCGGCGAGTTCCTTCTCGACTGCCGCGTACTCGCGCTGGCTGTCGCGGTAGACCTGGGTGATGCTGGAGCCGGGGATGATGTCATGGAACTGGTTGGTGAGCACGATCTTCCAGAGCCGTTCCAGGTCGGCGGCTGGGTAGTCGGGCAGGGGCAGGCAGGCGTGGAGCATTTCGACCCGGCGCAGGGCGAGTTCCAGCTTGCGGTTGGCGCGCTTGTTGCGGGCCTGGGTGGTGTAGGTGCCGCGGTGCAGCTCGAAATAGAGTTCACCCTGCCAGACCGGCAGTTCGGCGGCGTGGGTGCCGAGGCGGTCGAACATCTCCTGGGCATGGCCGAACTGGACCTTGGGGAGGCCGGCGACGTCGCGGGCGAGCAGGCCGCTCTCGATGTGGTCCTCCAGCGGGCCGCCGCCGCCGTCGCCGATGCCGAAGAGCACCATGTACTCGGGGAGGTAGCCGTTCTCGAGGAAGTTTTCGGAGCCGAAGCGGAGCTGGGTGGGGGTGAGTTCGCTGTTGTAGGTGTTTTCCGGCGGGAAATGGGTGAGGATGCCGGTGCCGTCCAGCCCCTTCCAGATGAAGGTGTGGTGGGGGAACTGGTTGAACTGGTTCCAGGAGAGCTTCTGGGTGAGGAAGGTGTCGACGCCGGCCTGTTTCAGGATCTGGGGGAGGGCGGCGGAATAGCCGAAGACGTCCGGGAGCCAGAGGTTGCGGACGTCAACGTTGAACTCCTCCTTGTAGAACTTCTTGCCATAGAGCACCTGGCGCACGAGCGACTCGCCGGAGGGCAGGTTGCAGTCGGCCTCGACCCACATGCAGCCCTGGAGTTCCCAGCGTTTTTCCTCGACCGCCTTCTTGATCCGCTTGTAGAGCAGGGGGTAGTGGTCTTTGGCGAATTGGTAGAGCTGCGGCTGGGAGGCGCCGAAGACGTAGCCGGGATAGCGTTCGATCAGCCGCAACTGGGAGGCGAAGGTGCGGGCGACCTTGCGCACGGTCTCGCGCATCGGCCAGAGCCAGGCGGTGTCGATGTGGGCATGGCCGACGGCGACGGCGCCCAGGCGCGCCCCGTCGGCCTTGGCGCCGAGCCCCCCCTGGAGCAGGGGGCGGACCGCGGCGGCGTTGGGCGCGTCGTAGCGGAAGGCGTTGCTGGCCTTGAGCAGGGCGTGGCGGATTTGTGCCCGCTGGGGATCCCGTTCCGGCAGCGCTTCCATCAGTTGCTTGAGGAACTGGGCTTCGAGGAAGAGGTGCCAGACCTCGGTGTCGAAGACGCAGAGGCGGGCCACTTCGAGGCGGGCGCAATAGCGGTCGCCGGGGGTGGTTCCCGGCGCCGGGTCGTTGGGCAGGTCACAGCCGAAGATGTGGTTCGCCGCGGCTTCGACCAGCAGCTCCACTTTCTCGCCGCCCTTGCAGGGGCTGGCCAGCGGGAAGCGCTCGCGGTTGACATTCATGTTGAAGACGGAGCCGTTGGTGAGCCCCTGCAGCGGTTCGCCGGCGGCGGAGAAGACGCAGGCCTCGCCGCCGAAGTTCAGCCGGGCCACCACCGTCTTCCCTTTCCAGTCGCGGGGGATGGTGCCACTCAGGGTGAACCAGGCTGAATTCCAGGGGCCGCCCCAGGTCTCCCCTTCCTGGACCGGCTTGAACTTGAGCGAGGCCAGGTTCCGGAACGGCACTGGCTCCGGCGTCGTCGCCCCGTTGACCGCCAGCTTTTCGCTTTGCGGGTAGAACAGGCTCGGCAAGTAGTTCAGCCAGCGCCGGATCTGCCCTTCGTAATAGGAGATTTCGGTCTTGATCATTGTGCTCTCGCTTCGCTACGCCCGGAACGGGTTCCGGATGGTTGTGGGACGTTCAAGTCCAATTAAGGCAAAATGTAATGGCATTTTCCGGGGGTACAACCGCGCGGGGCGGCCGGCAAGGGGGCGGCGCAAAAAAAGACCGGCCACCCCGCTGCCGGAGTGCCGGTTGTCGTTAGTGCCAAGCCCCTCCGCGGTGCGGTTCCGGGAGGCTCTTGGCCTGGCCGCACGGGAGCGTGCCGCCAATGCTGAAATGGTACCAGAGAAGGGACTCGAACCCATACGCCCTTGCGGGCACTAGGACCTGAACCTAGCGCGTCTGCCAATTCCGCCACTCTGGCCTCTTTCCGTTCCGGGGCGACCGTCGCCGCCACGGATTTGGAAACGGGGGAAACTATAGCGCGGCCGCCGCCGGATGCAAGCCAGCGGGGCGGGGCTCTTGAAACTTGAAAGTTGCGGAAAGCCGGAGAGGGATTGGCCAGCCCCCCACCGCCGCCAGCGAGCCGGCGTGACCCAGCCATTGCGTCACGGGGGCAGCCAGTTGCGCCGTCATGGGGGCGGCGCCAGCAGCAGTTCGAGGCAGAATTCCCCTTCGCCCGCGGCCAGGGGGTCGGCGGGGCTGAAGATTTGGGTGCGGCCATAGTTCCGCTGGGTGTCGCGGAACAGCCACTGGCGGGAGGTTTCGGGGCGGAACTGGAGTTCGAGCGGGAGGAGCGGGCCGGGGCGCAGGGGCGGCAGGGGGATGGGCAGGTATTGGCATTGCGGCATGGGCTGGAGGTTGAGGGCCAGGGGGATGGGCGGGGTGTCGGGGAGGCGGACTTGGAGATGGAGGATGGCTGGATGGGGGTTCTGGCAGAGGATGGGGAGGATCAGCGCCGGCCGCACGGTCCGCCCCTGCCAGGCGGCGGGGATGCGGAAGCTTTTGCTGATGGTCAGCCCTTCCCGGGGCAGGTCGAGGGGGCACCAGCCGCCTAGGCTGGCCGGGCCGTGGTCGTGGAGGTGGGTGCCTTCGGGGGTGTCCACGGCCACGCCGTTGGGGCGGGCGTGGCGCAGGAGCCAGGGCTGGAGCCAGGCGCAGTAATGGAGGTAGGCGTAGTTGACCAGGTAGAAGGCGGCGAGCAGGGCCGCGCCAAAGGCCAGGGTGGGGCGCAGGTGGTTGCGGCGGAGCTTCCAGGATTCCACCAGTTGCAGCAGCCGTTCCAGGGCATGGCCGGCGAAGATGGCGAAGGCCGGGAGCCAGGGGAGGCGGAAGCGGCCGAGCATGTAGAAGAGGGCGGTGCCGAGGCAGCCGCCGACCAGGAGGGCGTAGAGGAGGAACTGCCGGGGCGGCGATCCCCGCAGCCGCCCCAGGGAAAGGAAGATGCCGCAGACGCCGAGGGCGCCGATGGTGGCGAAATTGAGCAGGAGCGGGTGGCGCAGCAGCGGGCTGTTTTTCGCTTCTTCCTCGAAGACCATGTTGTTGGGGATTTCCATGGCGTGCCAGAAGAGCAGGGCGGTGCGGAACTTGAGTTCCGGCCAGGCCAGCGGCTCTTTCCGGAGCCAGTTCCGGATCTGGCTGGGGACGCTGACCCGCTGGGCGCCGGGCAGGGCCGCTTGGCGCATCCATTCGTGATAGGCGGTGGGGTATTCCAAATTGCCGGCGGGCGCTTCCGGGGTGTTGCCCAGGGCGAGGACGGCATCGCCGGCGGTGGAGGGGCCGGTCCAGCGGCCGAGGGCGCGGTAGTTGTGCCAGGCGAAGGGGAGCTGGGGCAGGTAGACGGCGGCGAGCAGGATGGCCAGGCGCAGGGGGCTGGCGAACCAGCGCTGGTGGCGGTTGCGCCAGGCCGCCAGCGCCAGGAGGGCGGGGAGGAGGAGGATGGCGTTGCCGCGGGTGAGGGTGGCGGCCGCCAGGGCCAGGCCGGCCCAGAGCCAGTGGCGGAGGGTGTTGCGGTCCCAGGCGCGCAAGGCACTCCACAAGGTCAGGGCGAGGAGGAAGCCGAGGGGCACCTCGAAGAGCAGGTAGGGGGTGTGGAAGATGTGGAAGCGGGAGGCCGCGACCAGGGTGGCGGCGACCAGCCCGGCGCGGCGGCCGAAGAGGCGGGCGCCGCCGAGGCCGGTGAGCCAGATGGTGCCCGCCGCGAGCAGTGCCTGGAGCAGGCCGACGCCCCAGGTCTCGCCGCCGGCGAGGGCCAGGGCGGGGGGCAGGAGCAGGGTGTAGTAGAGCGGCTGGTAGTAGAAGGAGTCGGGCAGGTGCCCTTCGAGGATGGCCGTGGCCAACTGGCGATAGGTCGCCATGTCGGTGAAAGCGGGCGGGCTGGCGACGAAGGGGGAGGCGGCGAGCTGGGCGTTGCACCAGAGGCGCACTCCCAGGCCGAGCACGGCGACGAAGGCGAGCCAGGCGTAGAACCGCCGGGTCGCGGCGTGCTTGGGCGCGGGGCCGGCGGGCGCCGATGGCATGCGGGTCTCCCTTTTGACTCCACTCCTGCCCAACGGCCCGTGCGGGCAGGCTTGGGCTGATTCCAGTCGCAACTTCAACTATAGCTGTTGGGCTAAATCCGCGCAAGCTCAGATGGTGGCGGGGGGGAAGGCGGTCACGTCGGCGATTGTGGGGCGGTCGAGCAGGGTCATGAGCAGGCGGTCGAAGCCGAGGGCGATGCCGCCGCAGGGGGGGATTCCGGCTTCGAGGGCGGCGAGGAACGGTTCGTCGAGCGGATAGATGGGGCGTCCCTCATGGCGGCGGAAGTCGGCGCAGGCCAGGAAGCGGCGGCGCTGCTCGGTGGGGTCGGTGAGTTCGCCATAGGCGTTGGCCAGTTCCAGGCCGCCGATGTAGAGTTCCCAGCGTTCGGCGCGGTCGGGGCGGCCGGGGCAGGGGCGGGCGAGGGCGGCGAAGGGCAGGGGATAGTCGCGGAGGATGGTGGGGCGCCCCCGTCCCAGGTGCGGTTCGACCCGTTCCACCAGGATTTGTTCGAAGCCGGCGGGTTCGCGCATTGCCGCTTCCGGGGTCAGGCCGGCATGGCGTTGGAAGGCCTCGTCAACCGTCAGTTCCTCCCAGGGGGCGTCGGCATTGATGGTTTCGCCGCGGAAGCGCCACTGTCCGGCCCCGGCCACGGCGTGGGCGGCGGCGCGGACGAGGGCGACGGTGTCGGCCAGGATGTCGCGGCAGCCGGCATTGGCCCGGTACCATTCGAGCATGGTGAACTCGGGGTGGTGCTGGCGCCCCTCTTCGCCGCGGCGGAAGCAGGGGCCGATTTGGACGAGGCGCGGGTAGCCGGCCGCCAGGAGCCGCTTCATGTGCAGTTCGGGGGAGGTGCGCAGGAACCAGTCGCCCGCCGGTTCGGCGTCAATGAATTCCTCCAGGGCCGGCCGGGGCAGGCGGATGGGGGTCTCCACCTCCAGGAAGTCGCGGGCGGCGAAGAACTGGCGGACGGCCTGGAGCAGGCGCTGCCGGCCGTGGAGGGCTGGGGCGAGGGCGCGCAGGCGTTCCAAGTCGGCGTTGGCGGGGCCAGGCTGGGGCATGGGTCAGAACCGGCCGCCGCCGGGGCAACCGGCCGGAGATGGGCCAGCCGTCGGCGGCGGATGATGGCGGCGGGGGACGGCTTGCCGGCCGTGGCCCCTCATTTCTTGTTCAGGATGCGCTCGGAGTAGGTGCCGGTGCGGGTGTCGACCTTCACCCAGTCGCCCTCGTTGACGAAGAGGGGGACCTGGATCACGTAGCCGTTGTCCAGCTTCGCCGGCTTCAGGGTGTTGGTGGCCGTGTCGCCGCGGACGCCCGGCTCGGTGTGGACGATCCGTTTCTCGATGAAGATCGGCAGGGTGACTTCGATCGGCTTGTCGTTGTAGAGCAGGATTTCGCAGTTGGCGTTCTCGATCAGGAAGTACTTCCGGTTGCCCAGCACGCTGTTGGGGACGCGGATCTCCTCGTAGGTCTCGTTGTCGGAGAAGATGAAATCCTCGCCGTCGGCGTAGCTGTAGGTCACTTCCCGGTTGGCGAGGTCGGGGGTGTCCACCTTGTCGGCCGAGCGCCAGGTCCGGTCCATGGTGCTGCCGCTGATCATGTTCTTGAGCTTGCAACGGTAGAGGGCCTGCCCCTTGCCGGGCTTGCAGAAATCGAAGTCGGTGACGACGTACGGCTGGTTGTCGAGTTCGACCTTGGCGCCCTTGCGGAGATCGGAGACGGAGATGGTGGCCATGACAGACTTCCTGGAGGTTCGGCCGGCATCCAGTTGTGCCCGGAAGGGGCGTCGGCCCCGGCATGGGCCAGGCAACGCGGTGCCAGACAGACCCCAACATAATTGGACAAAAGGGGAAAACAAGGCCGCTGGCCGCCCGGCCAGCCCCTCCCCGGCAACGCCTTCCAGGTGGGGTGGCCGCGGCGGCGCGCTGCTCACCAGTTGGTGGCGATTTCCTCGCGGGCGAGCTGGATCCAGCGGGCAAGGCGCCAGGGTTCGTTGTTGAGGGTATGGACATCCTTCATGATCAGTTCCAGGCGGCAGCCATGGTGCTTGGCCAGCCGGAGGGTGGCGCGCAGGTCCTGGCGGATGAGTTCCTCGTTGAAGACGCCGGTGCTGATCAGGGTCGGGTTCGGCTTGCGGGAGAAGATGTAGTCGCCGGCGATCGCTTCGGCCATGATCTCCTGGTTGCAGAGCGGGGCGATGGAGCAGGCGCGGAGGTTGGGCACCTCCTTGACCACCTCCCAGCGGGAGTGGAGCGGTTCGCAGCAGCCATAGTAGACGAGGCCGGCCTGTTCCGCGAGTTCCTTGTGGTAGGGGAAGATGAACTCGCGGTAGAGGTCGGGGCCGACGCCGACGGTCTCCTGGCTCTCCAGCAGCAGCCACTGGTCGCGCAGGCGGACGGGGTTGCCGGCCTGCCACTCCGGCGGCGGCAGGCGGCGGGTGTAGCCGATGCCGCCAGAGCCGATGTAGTCGTTCTCGTTGTTGAGGCTGAACAGCCCTTCGCTTTCCGCCCAGCGGGCGAGGGCGAGGTTGTCGTCGCGCAGGAAGGCGAGGAGCTGGTGCAGCCCTTCGGGGTCGTCGTACATGAAGAGCATGAGGTTTTCCAGGCCGATGAGGTCAATCGCCTGGATGGTGAGGCCGAAGGTCCACCAGAAGGCGCCGCGGAGGCGGACGGGGAGGAGGTCGCCGAAGATTTCCTCGAGGCGCCCCTTTTCGCCAAGGGTGGCGGCGCGGTCCACGGCGAAGGTGCGGTGCTTGAGCTTGTGGAAGTCGGCCTTGATGTCCTTGAGCGGGGCCTCCCAGGAGCGGGCGGTGAGGCTGTCGCCCTCAAGCTGGTGGACGACCGGTTCGACGCCGAAGTTGGTGAAGCTGGTTTTCCAGGCCAGGTTGAAGGCGGGCTCGAGGACGAAATCGTCCTGCAGCACCTGGAAGCGCCAGAGGTCGTAGCGGAGCTGGTGCTCGACGCCGCGGGCCCAGGGGTCGGTGCATTGCAGTTCCGGGTTTTCGTTCGGCGCGCCGGGGAACGGGCGGCGGTGGTCGCAGACGCCGCCGGATTCGGCGAGGATCATGGGGCGGACGGGGGAGCCGTCGTGGAGGGCGTACCAGAGGCGTTTCCGCTCCTGGTTGAGGGGGCTGGCGGCGGCGGCCTGCCGTTGGCGGGCGAGATCGCGGAGGAGGTTGCGGTCGTGGGCGGAGGGCATGGCATTTTCTCCCTGGTTGTTTTTTTACACTGGGGCGGCGGCGGCCCGGCGGCTGGGTTTTCGGCTGGCTGGTGATAGAATACAGCGGTTGGGGGCGGCTTGCGTGCCCCTTTCTTCAGTGTAGAAAGTCATCCTTCGGGAGCCGTTGCGGCATGCGGCAGGAGTTGATCCACAATTTTGGGAAGCGGGTGACCGGCCTGCCGCTGCTGCCGGAAGCCGGGCTGCTCTGCAAGTTCACGACGACGCCGCTGGCGCCGCACACGAACCCGGGGTTCGAGCTGACCTATCTGCTGGCGGGGGAGGTGAGCTGGACGGTCCAGGGCGGGCCGCTGCTGCGGCTGCGCGGCGGCGATTTGGCCATCACCCAGCCGGCGGCGGTGCATGCCGGCGAATTCGAGGTCATCCAGCCCTGCCGCCTGCTGTGGCTGGTGGTGAACCCGGACGTGCCGGGGGCGGCGGACTACACCCCGTTCACGGCGGCGGACCTGGAGAGGATCCGGGCGACGCTGGCGGCGGCGGGGAACCGGGTGGTGCGGGCGGTGGAGGGGTTGCGGACGGTGCAGGCCGAACTGGAGGAGCTTTTCCGGGAGCCGGCCGCCGGGGCGGATGCGGGCGGGGAATGGCGGCTCCAGCATCTGCGGCTGCTCCTCCTGCGCGGGCTGTTGCACGCCGTGGAGTCGCTCCGGCGCCACCGGGCGTCGCCGCAACATCCCGCCGTGGCGAAGGCGCTGGCCTACATGGCGGCGCACCTGGAGCGGCCGGTGAACCTGCCGGCGGTGGCCGCCGCCGCCGGGGTGAGCGGCAGCTACCTGCACCAGCTTTTCCGGACGCACATGGGGCAGACCCCGGCCGACTGCTACAACCGCCTCCGCATCGGCCGCGCCCGGCGGCTTTTGGCGGAGGGGCGGCTGACGGTCACGGAGATCGCCTTCCGCCTCGGCTACTCCAGCAGCCAGTATTTCGCCCGTGGCTTCCGCCGCTACACGGGGCTGGCCCCCGGCGAGTACCGCCGCCGCCACTCCGGCGGCCCGCCGCCGGAAGGCTGACTGGCCGGCCCCACTGGCGGCGGCGCCACCGGCGGCTATAGTTGTACCAGTACAGCTTTAGACTGTTCTGGCACAGGAGGGCGGCATGGCAACGGCGGACAGGCACAATCCCATCCGGGAACGGCTGCTGGCGAAGCTGCGCGCCGGCGGCGACTGGCGGCCCGGCGACAAGCTGCCCGGCGGCCGCGAACTCGCCCGCGTCTTCCAGTGCAGTCCAGTGACCATGGACGGGGTGCTGCGCGGCCTGGCGGCCCAGGGGTTCCTCCGCCGGGAGGCGCGCCAGGGGACCTTTGTCGCCCCGCACGAGGGGTGGGGCAAGGCGGAAACTGGCCGCGCCAGCGGCCGGCTGGCCGGCATCCTGGCCACCTTCCCGGAAGAGATTTTGCAGGCGGCGGAAGCGGAGCTGCACCGGCAGGGGTGCGGCGCGCTGGTGCGCTGCACCGGGGCGGACCTGGCGGCGGCGCTGAAGGCGGTGGCGGAGCTGGTTGCCCGCGGCGTCCGCGGCTTCATCTGGTCCCCCCTCTCCACTCCGGACTATGCCGGGGACAACGACCGGCTGGCGGCGGCGCTGCTGGGGACCGGGCTTCCCGCCGTCGCCGTTGACCGTTATCCGGAAGGTGTTGAGGTCAACAGCGTCGTTTCGGACAATGCTTCGGCCGCCGCCCTGCTCACCCGGCACCTGCTCGGCCTGGGGCACCGCCGCATCGGCCTGGTCCGGCATTTGTCCGGGAGCACGGCGCGGGATCGGCAGCGCGGCTGGGAAAGCGCCCTGGCGGCGGCCGGCGTCGCCCCGGCGCCGGCGCTGGTGCTGGCCGTTCCGCATGACCTGCCCGGCGAAGAGCTGGTGCGGCGGGTGCGGCAATGGCTGCGCGACACGCACCCCACCGCGGTCTGGAGCATTGCCGGTTTGCCGCTCGGCGCCGCCGTGCTCGCCGCCGCCCAGGCGGAGCGGCTGTCCATTCCGCAAGACCTTTCCTTTGCGACCTTTGACGAAGTCATCGCCCCTTTTCCCGTCACCCGCATCCTCCAGCCGCTGGCGGAGACCGGCCGTCGTGCCGCCGCCCTGCTCCGCGGGGAAATGGAGAAACCCTCCGGCGAGATTCACCGCGTCATCCTGCGCTGCACGCTGCGGGAAGGCGCGTCCTGCCGGCCACTGCACCCAAGGAACAGCACCACATGAGCACCACCCGCCCCGTCGTCACCGTCCACATGATCGGCAATGCCCACCTGGATCCCATCTGGCTCTGGGGCTGGCAGGCCGGCCTGGACGAGGCGCTGGCCACCTGCCGCACCGCCTGCGACCTGCTTGACCACTACCCCGAGTTCATCTTCACCCGCGGCGAAGCGTGGGTCTACCAGCAGGTTGCGGAGATTGACCCGGCGCTGTCCGCCCGCATCAAGCGCCACGTCGCCGCCGGCCGCTGGGAGATCGCCGGCGGCTGGTGGCTGCAGCCGGATTGCAACCTCCCCTCGGGCAACGGGTTCGAGCAGCAGATCGCCACCGGGAAGCGGTTCTTCCTGAAGGAGTTCGGCCAGTTCCCGGACTACGGCTACAACGTGGACAGCTTCGGGCATGCCGCCACTTTGCCAGGATTCATGCATGCCGCCGGCCAGCGCTTCTACGTCATGATGCGGCCGCAGGAACATGAATGCCGGCTGCCGGCGCGGCTGTTCCGCTGGCGCGGCGAGGCCACGGGGCCGGAAGTCATCACCTTCCGCATCGCCGAGAGCTACACCTTCGGCCCCGCGCTCACGGAAAGCAACATCCTCCGGGCCTGCACGGAACTGCCGGAAGGCGTCACCGACACCATGTGCTTCTACGGCGTCGGCGACCATGGCGGCGGCCCGACGGCGGAACTCATCGAGTGGATCCAGGCCCACCGCGACACGGTGCCCGGCTGCCGGCTGGTCTTCTCCTCGCCGGCGCGCTTCTTCGCGGCAGTGGCCAGGCAGGCGGCCGCCCTGCCGCTGGTCACCGGCGAATTGCAGCACCATGCCATTGGCTGCTACAGCGTCCTGCGCAGCGTCAAGACTGGCATCCGGCAGGCCGAACATCGGCTGCGGCAGGCCGAACTCATGGCCGCCGCCGTGCCGGGCGCGGACACCCCTGCCGGCCGCCGCCTCGAAGAGGGCTGGCGCCAGGTCGCCTTCGCCCATTTCCATGACATCATGGGCGGGACCTGCGTCCCTTCCGCCTACCCGCAGGTCCACGCCCGGCTCGGGACGGCGCTCCACACGGCGGACGAACTCTTGCAGATCGAGTTCCGCCGGAAACTGCACACCCTCCCCGACGCCCCGCGGCAGCGGCTCGTGCTCGGCAACCCCTCCGATGCGGAGTTCGCGGGCCACGCGGAATGCGAGCCGTGGACGCAGTGGCGGAGCTGGTCGCCCGAATGGAACCTGCTGGACGGCGCGGGGAAGCCGGTGCCGTTCCAGTTGCTCCCGCCGGAATCGGCCGGCGGCGTCATCCCGCGCCTGCTCTTCCCGGTCCGCCTCGCGCCGGGCGGCATCGAGGCGTTCCAGATCGCCACCGACGGCCCCGCCCCGGCCGTGCCGCCGCCGATGGACGTCGCCGGGGACGCCATCCGCGCCGCGGGCGGCGTCGGCCTCAGGCTTGGCGCCACCGGCGGCCTGCGGCTGGGGGAGGGGGTGGAGTTGCCGCTGCCCTCCTTGGCGCTGGTGGATGACCGCAGCGACAACTGGTCGCACGGCATTGATGCCTTTCCGGAGGGGCCGGTCACTTCGGCGTCCTGGAACGAGCCCTGCGTCATGATCCGGGGGGCGCTGCTCTCCAGCCTCTTGCAGACCGGCCGGATTGGCAACAGCACGCTGCGCGCCGAATGGCGGGTCTTCGCCGGCGAGCCGTTCGTCGAACTGAAGCTGACCGTCCACTGGATGGAAACGATGAAGCTGCTGAAGCTGGTCTGGCCGCTGGCCGGCGCGCCCGGCACCCGGCGGGACGGCATCGCCGGCGGCAGCCTGATCCGGGAGAATGACGGCAAGGAGCGGCCGCTGCGCGACTGGACGCTGGTGGCAGGGAACGGCCCGGCGCCGGCCGTCGGCGTGGCCTGCCCGGAAGTCTTTGCCCTCGACGGCACCCCGTGGCGGTTGCGGTTCACCTTGCTGCGCAGCCCGGTCATGACGCACCACGACCCGAACCACGGCACGGCGCTCAACGGCATCCACGCCGACCAGGGCGTCCATGAATTCCGCTTCCGCTTCTTTGCCGGCGCCGGCGCCACGGCGGCACGGCTGGAGCGGGACGCGCTCATGCTCCAGCGGCCCCTGGCCGTCGCCGACTTCACCCGCGGCATGCCCCGCCGGATCGGAATGTGAGGCACCCATGAAAACTGCAAATTCAGCGTATCGCGAGCGGTTTGCCCGGACCTTGGCGCACCAGTCGGTGGATCGGCCGCCCATGGATCTTGGCGCTTCGGACATGACCGGGATTGACGGGGCGCCGCGGCGCCTGGCCCCGCTGCTGGGCATCGCCCCCGGCGGCACGGCGGCGGAGACGGACGAGGCCGTGTTGCAGGCCCTCGACATTGACATCCGCGGCGTGGGTGGCATTCTGGCGCCCCAAGGCACGCAGGCGCGGCAGCTTTCCCCAACGGAACAGGTGGACGCCTGGGGCATCCGCTACGCCTGGAACGGACACCATTACGAAATGGTGGGGTATCCGTTGGCCGGCGCCACGCTGGCGGATCTGGAACGCTATCCGTGGCCCGACCCGGAACGCCTTGACCCACGGCAGCTCGCGGCCATCCGGGAACAGGCGCGCCGGCTGCGGGAGGAAACGCCGTACGTCGTCTGCGGCCGTCATCCCTGCTATGGCATCATGGAGCTGGGGTGCTGGATGTGCGGGTTCGACGATTTTCTCTATCGCCTGGCCGCCGAGCCGGAATTTGTCCAGCGCTTCTTCGAGATCATCCTGAACTATCAGCGGCGCGTGATTGACGTGTATTACGGCGCCATCGGGCCGTACCTGCATTTCACGACCAGCGGCGACGATTTCGGCACCCAGAAAGGCCCGTTCCTGTCGCCGGCCATGTTCAGCGAGCTGGTGGCGCCGTACCTGGAGCGCCGCATCCAGGCGACCCGCCAGCACACGGATGCCACGTTCTTCCATCATTCCTGCGGCGGCATCCGGCCGCTGATCCCTGAATTGATCCGCATCGGGGTGCAGATCCTCAATCCCATTCAACCCGGGGCCGTCGGCATGGAACCCGAGGCGCTCAAAGCGGAATTTGGGGGGCGCCTGACCTTCTATGGCGGCGTAGACACGCAGCATCTGCTGCGCGAAGGAACGCCGGACGAAGTGGCCGGCACCGTCCGCAGCCTTATCCGGACGCTCGGGGCGGACGGCGGCTATGTCCTCTCGGCCGCGCACACGCTCCAGGAGGATGTGCCGGAGGCAAACATTCTGGCGCTCTACCGGGCCGGCCGGGAGATGGCGCGGTAACCGGATCCATTCATGAACCGCTTCACGGGATGCCGCGGCCTTGTCTTCCTTCAGGCTCCGGGACAACCGCCCGACATAAAGCCAATAACTGTTGGTGTCGGAAAGCTGCCCCGCGGCACGGCTGGAGCGGGACGCGCTCATGCTCCAGCGGCCCCTGGCCGTCGCCGACCTCACCCGCGGCATGCCCCGCCGGATCGGAATGTGAGGCGGCCGCCCCGCCCAGCCCGCCGGATTGCATTCGCGGTTTGACGGCCTACATATTCCCTGATTGGGATTCGTTTTTTTTGGGAATGGGCAGGCGCATGGACCGGGTCGGGCAGCTCCGCGACTATTTGGCCGGGCAGGAACGCCGCCGCCGCCGCTGGCTGGCGCTGGACCGGCTGCTGGCGGCCGGCGCGGTTGCGGCGGTGCTGCTGCTGCTCTTCGTGGCCGTGGACGCCGCCTGGGCGCTGCCCCGCTGGGCGGTGGCGCTCGCCGGCGCGGCGGTGGCGGCGGCCCTGGCGGGCGGCGTGGCGACGGCGCTGCTGGGCCTCTGCCGGCACGAATCGGCCGCCGCCACGGCGCGGCGGCTGGAACTGGCGGCGCCCCCCGCCTTGCCCGCCAACCTGCTCATCAACAGCCTGCAACTGGCGGCCGCCGACGACCTTGCCGGCCCGGCCGTGGCCGAGCGGCTCCTGGCGGCGGCGGAGTGGCGGGCCTTGGCGCCACCCCTGCTGCCGCCCGGCCGGCTCCGCCGCACCGGCGGCCTGGCGCTGGCCGCCCTGCTGGTGCTGGCCCTGGCCTGGACGGTGGCGCCGGCCACGGTCGGCCGCAGCCTGGCCCGCCTTGTCCAGCCGGGGCGCGTGGTGCCGGTTGCCGGCCGCCTGACCCTCCAGGCCGTGCAGCCCGGCGACGCCATCGTCCGGCCGGGGGACAGCCTGGCGGTGACCGTCGAAGTCTGGGGCGAGGAACGGTTGCTGGCCGATGGCGTGCGGCTCGAAGTCCGCGGCGTCAACCGTGCCGACCCGCCCTTGCTGCCGGCCTTCACGCCGACCGGCCAGCTCTGGCGGGGTGGTGCCGCCGGCGGGGCGGCGGCGGCTCTGCGGCTGCACCGCGGCGAAGTGCGGATTCCGCAAATCTTCCAGCCCTGCGAATACCGCGTCCGGGCCGGGCGCGACTCGACCGGCTGGCACCAGGTCCGGGTGGCCACGCCGCCGGCGCTGGCCGGCTGGGCGGCGGAAGTGGCGCCGCCGGCCTATCTCAAGCTCAAGCCGTATCCGTTGCGCCCGCGCGGCGAGGCGGCGGCCGGCGGCACCGTGCCGGTGGGGTCGAAGGTGCGCCTGCGGCTGGCCGCGGACCAGCCGCTGGCCGGCGCGGAACTGCTGCTGGCGCGCACCGCGGTGGCGGACGCCCCGGCCACCATCCAAGGGAAGGCGGCGGAGTTTGCCTTCACCGCCACCCGCCCGGGCGCCGTCGCCGCGGCCTTGCGCGGCGCGGGCGGCCTGGCCGCCACGCTGCCGCTGCCCTGGAGCGTGGTGCCCGATGCCCCGCCGCGGGTGCAGCTCCAGGAGGTGCCGGCCCGCCAGACGTTGCCGGCCCACGGGGTTGCGGCCCTGCCGTTCCAGGCGCGGGACGATGCCGGCCTGGCGCTCACTGGCGTCGAGGCGATCCTGGAAGGGGCGACGGAGTGGCGGACCGTGGAAACCCGCCCGGTCCCGGCTGGCGCCCGGCTGCTGAATGGCCGGCATCTGGTGCCGCTGGCCAGCCTCGGCTTGAAGCCGGGGCAGCGGGCCAGCCTGCGCGTCTTCGCCCAGGACGCCCGCCCGGGCGCCGAGCGCGCCCGTGGCTGGTCACGGATCGTCGAGGTGCGGCTGGAGGAGGCGGAAGCGGTGGCCGAGGTGAAGCAGAAGGCCGCCGCGGCCGCCCAGGCGACCCTGGCCGCCCTGATCCAGCAGCAGACGGAGAATTTGCGCAATACCGGGCAGTTGCTGGCCCGGGCCAAGGCTGGCGATCCCGTGCCCAACGCGCCAGTCCAGGCGTTGCACAACGTCCAGAAACGCATCCGCGGGCAGGCCCAGGAGCTGTTGCGCCAGCCGGCGGGGCTGGGGGAGGCCGCCTTGGCGCTGGGTGAGCTGGAGAAGAAGGAAATGCCCGCGGCCATCCAGTTGCTTGGGGAGGCGGCGGCCGGCGGCGCGGCCCTGCGGCTGCGCAAGCTCGACGCCAGCCAGGCGCCCCAGCGGCTGATCCTCGCCAAGCTGCAAGGAACCCAGGTGGCGGCCCTCCAGGAGGCGGCGCATGGACAGCGGCGCGACCTGTTCAGCCTCTACCGCCAGCTCTGCGGCGGGCAGAAGGCGAACCTGGAGGCCACCCAAAGCTTGATCGCCGGCAAGGCCCCGGCGGAAGTCCGGCCGGCGGCCCTGGCCCGGGCGGAGGACGCCTTGGCGGCCCAGCTTTCCAGCTTCCTCGATCTTGCCGCCACCGCCATCCAGGCCGAAGCCGCAAGCGTCGAGGACGGCTTTGCCGACGTCGCCAAAAAAGTCCGCGACCACTTGCAGGCCCGCGCGACCTATGAGGGGATGGTGCTCGCCGCCGAGGCGCTGGAACAGGTGGAGCTCGCCCCCGCCGCCGCCCGGCAGAAGGAGATCCTCAAGACTTTGCTGGAAGGCTTGGACCTGCTCAACCGTTGGAACGTGAAGAGCGCCCGGGAACTGGTCGGCACGGCGGAGGAGAAGCTCAAGGACATGGCCAACCTCCTGGCTGACCTGGAAAAGGAGCAGCGGGGGATCGTCGAGGCCACCCGCGAGCTGGCCCGGAAGCAGCAGGGCGGCAAGCCCGACGCGGAAACCCGCGAAAAGCTCAAGGAGATGGACAAGCGGCAGGAGGCCATGAAGGAACTGCTCGAAAAGTTCGCCAACGACCTCTTCCAGTTCCCCGAGCTGCCCGTCTCCGGCGAGATCAATGGCAAGATGCGCGAAATCCTCGAGGACGTGCAGCAGGCCCTCGACAGCGCCAACGCGCCCTCCATGGAAATCGCCGTGCAGAAGGAGGACGCCTTGCTGGACGCCATCCGCGCGACCAAGGACCGGATCCAGGATGTCGAGATGTGGCTGCCCGACGTGCCGGACAACATCGTCTGGAACATGGAAAGCTTCGACACGGACGAGATGCCTGACATTCCGCTGGTGCCGCTGCCCGACACCTTGGAGGACATTGTCGGCGACCTGCTGGAGCAGGCCCAGGGGATCGAAGCGCAGTCGCAGGACACCACCGGCAACAACCTCATCGCCGACATGGAGATGGGCTGGGCGATCATGGACGGGCCGATGCCCAGCTTTGCCGCCAAGGGCAAGTCGGGCAACATGCGCCCCAACGACAACGAGATGACCGGCCGCAGCGGCGCCGGCCGCGAGGGGCAGGCCACCGGCGAAGTGGTCGAGAAGTCCGTCAAGGGGCTGGAGGGGCGCGAGACCGGGGTGCGCTTCACCAAGGATCCCTTGCAGTCCGGCCAGCTTGAGGAGGCCGAGGATTCGACCTTGGACGCCCGCGCCACCGGTGGCGGCAAGCTCGGCGGCGAATCGGAGAGCATCGGCCTCTTCGGGCTGGCGCCGCGCCGTGACCTGGGGTTGGGCGACCACGCCGGCAAGGTCACCACCTTGCGCCGGGAGACCGAGGCGCTTTACACCCAGGCGCGCCTGCTCTACCTGGAGAGCGGCAGCCTGGCCCAGGCCGCCCAGGGGCTGCGGACGATGGAGGGGCTGGATCGCCCCGCCTACGGCTCCTTGGGCCGCAAGGTGATCCGCCACCTCCAGGGCAGCCAGGTCGAACTGGCGGCGGGCACGGCCCTGCCCATGGCGGTCCAGGAGACCACCGCCGAGGCCGCCGGCCGCAACGTCTTCGACCTGGACCTGAGCCAGATCAAGGACGAGACCTACCGCGACCTGGTCCGCGCCTTCTTTGAGCGGCTGGGGCAGCCCGCCGCGCCGGAAGCGGTGAAGATTCCAAACCGCCAATGACCTTGGCCCGGGCTGGAGCGTGAACTCCAGCGGCGGGCCACCTTCCCCGGCGGCGGTCGTTGTCAGTGAGGCGATGGCCGAACGGTTGTCGTAATCGGAATCGGGCTTGACCGGTCCGGTACTCGAAAGACACGGACAGCGCTTACGATTCCGGGGACGAGGACGGCAACGAGGAAGGCAGAAGCCAACAAATCGCTGGAAAGGGACGCTCGTAGCCTCGCGCCCCTCATCGTGTCGGTGGAACGGCTCAGAACTGGACGTTCAGCAGCGGACAGACGGCGACGGTGCCGGAGCTGATGATGTTGATCAGCCCAAGCTGGAAGCCCGCCATGCGGTCGCTCTTGTTGACGAGGCCGATCTGGGCGCCGCGGGCGGTGGTGGCCTGGTTGACCACGCCGAGCTGGAGGCCGGTGAGGGTCTTGCCCTCGTTCCAGGCGGCGATCTGGAGGCCGGTGACGGCGCCGTCGGCGACCACGTTGGCGGCGGCGGCGATCTGGAGGCCATGGACCGTGGCGTCGGGCGCGTAGTTCGCGAGGGCGGCGACCTGGGCGCCGGCGATCGGGTTGCGGCCGACGTTGAGGTTGAGCAGGCCGCCGGCCTGGAGGCCATAGACGTGGCCGTCGCTGTAGTTGGCCAGGGCGGCACCCAGGCCGTAGAGGTCGGTGGTGCAGTTCAGGAGCACGCCCGCTTCGAGGCCGTAGACATTGTGGGCGCGGCCGTTCCAGGCGGCGGCCTGGAGGCCATAGAGGTTGCCGTCGGGCAGGTAGTTGGCGCCGGCGGCGAGCTGGAGGCCATACACGTCCGCGCGCGGCGCGTAGTTGAGGGCCGGGGCGAGTTGCAGGCCGATGAGGTCGCCGGTGCTTTCATTGCCGTTGAACAGGGCGGCGGCCTGGAGGCCGATCATGTCGCCCCGGTTCCAGTTGGCGGCGCCAGCTTCGATGCCGATGAGGTCGGCGCTGTTGTTGACCAGGCCGAGGTCGAGGCCGCGGACATCCTCGTTCTTGCCGTAGATGAGGTCGAGGCGGAGGCCGTTCACATCCCGCTCCTCGGAGAAGATCTGGAGCTTGTTCCACAGCGCGAGCTGGACAGGGGTCCATTCGGCGGCGGCGGCGGCCGTTTGCGCGATGCCGAGGGCGGCCAGGGCGGCCAGGGCGAGCAGTCTCTTCATGACACTTTCTCCATGTTGACCTGTTGTCTCGAAGCGAACTGAAACCGAGGGCTACTGTAGCGGAAGGGAGGCGATTCTGCAATTGCCGCGGCGGCGGTCATTCCAGGAAGAACGGTTCGTCCTCGGCGACCCGCTTCTTGAGCCGCCCCTTGGCTGCCGCGGCGGGCGGTGGGGTGGGCGCGGCGGCGGCATCTTCGGACTCCGGCGTGGGGGCGCCGTCGCGGCGGGCGGCCTTGCGTTTCTCGACCAGGGCCCGGCGGCGGTCGAAGTGCTCCGCCGGCGACAGCCCGTCAGCTTCCGGCGGCTCCACTTCCGCCGTGGGCGCCGCCGGTTCCAGGGGCGCCGGCGCGGCGGGTGCGGACTCCGCGGGCGGCGGCGGTTGGGGCTCGGCTTCGGCGTCGGCGTCGGGGCCGGCGGCGGCGGGCGCTTCGGCGGTGCCGCGCTTGATTTGGAGGATGCGGGCGATCTCGTGGTCGCTGAGCTTGAACCCGCGGGCGGCGGCGGCCCGCAGCTCGACCAGGTCGAAGTCCAGCTCCACGGCCTCCGTGCGCAGCCGTTTTTGGGGGACGAGTTCGCAGCGGAGCTGGACGCCGTAGTTGGTGTAGAGCGCCTCGATGACGCAGCCTGGCGGCAGGCAACTGTATTCCTTTTCCAGGATGTACTTGTCGATGCGGAAGCGCTTGGCGTAATAGGCGCCGCTTTTCTTGTCGCGGTAGACCAGGGAATAGACCTGCTCCCGGTCGGCCAGGAGCACGAACTTGACCGGGCCGACGTACATCTTCTCTGGCACGGGCACGACCTTGTAGCCGCCGTCGTTGCGGAGCAGGACGAGGCGGTCGTACTCGCTGCACGGCAGCGGCTCCTGTTCCTTGTTTGAGTTCTTGACGGCATGGCCGACGAACTGGCCGGTGCGGTCGTGGCCGACCTTGAGGTTGCGCAGGGCGACTTCGCGGACGTTGACTTCGGCGAGGTCGGCGATCTGGGTGCGGCGGGGGAAGAGGTGGCCGTATTTGCGGAGCAGCCCTTCGAGGAAGCGGATGGTGAAGCGCTTGAGGTGGCGGAGGTGGTCCTGGGTCTCCGCGATCAGCCGGAGGATCTCCTCGATTTCCCGCTGGTTCTTCTGGATGTCAAAGAGGGAGATGCGGCGGATTGGGATGGCGAGGAGCCGTTCGAGGTCGTCGTCGCGGATGCCGCGGGCCTGGGGTGGCGGGATGGTGAGGGTTGCGCCGGCGTAGGCGAGGATGGCGAAGCGCTCCCGGTTGTCGCGGAAATGGCGGGCGAGGAGCTGTTCCATGCCGGTGCGGACTTCGCGCTGGACGGCTTCGAGGGTTTCGCATTCCTCGATGCGCTTGTAGATGCGGTGTTCGATGAAGAGCTGGGCGAGGGTCTTCTCGTGGAAGCGCCCGTTGAGCCTCTCCAGTTCAAGTTCCAGTTCGCGCCGCAGGTCCTCCTGCAGCTTGGCGGTGTTGTGGCGCAGGATTTCGCTGACGGTCATGACGGCCGGGCGGTTGCCCTTGATCACGAGGAGGTTGGAGGAGAGGCTGACTTCGCAGTCGGTGTGGGCATAGAGCAGCTTGATCGTCTCTTCCGCATGGACGCCGCGGGGCAGGGTGATCTCGACCTCGACGTTTTCGGCGGTGTAGTCGTTGATGCTGGCGATCTTGAGCTTGCCGGCGCGCACGGCCCGCTCGATGGAGGCGATGAGCGATTCGGTGGTGGTCTCGGCGGGGATTTGGCGGATCACCAGCGTCTTGTCGTTGGCCGCCTCGATCAGGGCGCGCAGGCGGATGCGGCCGGCGCCGTCGGCATACTCGCCGACGTCCATGGCGCCGCCGGTGGGGAAGTCGGGGTAGGCGGCGAACGGCTCCTCCTTGAGGATGGCGATCTGGGCGCGGAGCAGGTCGGTGAAGTTGTGGGGGAAGATGGTGGTGCTCATGCCGACGGCGATGCCCTTGACGCCGAGCAGGAGCAGCACGGGGATCTTGGCGGGGAGCACCACCGGTTCGCGGTTGCGGCCGTCGTAGGAGTCGGTGAACTCGGTGATCTCGGGGTTGAACAGCACTTCCTTGGCCAGGGCGCTGAGGCGGCATTCGATGTAGCGCGCCGCGGAGGCGGGGTCGCCGGTGAAGAGGTTGCCGAAGTTCCCCTGGCGGTCGATGAAGTAGCCGGTGTTGGCGAGGACGACCAGCGCCTCGTAGATCGAGGCGTCGCCGTGCGGGTGGTAGCGCATGGTCGCGCCGACGATGTTGGCGACTTTGTGGAAGCGGCCGTCCTCATGTTCCCAGAGGGTGTGGAGGATGCGGCGCTGGACCGGCTTGAGGCCGTCGTCGAGGGCCGGGATCGCCCGCTCCTTGATGACATAGGAGGCGTACTCGATGAAGTTCCGCGCCATCATTTCGCGCAGGGCGTCATCGTGGTCGAACTCGGCGGGCAGCGTGCCGTTGTTGCCGGCGGGCGTCGCCGGGGCGGCGGAGTCCGCGGGCGCGGCCGTCGGGGGTTCGGGGGTGGTTTCGGCGTCGTGTTTCATGGGGCCAGGCGGGGCGGCGGGGGCGGGAAATTGGCGAAATATAGACCGTGGCCGCCGGGGCGTCGCCGGCCGGGGCGGCGGGGTTGACGGGCCGCCGGCCGGCGATAGGTTCAGGGGGAAGCGCCGCGATTTGGACAATAAAGCCTGCCAGGGTGCGTTGGCATGGATGTGGAGAGACACCGATGCATGAGCTGCCACAAAACGACCAGGCCTTGATTGCCGAGTATCTGGCGGGGCGGCCCGCGGCCTTCGACCAGTTGTATGAGAAGTACCGGCTCCCATTGTACGGCTATTTGCACCGCCTGGCCAATGACCCGGCGGGGGTGGACGACCTGTTCCAGCAGACCTGGCTCAAGATTTTGGAGGCATTGCCCCGCTACCGGGACGAGCAGCGCTTCGGGGCGTGGGCCTTCCGCATCGCCCACAACGCGGCCATGGATCGCTTCCGCCGGCGCGGCGAGGAACACACCGAACTCACCGGGGAAGTCGTGGAGACGGTGGCCGACCCGGCCGGCGACACCCTTGGGCGGCTGGCCGAGGAGGAGCTGAAGCGGGGCGTGGCCGCGGCCATCGAGCAGTTGGCGCCCGAACAGAAGGAAGTGCTCCTGCTCCGGCAGCAGGGGTTGGCATTCAAGGAAATCGCCGAGGTGCAACAGACCGGCATCAACACCGTCCTGGGCCGCATGCATTACGCCGTCCGGCATCTCCGCCGGCGGCTGGCCGGATGGGACGACGAAGCCCGCACCGGCGGAAAGGAGTCAGCATGAACTGCCATGATGTCCAACAGGAATTGCTCCGCGACGGTGGCTGGGTTTCCCCCGAGATGGAGAAACACCTGGCGGCCTGTGGCGAATGCCGCGGCTTCAAGCGCGTGCTGCACCTGGCCGAACTGCCGCCCGGCCGGGCGGCGGTGCCGGCACCACCGGCGGCGGTGGACGCGGCCATCCGGGCGGCGGCGCGGCGGCCACGCCCCGGCCTCTGGCTGCGGCTGGCGGCGGCGGCCGTGCTGGTGCTGGGGCTGACCCTCGTGGTGCACCGCTGGCACTGGCGTCCGGGCGCCGGCACGGATGCCGTGCCGGATCCCGGCCCGGCTCTGGCCGCCAACCATGAGGCCCGCTGGACGGCGGCCCACCGGCTGGTGATCCCCATCGCCTTGGAAGACGCCGTGATCAATGCGGAACTGTCGCTCTCCCTCTATGAAGCTGTCGCCTGTGCCGAGTGATCGAGGACGAGTCCCCCCACAACCGGAAAGGAATGCACCCATGAAAATCAAACTGCACAACCCGCTGCCGGCACTGCCGGCGATCCTTGTCCTGGCCAGTGGCCTGGCAATGGCCCAAGGCGAGGCCACCCCGCCGCCGCCCGCGGACGAACCGGCTGGCCGCCCGCGCCTGGAGCGGCACGGCGAACGGGGCGGCGAAATGATGATCGAACGGCTCCGCGAACGCCTGGAGAAGGAGAACCCGCAGCTCTGGAAGGAGCTGATGGAACTGCGGGCGAAGGATCCGCAGGCGTTCCGCGAGAGGGTCCGCGCGCTGGTCCACGCCCGGATTGCGGAGGGGCCGGCAGGCGCGATGATCGCGGAAATCCGGCTTGTCCATGAACTGGCGCGCAAGGTTGCCGCCGCGCCGGAAGGGGAGGCAAAGGAGGCGTTGAAGGCGGAGCTGCGTGCCGCCGTGGAGAAGGCGCACGACAAGCAGCTTGGGATTCGGGCGGAACGGCTGAAGGATCTGGAAGAGCGGCTGGCCAAGGCCAAGGCGGAGCTGGCCAAGGCCAAGGCGGGCCGTGCCGAGCGGATCCAGAAGAGCTATGAGGAACTGCTGGCCAACCCGCCCCCGGAACCGCCGCGGCGGCGGATGGGTCCGCTCCGGCGCGAGGGCGGCGACCGGCCCCGCGAAGGGCGGCGGCCCGAGGCGCCCCAGTGGCCATAAGCCCGCATGGGCTGCGGAGTCCGCGGGAAAACCGGCGCGCGGCCGGGGGCAGGCGTCCCCGGCCGCGGTTTTCGTGGCGCGTGGCCTTGACAAACGCCGGCGGGGTTTGATGGTACGAGCCCGCCCCTGAAACGGAGAATTGTGTCCATGCCGATTTACGAATACCGGTGCGCCGCCTGCGGCCACGAGTTTGAAAAGTTGATCATGCGGCCGGCGGATCTGCCGGAGCGCTGCCCGGCCTGTGGCGCGGCGACGTTGCGCAAGCAATGGTCGGCGTTTGCGGCCAAGGTTGCGCCCGCCGGCGCTGGCGGCTGCAAGCTGGCGGAAAGCTGTCCGGCGGCGGGCGCGGCCCGGAACGGTGGCGGTGGCTGCTGCGGCGGCCTGTGTCACGGGCATTGACGCCGCCCCAGCCCCGGCGGCGGCTGGCGCGGCGCCATCGTCCGCTCCAGCGCGGACAATTCCGATGCCATCGCCCTGTCGGAACCGGAGCGCAACAGCCTGTGGCTGGAGCTGATGCCGCGATTGATTGATGCCCCTCCCCGTTGGTGTCCAGCCTTCAGGCTGTGGCTCCGCCCGTTGGTGTCCAGCCTTCAGGCTGTGGTTGTTCCGGTCCGCGGGCTGAAGCCTGTACACCAACTGCCGGTCCGCGGGCTGAACTAAAAAAACGGCTCTTCCGGGGTTTGTGTGGGTTGACGTCCAAGTTCGGGGCGCAAACATGGCTTGCTTGTCCCAGGCCCCGGGGCATCCGCCCCATAAGCGCTAAGATAAGAATACTGACTGGCTGCTTCGCGAAGGCGAAGCGTTTTCCCCCTGGGGGTACGTTGTTCCGCAAGCATGAGAGCAGGGGCCGGTGTCTTTGGCGAGAGGAATCGTTCATGCTGCATCTTATCCAGTCAGCGCTCAATCCGTCAATACCGCTTCAGCAATGCATTGAAGGTTGGAGAGAGATCTCAAAATCGCTTCGCGAACCGCCGCGAAAGCGAGAACTCCAAGTTGAAAACCTGAAAAATGAGCCACTCTTATCTTGGCGCTTATGGGCATCCGCCCCAGGGCTATCACCCCCGCCCCCACCCGGAACCATTGCGGCAGGCAGTCCAACCGACACGTTTGTCCACGTCCCCCTTGGCCGCGGCATTGTCCCTTGACGGACGCGGATTATGTTATCCGCCACATCTTGCCGCCGGGCGCCCCCCGCCGGCGCGCCCCGGGAACCTCTGCCCTGCCATGTACTGGTACATCAAATATCCGCTGCTGATGCTGCTTGGCGCCCTGCTGGCCACCGTTGGCTGGTGGGCGCTGCATCGCGTCGGCACCCGCCAAGGCGGGGCGGCCACGCCGCCGCCAGCGGCGGCCCAGGTCCAAGGGGCGCGGCCGCCGGCACCGCCGGTGGCGACGCCCCCGGCCGTGGCGCCGGCGGAAGCCGCCCGCCAGGCGGCCTTGGAGCGGCTGGCGCGGCAGCTTGCGGCGGCGGAAGGCTTCCTGGGGCAGGGGCAGTGGCTCCAAGCCCGGGCCGCCGCCACCGCCGTCCTGGCGGCCCCGGAGGTCACCGCCTACGATCCCTTCTGGCACCGGGCCGCGGGCATCCTGACCCGGGCCAACCTGAGCCTCTTCAATTCCGACCTGCCAATGCCGGAGAAGATCCGGATTACCGTCAAGTCGGGCGACACGCTCATCGGCCTGGCGCGGCGCCACCAGACGACCGTGGCCGCCCTCGAGCGGCAGAACAAGCTGGACACGGCGCGGACCACCATCTATCCGGGAATGGTGCTGCACGTCATGCCGCCGCAATTCGCCATCACCGTGCTGAAGAACCGCTTCGTCCTGCTCCTGCACAATGGCGAGGCCCTCTTCGCCTATTGGCGGGTCGGCATTGGCCGGCAGAACCGCACCCCGGTCGGGAGCTTCGTGGTCAACAGCCGCCTCCAGGAGCCGGTCTGGACGCCGCCGGGGCAGGTCATCCCCTACGGCGACCCGCGCAACGTCCTCGGCACCCATTGGCTCGGGCTGGCGCCGGCGGCCGGGACGGATCCCGCCCTCAAGGGGTTCGGCATCCACGGCACCTGGGAGCCCGATTCCATCGGCACCGCCGCCAGCGAGGGGTGCGTGCGGATGCGCAACGCCGACATCGCCGCCCTCTTCGCCATGATCCCCAACGGAACCCCAGTGACCATCAGGGACGAATAACGCATGCCCGTCATCCTTGAATTCGAAAAGCCCTTGTACGAGCTGGAAGAGAAAGTCCGGCAACTGCGCGAGTTCAGCAAGACCAACCACGTGGACGTGGACAACGGCGTCCGCCTGATGGAGGAGCGGATCGCCGCGACCCGCCAGAAGGTCTTTGCCGAACTCAGCGCCTGGCAGCGGATCCAGTTGGCGCGCCATCCGGAGCGGCCGTTCCCGCGGGACTACGCCAACCGGCTCTTCACCGATTTCCTGGAGCTGCATGGCGACCGGCGGTTCGCCGACGACCATGCGATCATCGGCGGCTTCGCCAAGCTTGACGGGGCGCCGGTGATGTTCATCGGTTCGCAGAAGGGGCGCAACCTCAAGGAGAACGTCAAGTGCCGCTTTGGCTGCGCGAACCCGGAGGGGTACCGCAAAGCCTTGCGCCTCATGCAATTGGCTGACAAGGCCGGCGTCCCCATCGTGATCTTCATCGACACGCCGGGGGCCTATCCGGGCGTCGGTGGCGAGGAACGGCACGTGGCCGAGGCCATCGCCGTGAACCTGCGGGAAATGTTCACCTTCGGCGTGCCCGTGGTCTGCGTCGTGACTGGCGAGGGGGGCAGCGGCGGCGCCCTCGGCATTGGCGTCGGCAACCGGGTGCTGATCCTGGAATACTCCTATTATTCGGTGATCACGCCGGAAGGCTGCGCCGCCATCCTCTGGCGCGACCCCTCGGCCGCGCCGCAGGCCGCGGAGGCGCTGAAGCTGACGGGGCCGGATTTGCTCAAGCACGGGATTGTTGACGCCGTCGTGCCCGAACCGCTCGGCGGCGCCCATCGCGCCCCCGACGAGGCGGCGAAGCTGCTGGGCGAGGCGGTGCGCGCCCAGTTGGCGGAACTGCGGAAACTGACTCCGGACCAGCTCCGCGAACAGCGCTACGGGCGTTTCCGCAAGCTCGGGGTGTTCGAAGAAACTGGAGCGGCGGTTTGATGCCAACCCCCATCCTGCACAAGCTGCGCCCGGCCCGGCTGGCGGATGCCGAGGTTCTGGTCGGGCTGATCGCGCCGTATGTGGAATCCGGGCTGGTCCTGCCGCGGAGCGCGGCGGAGGTCCGGGAGCAGGCCGGCCAGTTCCTGGTGGCCGAAAACGGCACGGGCGCCATCGTCGGCTGTGTCGCCCTGCGGGACTACGGCGCCGGCTTGGTGGAAATCCGCTCGCTGGCCGTGGCGCCGGCGTTCGGCAACCACGGGATCGGCAGCCATCTGGTCGAAAGCGCCGTGGCCCTGGCCAAGGAACGGGGGGCGGCCCGGATTTTTGCGTTGACCATGCGGCCACACCTCTTCTGCCGCCTGGGGTTCCACGAAGTCGCCAAGGAGCGCTGGCTGCGCGAGTTCCCCCAAAAGGTCTGGAACGACTGCCGCTTCTGCCGGAAACGGGACCGCTGCGATGAAACCGCGGTGCTGCTGGCCGTGGCGGCGGCGGGGTAGGGCGCCGGCGGCGGGGCGGGATGCAGTTTCGCCGGGAGCGGCCGCGTGCTACATTCCATGGCATGGTTTCCACGGCCCGGGAAACGGCCGGGCGAGGGGAGTTCAGGACATGCAGCGACTCATCGAAAAAGCCGGCGTCCTCATCGAGGCGCTGCCCTACATCCAGCAGTTCCGGGACAGCATCGTCGTGGTCAAGGCCGGGGGCAGCTTCATGGAGGATGCCCAGGCCCTGCGCGGCGTGCTGCGCGACCTGGTCTTCATGGAATGCGCCGGGATGCACCCGGTGCTGGTCCACGGCGGCGGCAAGGCGATCAACGCCCGGCTCAAGACGGAGAACGTCGAGACCCGCTTCATCAACGGCCTGCGCTACACCTGCGCGAAGACGATCCAGGTGGTGGACGAGGTGCTGCACAAGGTGGTCAACGCCGAGCTGGTCGCGATCATCAGCGAATTTGGCGGCAAGGCCCGCGCGGTCTCCGGCAAGAACGTGCTGCGGGCCGAGCGCCTCCAGGAAAAGGATGAAAAAGGCGCCGCCATTGACCTGGGGTTCGTCGGCCGGGTGGTGGCGGTCGACACCGAGCAGCTCCAGTGGTTCACCCGGCGCGAGGAGATCCCGGTGGTCACGCCGCTGGCCTGCGACCTGGGGGGGCAGGTCTACAACATCAACGCCGACATGGCCGCCTGCGTGATTGCCGCCGAACTGAAGGCCAAGAAGCTGGTCTTCCTCAGCGACGTGCCGGGGATCCTGCGCGACCCGAAGGATCCGGAGACGCTGATCTCGACGATCCACCGCAGCGAGGTGGATGCCCTCATCGCCAATGGCGTCGTCTCCGGCGGGATGGTGCCCAAGCTGCGCAGCGCCGTCGAGGCGATCGCCGCCGGCTGCCAGAAGGTGCACCTGATTGATGGCCGGATCACCCATTCCCTGCTGCTGGAGATCTTCACGGACCAGGGGATCGGCACCCAGATCACGGCCTGAGCCCGGGGACGTGGCGCTTATGGGGCGTTCAGGGGGTGTCGGTGTCCACCAGCCGGCCGCCTTCGACGCGGCGGAAGAAGCAGCTCCGCCGGCCGGTGTGGCAGGCGGCGCCGCCGAGCTGTTCGACCTTGAAGAGCACGGCATCGGCGTCGCAGTCAACCCGGATTTCCTTGATTTTCTGGAAATGTCCGGAGGTGGCGCCTTTCACCCAGAGCTGGTTGCGGGAGCGGGACCAGTAGGTGGCGAGGCCGGTCGCCAGGGTTTTTTCCCAGGCTTCCCGGTTGAGGAACGCCTGCATGAGCACCTCGCCGGTCCGCCAATCCTGGGCGATGGCGACCGCCAGTCCGCCGGGGATCTTGGAGAAGTCGAGGTCAGGGAATGGGCCGGCTTGCATTTTGTATGGCTACACGTAAGGTGCCAGTGGCCAAAGACTGGCAGTGGACGGGCAAAAAAGGGCCTCCGCCGGCTGGGGGAGGGAGGAGGAGGGGGAACAGCCGACGGAGGCGGATGTGGGGTACTATAAGGCAGTCAGCTCATTTTGCAATGGCCTCCAATTGTTGCCGGAGGTTGTGGAGCAATTCCTGAGACCCGCGGAGGAAGCAACTGGTTCCCACACAGAATCGGAATCGGGATCGGAATCAGCTCAAGCCATCTCCGCCGTCACTGGGGAAAGCCAGCCGCCGGCGCGGGGCGGAACCGCTATAGTATCCGGTTCACCTTTTATTCTGGACGATACATGACCGGACAGGCAGACACTCCACCGCTGGCGGCCGTGCTGGCGCAATTCGCGGAAGCCATTGGCCCAGGGATTCACGGGGAGGCCCGCCACCTCTGCGAACGTGGGCATGTCCTGGATTTGCAGCGGTCGGGACAGCAGGTGGTGACGGCGCGGGTGATGACCCTCCGCGGCGGCGTGGAGGATGTGCGGCTGCGCTTCACGCCGGAACGGGTCTCCCCCTCCTGCACCTGTGGCCGCAGCCGCCATTTTTGCGCGCATGCGCTGGCCGTGCTGCTGCAACTGGCGAAGCGTGGCCTGCTGGCGGCCGGGCCGCGGCCGGGCCAGGCGGGGGACATCCGCGTCCAGGCCGCCGAACGGCTGGCCTGGGCCGTCCGCCTGGCCTCGTGGCGGCCGGGGGCGAACGGGACGCCGTGCGCAATCCGCGGCCTGGTGCGTCCTGGCACCTTGGCGGGACTGGCGTTGAAGCTGGCCGTGAGCGGGATTCCCGCCCGGGAATGTCCGGCGGGGACGCGGCTGCGCCTGGATGTCGCCATCACGCTTGACGGCAAGGAATACGGTCCTCGGCACGTGCGGATGATGCTGGAGACGGGGGACGGCGGGCTGCCTTTCCGGTTTGCGGATTTCACGGTGCCTGAGCAGGAAGTGCTGCAACGGCTCGGCAAACCGCTGGCGGCGGCGGCGGAGGCGGCGGCTTTGGAGCTGCCGGTGGAGGAATGGACGGCACTGCTCCCGTGGCTGGCGGGGAGTTCGGTCATGGTCAACGGCCAGCCGGTGCGGGTGCTCGGCGAGCCGCCGCGGCCGGTGCTGCTGGCGGCGGAGACGGATGACGGCCTGGCGATCCAGGTCCGGGCCGGGCTGCGGGCGGGGGCGGCGCTGCTGGATCCTGAGCGGAGCGTGCTGTTGCCTGGCCGCCGCGAGGCCTGGGTCTGGTGCGGCGACCTGCTGGCGCCGCTGCCGGTCGGCCTGGGCGGGGAATGGGCGGACGTTTTCGCCGGCGGCGCCGAGGATGTGCTGGGGCCGGCCGCCTGGCGCGAACTGGCGGCGGCGGCGCCGGAACAGTGGCGGCTGGCCGTGGAAATCCGCGCGGGTGGCGGCCGGCTGCTGCCCGCGGCGCTGGCCGCGGCCGGGCCCGAGGTGCTGCTCTACCTGGATTGGTGCGGCGACGAATTGCGGGCGCGCCTGGAGTTCCAGTACGGCGAGAGCCGGCTGCCGGCCGGGGCGCCGCCGGGCGCGGCGGGCGTCCGCGGCCGCTTCCCGGAAGTGGAGCGGCAGGCGGCGACCGTGTTGGGCGACAATGGCTTCGTCCCGCGGGAGGCGGGGGAGGGCTGGCTCCTGCGCGAGCCGGACCGGCTCTGGTCCTTTTGGCGCGAGGGGCTGGACCGGCTGCCGCCGGGCTGGCGCATCTTCCTCTCCCAGGCCGCCGCCCGCGCCCGCGCCACCACCGGCATCTTGCGGCTCGACGTGCAGCCAGGGGCGGCGGCCGCCCAGGATTGGTTCGAACTGGACTGCCGGCTCTTGTCGGAGCAGGGCGCGCCGCTGCCGTGGAAGCAGCTCGCCCAGGCGGTGCGGAGCGGTGCCCAGACCGTGCTGCTGGCCGGCGGCCAGCTTGTGCACATCACCGAACAGATCCGGCAAACGGTGGGGCTGCTGTTGGGCGGCCAGGAGGAGGGGGGCGGCCGGATTCGCTTCTCCAAATATCACGCCCCCGTCCTCGCCGGCGCCTTGGGTGGCCATCCGGCCCTCGCCGGTGCCGATTGGCTCCAGCTCAGCCGCCGCCTGGCCGCGCCGCCATCCCCCGACCCGGCCCTGTTCACCGAGGAGCAGCGGCGGATCCTCCGCGGCTACCAGAAGGAGGGGGTCGGCTGGCTCCGCACCCTCGACGAGTGCGGGTTCCATGGCGTGCTGGCCGACGAGATGGGGCTGGGCAAGACCATCCAGGCCCTGGTCTGGCTGGCTTGGCGCCGCCGCCAGGGGCTGGCCCGGCAGCCGGCCCTGGTCATCTGCCCCACCAGCCTCACCGACAACTGGCGCAACGAGGCCGCCCGCTTCGCCCCCGGCCTCCGCACCCTCGTGGTCGCCGGAATCCACCGCCATGACCTCCTCGCCGCCATCCCCGACCACGACCTGGTGATCACCTCCTACGCCCTCCTGCGACGCGACAGCCGCCACTACCGGGCCCTGGAATTCGACGCCGTCGTCCTCGACGAGGCGCAGCACATCAAGAACCCCGGCACCGAAAACGCCCGCGCCTGCAAGCAGCTCCGCTGCGCCCGCCGCCTCATCCTCACCGGCACCCCCCTGGAAAACGCCCTCCACGAGCTGTGGTCGCTCTTCGACTTCCTCCTCCCCGGCTACCTCGGCACCCGCCAGGAGTTCAAGCATCGCCACGAGGACGCCGCGGCGGTCGAGGCCGACGCCGGCCAGGAACTGGCAACCCGCATCCGCCCCTTCATCCTGCGCCGGCTCAAGGCGGATGTCTGCCAGGAACTGCCGCCCAAGACCGAACGGCTGATGTTCAGTGAGATGGAGCCGCCCCAGGCCCGGCTCTACGCCAGCCTGCTGCTGGCCGGCCGGCAGCTCCTCGACGCGGCGAAGGCCGACGGCTGGGGCCGGCACCGCTTCCAGGCGCTCTCCCTGCTCACCCGCCTCCGCCAGCTCTGCTGCCATCCCGACATGCTGCCCGAAAACCTCCGCGCCACCGCCGGCGCCCACCACCCATTGGCCTCCGCCAAGACCGAACTGCTCCAGGAACTGGTCCTCGAATGCATCGACAGCGGCAACCGCGTCCTCCTCTTCAGCCAGTTCACCAGCTTCCTCAAGATCTTCCGCGGCTGGCTCGACGCGGAGGGGGTCGCCTATGAATACCTGGACGGCGCCACCCGCGACCGCCAGGCGCGCGTCGACCGCTTCAACCGCGACGCTTCCATCCCCCTGTTCCTCATCAGCCTCAAGGCCGGGGGCACCGGCCTCAACCTCACCGGCGCCGACACGGTCATCCATTACGACCCCTGGTGGAACCCGATGGTCGAAGACCAGGCCACCGACCGCACCCACCGCATCGGCCAGCAGCGGCCGGTGACCGTCATCAAGCTGCTGGTCCGCAACACGGTCGAGGAGAAGATCCAGAGCCTGCAACAGCGCAAGCGCCTCCTTTTCCAGCAGCTCCTTGGCCAGGCTCCGGCCCGCCCCGGCGAACTGACGCCGGCGGACCTGGAATTCCTGCTGGCGGAGGGGTGACCGCTTTTTCCCGCCGCCGCCGTTGCAATGGCAAAGCCAGGCGTTATAGTTCTCTCCGTTTTGTGCAGGGGGCAGTAGCTCAGTTGGCTAGAGCGATACGTTCGCAACGTATAGGTCGTGGGTTCGATTCCCATCTGCTCCACCAGCCTTCGCCAAGGCCGCGGCGAAGGAGTGCCCATGCAGTTGCCTGCCTCCGCCGCGGCGTCGGAGATCCGGGGCAGACCTGCATCGGCTTGACTGATCGCCGGTCAACCGGCCTTCCTCCCGCTTGCCGAGAGAGAGCCCGAAGCCGTTGTCCGGACGCCTGCCGCGGTGGGGTTCGCGCAACACCCCGAATGCCGTTTGGAGCGTGCTGGAACTCCCTTGACATCCTCAGCGCCAGAGGGCAGGGTGACGGTCTGTTCCGGAAAAGATGATGCCCATTTCGAGCGGAATCTCCAGGATGGCATTTTCCGTGTCGGCGCCGTCGAAGCGTGTCCGAATTACGGTTGGCTGGCCGTCATGCATGGTGACCAGGAAGCGGCAGCGTCCGAATTTGGGGGACTTGAGGTGGAGGTCGCAGGCGTCGCCGGTGGCGAACAACTGGGTGAACTCCTTCTCGTTGTTGATGAAGGGGGCGCTGTCGCCGTTCACCCGCCATTTCATGTGGATGCCGCGGTGCATCCGCCGGGGTTGGTTTTTTGGGGTTGCCATGGTATTCTATCCGCCGCCAGACGCCAGAGGGGCGTCACCGCCATCCGAGGAGCGACCAGCCATGCGCCATACCATTTCCGTCCTGGTGGAGAACAAGTTCGGCGTCCTCTCCCGCATTGCCGGGCTGTTCAGCGGCCGCGGCTACAACATCGAGAGCCTGACCGTCGGCCCGACCCATGACCAGACCATGTCGAAGATGACCATCGTCACCAGCGGCGACGACGCCGTGCTCGAACAGATCGAGAAGCAGCTCACCAAGCTGGTGGAGGTGCTGAAGGTGACCGACCTCACCGGCAGCGGCTTCGTCGCCCGCGAACTGATGCTGCTCAAGATCAAGGCGACCCCGGAGAAGCGCGCCGAGATCATCGCCATCACCGACGTCTTCAAGGCCAACGTGGTGCATGTGGACAAGGAGGCGCTGGTGCTGGAGGCGACCGGGCGCAGCGAGAAGATCGACGCCCTGATCGCCCTGATGGAGCCCTATGGCATCATCGAGCTGGCCCGCACCGGCAAGGTCGCCCTGGCCCGCTCCGGGGAGCCGACCGAGAAGCTGGCGCCGGCGCCCAAGCCGCCGGCGGCGGCGGCCGAGGACCTGGCCGGCGTGACCAATTTCTGAGGCGGGCGCGGGGCACAAGCAATCCGGATGCTTGGGGACAGGCCTTGCGGAAGGAGATTGCCAGCGCCCCCTTCGCACAGACAAGAATGTCTGTGCCACGTTCTTCACAGGCAAGAATGCCTGTGCTACGTTCTTCACAGGCAAGAATGCCTGTGCTACGTTCCCCGGCGGCGCGCAGCGCCCGCCGCCAGCGGCGGGCGGTCATTCGCTCTCGGCGGGCTCCAGGCAGCGGATGTGCAGTTCGTCGAGCTGCGCCGGGCTGACCTCGCTCGGGGAGTCGGTCATCAGGCAGCTTGCCTTGGCGGTTTTCGGGAAGGCGATCACCTCGCGGATCGAGGGCGCGCCACAGAGCAGCATGACCAGGCGGTCGAGGCCAATGGCCAGGCCGCCATGGGGCGGCGCGCCGAAGGCGAGGGCGTCGAGGAGATGCCCGAACTTCGCCCGGGCTTCCGCCTCGCCGATGCCGAGGGTCTTGAACATGAACGCCTGCAGCTCGGGTTCGTGGATGCGGATCGAGCCGCCGCCGAGTTCGACCCCGTTGAGCACGACGTCGTAGGCCTGCGCCCGCACCGCGCCGGGGTCGCTGGCGAGCTTCGCCAAGTCGCTGTCCAGCGGCCGGGTGAAGGGATGGTGGACGGCGCCGAAGCGGCCGCTCTCCGCATCCTTCTCCAGCAGCGGGAACTCCACCACCCAGAGGAACTCGTGGCGCTCCGCCGGAATTAGCCGGCAGTGCTCGGCCACCTCCAGCCGCAGCCGGCCGAGGGCGTTCTTGGCGATGGCCCAACTGTCGGCGACGATCAGCAGCAGGTCGCCCGCCCCGGCCGCCGCGGCGGCCTGGACCGCCGCCAGCTCCGCCGGCGCCAGGAACTTGGCCACCGGGCCGGAGGGCTGCCCCTGCTCGTCCAGCTTCAGCCAGGCCAGTCCCTTGGCGCCGGCCCGCTTCACGCTCTCGGTCCAGAGGTCGAGCTGCTTGCGGCTGAGCCCCGCCTGACCGGTGACGGTGAGGGCGTTGACCACGCCGCCGGCGGCCAGGGCGTTCTGGAAGACGCTGAAGCCGCTGCTGGCCAGGGCGGCGGAGAGGTCGCAAATCTCCAGGCCGAAGCGCAGGTCGGGCTTGTCGGAGCCGAAGCGTTCCATGGCCTCGTGCCAGCCCAGGCGCCGGAAGGGGGTGGCCACCTCGATCCCCTTGGTCTCCTTGAGGATCTGGGCGAGGAGCCGCTCCACGACGCCGAGGATGTCGTTCTGGTCGATGAACGACATTTCCAGGTCGATCTGGGTGAACTCCGGCTGGCGGTCGGCCCGCAGGTCCTCGTCCCGGAAACAGCGGGCGATCTGGAAGTAGCGCTCCAGCCCGGCGACCATCAGGAGCTGCTTGTACTGCTGCGGCGCCTGGGGCAGGGCGTAGAAGCTGCCAGGGTGGACGCGGCTGGGCACGAGGTAGTCGCGGGCGCCTTCGGGGGTGGACTTGCTTAGGATCGGCGTCTCCACCTCGATGAACCCCTCGCGGTCGAGGAAGTTGCGGGCGGCGGTCGTCACCTGGTGGCGGAGGCGCAGGTTCTTGCCGATCTCGGAGCGGCGGATGTCGAGGTAGCGGTACTTGAGCCGCAGATCCTCGCTGGCCTCGCCGACGTGGTAGGGCATGGGGTTGGAACGGTTCTCGATCAGCAGTTCGTCCAGCTCCACCTCGATTTCGCCGGTCGGCAGCCGCCGGTTGACCATCTCCGGCGGCCGCGGCCGGACGGTGCCGTGGGCGCTGACCACGAACTCCTCCCGGAGCTGGGCGGCGCGTTCCGCCAGTTCCGGGCGCGCCTGCGGGTCGATGAAGAGCTGGGTGACCCCCTCGCGGTCGCGCAGGTCAATGAAGACCAGGCCGCCAAGGTTGCGGCATTTGTTGACCCAACCGGAGAGGGCGACGGTCCGGCCGGCGTCGGCGCCGCGGAGTTCGCCGCAGTGGGCGGTGCGTTTGAGCTTGAGCATGGCGCGGCTGTCCTGGGGAAGGGGGAAGAGAAGGCGGGGCGGCGGGAAGGCGGCTGCTGGCCCGGCCGGGATTCCGGCTGGCCGCCGCCAGGTCCGGCATTCGGCATTCGAAAATCGGCAATTGGCAATCGGGATAATGTAGCCGTCCCCCGCCGCTTGTCGCGCCTCCCCGGCGCGTGGCAGGGGGGCGGAACGAGTCCGATGGGGGCATGAGTCCCATGATTCTCCCTGGGCCGATGGCGCTGGATGGCGCTTCATGGGGCGGCCTTTCTTGGCCGCTTTGGCTTCGCGCCATCGCGGCGGCAAAGCCATTGGGGGACGCCTCAGCAGGGCGTAGAGACGGGATTGCCGCTGCGGACGGCAGCCGTCAACTGCCGCAAGGCGTTTTCCAGGCGGTGGAATGAGCGCATTTTCGGGTTGCGGCCCAAGATGCGGTCAATGTCCAATTGGTGCGTGTAGTGGGGCTGGTGAGTGGTTTCTTTATACGCGGCATTCGTCAATTCACCAATTTTCCCCTTGGCGTCACGCGGAGCCTTTTCAAGATCATCAATCGGCGACTGTAATTGATCGGCAAGTTCCGGGCATCCCGCAAGCAGCCATGATTCAAATTCCTGACGGGCGAAAACAACCGCGAAAGAGAATTTCGTTCCGGCGGGAGTTTCGTTTTTTGCGCGGGAAGCAAGGAACGGGCCAATTTCTTTGGCGCAAAACTCTTTCTTCCCTGCCGAGGTATGGATTGGGTGTTTTGCCTTGGCATCACCGTCCAAGAGAAGAAGGACGGCACCTAAATTGCGGAGCAAGGCCGCCCGTCGAACAAAGCGGAGGAACTCATCTTCTGAACCGCCTTTCACAAGGCCATGCAACTCGCCGACGCGCATGACCTTCCCCACATACAGGACATCACGCCCGCCGAGACGATCCAAAAGTTTTGTGACCAGCCCGGGAACGGATATTTCTTCGCTTTCCCCCTCGACCATGAGGGCCAATTCTTTGGGAGACATAAAATCATGCCTCCCTTGATTGGGCTTCAATCTTGGCATCTTCCACCGTCAACAGTTCACCGGGACGAAGAAGGTTTTCCTTCAAGGATTCGATTTGGTCAGATGTCAGCTTTCCAATTTTGGTCACATGCTCATGGATTTCGACCGCCCGGATGGACTCCGGCGGGAAGTGATCCAGCAGGTTCGGGCTGTGCGTGGTCAGGATTACTTGCCCGCGGCCGTCCTTGGGGCAGGCCTTGATCTCTTCCGCCAGCGTTTGCAGCGCTCCGGGATGGATTCCCTTTTCCGGCTCCTCGAACACCAGTGTCTGCTTTGATGGTGTTTGATAGAGCGCCAAGAGGTGCGCCAAGAAGCGACGGAACCCTTCAGATTCCTGATTAATGTCAAATGTGATTACCTTGCCGTTGAAGGCGTGCGACACGATGATGCGCCCCCCTTGGCGGGCACTCTTGTCAATCGTCTCAAACGAGGCGTTCAGGCTTTTCAGTGCCGCGTTGATGTCATCCCACGCCTTGGGCCGGCTCCAGTCTTTTTGGATGGCATCGAACACCGTGGCGTAGTTTTCGGCACTGTCCCCCAAATCGTTTTGCTTGTTCGTGTCATGGCCGGAATCCGTGCAAACGGAACCGGGAAAGTCATAGCACCCAAGCCCTTGGGTCAACGCAATGTAGGCGAGGGACACCTTTTTGATGCCGTTTAATTCAGACAGGACTGGCCGGTTGGGATAGACCTCTGGTAATGTCGAGACCTTAGGCTCCGTACTCCATTTGTTGCTTAAAGTGTGAAAAAGAATGTCATTCCCCATGCCAAGTTTTTCTTCCACCAATCTGATTTGCCGGTGTTGTTTGTTGTATCTGAACACAACCTCATAAACAGAAGATTCCAGCACGCCGGGGATATCGTATTCCACAGTGAACCGCATCTCGCCTTCGGGCGGAGCAGCCGTCGGAAGCATAGCCTGCCAGTACATGGCAGAATTAGAACCGAAAACCGTGTCCGGGGCGGCAAGAAAAGTCCGCAGGAACCGCAGTGCATTCACGAAATTCGTCTTGCCCGTGCCGCTGCGGCCGACGAGGACGGTCACTGGGTCGAGGGTGACATCCACGTCCAAACTCTTGAAATTTTTAATGATGACACGGCGGATCATGCTTCACCTGCTTTCGGCTTGAACCCTGGGCTACTATAGCTCAAAAACATTGGCTGAGTTCTTATGCCGTCTCGGCCTGGCCTTCATCCCCGCCTCCAGCGGGCCGGTGGTGAGTTTTTCGTAGAGGGCGAAGAGGTGTTCGACGCGGGCGCGGTCGCCGGCGAAGGGGGCGGGGCGGTAGCATTTTTCGACGGCGTGGTCGAGGGCCTGGTGCGCCCGGACCAGTTCCGGGGGCATGGTCAGGGGATCGTAGAGGTCGGCGAGAGTGCTGCCGCGCGCCAGGTGCGGAGCCCGCGCGTCAAGCACGGCCTGGGCAGATGCCTCGACGGCGGCGCGGCGCCGGGCGAACTCCGCCGCGGCTTTGTCGGATCGGCCGGATCGGTCAGATCTGTCTGATCCGACGGATCCGTCGGATAGGTTGGATTTGTCGGCCGCGTCCGGCGCGGGCTGTGGCCAGGGGAAGTTGTTGTACACGAGCTTGTTGGAGTAGCGGTAGTCCGATTTCAGCCGGCCGCAGACCTGCTTGACCCAGGCCATGTGCATGGCGGAGGTCAGGATGCCGAAATGCCAGAGCGTGGCGGCTGGAATGATATTCACAAGATTGCTGGCAATCACGTCCGGTGTCATGAACCCGATGGGGATGTAGGGGCGCCGTTCCGACGAAACACCGGGAACGACCAGGAAGTTTGAGGCCGGCAGGTTTTCGACGTGGAAGCGGGTCGGGGTGAGCGCGAGCTTCTGCGTGGGCGGGCTCTTGCTGGCAAGGCGGAATTCGCGCACGGCTTCGATGCGCTTCATGACTTCCGGCATTTTGCGGAGTTCGCCCGGCGGGCAGTCGCCGAGCCAGAGGCACCAGCGTTGCCAGCCGTTGATGAATTCAGCGGAGCCGATCCACGGACGGAAATACGGGGCGGCCTCGGGCTGAAGCTTGAGGAAGGCGTCCTTTTCTGCCGCGGTGAAGAGGTAGTTGCCGCCGTCAATCGGTTTGTTGCCGATGCCGATTTCCGGCACGGCGCAGAGTGGTTTCTGGCGGTTGACGATGGCGGTGTCCGGGCCTTCGACGAGGTAGGGGCTGATGTTGCGGACTTCGCGGACGGTCGGGGTTTCGCCCTCATAGTCGTAGATGCGCTTGGTTGCGGAGTCCGCACCGCCGAAGCCGATGATGACGACGTGGACATGCGCCTTGCCGCGCGCCTCGCTCGCCCACGGGAAGGTGCGGTGCGCGAAGCGGATTTTCATGCCTTTGGCGAAAAGCGGATTCCAGAGGACGCCGGGCTGTTCGCCCTGGCTGATGGAGTTGGTGGAGACGAAGCCGGCGGCGATGCACGTGCCTTGGATGTAGTCGGCGGCTTTGAAGTACCAGCCGGTGACGTAGTCGAGCAGGCCGGCGTTGTTCACGCCACCCGCTACGGCGGCAATGTCGGCTTTTTGCTCCGGCGTCTGGAATTTCGCACCTACGAACGGGGGATTGCCGAGGATGTAGGCGCAGTTTTCGGGCGGGAGGAGTTCTTTCCAATCGAGGCGCAGGGCGTTGCCGACGTGGATGGTGGCGGATTTCTTCAGCGGCAGGCGCTGGTAGTAGCGGCCCATGCGCTCGGAGAGGCGGAGGTTCATCTGGTGGTCCATGAGCCAGAGCGCGGTCTCGGCAATGAGCGCGGGGAACTCTTCGATCTCGATGCCGTAGAACTGGTCGACGTCTATGCAACTGATGGCGCTGATGTCGGCGCCGGGGATGATCTGTTCGTGGATGCGGAGCGCTTCCAGCACGTCCATTTCCAGCAGGCGCAGTTCGCGGTAGGTGAGGACGAGGAAGTTGCCGCAGCCGCAGGCGGGGTCGAGGAAGCGCAGGGCGGCGAGCTTTTGGTGGAAGGCTTCGAGCTTGGGCTTGCTGGTCCTGATCCTGGCGAACTCCGCGCGGAGGTCGTCGAGGAAGAGGGAGCGGATGACCTTGAGGATGTCTCGCTCGGAAGTGTAGTGCGCGCCGACCTGGCGGCGGGCGGCAGGTTCCATGACGGACTGGAAGAGGGAGCCGAAGACGGCGGGGGAGATGCGGGACCAGTCGAAGCGGGTGCAGCGGACGAGGGCGAGGCGCATGTCGCGGTTGAATTCGGCGAAGGGCAGCGTTTCGGCAAAGAGGCCGCCGTTGACGTAGGGCAGGCTGGCCAGCCGTTCGTCGAGGCCGGCTTGGCGTCGATCCTGCGGGGCATTCAGCAACAGGAAGAAGCGGGCGAGATGCAGGCCGAGGTCCGATCCGTCTTCGCGGGTGCTGTTCTCCAGGCAGTTCGTGAAGGCGTTGGGGTCGAAGATGCCGGAGTCCTCGGCGAAGAGGCAGAAGAGGATGCGGACCAGGAAGCGTTCGAGGGCATGCCCTTGGTAGCCGCCCGCGGCGAGGGCGTCATGGAGTTGGCCCATGACTTCGGCGGCGCGGATGTTGGCGGGGTCTTCGGGATCGACGCGGTGCGGCTTGTAGCCGGCGATGAAGGCAAAGGCGTGGACGTGGCGGTGCAGGTCGGCCAGGGGGAATTCAATGGTGTTGACCCTGCGCCCCTCGAACAGCGGCAGGTCAAGCTGCTCCTCCGGCTCCAGGTCGTGGAGAGCGATGCGGGCGAAGTCGGAGACGATGACGCAGCGCGGGATTTCATCCTGGCGGCCATCGGCGGCGAGGGCCTGGAGGTAGGCAAAGGCCTGGGAGCTGGCGCGGTCGAGGTCCTTGCCGCGGGACTTGTGCTCGACGAGGAGCTTGCCGCGCCAGAAGAGGTCAATGTAGCCGTATTGCCCCTTGAGGTTGCGCACCGGCTCCTCGAAGGTGGCGACGGTGCGGCGGCGGACGCCGAAGACCTCGAAGAAGGCGTCCCAGAACGACTTGGCTTCGGCATCCTCGCGGGATTCGCCGGCCCAGTCGCGGGCGAAGCGGATGGCGTTCTGCTTGATTTCGTTCCAGCTCAGCGGCATGGCGTCGGCATCCCCAACTTCGCGACTCACACGTGCAAATCCTGCATAGTAGCGTGCTGGCTGAAATTGTCAAAGCCAACCATCTGTTGGAGGCGAGGGCGCGTAAACATGATGGGTGTCCGGTTTGCCGGAAGGTGAGAGGGGGCCATGGACGAAATGGACGGGGGGGGGGGCGATTTCCCCTCAGATGTCGTTGAGGCAGAGGTAGGGGGCGGGCGCGGGGTTGGCGGCTGGCCACCGGGGACAGCACCGTCGCGGACTCCGCGGATTTCCGGGCACTGAGGCGGCTGGCACGGGGGCGCCGCCGCGCGCCTGTCCCCAGGCCATCGCCATCAGTCCATGCAAAAGAGGCACTTGAATGCGGCTTTTGCATGGTTATACTTCGGACAGGCGGTGGCCAAGCCCAGGGAGGAAAGGCGGCAGTGAACTACATTTCGAGAGTCATGGAACGGGCAGTGGCCAGGGCGTTGGCGCGGGCGCCGGCGGTCGCCATTCTGGGGCCGCGCCAGTGCGGCAAGTCCACCCTGGCGCGGCAAATGCTTGCCGGCCGGCCGGCGGTCTTGCTCGACCTCCAGCGCCAGTCCGACCTGAACAAGCTCGCCGATCCCGAACTGTTCTTCAGCCGGCACCGGCAGGAACTGGTCTGCCTGGACGAAATCCAGCGGCTCACCGACATTTTTGGCGCCCTGCGCTCGGAAATCGACCTTGGCCGCCGCCCCGGCCGGTTCCTCATCCTGGGGTCGGCGTCGCGGGACTTGATCCGCCAATCCTCGGAAAGCCTTGCCGGCCGAATCGCCTATCTTGACCTGACGCCCATCCTCGCGGTGGAGGTGGCGGGGACGCCCCTGGCGGAGCTTCTTTGGGAGCGCGGCGGCTTTCCGGAAAGCTTGGGCGCTCCTGACGCCGAGTCCAGCCTCGACTGGCGCCTGGACTATATCCGCACCTACCTGGAGCGGGATGTCCCGCAGCTCGGGTTCACCATGCCGGCCCCGCAATTGAACCGGCTCTGGCTGCTGTTTGCGCACTCGCACGGGCAAACGCTGAACCAAAGCAAAGTCGCCGAAGCCGCCGGCATGAACGTCCGGACGCTTGGCCGCTGCCTGCACTTGCTGGAACAGTCGTACATGCTCCGCCTGCTGCCACCCGCCGAAACCAACCTGAAAAAGCGGCTGGTGAAGGCACCCAAAGTCTATATTCGCGACAGCGGCATCCTGCACGCATTGTTGGGCATCGGCGACCATGACCAGCTTCTCGGGCACCCGGTCAACGGCAGTTCCTGGGAGGGTTTCTGCATTGAAAACCTGCTGGCGGCTGCCCCGAAATGGCGGCCGGGTTTTCTCCGGACCGGGAACGGCGCCGAACTCGATCTTGTCTTGGAGCGTGGTGGCGCCGCGCATGTGTACGAGTTCAAGTTGAGCACCGCCCCAAAACCGGGGCGCGGCTTTCATGAACTGGTGGCGGATTTGCGTCCGACATCCGCAACGGTGGTCGCACCGGTTGACACTGCCTATGAAGTCCAGAAAGGCGTGCGCGTCATGCCGCTGGTGGATGCCTGCCGGGAACTCACCGGAATGCCCTGACCGCGGCCAGGACGCTTGCCAGGGGCCACTTTTGGCGTCCCCCACAGGCCGGAATGCCCGTGCCACGCTCCTCATTCGGGGGAATTTGTGGAATCCGGGGATGCCCGGATTTGCCCATCATTCTAATTAGCTTTCAAGATGAGACGAATTATCGTATTTGGCATGGCAAGGCCACGACACCTGGACGCAGGATTGGTGCAGCAAGCGCAAGCGGCATTGCGCGAGGCAAAGACCCTGGAGCAGTTTCGTTGTGCCCAGGCCGTTCTTCTGCCCGCCCTGTTGGGCAGCACGCTGGAACAAACGGCCGCGCTGCTGGGAGTCGGCCGGGCCACGGCGGCCAGGCTCCAGGGCCGCTTCCGTTCCGGCCAGAGTCCAGGCGCCGCCGTGGCCAAGCGCTGGGGCGGACGCCGCCGGGCCTTGATGAGCTTGGAACGGGAGCGGGAGTTCCTTGCCCCTTGGATGGAACGGGCCAAGGACGGCCAGGTGCTGGTGGTGTCCCCTCTGCGGGCGGCACTGGCACAGGAGCTGGGCAGGCCCGTTTCTGCGTCGGTGGTCTACCGGATGCTGGCCCGGCACGGCTGGCGGAAGGTGGCCCCGGACACCCGCCATCCCAAGAGCGCCCCACAGGTTCAGCAGGACTGGGAAAAAAACTCCCGGAAATGCTGGCGGACATTCTGAAGCCCGAGGTGGTTGCAGGCCGCCACGTTCGCCTGATGTTCCAGGACGAGGCGCGGTTCGGACGCATGGTGCGGATTCGCCGCTGCTGGGCACCGTCCCCTTCGCGTCCGGCCGTCGCCAATGGCTACGAGCGGGAATTCGTCTATGTCTACGGGGCGGTGAGCCCAATGGAGGGAGATTTGGATTGGGCGGTTTGCCGGGAGATGAACACCCAAAGAATGGGCGAGTTTCTGGCACAGGCATCCCAAGCCCATGCCGGGGATTTCATGGTCATGGTCGTGGATGGCGCCAGTTCCCCTGTCGCCAAGGATTTGGTGGTTCCGGAGAACATCCGCCTGTTGAAACTGCCGGCCTACGCGCCGGAACTCAACCCCCAGGAACACGTCTGGGATGAACTGCGGGAAAAGGAGTTTCCCAATCGGGTCTTCTCCAGCATGGCCGGAGTCGTGGCCCAGCTCCAAAGCGGTTTGCCGAAACTGGCATCAGACAAGGATGGGCTGCGCAGCCTCACCGCTTGGCCATGGATTATTAATCTCAACTTGAACGCGAATTAGAATCAGATGTCGTTGAGGCAGAGGTAGGGGGCGGGCGCGGGGTTGGCGGCGAGGAATTGTCCGGCTGCCGCCTGGGCATGGCCGAAGCTGGGGCTGTTGCGGATCAGGTTATGGAAGGTGCGGCCGAAGAGGAAGTTGCGCGAGTACCAGTTGGCGTAGAGCTTGAGTTTGCCGAGCGCCTTTTCGGGGGGGAACTCCTCGCGGACGAGTTCGGCCAGCCGCTGCCAGGCGGCGGCGGGGGCGCTGGCGAGGGCGGCGGCGGAATCGGGGCGTTTCCAGGCGGCGAAGGTCCAGGGGCGGGCGATGGCGGCGCGGCCGAGCATGACGCCTTGCCAGCCGGCGAAGCAGTCGGGGCGGCGGGCAAGGTCCTCGGGGCCGGCGATGTCGCCGTTGGCGGTGAGGGGCAGGGGGGTGAGGGAGCGGATCCAGGGGAGGAGGTGGTGCTGGGCGGGGCGGGCCAGGCGGTCGGCGGCGAAGCGGGGGTGGATGGTGAGGGCGTCGAGGCCGCGGTCTTCGAGGAGGCGGAGGCGGTCGGTGAAGCGGTCGCGCCAGCCGGGGGCGGGGGCTTTGCCGAGGCGGAGCTTGGCGGTGAGGCGGCCGGGCCAGGCGCGGCGGAGTTCGCGGATGACGGCGTCGAGGCGCGGGGCGTCCTCGAAGAGGCTGGCGCCACCGCCGGTGTGGCAGACGGTGGCGGCGGGGCAGGCGCAGTTGAGGTCAATGGCGGCGGGGTTGCAGGCGGCGAGGCGTTCGACGATGGCGGGGAGGCGGTCGGCGTCGCGCAAGAGGAGCTGGTAGGCGACGGCGCCGTCGCCGGGGACGCGGCGGAGCCAGGGTGAGCGGGCGGGGTCCTCCTGGAGGATGGCCTTGCCGGCGAGCATTTCCGAGTGGAGCAGGTCGCAGCCGCCGAAGCCGGCGACAAGGCGGCGGAAGGCGCTGTGGCTGAGGGCGGCCATGGGCGCCGCGGCGAGGGGCAGTTGGCGGATCCAGGCGGGGATGCTGGGCGGTGCGGGGTCGGGCAGGGGGGGGGAGGGGGCTGCCGTTGCCGGGGTCACGGGGTCACGGGGTCATAAAGAGAAGGCGGGAAAGGGGTACTATAAGCTGTAGCGGCGGTTATATTGCCGGACATTGACTATGGACACGGTTGGCTATCAAGTGCGGGAGAGCCGGCGGGCGCGGCGGATCCGGTTGGAGATGACCCCGGCGGGGCTGGTGGTCGTGGTTCCGTGCGGCACGTCGGCGGCGGCGGTGGCGGAGCTGGTGGGGCGCCATCGGGAATGGATCGCCGGCGCGGCGCGGCGCGTCGCCGAGCGGCAGGCGGCGCTGGGGGTTGGGGCTGGGGCGGCGGCGGCGGTGCCGGATCGGCTGGAGCTGCGGGCGGTGGGGGAGAGCTGGCGGCTGGAGCTGCGGCCGGAGCGGATGCCGGCCGGACGGTGCCATCTTTTTGCCGAGGGTGTGCGGAGTCCGCAACCGGTGCTGGCCTTGGCCCATGCGGCGGCGGCGCCGCCACCGGTGACGGCGGTGCGGGCGCTGGTGCGCGAGTGGCTGCGCCGGCGGGCGGCCGCCGCGCTGCCGGAGTGGCTGCGGCGGACGGCGCGGGAGACGGCGTTGCCGGAGCCGGCGCGGATCCGCCTCGGCTTCCAGCGGTCGCGCTGGGGGAGCTGTGCGCGGGACGGCGGGATTTCGCTGAACGTGAAGCTGCTCTTCCTGCCGCCGGAGCTGGTCTCGCACATCTTTGTCCATGAACTGTGCCACCAATTGCACATGGACCACGGCGCGGGTTTCCATCGGCTGTTGCGCCGGCTGGATCCGGCGGCGGCGCGGCGGCGGCTGGAGCTGCGCCGGGCGGCGGCGCTGGTGCCCGCCTGGTGCGAGGTTTGAGGTGGAGGAAGGGCCCCATGAAGTTTGAGCATCTGGAAGGGCGGAAGTTCTGCGTGGTGTTCCTGAAGGTGCTGGACGCGGCGCGGGACCGGGTGCAGTTGCAATGCCTCCGGGGGCGGGCAAGCGTCAGCGGCGGGCGGGTCGAGGTGGTGCGGCCCGATGGCCGCGGCTTCTGCATTCCAGGCACGGCGCTGCCGCGGATCCAGCCGAGCGACGGGACGGCGCTGTTGCAAGACGCGGAGTATTTCGTGATTGTCAAGGTTGATCCGGAGATTCAGCTTGGCGGGTTCGATCCGGAGGCGGTGGTGGAGGAGGAGGCGGCAGCAGGCAGTGGGCCGTAGCGGCCGGCGGCCGGGCGCGGGGCGGCGCCGGCCGAGTCGCCCCGGATGTCGCTGGCGTCCCGAAAAAAGGCGGGGGCGGCGCTTGCAAACGTGCGGTCGTGGGCTATCTTTCTTCTCGCTTTTCGCCTGTCCTGCCTTCGGGCCGGGGCAGGGGGCAGGCACCGCGCGAGTGGTGGAATTGGCAGACACGCATGTTTGAGGGGCATGTGGAGAAATCCGTGGGGGTTCGAGTCCCCCCTCGCGCACCATCCCACTTTCCGGCCGACGGCGTGGCCTTGGGCCGCGGCGGTTTCCGCCGGTGGGGCCTGAATGCCGGGTTCCGCAGCCGGCAAGCTGTTCCTTTTCCGGGGCGCGCCGCGTTTCCCATGTCCATCCGCCTCCGATCCTGGCTGCAACTGCTGGCGCTGAGCCTGGCCCACATCATGGTGGACATGGTGGGAGGGATGTTGCCGGCGATCCTCCCCGCCGTGCGTGAACAGCACGGGCTGTCGTTGCGGGCGGGCGTGGCGCTGGTGACGATCCTGAACCTGGCCTGCAACGTCGCCCAGCTTGGCACGGGGCCGTTGCGGGCGCGGCAGGCGCGGCCGCTGTTCATTCCGTTGGGGCTGCTGCTGGCGGGGGTGTTCTGCCTGCTGGGGTTCGTCCCGGCCGGGGTTCCGGCGGCCTTTCCGCTGCTGGCGGCGTTGCTGCTGGTGGCTGGAACGGGCGTGGCGATGGTCCACCCGGAAGCGTTGCGGGGCACCCACGCCATTGCCGCCATTCCCGGCGCGGTGAGCACGCCGCTGTTCATGGTGGGCGGCTTTTTCGGGTTTGCCGCCGGTGCCTGGCTGGGGGCGCTGCTGGTCCAGCGCTGGGGTTTTGGGGGGCTGCTGGCGGTGTGGCTGCCGCTGCTGGCGGCGGGAGTGCTGGTGCGGGCGACGGGGGTGCGGCTGGCCGTGGAGCTGGGCGATGCGGCGGCGAATGTGGCGCCCCCGCCGCCGGTGGCGGCGGAAACGACCTTCGGCCGGGCGCCAGCCTCCTTCTGGCACCTGTTCGCCGTGGCCACGCCGTTGTGCTCCGGCGCCGCCATCTTCGTCGGCCTGCTGGCGACGCGGCTGAAGGAGCTGCAATTCAGCCTGGCCTTCGGCGGGTTCAGTTCCATGCTCTACGGGTTCGGCACGGCCGCCGGCGCGGTCGGGCTCGGCGTGCTCGGCCGGCGGTTCAGTGCGCCACGGCTGATCAAGCTGGCGTTGGCCGCGGGGTTGCCGGTGCTTGCCGCCTACCTGCTTTTGCTCCGCCATGGCGCCGCCTGCTGGCTGGCCTTCCCCGCGGGGTTGCTGCTGGGGGCCGGCTATCCGCAGCTCGTTGCGCTTGCCCGCACCGCTGGCAACGGGCCGGGGCTGGGGATGCGGATGGCCTGGATGGTTGGGGGTGCCTGGGGGGCGGCCAGCCTGCTGCTGCTTGCCGCCGGCCAGCTTGCCGACCGGGCTTCAGTCCAGGCCGGCCTGGCGGCGGGGTGGGGCTGCTATGCGGCGACCCTGTTCCTGGCCCTGCTCTGGCTGCGGACGCCGCGGCCAGCGCGGCGGCAACCGGCGCGGGTCAGACGTTGAAGAGGAAGTGGCAGACGTCGCCGTCGCGCATGATGTAGCTCTTGCCCTCGACCCGGAGCTTGCCAGCGGCGCGGATGGCGGCTTCGGAGCCGTAGTGGTCGAGGTCATCAACGCTGTAGACTTCGGCGCGGATGAAGCCGCGTTCGAAGTCGGTGTGGATGACGCCGGCGGCCTGGGGGGCGGTGGCGCCCTGGGGGATGGTCCAGGCGCGGATCTCGATCTGGCCGGCGGTGTAGTAGCTTTGCAGGCCGAGCAGTTCGTAGCCGGTGCGGGCGATGCTGTTGAGGGCCGATTCCTGGAGGCCGGCGGTGGCGAGCATTTCCTGCTGGTCGGCCGGTTCGAGCTGGGCGAGGTCGGCCTCGAAGCTGGCGCAGACGAAGGCGACCTTGCCGCCGCTCTTTTCCGCATGGGCCTTGACGGCCTGGGCGGCTGGCGTCTCGCCGTGGATGCCGGCTTCGTCAACGTTGGCGGCGTAGAGGACGCGCTTGGCGGTGACCAGCCCGGTTTCCCGGAGCAGCTTGCGCTCTTCCGGGTCGTGGCACTCCACCGTGCGCACCGGCTGGCCGGCGTTGAGCGCCGCCAGGCAGCGTTCGAGCAGGTGGGCGCGCTGGATTGCCTCCTTCTCCCCCTTCTTGATCCGGGCCCGCAGGTTGTCGAGCATCTTTTCGGCGACGCCGAGGTCGGCGAGCATCAGCTCGGTCTCGATCGTCTCGATGTCGCGCAGCGGATCCACCGAGCCTTCCACGTGGGTGACGTTGTCGTCGGCGAAGCAGCGGACCACGTGCAGGACGGCGTCCACCTCGCGGATGTGGCTGAGGAACTTGTTGCCGAGGCCGGCGCCTTCGCTGGCGCCCTTGACGATGCCGGCGATGTCCACCACCTTGAGCAGGGCGGGGACGATCTTGTCCGTCTTGATGTGCTTGTGGATGCGCTCCAGCCGCGCGTCGGGCACCGGCACGATGCCGACGTTCGGCTCGATGGTGCAGAACGGATAGTTGGCGGCATCGGCCCCGACCTTGGTCAGGGCGTTGAAGAGGGTGCTCTTGCCGACGTTCGGCAATCCGACGATCCCGAGTTCCACGTGAAAAACCTCCACGGCCACCGAGCGAGCGGCGGCCGGCTTGCTGCCCAGCCGGTTGCGGACTCCGCGGCGATTGCGGAAAAAGGGGGAATATAAACCCTCCCGCGATTTTCGATTGCCGATTGCCGATTTTCGATTGCCGATTGCCGAGTTGGGATCCACAAATTCCACGGATTTCCCCAAACAGCGGACGGCATCTCCCCGGCCCGGCGGGACGCCAGCGGGGGGCGGCCCGGGTTGGAGTTCACGCTTCAGCGTGGGCGGTTTGTGGGGCGAGGGGACAGGCAAAATGCCGAGCGGACTTTCCGTCCGCCCACTTTTTTCCGCGGAGAGTTGGCGGCGGCGGCGTATATTGTGCCGACCGTCGGAACTGGGCTTGGAGACGCGGGCCATGAAAATCATCCCCGACACCGCCATCACGGACCTTCTTTGCCAGGAGCAGCTTCCGGAGCCGTGCGGGCTGGTGATCTTCGGTGCCTCGGGGGACCTGACGCGGCGCAAGCTGCTCCCGGCCGTGTTCCATCTCCACCGGCGCGGCCTCCTGCCGGAGCGGTTCTTCCTCCTCGGGTTCGCCCGTTCCGCCAAGACGGACGCGGCGTTCCGCGAGGAGTTCGTCCGGGCCCTGCCAGCCGGCGAGGCGGCCGCGGCCCGGGCCTTTGCCGGCCGCCTCTTCTACCAGGCCGGCACCTACGACGACCAGGCGGCCTGCCGGGCGTTGGCGGACCGGCTGGCGGCGCTCGACCAGGCGGCGGGGACGGACGGCAACCTGCTGTTCTACCTGGCGACGCCGCCGGAGCTGGTCGCCCCGATCGTCGGGAACCTCGCGCCGGCCGGCCTGCTTCGGGAGGTGGCTGGCGGCGGCGGCTGGCGGCGGGTCGTCTTCGAGAAGCCGTTCGGCCACGACCGCGCCAGCGCCCGGGCCGTGGACGGCGAGCTGCGCCGGCATCTGGCCGAGGGGCAGATCTACCGCATCGACCATTACCTGGGGAAGGAGACGGTCCAGAACCTCTTCATGCTGCGTTTCGCCAACCTGATCTTCGAGCCGCTGTGGAACAACCGCTACATTGACCAGGTGCAGATCACGGCGGCGGAGACGGTCGGGATCGAGCACCGGGCCGGCTACTTTGAGCGGACCGGCCTGGTGCGCGACATGTTCCAGAACCACCTGCTCCAGCTTCTGGCCCTGACCGCCATGGAGCCGCCGACCAGCTTCGCCGCCGAAGCCGTGCTCGCCGCCAAGAACCAGGTCCTCGAATCGGTGCGGCCGTTCGCGGGGCGGGAGGAGATCGGCCGGCGCTGCGTCCGTGGCCAGTACGTGGCGGGGGGCGGCCATCCGGGCTACCGGGAGGAGGAGGGGGTGGCGCCGGGGTCGGCCACCGAGACCTATGCCGCCGCCCAGTTCTTCATCGACAACTGGCGCTGGGGCGGCGTGCCGTTCTACCTGCGTTCGGGCAAGCGGCTGCCGGTGCGGCGCACCGAGATCGCCGTGGTCTTCAAGCCGGTGCCGTTCTCCATCTTCGCGCCGTTGCAGCCCACGGACTTGGCACGCAATGTCCTGGTGCTCAACGTCCAGCCGGACGAGGGGATCGAGCTGACCATCCAGGCCAAGCGCCCCGGGCCGAAGCTGTGCATGAGCCGCCTGACCTTGGACGTGAAATACCGCGAGGTCTTCCAGGCCAGCCCGCCGGAGGCGTACGAGCGGCTGCTGCACGACGCCATGCTGGGCGACCGCACCCTGTTCATCCCCGCCACCTTCATTGACCACGCCTGGCGGCTCCTCGACCCCGTGCTCGAATGCTGGGCGGAGCCCTGCTGCCAGGCGGAATCGCCGCTCCACCCCTATCCCGCCGGCGGCTGGGGGCCGGCGGCCGCCGAGGCGCTGTTGCGGCGGGACGGCCGGGGCTGGCGCAACGATTAGCCTGGCTCTTCCACCACGAAGCCACGAAGTCCGACTTTCGCCCGGGAATTCTTCCCATGTCCCTTTTGGCCGCCCTCGACCTTGGCTCCAACTCCGTCAAGCTGCTGCTCCTGGAGGCGCGGCCGGACGGCACGCTGGCGTTCCTGGCCGAGCCCAGCCGGGTGACCCGGCTGGCCGGCGGCGTCGCGGCCACCGGCCGGCTGGAGGAGGCGGCCATGGCGGAGACGCTGGAGGCCATTGCCGGCTTCCTCCGGCTGCTCCCCGCCGGCCGCGGTGGCCGCGGGGTCGCCGTGGCCACCAGTGCGGTCCGGGATGCCGTCAACGGCGGCGAATTCCTGGAGCGGGTGCGGCGGCGGCTCGGGCCGGCGGCGGCGCCGCCGCGGCTGCTGACGGGGGAGGAGGAGGCGCAGACGGTCTTTGCCGGCGCCACGGACGGGCTCCGGCCGGAACTGCCCATCCTCTGCATTGACATTGGCGGCGGCTCCACCGAACTGGCGGCGGGCGGGGCGAGGGAGGGGTGTGCCTTCAGCCGCAGCCTCCCGCTCGGCTGCGTGCGGCAGGGGGAGCGTTTCGGGCTGCTCGGGCCGGGGGGCGCCGCGCCGGCGGCGGTGCGGGCCGCCGAGGCCGCCATCGAGGAACTGCTCCGGCCGGTGGCCGGTGAACTCCGCGGCCGCTTCGGCCGCTGCCAGGTGCTGGCGACGGGCGGCACGGCGGCGGTGCTGGGGCGGGTGGTCCTGGGGCTTTCCGACTACGACCGGGCGCGGCTGCATGGGCTGCGGGTGGGGGCGGAGCGGATCCGGGAGCTGGCGGCGACGCTGCTGCCGTTGGACCATGCCGCCCGCTGCGCCGTCCCCGGCCTGCCGGCCGACCGGGCGGCGGTGCTGCCCGCCGGGCTGTTGGCGCTCGGCGCGGCGCTGGCCCTGCTGGCCGCGGAGTCCGCAATGGTTTCCCTGCAAGGGCTGCGCCACGGCCTGGCGGTGCGGCTGCGGCGGGGCGAGCTGGCGCCGACCTGGGAATGGTGAAACCGGGAGTCAAAGCCTCTGAACCATTCTTGTCCACGAATTCCACGAATCCACACAAAGGGAAAAAAACTTTTTTGCCCACTAAAAACACGAAAGCCAAAGCCATTCAATAAAGATTCAAAACTACTAAAGAATGCTGATAATTCGCTGAATAACAAAACAATTTGCGAGATTCGCGGACAACCGGCTTCATGAAGAGACCAGGTTAGTGGGGAAAAATGCAAGAGCGACGCAACAATTTCCTGGCAATTCTGTTGGGGCTTTGGCTCCTGCCGTGGCTTCTTGGGGCGGCGGCGGCGGAGCTGGAAATCCAGGTCCTGAGCCTGACCGACACCCATGGCGCGGTGCGTTCGGGGGCGGAAAACGCCGGCCGCGGTGGCTGGCTGCGCCTGGCCAGCCTGATCCGGCGCGAACGGGCGGCGTTCGGGGCGGAACGGACTTTGCTCATTGACTGCGGCGACACGCTCCAGGGCGGCTTCGAGGCGGCGGCGAGCCGCGGCCGGATCGGCGTCGAGTTCCTGGCGGGGATCGGGGTGGATGTATGGGTGCCGGGCAACCATGACCTGGAGTTTGGGCTTGGCGAGTTCCGGGCGGCGGTGGATCGGCTGGGGGCGCGCGTCCTGGCGGGGAACCTGGCCCTCCCCGAGGATGCCAGCCGCCGCCTGGAACCGCTGCCGGCCTGGCGGCTGTTCGAGCGCAACGGGATCCGGGTCGCCGTGATCGGGGCCACGGCCAAGCACCTGGATCTGTGGCTGTGGGGCGATGCCGTCGCCGGCTACCGGGTGGAGAGCGCCGCGGCGCTGCTGGCGCGGGTGCTGCCGGCGGTGCATCGGGCCCGGCCGGACGTGATCGTGCTGGCGCTGCACCAAGGCTGGCAATTCAGTGACCCGCGGCAGGTCAACGAGGTCGCCGCCCTGGTCAAGCGTTATCCGGAACTGGACTTGGTGCTGGGCGGGCATACCCATCAATTGCATCCAGGCGAACGGATTGGGCCGCGCACTTGGTATGTGCAGTCGGGGTTTGGCGCCGACTGGCTGGGGCGCACCCGGCTCCGCTTCGACGCCGCCACCCGGACCGTGCTCGACCTGCGTTCCGAACTGCTGCCAGTCACGGCCGAGCTGCCAGAGGATCCGGTGCTGAAGGGGCGGCTGCGGCCGTTCCTGGCGGCGGCTGACCGCGCCGCCCGGGAGCCGGCCGGGTCGCTGGCGGCGCCGGTCCGGGCGGCCGGCGTCCCCGGGCAGGGTTGCGAGAGCAGCGAACTGCTCTGCGAGGCGCTGGCCTGGGCGACGGGCGCCGACGCCGTGCTGCATGGCAAGCTCAACGAGGCGTCGCTGCCCGCCGGGCCGCTGACGCGGCGGGACCTGTTCTTCCTCGTGCCGTATGAGAACAGCGTGGCGCTGGCCAGCGTGACCGTTGCCGAGTTGAAGCGGATCCTGGCGGAGCAACGGCGCACGGCTGCCGGCACGACCGCGTTCAACGGCCTTTGGGGGGTGGTTGCCGAGCTGGGGCCGGACGGGGAGGTGCGGCGGCTCACCCGGGCCGATGGCGCGCCGCTGGCCGATTCCGACCGCCTGACCCTGGCGCTGAACGGCTATGTGGTGGCCGGGGCCGGCGGCCGCTTCCCCGAACTCCGGGCGATCCTCCGCCAGCCGGCGGCCCGGCTCCAGGACACTGGCCAGAACACGCGGGAGGCGCTGCGGCAGTTCCTTGTGCGCCATCCGGGCTGGCGCCCCGCCCCGCGGCGTTGGCTGCGGCGGTTGCCGGAGGGGTGAGGGCAAGATGGCTTCAGGCGGTGGCGAGGTTGCCGCCGAGGGCGCGGAGCAGGTCGGCGAATTCGGGGAAGGTGACGCCGGCGGCTTCGGCGGTGGTGACGGCCAGCCCCTCCGGCAGGCAGAGGCCGGCCAGGGCGAGGGCCATGACTACGCGGTGGTCGTGGTGCCCTTCGACGGTGACGCCGCCGTGGAGGGGCTGGCCGCCGCGGATTTCCAGGCCGTCGGGGCGTTCGGTGAGGTCGGCGCCGAGCTTGCGGAGTTCGCGGGCCATGACGGCGATGCGGTCGGTCTCCTTGATCCGGGCGTGGGCGACGTTGTGGAGGCGGGTGGTGCCGTGGGCGAAGCAGGCGGTGACGGCCATGGCCGGGAGGGCGTCGGGGGTGGCGTCGAGGTCGAGTTCCACCCCGTGCAGGCCGGCGGCGGGTGGGCGGACGCGGATGGCGTCGGCGGTGGCGTGGATGTCGGCGCCCATCTGGCGGAGGTAGGCGACGACGGCCTTGTCGCCCTGGACGTCGGTGAGGTCGAGGCCGCGGCAGGTCACGTCGTTGCCGGCGGCGAGGGCGCCGGCGCAGAGGAAGAAGCTGGCGGAGGAGAAGTCGGCGGGGATGCGGCGGTGGAAGGGGTGGTAGCGCTGGCCGCCGGGGATGCGGTAGTGGTGGCGGTCGGGGGTGGCGGTGAAGCGGATGTCCTGGCGGCGGAGCCAGTCGAGGGTCATCTCGATGTAGGGTTGTTCCTTGAGTTCGCCGACGGTGATCTCGCTGTCGCCGCTGGCCAGGGGGCAGGCGAGGAGGAGGCTGGTGAGGTACTGGCTGGAGGGGGCGTCGAGGGTGGCGGCGCCGCCGCGGAGGGGGCCGCGGATGCGGAAGGGTGGGCAGCCGTTGCCGCGTTCGTCGCGGACGCTGGCGCCGAGCTGGCGGAGGGCGGCGGCGAGGGGGGCGCAGGGGCGGCGCTGGATCTGCGGGTCGCCGGTGAGGGTGATTTCGCGTTCGCCTTGGAGGGCGAGGAGGCCGAGGAGGATGTTGGTGGTGGTGCCGGAATTGCCGGTATCGATCCGGTCTTGGGTGAAGTGGAAGCGGCCACCGGTGCCGCGGACGCGCCAGCGGCCGGCTTCGCGGCTGACGTGGGCGCCGAGGATTTCGGCGGCCGCCAGGGCGGAGAGGGCGTCGGCGGAGAGGAGGGGCGCCTCGATCACGCTCTCGCCATCGGCGAGGGTGGCGATGACCACCGCGCGGATGGTGTGGGACTTGGAGCCGGGGATGGCCACGCTGCCGCGCAGCGTCGAGGGACGGCAGAGGAAATTCATGGGGTGGTGGTGGGCGGTGGGGGGCTCGAACCCTCGGCCTTCTGGGTGTAAACCAGACGCTCTGACCAACTGAGCTAACCGCCCGCGGGGGGCTTGGGTTGGGGGTGGGGATCAGGCCGGGGGTGCCCCGGCGGGGCGGGGCGGCGGGGCGAAGGCGAACTCGCCGAACATGCGTTGGGCGATCTCCGGCGGGATCTCCTGGTAGCCGCAGGGTTCCATGCTGAAGGAGGCGCGGCCACCGCTGAGCTTGGGCAGGGCCTTGCCGAAGCCGAACATTTCGGCCAGCGGCACTTCGCAGAGGATGCGTTTGCCGTTGGGCAGGGCGAGCATCTCGTGGATGACGGCGCGGCGGGGCTGGAGGAAGCCGGTGATCTCGCCGATGCAGTCGTCGGGGGTGGTGACTTCCAGGTGCATGACCGGTTCGAGCACGGTGGTGCCGATCTGGCGGATGGCCAGGCCCACGGCCTGGAGGGCGGCGCCGACGACGGCGGGCTCGGTGGTCCGGGCCGGGTCGGTGGCGAGGCCGCGCAGTTCGGCGGCGACGTAGATCAGGGGGTAGCCGCGGGCGCCGCCGGTCTTGAGCCCGTCCTGGAGGGCCTTTTCGGCGGCCTCGACGAAGCCCTTGGGGAACTCCTGGCGGCCGCGGAGCTTGTTCTCGATCCGGAAGAACTGGTCGCCGCGGGGGAGGGGGTGGAAGCGGACGGTCAGGCCGGCGAAGAGTTCGGTCTCGCCGATCATCTTCTGGAAGGTGGCGGCGATCTCCGCGTCGCCGGTGAGGGTTTCGCGGTAGGCGACGCGGGGGGAGCCGACCTTGGCCTCGACCTTGAACTCGCGGGGGAGGCGGTTGATGTTGACTTCCAGGTGGAGTTCGCCCATGCCGGAGAAGAGGCGCTGGCCGGTGTCGTGGTCGTGGGAGAGGGCGAGGGTGGGGTCTTCGCGGCAGAGCAGGGCGAGGGCCTGGTCGAGCTTCTCCTTGTCGCGGCTCAGTTTCGGTTCGACGGCGATGGAGATGACCGGGTCGGGGAACTGGATCTTCTCGAAGGCGAGGGTGCGGTTCATTTCCGCGAGGGTGTCGCCGGTGCCGCAGCCCTGGGGGCCGATGATGCCGACGATGTCGCCGGGGCCGACGCTCTCGACGGCTTCGGTGCTTTTGGCGAAGAGGCGGAGGATTTGCTTGATGCGCACCTTTTCCTTGGTCCGGGAGTTGACCAGGGTCATGCCGCTCTTGAGGGTGCCACAGTAGGTGCGCAGGAAGATGAGGTCGGCGCTGGCGCCGGCGATGAGCTTGAAGATCAGGCCGGCGAAGGGCTCCGTCTCGTCGGGGTGGGCCTCGACGGGGGTGTCGTCCTTCAGCCGCTGGCCGGTGACGGGGGGCACGTCGAGGGGTGAGGGGAGGTAGTGGAGGACGGCGTCGAGCAGGGGCTGGATGCCGATGCGTTTCTTGGCGCTGCCGCAGAAGACGGGGACGAGCTTGTGCTGGAGCACGAGCCGGCGCAGGGTCTGCTGGAGGAGGGGGGTGGGGATTGGCTGCCCGTCGAGGTAGAGCTGGGCGATTTCGTCGGAGGCGTCGGCGAGGCGTTCGAGGAGCACCTCGCGGCGGAGCTGGGCTTCGGGTTCGAGGTCGGGGGGGATGGGGAGGCGTTCGACCGTCTCGTTGTTCTCGTCGCTGAAGCGGAGCAGCTCCATGCCGAGGAGGTCAATGACGGCCTGGAAGTCGTTTTCGATGCCGACGGGGATTTGGACGGCGACGGCGCAGTTGTCGAACTTGTGGTTGATCTCGTCGAGCACGCGGGTGAAGTCGGCGCCGAGGCGGTCGAGCTTGTTGATGAAGGCGAGGCGGGGGACGTGGTAGCGGTCGGCCTGGTGCCAGACCTTTTCGCTCTGGGCCTCGACGCCCTCGACGCCGCTGAAGATGACGATGGCGCCATCAATCACCCGCAGGGAGCGCTCGACTTCGGCGGTGAAGTCGATGTGTCCCGGCGTATCGATCAGGTGGATCAGGTGGTCGTGCCAGGGCATGGTCGCGGCGGCGGAGACGATGGTGATGCCGCGCTCGCGTTCCTCGGGCAGGTAGTCGAGGACGGTGGTGCCTTCGTCAATGCTGCCGATGCGGTGGGTGCGTCCGGTGAAGTAGAGCATCCCTTCGCTGGTGGAGGTCTTGCCGGCGTCGATGTGGGCAATGATGCTGATGTTGCGGATGAGGGATAGGTCTTGCATAATGGGGCGGAATATACCACGCCGCGCCCAATCCGCCGGCGTCGCCGGTGCGGGGGGAAAGTCCGCTTCGCAACCGCCATGAGTCCCAGGGGCACCGGGGGCGGCACCCCGACTTTTGGGGCGGGGGCGGGCTCAGCCCTTGAGCTTGCGTTCGAGGACGCCGAGGGTCTGGCGGAAGTCGCCGTCGCGGTCGAGGCGGGCCTGGACGGTGGAGACGGCGTGGAGGATGGTGGCGTGGTTGCGGTTGAAGACTTCGCCGATCGCCGGGGTGGAGTAGGCAGTGTGCCGGCGGCAGAGGAACATCGCCACCTGGCGCGGCCAGGCGATGTTCGCGGGGCGGCGCTTGCTGGTCATGTCGGCCAGGCGCACGTCAAAATGTTCGGCGACGATCTTCTGGATCCGCTCCATGGGGATGCTGCCGGCCACGCTGTCCTCGTCGAAGTAGGGTTGCAGCAGCTCCTCCGCCAGCGCGCGGGTGACCGGCTTGCCGTTCATGGAGGTGTGGGCCACCAGGTGGATCAGGGCGCCTTCGAGGCGGCGGACGTTGGACTTGACCCGGGTGGCGATCAGCTCCAGCACATCGTCGCCCAGCTTGATCAATTGGCCGGCCTGCTTCTTGCGGATGATCGCCAGGCGGGTCTCCATGTCCGGCGTCTGCACCTCGGTGGTCAGCCCCCATTCAAAGCGCGAGACCAGCCGTTTCTCCATCCCCTCGATCTCGCTGGGGGCGCGGTCGGAGACGAGCACGATCTGCTTGTGGGTGTTGAACAGGGAGTTGAAGGTGTGGAAGAACTCTTCCTGGAAGCGGTCCTTGTTGGCGAGGAACTGCACGTCGTCAATCAGCAGCAGGTCAACGTTGCGGTAGAGCTGCCGGAACTTGTGCAGGTTCTTCTCCTGCAACGCCTCGACGTAGCGGTTGAAGAAATCCTCGCTGGAGACGTATTCGACCCGCGAGCGGCCCGGCCTCCGGCGCACGTGGTGGGCGATGGCCTGGAGGAGATGGGTCTTGCCCAGGCCGGTGCCGCCGTAGATGAAGAGGGGGTTGTAGGCCTCGCCGGGGCGGTCGGCGACGGCGGTGCAGGCGGTGTAGGTGAACTTGTTGGCCTCGCCGACGACAAAGGTGTCGAAGGTGAAGCGCGGATTGTCGCCCGGCTGGGGGCGGGCCGGCGGCGGGGCGGTCTCCTTCGCCTTGGCGGCGGCGGCCCGGTGCGCGGGGGCGGTCCGGGCCGGCGGCGTGGCCGGGGCGTGGCCGGACTCGAAGTGGACGGTGCAGGGGGCGCCGACGGCGGCGGCCAAGGTCTCCTCGATCAGGGTGCGGTAGTGGTTGGTGAGCCACTCGCAGAACATGTCGCTCGACACCCCCAGCCGGCAGACCGAACCCTCCAGCGCCAACGGGACGATGCCGGCGATCCAGCGGTCAAAAATGTCTGGCCGCAGCCGTTCCCGGATGCGGGCGGCGGCCTCTTCCCAGACACGTTGAATCTCGATGGCCATAGGGTTGAACCTTGGGCGACGGCCGTTCGGCGGCGGAGCTGGCGGCGGGCCACCCCGGGGGGCGTGGTGGCGGCCAGCGGGGTGGGGCGGAGTCTAACCGGAAACCAATCTAAAGCGGTGGCCGGCGTTGGCAAGCGCGGGTGGGCGTTTTTTCCCGGATTGCCCATGCAACCATTTGGTTTCCAGAATGATATTTTTTGGGGGCCAGCCCCGGCGAGGCCGGTGGGAACCTCTCCACACGGCCATCTGGAAGCTGATGGATGGACGCTGGTTTCCGGATTCCGGCGAATCTTTGCTTGCGTGATGCCGGAACCGGTGCCAAACCCCCAAAACCGGATTATGTTGCAACAGCGACGAACCCCACCCCCGGAACGCTTCCCGATGCACCAGGACGACGTGGATTTCCAGGCAGAGGTGACGGCGGCCGCGGCGGCGGCCTTTCCGGTGGCCGGCACCGCCCTCGCCCCCCGCAGCGTTTCGCCAACCTTCATTCTCCAGGTCGATTCCTGCCTGACGCCGCTTGAAGTGATCCGGGATGCCTGCCTGCTGGTGCAGGACGGGCGGATCGGCGCCGTGGGCGGCGAATCGGCCTTCGCCGACCTGGCCGACATCCCGCGCATCGTCCGCCCCGGCTGCCGCGCCATCCCCGGCATGATCGATACCCATCTCCACGGCTGCGGCGGCTATGACCTGATGCACATTGGCAGCCATCCGGACATCGCGGTCATGTCCACCACCCTTGCCCGCCATGGCGTCACTTCCTTTGTGCCCACCGTGCTGGCCGCGCCCCAGCCCCAGCTCCTGGAAATCCTGGCGGCGCTCGCCCAACTCTGCCACCGTTCCCGCCAGGGCGCCGTGCCGGTCGGCATCCATCTGGAGGGGCCATTCATCAACCCGCTCAAGCGCGGCACCCAGAACGCCGACTTCATCCGCCAGATCGACCTTGGGGAGGCGCGGGAGCTGATCGCCGCCGCCGCCGGGCAGTTGCGGCTCATGACCTTCGCCCCTGAACTGGAACGCGCCACCGGCCTCATCGAACTGCTCCTGGCCAACCGCGCCGTGCCCAGCATGGGGCATTCCCTGGCGGACGAGGAGGCCACCCTCCGCGCCATTGACGCCGGCACCGCCCGCTGCACCCATTTCTACAACGGCATGCCGCTCCTCAGCCAGCGCGAGGTCGGCCTCACCGCCGTCGCCCTCAACGACGACCGCGTCACCATCGAGCTGATCGCCGACGGCGTCCATGTCAACCCCCGGATGATCGACCTCGCCTGCCGCGCCAAGCCCTGCGACCGGGTGGTCGGCATCTCCGACGGCTCCCCCGGCTCCGGCCTGCCCCGCGGCCTCTACGAGTTCGGCACCGACACGGTCCAGATCGAGGGCGGCGCCTCCCGCCGCCTTTCCGACGGCCGCCTCGCCGGCTCGGGGCTCACCCTCGACGTCGTCATGGCCAACTTCCAGGCCTTCTGCGAAACCCTCGACGAAATGGCGGCCTTCGCCTGCTTCACCCTCAACGCCGCCCGCGGCATCGGCCTGGACGACCGCGGCATCCTCCAGCCCGGCAAGCGCGCCGACATCACCGTGCTCGACGCCGAGCTGCGCGTGGCCATGACCATCGTCGAGGGGCACATCGTCTACGACCGCGAGGCCGATGGCAATTCCGCCGGCGGATGACCGCCCGGCCCGTGGGTTTCGCCCCCGGCCATTCGCGTCCCCTTGGATTCCACCATGACTTCACCTGCCCCCTCCGACAGCTACCGGCTGCTCGACAGCGGCGCCTTCGCCAAACTGGAAATGGCCGGTCCCTGGCGCCTCGTCCGCCCCTGTCCCCAGGCCGTCTGGCCCCGCCGCCTGCCGCCGGCGGAATGGGAACGGGCCGACGCCGTCTACGAGCGCAGCAGCAGCGGCGGCGGCGACTGGCAGTACCGCCGCCCCCTGCCGGGACAGTGGCTCTTGCGCCACGGCGGCCAGCCCTGGCTGGCCAAGCCCACCGGCTTCGGCCACCTCGGGCTGTTCATGGAGCAGGCGGAAAATTGGGAATGGCTGCGCCGCCAGGCGGCGGCCTACGGCCCTGGGGCGCGCCATCTCAACCTCTTCGCCTACACCGGCGGCAGCACCCTCGCCCTGGCCCGCGGCGGCGGCCAGGCCACCCATGTGGACGCCGCCCGCGGCGTCGTCGCCTGGGCGCGGGACAATGCCCGGGAGCAGGGGCTGGAGAAGGCCCCCGTCCAATGGGTGGTCGAGGACGCCGGCAAGTTCTGCCAGCGCGAAGTCCGCCGCGGCCGGAGCTACCAGGGGCTCGTCCTCGACCCGCCCACCTTTGGCCGCGGGCCGGCCGGCGAGCTGTGGAAGATCGAAACCGACCTGCCGCCGCTGCTCGAACTTGGACGCCAGCTCCTGGCCACGGACCGGCCGGCCTTCGTGCTGCTGAGCTGCCACTCGCCCGGCTTCACCCCGCTGGTGCTCGAAAACCTGCTCGTCGCCGTGCTCGGGACCCCCTCCCGCCTCGAGTCCGGCGAAATGGTGGTGCCGGAGGAGGGCGGCCGGCCGCTGCCCGCCGGCTGCTGCGCCCGCTGGCGCCGGGACTGAGCCGCGCCCGCCCTATCCTGATCTATTCATGAGAAGATAAACTTCGATCGGGCTTCGTGGTGGATAATCCAGGCTAGCCGCGCCGGACGAGGTGGCGCTGGAGGAAGAGCGGCAGGTCGTCAATGCCCACGGCTGGCACGTAGTCCACGTCGAACCCCGCGCAGAGGGTGCGCGTCTCCTGCAGGAACTGCTCGAAGCGGGCGCAATAGGCGCCGCGCAGCTCCCGCGGATCCACCGCCAGCTCCTCGCCGGTCTCGAGGTCGGTGAACGCCGTGTCCTCCCCGAAGGCGAACTCCCGCTCGGCCGGGTCGAGGAGATGGTAGACGATGACGTCGTGGCGGCGGCGGCGGAAATGGGCGAGGGCCTGGCGGAGCTTCTCCAGGTCGTCGTAGAGGTCGCTGATGATGACCACCAGCGCCCGCCGGCGGATGCTGTCGGCGAGCTGGTGCAGGCTGCCGGCAATGTCGGTCGCGGCGCCGGGCTCTTCCGTGGCCAGCCGGTTGGCGAGCTGGCGCAGGTGCTCGCCGCCGCCGCCCAGGGGGAACTGGCCGCGGATCCGGTCGCTGAAGAGCGTCAACGCCACCAGGTCCTGCTGGCGGACGGTGACGTAGGCCAGGGCCGCGGCCAGGCGCGCGGCGGTGCGGAACTTGCTCTCCCGGCCGGCTCCGGCGTAGGCCATGCTGCCGGAAACGTCCACCAGCAGGTGGACCCGCAGGTTGCACTCCTGCTCGTATTGGCGGATGAACAGCCGCTCGTTGCGGGCCATGATCCGCCAGTCCAGATGCCGCAGGTCGTCGCCCGGCACATAGGCGCGGTAGTCGGAGAACTCCAGGCTGACGCCGCGCTGGGTGCTGCGGTGGGCGCCGAGCATGGTGCCCTCGACCGGGAAGCGGGCGTGGAGGTGGAGCCCCCCCAGCCGGCGCAGCTCGAGCGCGGAAAAAAGGCGTGCCAGTCCGTCCTTCATGCGCCATACCATAGCGCCGGCCTGGCGGGGCGGGGTCAGTTGGCCAGCGCCGCCTCGGGGTCGGCGAAGACCGTCGCCGGGCCGCGGTTGTCCACCCGCAGTTCCGCCAAGCTGGCGCCGCCGCCCTTGCCGCGCGGGAACTGGTTGCCGGCAATGGCCGCGACGTGGCCGTCGGCGAAGACGGCGTTGGCGCTGCCGCCGCCGCCCGGATGGCGGTAGCCGATGCGGCAGTTCTTCGTGGCGATGCGGACGTCGCGCTGGCGGCCGGCATAGACGCCGTCGGCCAGGGCGATCAGCCGTTCCGGGCAGCGGAAGGCGGCGCTCCGGGTCGGGCGGATCGTGACGCCGTTGCTGCCGGGGCCATAGCCGACCGAGCCGGTGTAGTACAAGTTGGGCTCGACCACCGCCGGGCCGCCGATCGGGTTGTCGGCATTGATCCAGTAGCCGGTGCGCAGGATCCGGTCGAAGCCGCGCTCGGGGATGGTCGTCGCCACGTTCTCGCTGCCCAGCCGCAGGTTGGGCCAGTCCATCCAGCCCATGGGCTTGCGCGGATCCGTCCCGGTCTGCCCACCCTTCATCCCCTCGACATCGGCCATGGCCGGGCAGGTGGAGACGCTGCCGGCATTCTCCCGGTTGCCGGGCAGCACCCCGTCCCGGTCCAGGATCGGCGCCCAGCCGTCCAACGGCACGGCCGCGCCGCCGCTTGTGCCGGTCATGTTGTAGGAGGGGATCACCGTGTCGTCGTTGTCGCCCATGTACACGGTCAGGCCGATGCCGAGGTTGCGCAGGTTGCTTTTGCAGCCGGTCGCCTTGGCCAGCTCCCGGGCCCGCCCCAGGGCCGGCAGCAGCAGCGCCGCCAGGATGGCGATGACCGCCATGACGACCAGCAGCTCGATGAGGGTGAAGCGGGGCAGGGCGGGGCGGCGGCGGCGGGAGCGGTTCATCGGATGGCAGCTTTCGCTTCCAGGAAGTGGGTGGCGAGTCGGAGGCGGGGAACCGGCTTCCTCGCAAGTTTGCTGCCGTGGCTGCCGGCTCGCCCATCATCCGCTTGCGGAGGAAAGGGATGCTGCCGCCGGGCGGGATTTTTCCCCGGCCCCGCCGCGGCGGCCGCCGCCCCATCTTGGGGCAATTCCCAGGCGGCGGCGCCCCAACTTGGGGCGAGGCTTCGGGGAGGCAACGCCGGGGGCGGCCATTACATTGAATTCTGAGTTCTGAGTTCTGAGTTCCGAGTTCTGAGTTCCGGGTTCCGAGTTCCGGGATCCGGGATCCGGGTTCCGAGTTCCGAGTTCTGAGTTGTGAGTTCTGAGTTGTGAGTTCTGAGTTGTGAGTTCTGAGTTGTGGGTTTGGGGGCTTACAGTTCACAAGGCGCCGTGGGCTTGGCGCCGTTGTGGTGAATGCCCCGGCAGGCAAGGAACCGCATGACCGCGAATCGTCCTCCAACCCTCGCCCGGCTCGCCGGGATCGGCCTGCGCTGGCGGCTGCTGGCCGCCGTGGTCGCCCTGGCGCTGGCGGTCGCCGCCGCCACCGGCCTGGTCGGGATGCAGGCCGCGGGGCGGGTCATCGAACGCCGGCAGGTCGAAACCTCGGTGGCGCAGGCGGCGCGGCTCGTCGAGGAACTGCACCTGCCGCCCAGCGAGCTGATGCTGAAACGGCTGCGCCAGATCCTCGGCGGCGAGTTCGTGGTGGTGGCGGCCGACGGCCGGCTCCTGGCCACGACGCTCCACGGCGCGGCCCGGGCGGCGTGGCTGGCGCGGCCGCCAGCGGCGATCCCCGCCGCCGGCTCACTGCGGCTCGCGGGCATCCGCCATCGGCTGGCGCGGGCGCCACTGCGGGCGGACAAGGGCGGCGCCGCGGCACTGGTCATGCTCCTGCCCCATGACGCCACCCTCCCGGCCCGGCGCGAGGCCGTCTGGTGGATCCTCGCCGCGACCGGCCTCGCCGGCGCCCTGGCCCTGGGGGGCGGCTGGCGCCTGGCCGCAAGGGTGGCCGCGCCGGTCGAAAACCTGGCCGCCAGCCTGCGCCGCCTGGCCGCCGGCGTGGCCGCGGGGCAGGAGCCGGCGGCCGCCGCCGCCGCCGTGCCGCCGGCCACCGCCGCCGCGCCGCCGGAACTCCGCCAGCTCCAGGAGGCGTTCACCATTCTCGGCCGGGAGCTGGCCGAATCCCGCCGCCAGCTCACCCGCGCCGTGCAACTGGCGGCCGTCGGCCGGCTGGCGGCCGTGGTCGTCCACGAAATCCGCAATCCCTTGAGCGGCATCAAGATGAATGCCCAAATCCTGGCCGGTGCCGGCCCGGCGCCGGCGGATCCCAGCCTCACCCACATCCTGCGCGAGATCGACCGCCTGGACCTGTTCCTCCAGGAACTGCTCGCCCTCGCCCAAGGCGCCGATGCCGGCCCGGTTCCGGCGGCGGGGGTTCCGGCGGCGGAACGGCCCGCCGCCGGCGACGCGGGGGAGGTCGCCCAGGCCGTCCTTGCCACCCTGCGCCCCAAGCTGGAGCGGGCCGGGGTCGCCGTCACCACCGCCTTCCCCAACCCCTGCCGGGTCGCGGCTGACGAACGCCGCCTGCGCCAGATCTGGCTCAACCTGATCCTCAACGCCCTCGACGCCATGCCCCAGGGCGGCCAGCTCCAGCTCGGCGCCGCCCCCGATCCGGCCGACGCGCGCCGCTGGCGCTGCGAACTCCGCGACAGCGGCCCCGGCGTCCACCTGCCGCCTGGCCAGGAGCCCTTCGCCGCCTTTGTCACCGGCAAGCCCCACGGCACCGGCCTCGGCCTGTTCGTCTGCGCCCGCCTGGCGGAGTCGCTGGGCGGCGCCATCGGCTACGAAAACCCGCCCGGCGGCGGCGCCCGCTTCTGGTTCACCCTGCCGCGAGGATGACTATCCATGCTCTCCCTCCTGATCATTGATGACGAAGAGGCGATCCGCTACGCCTTCTGCCGCCACTTCGCCGCCCGCGGCCATCGCGTCGCCGCCGCCGCCACCCTCGCCGCCGGGCTCGCCGCCCTCCAGCGCCAGCCGCCCGACCTGCTCTTCCTCGACCTCTGCCTGCCGGATGGCAACGGCCTCGACCTGCTCGCCCGGCTGCGGACGGAGCGCCCCGCCCTGCCGGTGGTGGCCATCACCGCCTACGGCTCCCTCGACACCGTGGTCAAGGCCCTGGAAGGCAAGGCGTTCGACTATCTCCCCAAACCCTTCGACCTGGCCCTGGCCGACGCCCTCGTCCGCAAAGCCGAAGCCGCCCTGGCCGCCGCGGCGGAACCGGGCCCGGAGGCCGGCGCCGTCCGCGACCGCTGCGGCTTCGTCGGCCGCTCCCCGGCGATCCAGGAAGTCTTCAAGCAGCTCGTCCGCGCCGCCGCCACCGACGCCAGCCTGCTCCTCCTTGGCGAGACCGGCACCGGCAAGGAACTGGCCGCCCGCACGCTCCACCAGCTCTCGCCGCGCCGCGCCGGCCCCTTTGTCGCCGTCAACTGCGGCGCGCTTCCCGAAACCCTGGTCGAAAGCGAACTCTTCGGCCACGCCAAGGGTGCCTTCACCGGCGCCACGGCCGACCGCCCCGGCCGCTTCGAGCAGGCTTCCGGCGGCACCCTGTTCCTCGACGAAATCGCCGACCTGCCGCTGCCGGCCCAGGTCAAGCTCCTCCGCGTCCTCGACACCCGCCAGGTCGAACCCCTCGGCGGCACCGCCGCCCGCGACGTTGATCTCCGGATCGTCGCCGCCACCAACCGCGACCTCCAGCGGGATGTCGCCGCCGGCTGCTTCCGCGCCGACCTCTACTACCGCCTCTGCGTCGTCCAAATCCGGCTCCCCCCCTTGCGCGAGCGCCGGGACGACCTCCCGCTGCTGGCCAGCCACTTCCTCGACCGCTTCACGGCCGGCCGCTGCACCCTCGCCCCCGCCACCCTCGACCGGCTGCGGGCCGCGGAGTGGCCGGGCAACGTCCGCGAACTCCGCAACGCCCTCGAACACGCCTGCCTCGCCGCCGGCGGCGCCGGCCCGCTGCTGCCCGACCATCTGCCGCCGTCCCTGCGGGGGGCGGCTGGCGGCACCGCGGCCGCCGCGCCCCCGGCCGCCGGGCCGGAGCTGCTGCGCCAATGGCTGGAAGCCCTCGCCGCGGCGGCGGACGCCCCCGGCCGCCTCTACGCCCGGGCCCTGGGGCTGCTGGAACAGGAACTCTTCCGCCTCGCCCTGGAACGCACCGGCGGCAACCGCTCCGCCGCCGCCGACCTCCTCGGCCTCCACCGCAACACCCTCGCCCGCAAGCTCGACGCCGGCTGACCCCCGCCCGGGCCAGGCACGGGGCGGGGCGAAAAAAAGTGGCGCTTCCGGCTTTTGGGTGGGTTGAAATCATGGGGTTGATGGATATCGGTCGAGGCCGCCGCAGTGGAAAAGGTTGGTGATTTTCGCCGTGATGGCGTTGGCAATGCCCCGCCAGTGGTTCTTGAGGGTGTGCGCGGCCCTGCGCATCGGCGCCAGCCGGGAATGGGTGGCCCACCAGTGCCATTTCTTGAAGAAGGCGGGACAAGCTCGTCGGAGCCGGGCTGCCGCCTGTGGGTAACTTCCCCCGCCCCGGCCGCGAAAAACCGGAGCTAATATCAGCTTGGGGACAAGCATGTTGCAAACGCCCGTGCGGGAAAACCGCGGACATTACCTTGGGAAAACCGCCCAGCATCGGCTACGTCACGCCCGGATTCGTGCTCATCCAGACCCACACAAACCCCGGAAGAGCCTCAAATTCCTATCAGTTCAGGGCGGCCAGACCAGCGGCAGCAGGAGGAAGGCACGCCATGGTTTGCCCGTCCCCTCGGCCACAATATGGCCCATGTCTCATGGCGGCCCTTCTGTCAGCTCTTGGCACGCACCTCGTATCGAGCCGCCACCCCGGCAAGGGTCATCTGGTCTTGTATCTGGTCGTGGGGGATCAGCAGGTATCGCCACGGCTTGCCGCCGTTCTCCTTGGCGTGAGCCGTCGCGTGCTTGCACCAGGTCGCCGCCGCATCCGCCTTGGCAAGGACAACCTCGTCCGTCATCTCGTTCGCCCGCTTCGGTTCGCAGAGGAACTTCTCGGCCTTCGTCTCGACGACAAAGTCCGGCTCGTAGGACTCCTCGTGGCTGAAGTGAATCTGGAAGTCGCCCTTGGCAGGCTTGAACCACTTCAGGACATCGCCGTCGTTCTCGAGGATCACCGCGAACCGGCGCTCGGGGTCGGAATCGAACTTCTGGATCGGATAAAGGCACTTGCGGAACTCGCCGAAGACCATCGTGCCGATGCGGTTGCGCTGGCCGTCCGGAATCACCGCGCGAAAATCCCGCACGTTCTCGTCGGCCGCGGCCGAGTAGTTGTTCGCCCGCAGCGTGTGGAAGCCCCGGGTCACATGGGCCTCGTAGGCGCTGGCCGACTCCTTGAAGTGCTGCCGCATCTGCGCGTGGATCAGGTTCACCAAGGTCTGCTGGTGGTACTGAAGGACGTTAATCACGTCGTCCTCTTCCGCAAGATAGGCCCGCAACCGCGCCACGACCTGCCCGGCCAGCTTGTAGAGCAGCCCGGCGTGCTCGGCATAGCTGATGTCGTCGAAATCGATTAGGCCACGCACCAGATAGTTCTCGGGGCGTTTCTCCTTGATGATGCCCGAACCCTCCCGCAGCCGATACCGCTGGTTCTCGTGCAGGTGCTGAATCAGAATGTCCTGGGCGACCGGCTGCAACTTGATGTTGCGAACCTCGAGCTCAAAGTCCTCATACTTGCAGGACACCTCGCCCTTGGGCACGACCACGATCTTCGGCACATCGATGGACAGCTCGCGGTACAGCGCGGTCGTCCTCTGCACCACCTCGGCCACGTCCACCGCCTCGCCGATGCCTTCGAGCACGCCCTGCGCTGGCCGAACGATCTCCTGCACCTTCCGCACGATCTGCCGCTGGATCTCGGCGTCCTGGAGTTGCTCGCTACCCTTGAGCCGCTCGTATTGCTTGATGACCTGGTAGGTCGCCTTGGCGACCTCCTGTTCTTCCGGCCTCTCAAAAAGCTTCCTCTGCTCGACGGCGGGCTGTCCGCCGGCGGCAGGGCGGGCGGGGACGACACCGCCGGAGATGGCCTGCTCGAATGCGCTCTTGACCTCCACGGCCTTGCGGCCCGCCTCCGGGATGTCGCGCCCAATCACCACGCCCGCCCGGATGATCGAATCCGGATCGTTGGCGTGGTCCACGATCTCCTGGAACTTGTCGTGCGAGACGATGGTCAACCGGTCCACGGCCGGCACGCCCACGCGCTTGCCATAGGGCAGCCGCAGGCCGCGACCGATGGACTGTTCCACGAGCGTCCGCGAGTTGGCCGCCCGCAGCGGGACAATCGTGTAGAGGTTCGTCACGTCCCAGCCCTCTTTGAGCATGTTGACGTGGATGACGATCTCCACCGGGTTGTCGGCGTGTTCGACCGTCAAGAGCTGCTGGACGGTCTCGTCCTTCTCCTCGCCCCGGATATTCGAGTGGACCTGGATGACCTTGCCCTTGTATCGGCCCTCGAAGAAGGTGTCGCCCTCGATGAGCTGCTGGAGGGCATTGGCGTGGGTCGTATCCGTCGCCACGACCAGCATGAACGGCTTGACGATCGGCTTGTCGTTGTTGCGGGCGTACACCTCCAGCTCGACCTTGGTGTTCTCGTGAATCCGCACGCCGTCCTCGAGCTTGACCTTCTCCAGCCCCTCGGCCGAGTAGGCGTTGGCATCAAAGTTCTCGCGGGTCGCCACGGCCGGTTCCTTGACAAATCCGTCGTCCATCGCCACCGCCAGCGGGTAGCTGTAGATCACGTTCTTGAACGGCACGGCCCGCCCGCCGGCCTCCACCTGCGGCGTGGCGGTCAGTTCCAGGCCCAGGATCGGCTTGAGCTCGTTGATCGCCCGCACGCCCGCCGTCGCCCGGTAGCGATGGCTCTCGTCCATCAGCATCACCAGGTCGTCCAGGCCCGCCAGGTAATCGAAGTAGCTCTGGCCGATGTACTCGCTCAGTCGCTTGATGCGGGGCGCGCTGCCGCCGCGCACTTCGCTGTTGATCTTCGAGATGTTGAAGATGTTGACGTGGACGCCGTCGTCGAACAGCCACCCGCCACGAACACCCGCCCCGGACTCGTAATTGTCCCCCGTGATGATCACGGGCGGGGTTGTCGTGAACTCGCCGATGCCCTTGAAGACGTACTTCGGCGTGTTGGGCGTGAAGTCGGCGATCAATTTGTTGTAGATCGTCAGGTTCGGCGCGAGCACGAAGAAGTTCCTAATCCCTTTCGCCTGGTGCAGGTAGGCGATGAACGCGCCCATCAGCCGCGTCTTGCCCACGCCCGTGGCCAGGGCGAAGCACAGGGACGGGAACTCCCGCTCGAACTCCTCGAGCGTCGGGAACTCGCTCTTGATCGCCGCCAGCGCCGCTGCCGGGTCGGCATCCTTCGACAGCTCGGCGATCTCGCAGACACGGGCGAGGATCTCCAACGATTCCCGCTGCGGCGGCCGCAGGCTCAGGCGATTGCTGATCGCATTGACGTGCTGGATCGCCATGATCACTTGCCTCCCTTCGCGCCGGCGGCGTCGATGTCGAACAGCATCGCGCCCTCGTCCTTGCCTTTGCCGAACTTCCGGGCGGGCTTGCGGGCCGTGCCCCGGCTGGCAGTGTCCGGTGAAACGTCCGGTTCCAGCAGCAGTGCTTCTTCCGGCGGCGCTTCCGGGGGAGCGGGGAGGTTCTTGATCTCCAGCGAATAGTCGTCGTGCCCCCATTCGCACTTCTTCAGCACGGCCTTGGGTATCTTCCTCACCGTCAGGTTCTCGAACTGGCTGGCATCGCAACCGAAGGCGCTGCAACAGATCAGCAGGCTGCGGTTGGGGCCGACCTCGTCGCTGAGCTTGGCCAGCATCTCCTTGGTCATCATCTGGGTGGTCACGTAGATGAAGTCGGTCTCGGAACTCCGGCCGTGCTGCCAGTACACCTCGGCGTTCGGCTCGAACGTGAAGCCTTCCAGCTTGCACATCGCCTCGGCCAGCATCCCGGCGTTGAACTCGGGGTTGATCACCGGGTTGCCCCATTCATCCGCGACGATCAGGGACGGCCCCAGCCGGTAGTAGCGGAACCCGCCGCCGCCCTTCCAGTTGACCGCCTTGCTGATCCCGCCCTGGTCCTGGCCGTCGATCACCTTCCTCAACCGTGGGATGATGTGGGTGTGGCAATGCTCGCCCAACTCCACCATGATCCAGCGGCGGCCCATCTTGTGCGCGACCGCGCCGGTCGTGCCGGAACCAGCGAAAGAGTCGAGAACCCAATCGCCGGGGTTAGTGGCAATGTGGATGATGCGCCGCAGAAGGGCCTCGGGTTTCGGGGTCTCGAATGCCGCCTTCTCACCAAAGAGCTTCTCCATCTCGCTTGATGCATGTTGGTTCAGACCGACATCGTGCCAGATTGATGGAGCAGACATCCCTTCTTTTGCCTCACTCATGAAGAGCTTGCGCATCGGTGTCTTCGCGGTTCCCTGCACGCCCCAATAGAGTCTCCGATCCTTCTGCAGTCGTTCCATTTCTTCCTTACTATGCCGCCAGCATGTTCCTTTTCGGGGCCATACCTCCTCACCCGTGTAGGGATTAGTGAAACCGTAGAAGAGGCTTTCCACATATCGGCCTCCCTTCCCATTTCCAGTCGTGTCTATCTTGCGGAAGGGACCACGCTCATCAGGGCCGTTCGGCTCAGGAAACACTCGGTACTGAGCGTTGGCCTTATCGGTTCTTGGCATGAGGTTGAATGCCTCTTCCGCAAGGGTCTTTCGGGAAGTCCCACTTTTAGAACATCCCCACACCAGAATGTGGTCGTGAATTGAGCCGATCCGACGGTCGTTGGGCGGGCCATCTCGCTTCTGCCAGGCAATGTCCGCGATGAAACAGTTGCGCCCGAAAAGTTCGTCACAGACGACCTTGAAGTAATGGGCCTCGTTGTCGTCAAGGCTGACCCACAGGCTTCCGTCCGGCCTAAGAAGTCGCTTGATCAACTCAAGCCTTCCTGCCATCAGGTTCATCCATAGGCTATGCTCAACACCGTCATCATATTGCTCGAATGCCGAGCCCGTGTTGTAGGGCGGATCGATGAAGATGCACTTGATCTTGCCGGTGAACTCCTGTTCCAGCGCCTTGAGGGCCAGAAGGTTGTCGCCGAAGATCAGCCGGTTGTCGAAGAGGTCGTTCTCGCCGCCCCGCCGGGCGGCATGGTACGACTTGCCCGCATCCTCGATCAGGATCCGCGGCTCCAGCTTCGGCCGGTTCTCCTTGCCGATCCAGGTCAGTTCCAGCCGTGTATTGCTTTTCGCCATAACGCTCTATTCTCCAGGATTTCCAACTCAATGTTCGGTAATCACCTGGATGTCCGTGATTCCTACAAAATCCCGCGGGTTGTGTGTCACCAGGGGCACGCGATGGCGAACCGTGCAGGCGGCGATCCAGGCATCGTTGGGTGCTATGGGGGTGCCATTGCGTTGCCGCTCTGCGACCAGACGCCCATAGCAACGGGCAATCTCGTGGTCGTAAGGAATGACGACAAAATTCCGCAGCGTGGTCTCCAACTGATTTCGCTTAAGTTCTCCCCAGCGTGCCTTTTCAGCGCCGAAATAGAGCTCGCCGACGGTGATGAAGCTGATGGCCAACAACTTGCCCTGAACGTGGGGCAAATAGGCCTGTGCCTGGACTCCACCGCGCATCAGGTAGGACACAATGCAGGTGTCAAGGATGATGTTCGCGTCGCTCATGACGGATTCCCCCCGCGAATGGCGTGATGTCGCAGATCATCCACGGCCGACTCGAATCCGTCGTCCTCCTCGCCGGGCCACGTGCCGAACAACGCACGAGCATCTTGTAATGGCGCGACATTCTGGGTCAGCGCCAGTTCATCAAGTGTCGGCGACTCCCAGAACCCACGGGACACCGGCGTTCCCTGCGGGAGTAACTCGGTTGCCTCGCCCTCGCGTCCTTCCAGCCGTTCGATGTCGTGAATCCTGACGCTGGCGATCTTGCCGGTCAGCGGGTCTTCCTTGGCTTCTCCAATGACACGCACGTAATGCAGGATGTCCTCCAGCACCTCCTCTTTCTGTTCTTTGTCGAAAAGGCACAATACTGGCTCGCCAACGCTCGGATGCACTCGGCATCGTGTGCCGTGCTCTTTGAAGTCAGCCATCAATAGCCGACCTTCGATGGTGCGGATATTGGTCTGCCGCCCCTTGATGCGCTCTTGTATCCGCCAATAACCGACAGGCGTGAATGTTGTCTTGATCGGCGTGGCGCGATGGTTGAAGGTCAGCTCGATGTGTTCGAACCCCTGGTTGAAGAGCACGCCGGCATCTCGCCAGGCCATGAGAACACCGGCGTCATACCCCTTGGGAAGTCGCCCAGTCGCATCCGGCTTCTGAATTTCGCCAAGACCGCGAACGGCAGCTTCCAATATCTCAAGACCGATGTCCATGTGCGGCAGCGAAGGGGTAGCTTGACGGCGTTCAAAACCGAGGACGGCCGCAGGGCTGCCCGCGGTCAACAGAACGAGGTCTAGTGCGACCTCGCCTTTGATACTTTCGGACGGTCGTCCCTGTCGCACGCTTTCGCTATCGCCACTGAGAACACGACCGATTCTTTGCAGGGCTTTATTGAAGTTCGACAGGAACCGCAGCAGATGTGCCACGGGGATCTTCCCAGGACCAACTGGCGTCCCGTCGAATCGAATCTTTAAGAGTGGTTCTTGTGCGTTCATCGTGCGGCTCCCTTCACTGCACCTTCCATCGTAAGGTGAACAGGGTCTGAACATCGCTGGTATGCTTCAACTGCTTTTCGATCTTGCCGATCAGTTCTTCCCGCTGCTGATCGATGGCGTCCTGGGCGTCGAAAAGCTCACGGCGTTTCACGTTGCGGCGGCGTTCGAGTTCGCGCAGTTGTTTCTGGTGGACCAGCTTGTCCTGCAATGACTGGGCAAGCGCGGCGGAACGGCGAAGCTCACGAATCTGCTTGTCGAGTTCCTTGATCTCGTGTTCGCGCGACAGCTTGAGGTCCTCGCTCCAACGGTCGAGCTTGAGGACCTCCTCGTCGAAGAACCGGGCGTTGCGGGTGGCGATCTCGCCCAGGCGGGCCGCGGCCTCGGCCTTCCGCTGCTCCGCCAGGTCGGGCACGTCCGCGAGCTCAGGGCCGAGCGTGGCCGGGAGGGAGAGGAGCTTGCGGCAGATCTCCTCGTCAAGAATTTGCCTGTGGTCGGTTCTGGCGGCGAAGACGAGGAACTCGTCCACTTCGACAGCGGACACGGTGAGCTTGGACACTTCCAGCCAGCCGGATTGCCCCACCAGCGGCTCGACGACGCTGATCTTCGAGGGGTGGTTCGTGTAGTCGAACGCGATCTCGGCAACGGGCAGTTTGCGGGCGATGGCCCGCTCGATGAGCCGCACGGCCAGCGGGTGGTCCGGGCGGTAGAAATGCTCGTCGGCAGTCTCGGCGGCCTTCCAGCCGAGGTTGTACCAGCCCCCCCGGAAGTTTTCCCCGGAAGTACCGGCCTCGGTGCCGGTGTAGAGGAAGCGTGGCAGTTGCGGGTCGAACTGGGCCTGGCCGTCAAGCTCGACCCGCGTCAGGTCGAGCAGCCACCGTTCCCGCTGGGACAGGCATTCAAGGGTCTTCTCGCGGCTGACCTTGAGGCGCGAACGCACGTCCTCATCGAAGTTCTCCATCAGCGCCTGACGGGTCGCGGCCAGGCGAGCCTGAATCTTGGCGTCGAGATCGGCTTGGAGAGCGTCGAACGCCGCCTGGATTTCCGCGTTGGTGCGGCAGGTCTGGTAGACCTCGGCGATCCGGCGCTCGATGTCCACGCCGGATTCCAGCGCCCCCAGCACCTCGTCCGAGGCGCCAAAGACGCCGTCAAAGAGGCGGAACTTCTCGCTGAGCAGCTCGTAGACGCGCTTGTCGGCCTCGTTGCGGCGGTTGAGGAAATTGACGACGACCACGTCGTGCTTCTGGCCGTAGCGATGGCAACGGCCAATGCGTTGTTCGATGCGTTGCGGGTTCCAGGGAAGGTCGAAGTTGACGACCAGCGAGCAGAACTGGAGGTTGACGCCCTCGGCGGCGGCTTCCGTGGCGACGAGGATCGTGGCCTCGTCCCGGAAATGCTCGACGATGGCTGCCTTCATGTCGATGGCGCGGGAACCGGAAACCCGGTCAGTAGCTTGGTGCTTGGCCAACCAGCGCTCGTAGATCGCGGCGTGGTGGGGCTGGTTGTTCGTGCCGTTGACCGTGGCGACCTGGCCGTCGTAGCCGTTGGCGGCCAGCAGGTCGAAGAGGTATGTCTGGGTCTCGCGGGACTCGGTGAAGATGACCGCCTTGCGGGCCGCGCCAAGCGCTTCAGCCTTGGCAAAGGCGATTCGGAGTGCTGGCAGCAACGTGTCGCCCTTGGCGTTGTGTCCAATGCGCGCGGCCAACTCGGCGTAGCGGCGCAGGTCTTGCAGTTCGCCCTTCAGCTTCTCCGGGTCAATCTTCTCGTCGGCGTCTTCCTCGGCGTCCTCGCCATACTCGTCCGCCAGTTCAGCGATGCCCTCCAGGTCTTCATCATCAAGCAGGTCAAGCTGGTCGCGAAGGTTCTCCAGGCGATCCGCGAGGCGGCGGAGCGTCCGGGCAATGGCGAAGGTGGACGAGGCCAGCAGTTTCCGCAACACCATCGTGATGAGTTGCCGTTGGCTGGCGGGGAGGGCGTAGAGGACCTCCCGCCGCAGGTAGGTGGTGATCTCGTCGTAGAGGGCCTGCTCCTGGTCGGTGGGCAGGAACTCCTGGGTGATCGGAACACGGTTGGTGAACGGGATGTACTCGGTCACCTGCTTGCGCAATGCGCGGGTGCAGACCGGCGCGATCCGCTGTTTCAGTTGCACGTTACGGGTGAGTTCGTCCGTGCTGTTGATGAACTGCTCTCGGAACGAGGCGCGGTCGCCGAACACATGAGCATCGATCACGCTGACCAAGCTGAATAGTTCCAGCAGCGAGTTCTGCAGTGGCGTGGCGGTGAGCAGGAGCTTGGGGGCCTTGCCGACCGCCTCGGTGATGCGGTGGGCCATCGTCTTCCGCGCGGCCGGGTTGTTCTGGCGGCGCGTGCGCGAGCGGTGGACGTTCCGCAGGCGGTGGGCCTCATCGATCACCACCATGTCCCACGGCACCTGCGCAACGGCGGCGGCCTTGGCGGCGGCGAAGTTGTACGAACAGATGACGGCCTTGTCCTTCTGGTCGAACGGGTTGCCGCCCCCGTTCTTCCGCAGGCGCCCGACCACCTGGGAATCCAAGACCTCGGATGGGATGAAGAACTTTTCGCTCAGTTCCTGCTGCCACTGCTTGCGGAGCATGGCGGGCACGACAATGAGGATGCGCCGGCGGCGTTCGGCCCACTTCTGGGAAAGGACGATGCCCGCCTCGACGGTCTTGCCCAAGCCAACCTCGTCGGCCAGGATCGCCCCGTTGGTGAAGGGCGAGCGAAGGGCGAAGAGTGCGGCATCGATCTGATGGGGGTTGAGGTCAACCCGTGCGTTGGCGATGGACCGCGACAGCGCAGCAATGTCGCCCCCAGACCCGCGAAGGGTCAAGGCGTGTGCCCAGTACTGGCTGTGGTAGGTCGTGTTCATTCGCCCGTGGCTCCCCGACCCGGTTCGAGGCCGTGCTTCATCCACTCGGCGATGGCGTCCTTGTGAACCCCGCCAGCGCTTGCCGATCTTTGTGCCGGGGAGTTTGCTCTCAACGGCGAGCTTGGAGAGCGTGGACTTGGAGAGCTTCAGGTACTCCGCCAGCTCATCCATCGTCATGACCCCATCGCGTTTGGCCGCCATGGGCTGCGCCAAGCACCCGTTCCATCTGGTCGCGGATCGTCAGCTTATCACGGCGACTATTATCCGAGGCTCTGGCAAAAGCTTCGGCAGTGCGGCACCATGCCGACTCCAAACGGACTGCGCCCAATATACCCCGCCAGTTGCGTTCAGGCAAATCGCTCCACCTCCCCTATTTTTTTTATAATTAGTTGCGCCGCAATTTCTAATAATTATCATGCGGTCGCTGTTGATGGCCAATCGTTGCCGCTGACCCACAACGCCGGAGGCGATCACGATGGACGGACTGGCAACCCGCGGAAATCTCTGGCAAAGTGCGCGGGGCGGGCTTTTCCGGCGCTTCCGGGGTTTGGGTGGGTTGAAATCATGGGGTTGATGGATATCGGTCGAGGCCACCGCAATGGAAAAGGTTGGTGATTTTCGCCTGTGATGGCGTTGGCAATGCCCCGCCAGTGGTTCTTGAGGGTGTGCGCGGCCCTGCGCATCGGCGCCAGCCGTGAATGGGTGGCCCACCAGTGCCATTTCTTGAAGAAGGCGGGACAAGCTCGTCGGAGCCGGGCCGCCGCCTGTGGGTAACTTCCCCCGCCCCGGCCGCGAAAAACCGGGCTAATATCAGCTTGGGGACAAGCATGTTGCAAACGCCCGTGCGGGAAAACCGCGGACATTACCTTGGGAAAACTGCCCCGGATCGGCGACGTCACGCCCAGATTCGTGCTCACGCCGACCCACCCAAACCCCGGAAGAACCAAAAAAGTGGGGGGGGATTGGGGAGAGGGGAAAGCGCCCCGAACGCCGAACCGGCCGGGGACGGGGCTCACCGGGGTCACGCTTCCGCGATGGGCGCCTTGGCGCCGTCGGGGCGGACACGGACGTAGACGAGGCTGGCGGTGGCGATGGTCCGGCCGTCAACGCTGCCGGTGACCTGGACCTGGAGCGAGCTGGTGCCGGTCTTCGCCAGGCTGGCGGTGAACTCCACCAGGTCGCCCAGCCGGGCCGGGGCGATGAATTCCACGGTGCAGGCGCGGGTGACGAAGTTCAGCCGCGGGTGCAGCCGCCGCACCAGGCAGTAGCCGACCTCGTCGATCTGGGCCATGAGGCAGCCGCCGAAGAGGCTGCCGCTGGCGTTGAGGTGGGCGCTGCGGACGAGGAAGAGGTTGCAGATGCTCATGGTCGGCGGCTCCAGGCGGGCTGGCGGCGGGGCGGCCGACAACGTAATCCGGCAAGCGCGGAAACGAAAGCGGGCGCGTGCAGGGGGAAGGGGGCGGGCTACATTACCGCTTCCTGTTTTCCCGTCAAAGTCGCCCCGCGGCGGAAGCCGGCCGGGGTTGCAACGAGGGTTGGACGATGAAATTGGAATTGATCAAGCATCTGCTGGCCGCCGGGGCGGCGGCCGAGCGGGAGGTGGCGGTCGGCGGCTGGGTGCGCACCCGGCGCGACTCCAAGGGCGGCTTTTCCTTCATCGAGCTGAACGACGGCTCCTGCCTCGGCAACCTTCAGGTGGTGGCCGACCGCAAGCAGGTGGAGAACTACGACACGGCGGTGCTCAAGCTCTTCCCGGGCGCGTCGCTGCGGGTCGTCGGGCAGTTGGTGCGCTCGCCCGGCAAGGAGCAGGCGGTGGAGCTGCTGGCCCGGGAGGTGACGGTCTACGGCTTCTGCGAGCCGCTGGAGTATCCGCTGGGCAAGCAGCGCATCTCCTTCGAGGTCTTGCGCGAGGTTGGGCATCTGCGGGCCAGGACCAACACCATCGGCGCGGTGCAGCGGGTGCGCAACCAGTTGGCCATCGCCACGCACCACTTCTTCCAGGCCCGCGAGTTCAGCTATTTCAACGCCCCGATCATCACCGCCAGCGACTGCGAGGGGGCCGGCGCCATGTTCCAGGTGACCACGCTCGACCTGGAGAAGCCGCCCCGCGACAAGGCGACGGGGAAGGTTGACTACCAGCAGGACTTCTTCGGCAAGAAGGCGTTCCTCACCGTCAGCGGCCAGCTCGAGGCCGAGACCTACGCCTGCGCCCTGGGGCGGGTCTACACCTTCGGCCCGACCTTCCGCGCCGAGAACTCCAACACCAGCCGGCACCTGGCCGAGTTCTGGATGATCGAGCCGGAGATGGCCTTTGCCGACCTCCATGACGCCGCCGACCTGGCCGAGGGCTACCTGCGGCACCTCTTCCAGCACATCCTCAGCCACTGCGGCGATGACCTCAAGTTCTTCAACGACCGCATCGAGAAGGGGTTGCTGGCCATGCTCCGCCACCTGGCGGAGGCGCCGTTCACCCGGATCGGCTACACCGAGGCGGTGAAGCATCTGGAGAAGGTGGCGAACCGCTTCGAGTTCGAGCCGCATTGGGGGATGGACATGCAGTCGGAGCACGAGCGCTACCTGGCCGAGGAGCTGTTCAAGGGGCCGGTGATCGTCATGGACTACCCGAAGGAGATCAAGGCCTTCTACATGCGCCAGAACGACGACGGCAAGACGGTCGCCGCCATGGACGTGCTGCTGCCGCAGGTCGGCGAGATCATCGGCGGCAGCCAGCGCGAGGAGCGGCTCGACCGCCTGGAGGCGCGCATCCGCGAAATGGGGATGGAGCCCAAGGACTATTGGTGGTACTTGGACCTGCGCCGCTTCGGCACCGTGCCCCACGCGGGCTTCGGCCTCGGCTTCGAGCGGATGGTCCGCTTCTGCACCGGCATGGCCAACATCCGTGACGTCATCCCCTTCGCCCGCACCCCGCTGAGCGCCGAGTTCTGAGCCGCCCGCGGCCCGGCTCCGCCGGCGCCGCCGCGGCGCGGGAGTGGCGAATTTAAGCAAAACCTTAAACCGACCTGCCCGCACAGCACGACGGCGTTGCGCGACAAAAGGAACAATGCGACGAGCGTTTTTCCCTCTGCGGCCGAAAGGCGGTGAGCACTCGGGCTTCGTGGCGTCGTGCCGTTGTGGTGAAGGCGTTTTTCCCCACGTCCGGGCCCCGGAAAACGCAACATGGGGTGAAGTGCGTCCTTGCCGCCGAAATTCGCGTGCGAGCGTGATGGGTCGCGCCGCCGGGGGGCAGGGCGGGCGGGGTGCGGAGTCCGCAAACTGGCCCCTATGCCGGCGTCGGCGGCGGGGGGCGTTGGGCGGCGGTGGTGGCGGCTTCGGCGGCGGCGCGGGCGATGGCGGCGAGGCGTGCGGGCAGGGGGGGGTGCGAGTCGTGCCAGAGGCTGTGGAGCGGGTGGGGGCGCAAGGGCGCCAGGTTGCTTTCGAAGAGGCGGAGGAGCGCCGCGCGCAGCGGCGCGGCGCCGCCGGTGGCGCGGACGGCGTAGGCGTCGGCGGCGTATTCGCAGCGGCGGAGCAGGTGGTTGCGCAGGGGGGCGAGCGCGGCAAGGACGGGGCTGGCGAGGATGCCGAGGGCGGCCAGGGCGGCGCCGGGCTGGCCGGCGGGCAGCCGCAGGGTGGCGGCGAACGCCGGCCAGGCGAGCAGGCGGCAGGCCAGGAAGGCGCCCGCCGTGAGGGCCAGGGCGGCGAGGGTGCCCAGCAGCAGGAGGTGGCGGCGCTTGCAGTGGCCGATCTCATGGGCGACCACCGCGGCGAGTTCGGGGGGGGTGAGCTGGTTGGCCAAGGTGTCGTAGAGCACGAGCCGCCGGTGCCGGCCGAAGCCGGCGAAGTAGGCGTTGGCGTGGCCGGAGCGGCGTGAGCCGTCCATGATGACGATCTGTTCGAGGGGGAAGCCGCGGCGGCGGGCGAGCGCTTCCAGTCCGTCGCGGAGTTCACCGGCGGGCAGCGGTTCGAAGCGGTTGAAGAGCGGCGCGATCAGGCGGGGGAAGAGGAAGAGCAGGAGGGTTTCGAGGGTGATGAGGAAGGCGCTGGCCGCCAGCCACCAGTGGTTTGGGCAGTGGACGGCGAGGGCGAGCACGGCGGCGAGGGCCGGCAGGCCGATGGCGGCCTGGAGGAGCAGCCCCTTGAGCTGGTCCGTCCAGAAGACCCGGGGGGTGGCGCGGTTGAAGCCGAAGCGGGCTTCGAGGCGGAAGGTTTCGTGCCATTCCAGCGGCAGTTGCAGCAGGCTGCCGGCCAGGGCCATGACGATGGCGAGGAGCAGTCCGGCGCTGACCGGGCCGGGGGTGGCGGCGGCGCTCCAGGCAGCCAGGGGCGGCAGGAGGAGCAGGAGCCAGGCCAGGCGTTCCAGCAGCTCCAGGCTGGCGGCGGCGTGGCCGAGCCGGATCCGGGCGCGGAGGTAGTCGAGCGCCCGGGGGTGGTGGTTCGCCGGCAGGCGTGCGGCCAGCTCGGCGGGCAGCTCGGCGCCGTGGCGGGCGACATGGCGGAGGTTGAGCCGTTCGAGGAGCCGTTCCCAGGCGAAGGCGAGGATGAGGGGGGCGCAGAGGCCGGCGGTGATCATGGGCGGGGGGATTTCCGGCGCGGCGTTCACCTGAATGATTCACCAGAGAGGGACATGCAAGGTCGCAGAGGACACGGAGGAAACCGGGGCGCTCGTGGTGAATCCGCACTTTTAAGCATTACAGAGCAGTGGTGGGGATTATTGTTTGCAGGCTTCGCCGCGCCAGGCCTCCAGCTCCGCCCAGCGGGCGTAGAGGCGTTCGGCCGCGGCCCGGGCGGCGGCGAGCTGGTCGGTGAGTTCCCGGGCCTGGGCGCCGTGGCGGGCGAAGAAGTCGGGGGCGGCGAAGAGCGCCTCCAGGCGCGCCACCTCCGCCTCGGCGGCCTCGATGGCGGCTTCCATCCCTTCCAGCTCCTTCAGCTCCTTCCATTTCAGGGCGCGCTTCGGCGGCGGCGGCGCACTGGCGCTGGCGGCGGCGGTTGGCGGTGCCTCCTCCGCGGCCCGGCCTGGCGGCGCTTCGCTGGCGCTGGCGGCGGCGGCGCGGCGGCGGGCCTCGCGCTTTTCGCGGTAGTAGTCGTAGTCGCCGGGCTGGTAGAAGGTCTGGCCGTCCGCCTCGATGGCCAGGATGCCGGTGCAGATGCGGTTGAGGAACCAGCGGTCATGGCTGACAATGAGGACGCAGCCGGGGAACTCGGCGAGGGCTTCCTCGAGGATGCGCAGGGTGGCGAGGTCGAGGTCGTTGGTGGGTTCGTCGAGGACGAGGAAGTTGCCGCCGTTCTTGAGGATCTTGGCCATGAGCAGGCGGCTGCGTTCGCCGCCGGAGAGCTTGCCGACGGCGGTGTTGATGCGGTCGTCGGCGAAGAGGAAGCGGCGGAGGTAGCTCCAGACGCTGACGCTGGTGTTGCCGAGGCGGAGGCTTTCCTGGCCGTCGCCGACTTCCTGGAGGACGGTCTTGGCGTCGTCGAGCTGGAGGCGGTGCTGGTCAATGACGTTGAAGCGGACTTTGGGGTCGGTGAAGACGCTGCCGGCGGCGGGCGCGAGTTCGCCGAGGATGGTGCGGAGGAGGGTGGTCTTGCCGGTGCCGTTGCGGCCGACGACGCCGATCTTGGCGCCGGCGGGGATTTCGAGGGCGAGGTTGCGCAGGAGGGTGCGGCCGCCGCGTTCGAGGGTGAGGTTGTGGAGTTCGACGACGCGGTTGCCGAGGGGTGGTGGCGGGGGGAGGATCATCTCCACGTCCCGCTCCTGGTCGGGCGCTTTTTGCGCGGCGGCGGCATTGAAGCGGGCGATGCGGCTCTGGGACTTGGTGGTGCGGGCCTTGGGGCCGCGGCGGATCCAGTCCAGTTCGCGGCGGAGGAAGGCCTGGCGCTTGGCGTCGGCCGCCCCGGCCTCGGCTTCGCGGCGGGCCTTGGCTTCGAGGAACGAGAGGTAGTTGCCCTCGTGGCTGAAGAGGGTGCCGTTGGCGAGTTCGATGGTGCGGGTGACGACGCGGTCGAGGAAGTAGCGGTCGTGGGTGACCATGAGGCAGGCGCCGCCGGCGCGGCGCAGCCAGAGTTCGAGCCATTCGATTGATTCGGTGTCGAGGTGGTTGGTGGGTTCGTCGAGGATGAGCAGGTCGGGGCGGCCGATGAGGGCGCGGCAGAGGGCGACGCGGCGGCGTTCGCCGCCGGAGAGGGTGTGGGCGGGGCGGTCGAGGGGCGGCGCTTCCAGGTGGCTGGCGACCTCCGCCAGGCGCGATTCCAGGTTCCAGCCATCCAGGAGCAGGAGCTGGTGCTCGATCTCGTGGGCTTCGGTGGTGTCGTGGGGGAGGGCCTCGTAGCGGGCCAGGAGGGCGAGGACGTCGCGGGCGCCGTCGAGGATGTTGTTGCGCACGGTGGCTTCGGGGCGGAGGCCGGATTCCTGGGGGAGCCAGCCGAGGCGGAGGCCGCGCCGGGGCAGGACTTCGCCGCTGTCGGGCGGTTCGGCGGCGGCGAGGATTTTGAGCAGGGTGGTCTTGCCGGCGCCGTTGCGGCCGATCAGCCCGAGGCGGTCGCCGTCATGGATGGTCAGGGAGACGCCATCGAGGATGACCTGGGCGTTGATGCGGAAGCGCAGGTCGCGGGCGGTGAGGAGGACGGGGGTGGGCGGGGGCATGGCGGGTTTCGGTGGGTGGTCGGTCGGTCGGTCGGTCGGGTCAGGCGCGGCGGATTTGCACTTTGCCGACCAGGTCGGCGACGCGGGGGATCCCCTTGCGGTCGAGGTAGGCGTTGAGGCCGTCGGCGATTTCCAGGGGGGCGCGGGGGTTGGCGAAGATGGCGGTGCCGACGCCGACGGCGCTGGCGCCGGCCAAAAGGAACTCGATGGCGTCCTCGGCGCAGGCGATGCCGCCCATGCCGATGATCGGGACCTTGACCGCCTGGGCGGCCTCCCAGACCATGCGCACGGCGATCGGCTTGATGGCCGGGCCGCTGAGGCCGCCGGTGACGTTGGCGAGCTTCGGCTTCCAGCTCTCGATGTCGATGGCCATGGCGGGGATGGTGTTGATCAGGGAGATCATGTCGCTGCCCGCCTCGACCACAATCCGGGCGAAGTCGCCGATGCGGGAGACGTTCGGGCTGAGCTTGGTGATCAGCGGCAGGGCGGTGGCCTGGCGGACGGCGGCGACGACCGCCGCGGCCATTGCCGGGTCGGTGCCGAAGGCGATGCCGCCATGCTTGATGTTGGGGCAGGAGATGTTGATCTCGAGGGCGGCGATGCCTTCGCGTTCGGCGTCCAGCCGGCGGGCGACTTCGGCGTAGTCGGCGATGGAGCGGCCCCAGATGTTGACGAAGACCGGCACGGGGAGGGTGCGCAGGAAGGGGAGGTAGTCCGGGTGGTGGATGAACTTGTCGATGCCGGGGTTTTGCAGGCCGATGGCATTGAGCATGCCGCCGCGGACCTCGACGGTGCGCGGGGTGGGGTTGCCGTGGGAGGGGAAGGGTGAGACGCCCTTGACGGTGATGGCGCCGAGCCGCTCCATCGGCAGCAGGTCCAGGTAGTCCTTGCCATAGCCGAAGGTGCCGGAGGCGGTCACCACCGGGTTGCGCAGCCTGATCCCGCCCAAGTCCACCGCCAAATCCGCCATGTCCGCACTCCGATTGTTGCCTGCCGCCGCCCGTGGCAGTCGGGGGGATGTACTATAGCGGCGGAACCGCGGGGGGCGTTCAGCGGGCCGGAGTGGCTTCCAGCTCGTAGGCTTCGGCGGCGGTGATGCGGACCTCGCGGAAGCCGCCTTTCGGGGCGGCGCCGTGGACGCGGACGCGGTTGTCGACGTCGGGGGCGTCGCCGGCGGTGCGGCCGATCCAGGCGCGTGCGGACTCCGCATGGTCGAGGAGGACGCGGATGGTCTGGCCGACCAGCGCCTGGTTCTTTTCCAGGGCGATGGCCTGCTGCGCGGCCATGAGCCGGCCCCGGCGCTCCTCGGCGAGTTCGGGGGGGACGAGCCCCGCGGTGAGGCGGGCGGCGGGGGTGCCCTCCTCCGGCGAGTAGCTGAAGACGCCGAGGCGGTCGAAGCGGAAGCTTTGCACCAGTTCCAGCAGCTCCTGGAAGTCGGCGGCGGTCTCGCCGGGATAGCCGACGAGGAAGGTGGTGCGGAAGGTGAGGCTGGGGATGGCGTGGCGGAGGGTGTCGAGGAGGGCGCGGGTCTCCCGGGCGCCGAGGCCGCGGCCCATGGCCTTGAGCATGGGGTCGCTGATGTGCTGGAGCGGCATGTCGAGATAGGGGACGAGGTGGCGGGCGGCGGCGATGGTCTCGACCAGGTCGGGGGTCAGGTTTTTCGGGTGGGTGTAGAGGAGGCGGAGCCAGAAGTCGCCCTCGAGCTGGTCGAGGTCGCGCAGCAGGCTGGCGAGGGTGGTGCCGTCCTGGCGGTCGTGGCCGTAGCTGGAGGTGTCCTGGGCGATGAGGTTGAGTTCCTTCACGTCCATGGCCAGGAGGTTGCGGCATTCCCGGAGGACGGACTCGGGGGCGCGGCTGCGCTGGCGGCCGCGGATGGCGGGGATGGCGCAGAAGCGGCAGTGGTGGTTGCAGCCTTCGGCGATCTTGACGTAGGCGAAGGTGGGTGGGGTGAGGAGGAGGCGGGGGGTGGCGTGGTCGTAGAGCCAGGTGGAGGGGTGGCTGGGGGTGGCTTCGGGGCTGGGGGCGGTGGCTTCGCCGGCGAAGAGGCGGGCGAGGTGCTCGGCGATGCGCGGCACGTCGTCGAGCTTGAGGAAGAGGTCCACCTCGGGATAGCGTTGGTGGAGGGCGGGCAGGTCGCGCTGGGGGAGGCAGCCGGTGACGATGACCTTGCGGCGGCGGGGCGCGGCGGCGCGCCAGTCCAGGGCCTTGCGGATTTCGTCCTGCGCCTCGGTGCGGGCGTCCTTGATGAAGCCGCAGGTGTTGACGAGGAGGGCGCGGGCCAGCTCCGGTTCGGGGGTGAGGGCGAAGCCGGCCTGGGCGAGGGTGCCGGCCATGACCTCGGTGTCGACCAGGTTCTTGGCGCAGCCGAGGCTGACGATGCAGATGGGGATGGGGCGGGAGGTGGTGGACATGGGGTGGTGATGGGGAGGGGGTGGGGTGAGGGGCGGCGGGGCGGGGTCAGTGGCGCTGGATGCGGGCGCCGAGGGCGGCGAGCTTGAGGTCGAGCTGTTCGTAGCCGCGGTCGATGAGCTGGACGTTGCGGATGGTGCTGGTCCCCTGGGCGCAGAGGGCGGCGGCGACCAGGGCGATGCCGGCGCGGATGTCGGGGCTGTTGAGTTCGATGGCGTGGAGGCGGGCGGGGCCGCTGACGACGACGCGGTGCGGGTCGCAGATGACGGCGTTGGCGCCCATGGCGATGAGGCGGTCGACGAAATACATGCGGCTCTCGAACATCTTCTCGAAGAAGAGGACGCTGCCGGTGGCCTGGGTGGCGAGGACGATCATCACGCTCATCAGGTCGGAGGGGAACTGGGGCCAGGGGCCGTCGTCAATGACCGGGATGCCGCCGCCCCAGTCGGGGGTGACCAGCCGCGGCTGGCCGCCGCGGACGGTGACTTCGCCGTTGGCGAACTCGAGGTTGACGCCGAGGCGGCGGAAGACGCGGGCGGTCATGGCGTAGTGCTGGGGGTCGGCGTCGGCGATGGTGACTTCGCCGCCGGTGGCGGCGGCCATGGCCAGGTAGCTGCCGGTCTCGGTGTGGTCGGCGACGATGCGGTGGGTGGTGCCGTGGAGCTTTTCGACGCCGGCGAAGGTGAGGAGGTTGGAGCCGATGCCGTCAATCTTGGCGCCCATTTTCTGGAGGAGCAGGCAGAGGTCGGCGACATGCGGTTCGGAGGCGGCGTTGCGCAGGAGGGTGCGGCCCTTGGCGGCGGCGGCGGCCATGGCGAGCTGTTCGGTGGCGGTGACGCTGGCCTCGGGGAGGAAGATGTCGGCGCCGCGGAGGCCGGCGTCGGCGCGGAAGCGGTAGACGTGGTCTTCCTCGATGGTGGCGCCCATGGCTTGGAGGCCGCAGAAGTGGGAGTCGAGGCGGCGGCGGCCGATGACGTCGCCGCCTGGGGGTGGCATGGTGGCGCGGCCGCAGCGGTGGAGGAGTGGGGCGGCGAGGAGGATGCTGGCCCGGATTTCGGCGCAGAGCTTGGCGGGCAAGTCGGGGTTGCGCAGGTTGCGGGCGCGGACGCGGACGGTGCGCCGGGGCTGGTCCCAGTGGATGTCGGCGCCGGTTTCGGCGAGGAGGGCGAGGAGGGTGCGGACGTCGCCGATGTCGGGGAGGTTTTCGAGGGTGACCTCCTCGTCGGTGAGGAGGGTCGCCGCGAGCATCGGCAGGGCGGCGTTCTTGTTGCCGGCGGGGGTGATGCGGCCGCTCAGGGGTGCGCCGCCGGTGATTTCGAGGAGGTTGTGCATGGGGGGGGGGCGCCAGGGGGCGGGGGGTGGGGCCGGCG
>JBAZOO010000008.1:0-110760 GCA_041648735.1 Lentisphaeria bacterium
CGTACTATCGCGCCCCTTCCCCGTTTTGCAAGCCCGGCCCCGCGAAAATTTCGTTCGGCCCGGCCCGCCCGGCAGACCGCCTGGCGGCGGCCCGCCCGGAATGCGGCGCGAGTTCTAACATCACCCGCCATCCCCGTTTTGCAAGCCCGCCCCCCAGCTTTTTTCCACCCCCCCGCCAGCCACGGCAATCCTGGGCAGCCAAGGCCGCCGCCTGGCAGCAACGGCAACCGCCGGACATGGCCCGGAAAACTGGCGCGAGTGCCCGCATGAGACCCAAGATGGGCGTCTTTCAACCCCAGTTGACCATAAAACTGCCGGGAGAGGCTTCCCGGTCCGGCTTGACTTCGGCGGGAAACCGGCAAGGGTAATGGCAGGCCAAATGCCAAGGAGAATTCCAAATCATGCAACCCCGTCCGCTCGGCCGCACCGGCCTCCAGGTTTCCCCCCTCGGCTTTGGGGCCATGCGGCTGCCCATGGCCGGCGAAGGGAAGGACGCCCGGGTGAACCGCGAGCTGGCCATCCCCATGATCCACCGCGCCTTGGCCGGGGGAGTGACGTATATCGACACCGCCGTCGGCTACTGCAACGAGGACAGCCAGCGCGTGGTCGGCGAAGCGCTGAAGGGCTGGCGCGCCCGCGTCACCATCTCCACGAAGAACCCGTACTTGGGGGAGGACGAGAAGGAGTGGTGGCGGCTGCTGGAGCAGAGCCTGGAACGGTTGGGAGTGGCGAGCATCGACCTCTACCATCACCATGGCGTCAACTGGGAGAGCTTCTCCACCCAGGTCCTGCCGCGCGTGGGCCGGTGGATGCTGAAGGCAAAGGCGCAGGGGCTGGTCAAGCACGTCTGCGTCTCGTTCCATGACACCAATGAGGCGCTGAAGAAAATCGTGGCGACCGGCTACCCGGAGGTGATCACCCTCCAGTACAACTTGCTGGATCGGCAATTGGAGGAAGGGATCGCCTTGGCGCAGGCGGCGGGGATCGGCGTGGTGGTCATGGGTCCGGTGGCCGGCGGCCGGCTCGGCGATGCGAGCCAAGTCCTGGGCGGACTGGTGCCCGGCATCGAACGGGTGCCGGAGCTGGCGCTGCGCTTTGTGCTGGCCAATCCGCATGTGGCCGTGGCCCTTTCCGGCATGGGCACGCTGGCCCAGGTCGAGGCAAACCTGGAAGTTGCCGCCGACCCGGTGCCCCTGCGCCCGGCGGACAAGGACGCCATCGAAGCGCACCTGGAGCGGCTGAAGGCGATGGCCGACCTTTACTGCACGGGCTGCAACTACTGCCTCCCCTGCCCGCAGGAGGTGGCGATCCCCAAGATTTTCGAGCGCTACAACCGGGGGCGGGTCTATGGCCTCTGGGAATCGGCGCGCAATGCCTATGCGACCCTCGGCACCCAGCCCTGGGATCCGGGGCGGAAGGCCGATGCCTGCACCGATTGCGGCCTCTGTGAAACCAAGTGCCCGCAACGGCTCCCCATCCGCCAGCAGCTCCGGGAAGCCCACGCGGCCCTCACGGGCAAACCCGCAACCCCTTGACCGCGCCCCAAGAGGATGGTTCCATGCCCATGCATCCCGCCACCGGCCCGGAAATGCCCCGCCTGCCGTTCCCGCACCCCCCCCAGTCCGGAGGCTGCTGCACGCGCCTGGTCGAGGTCAACGTCACCCTCGGCGGCCACCGGATCCTGGAGGACATCAACCTGCACGTGCATTGCGGCGAACTGACCGCGCTCATTGGCCCCAACGGGGCGGGCAAGACCACCCTGCTGCGGGCGATCCTCGGCCAAGTGCCGCATACGGGCGAACTCCGCTACCTGCATGCCGGCAGCGACCAGCCCCTGCCGCCGCCGCGCATCGGCTATGTGCCCCAGAAACTGGACCTGGACGCCGCCGCGCCCGGCACCGTGCTCGACCTGTTCGCCGCCGCCACCAGCCGCCGCCCCCTCTGGCTCGGCGCCGGCCGGCCGGCCCGCGAGCTGGCGGAGCGGAGCTTGGCGATCACCGGCGCCGACCGCCTGCTCCCGCGGCGCCTGGGGGAACTTTCCGGGGGGCAGCTCCAGCGGGTGCTGCTCGCCCTCGCCCTGACCCCGCTCCCCGACCTGCTCCTGCTGGACGAGCCGGTGGCGGGCGTCGACCGCGCCGGCAGCGGCCAGTTCTATGCCCTGCTCTCGCGGCTCCGCCGGGAGTACGACCTCGCCATCATCCTCGTCTCCCACGACCTGGCGGAAGTCGCCAACGTCGCCGACCGGATCATCTTCCTCAACCGGACCGTGCTCGCCGATGGCACCCCGGCCGCCGTGCTGGCCAACCCGGCCGTCCGCCGCGCCTTCGCCCTCGACCTCGCCGCGCCGCCGCCCCCCGCCGCCATGCCCGCCTCCTTCGTCGAAGACGCCGGGCGGTGAACCCGCCCCCCCCGCCGGCATGGACCAAAAATCCTGGCTGCCGGGAGCCCCGACAGCCATTGTGGCGGCGGCCACCGCGGCCTATAGTATGCGGAAGATCCCCACAAACCCGGAAAGGCACCCCCGCATGAAGAAGGCGTTGATGATCTGGGGCGGCTGGGGCGGCCACACCCCCAGGGAAAGCACGGAACGCGCCGCCGGCCTGCTCCGCGGCAACGGCTTCGCGGTGACGGTCGCCGACAGCTTGGACGCGCTGCTCGACCCGGCGGCCATGGCCGGCCTGGACCTGATCGTGCTCTGCGTCACCATGGCCACCCTCGGCACGGAGCAGGAACAGGCGTTGCTGGCGGCAGTCCGCGGCGGCGTCGGCCTCAGCGGCTGGCATGGCGGGCTGTGCGACGCCTTCCGCGCCAACCCCGAGTACCAGTTCATGACCGGCGGCCAATGGGTCGCGCATCCCGGCAACTGCATCGACTATGTGGTGAACGTGACCCGGCCGGACGACCCGATCATGCGGGGCATCCGCGATTTCACGATGCCCAACAGCGAGCAATACTACCTGCACGTAGACCCCGGCAACGAGGTGCTGGCCACCACCACCTTCAGCGGCGAACATGACGGCATCGCCTGGATCAAGGGCACGGTCATGCCGGTGGTCTGGAAGCGGCGCTGGGGCCAGGGCCGGGTCTTCTACTCCGCCCTCGGCCATACCGTCCAGGATTTCGCCGTGCCCGAGGCGGCGCTCATCCTCGAACGCGGCCTCTGCTGGGCGGCGAAGTGACTGCGGAAAGGGCGCGGCCACGGCGACGGACAGCCTGGCCGTCTCCACATCCTCGACCTGGCCGGCCGGACGCTGCCGCCCCAATGCCCCTGACCGGAAACGCTTGCCGCGGCGCCGCGGGAGAAAAACAATGCGATTCCACCAGGACTCAGCCGACCTCTTCATCCCGGACGGTGCCCCCCCCGGAGGCCGCCTTGGCCCGGACCACCCACCACGGCATCGCCGAATGCTACGGCCGCGGCGGCCGCGCCTTCACCGGCGTGACCCTCACCGACGGCGCCGGCAGCGACCAGCCCCTGCCGCCGCCGCGCATCGGCTATGTGCCCCAGAAACTGGACCTGGACGCCGCCGCGCCCGGCACCGTGCTCGACCTGTTCGCCGCCGCCCCCCGCCGCCATGCCCGCCTCATTCGTCGAAGACGCGGGGGGCTAACCCCGCCGCCCCCGGCGGCGTTCACATTCCACCCGTCCCTTTACACCCGCCACATGGGATGCCCAAGCGAAAAACCCCCGCCGTGCTTGGCGCCGCGGCGGGGGGGGGGTGGGTTCAGGCTGGCGTTTCGGGAGTGCCGGCCGGTGGCCGGGCGCTCAGTCGAGCAGCTTGCGCATCTCCGCCACCTGGGCGGCGCTGAGCGGGTAGAATCCATCCTTGACCACGATTTCCTGCCCCTGCTTGGAGAGGATGAACTTCAGGAACTCGCGGGTGAGCGGATCCAGCGGCTTGGCCGGGTTCTTGAGGATGTAGATGTAGAGCGGCCGCCAGATCGGGTACTTGCCGGAGACCACGTTCGCATAGGTCGGCGCGTAGGCAACGCCATCCTTGCCGGCAATCGGCAGCGCCTTGACGCCGGAGGTGGTGTAGCCGATGCCGGAATAGCCGATGGCGTTCCGGTCCTCGGTGATCCCCATGACCACGGAGGCCGAGCCGGGCTGCTCCTTCACGGTGTCCTTGTAGTCGCCCTTGGCCAACACGTGCTCCTTGAAGAAGCCGTTGGTGCCGGAGGCGGAATTGCGGCCGTAGAGGCTGACCGGGCGGCCGGCCCACGCGGGGTCGGTGACGCCGGCGCCGCCCCAGGTGGCGATCGGGGCGTGCTTGCGCTTGCAGGTCTTGGAGAAGATGGCGTCCACCTGCTCCAGGCTGAGCGCCTGCACCGGGTTGTCCTTGTGGACGAAGACCGCCAGCGAATCCAGGGCGACGCTGACCGCGGTCGGGGCGAAGCCGTACTTGCCCTTGATTTCCTCGATTTCGCTCTTCTTCATGGCGCGGGACATGGGGCCGAGCTGGGCGGTGCCGGCGATCAGCGCCGGGGGCGCCGTGCTGGAGCCCTTCCCCTCGACCTGGATGTTGACGGCCGGGTAGAGGCTGCGGAAGGACTCGGACCAGAAGGTGTTGAGGTTGTTCAGGGTGTCGGAGCCGACGCTGTTGAGGGTGCCGGCAACCCCTTCGACCTTGACATAGTCCGGGAGCTTGGGATCAACGGTGATCTGGGCTTCGGCCCGGGGGGTGCCGGCGGCCAGCAGGGTGGCGGCGGCGAGGGCCAGGGTGCGGTTCCATTTGCCGATGCGGATTTTCATGGCTGTGTTCCTCTTGCGATGGGTCTCAGGTACAATAGGGGCGGGGGACGGGACAGGTCAAATGGGAGGGGGCGCCCGTCCGGGCGGGGCCGGCCACCAGGGGGCGGCCGCCGCCCGCGGGCGGCCAGGGTCAGAACTTGTAGACGGCGTCGAGCTGGAGCATCTGGGCGCGGTCCGGCTCGGTGGCGGCGACCTCGCTGATGCGGTCGAGCATCATCCAGGTGGCGCCCAGCTCGAAGTTCTTGCTCACGTTGTAGCCGAGCTTGAGCACGTGCCCCTGGACGTCGGTGTCGCGCAGGCCGGCGGTCTCGCCGAAGTCGCTGTCGCGCATCGGCCCGAACACCGCGTCGGCGCCGATGGCGGCGTAGGCGTAGCCGAACTTCCACTTGCCGCGCTTGGCGTCCACGCCGAGCATCCAGGCGAGGGCCTCGTCCGAGGGCTCGACCGCTTCGGCCGGGCCCTTGACCTGGCTCTTGGTGCCGTCCGCGCCGAGGTTGTAGGCGACATGGGCGTAGGGCTTCACCTCGAACCCGCCGATGGTGGTCTTGTATTCGCCATAGAGGTCAACGACGTCGTAGGTGTAGTCGGTGTCGCCCAGGCCGATGGTGTTGTTGGGCAGGCTGGACTGGACGAACACGTCGGAGTTGCGGTAGGCGCCGGTGACGTGGCTGTAGCCGAGGGCCGCCAGCCAACTGGCGTCTTCGCCCTTGTGCTTGTAGCCGGTCTGCAGCGCGAAGAGGTTCACGCTGTCATCCCACTTGTCCAGGACATTGCCATTGACGGCGCTGCCGTCGCTCAGCCAGCGGATGACGTAGCCGCCAGCGGTGGCGAAGGCGCCGCTGTAGTCCTTGCCGGCCGGGTCGCCGAGCTGGAAGGTGAAGCCGGCGGGGCGGAGGTCACCATCCCAGTTGAGCATCGTGGTGACGAAGGGGTTGACCTGCTGGCCGAGGGTGATGCTGGCCGGCATCTCCAGCAGCTCGAACTTGTGCTTGGCGTAGGCGTAGTCGAGCCGGAGGTCGCCGGTCTCGAAGACGCCGTTCTTCTCGTCGCCCCAAGTGTCGTTGGTGGAGCGGCCGTCGGCGCCGCCGGTGGCCACGCCCGCGCCGATCTCCCAGGCTTCGCTCTTGTTGGTCCAGACGCCGCCGAGGCGGAAGCGGGTGCGGAAGCGGGAACGGTCGCCGTCCGCCGCCTTGTTGTCCTCCAGGCCGCGGTCGCGCTGCTCGTAGCGGACGCGCAGGTCGCCCTTCAGCGTCAACTGGTCGATCTGCTTGGGAAGCTGGAACTTGGAGTCAATCTTGTCCGCTTTCTTGCTGGCATCGGCAATCGCCTCGTTGGCCTCCATGACCACCGTCTTGATCTGCTTCTGCGACTGTTCGAGCCCTTGCAGGCGCTGGGACAGCGCCTCGAGCTGGGCACTCTGCTGCTGGATGACCTTCAGCAGCTCCTCGTTGCTGAGCGGCTGCTGCGCCTGGGCGGCAGCGGCGCCAAGCAGCGCCGCGCCCAGGCCATTGCGCAGGATCCGGGACTTTTTCATCATCTTTACTCCTATGGGGTTGCGTGGGGACGGGAACTCCGGGAAACAAGGATGAATCTAGGCCCCGATTGTGAGCGCCCGGTGAAGGCGGCGTGAGCGGGCGTTAAGATTGGGCGAGGAGTTGGTGTGCGCGGCGGGAATGGACGGCCTCTTGGGAACTTGCGCCCGTCCGCGGCGACTAAATGGCGTGGCGGTTTCCGGCGGTGCCGGCTGGCGCCGGGCCGGGCTGCGGGCTACATTATTCCACAAAATCCACCGTTTTGGTGCCGTATCCGCCCGGGGGGCGGCACGGCCAGGGGCGGGCGGCGGGCCAGGAGAAGCCGTGAAATCCATTGGGCCACAAGTAATTGCGCTTTCATCGCTGCTGCTGGCCGGCTGCCTCGCCCCGAGCCGCGAGGAAACCGCCGCCCGCGAGCGGCTGGCGCGGACCGGGCGGGAATGGCAGCCGGCGGCGCTGCCGGCGCCCGCCGCCGGCGCGGGGCTGGCGGAACATCTGCGCGTCGCCCTCCACCGCAGTCCCAAGGTCGCCGCCGCCTGGCACCGCTGGCGGGCCGCCGGCGAACGCATCACGGTGGCCCGTTCCCTGCCCGACCCGCGGCTCGCCTTCCAGGCCGACCTGCAAGGGGCCCTGATGAGCCTCATGCCCGGCCTGATGCTCGACCTGCCCGGCCCCGGCAAGCGCGCCGCCGCCGGCGTGGCGGCCGCCGCCGAGACGGAGCGGGCCCATTGGGATTTCGTCGCCGCCACCGTCGAAACCGCCGCGGAAGTCAAGGCTGCCTGGCACCGGCTGGGGTTCCAGGCGGAAGAGATCCGGCTCCTCCGCGAGTCGCTGGAGCTGCTCGCCGAAACGGAAACCGTCGCGGTGGCGCGGAGTGGCGCCGGCCGGACTGGCGTGGCGGACGTGCTGCGCCTGCAAATGGCCCGCGCCCGCCTGGCCAACCGCCTGGCCAACCGCCACGACGAGCGCACCGTCCTGCAACGCCGCCTGGCCACCGCTCTCGGCCTGCCGCCGGACCAGTCGCCGCCGCCCGGCCCGGACCGCGCCACGCCCTCGCCCGCCACCGCCGCCACTGGCGAAGCCGAGGCGGAGCAGATCCAGGCCGCCGTGGCAGGCAATCCCCGCCTGCGCGCCCTGGCCGCCGACGTCCGCCAGGCCGAAGCCGAGTTGCGTCAGGCCGCGCTCGCCGGCGTCCCCGATTTCAGCCTCGGCGTGGAAGCGGACGTGAAAGCGCTGCCGTGGCTCTGGCGGCCACGGCTGGCCATGACCCTGCCCATCTGGCGCGCCAAGATCAAGGCGGAACGGGCCGCGGCCCGCGCCGGCCAGGCCGCCGCCGCCGCCGACCTCGCCGGCGGCCAGCTCGACGTGGCGCTGGCGGCCGCGGAACAGCTTTTCCTCCTCCGCGAGGCCGGCCGCGCCACCGCCTTGGTGGAAAGCCAACTCCTGCCCAAGGCACGGCAGGTGCGGGAGCTGGCCCGCGCCAGCTACACGGCCGGCACAACCCCGCTGGAGACGCTGCTGGACGCCCAGCGGGAACTGCTGGAGCTGGAGCTGGAAGCCGTCGCGGCCAAGACGGCGCGCGAACTCGCCCTCGCTGACCTCTCGCGCCTGCTGGCCGCCCCGCCGCCCGGTGCGCCATCCCTTTCCCCGTCGCCTACGGAGACCACCCCATGACCAGCCCCGGCCGCCGCCCCGCCACTGCCGCCCGCCTCTGGCTCCTGGCGCTCCCGCTCCTGCTGCTGGCCGTCGCCGGCGGCTACCTCCTCGGCCGCCGCGGCGGCCGCGCGGAGTCCGCAACGGCGGCGGCCCCCGCGGCGCCGAAAACGATCTACACCTGTTCCATGCATCCGCAGATCCGCCGGCCAGCGCCCGGCAACTGCCCGATCTGCGAAATGCCGCTGGTCCCCGTCACCGCCGGCGCCGCCCCGGCGGCGGAAGGCGGCGAAGGGGATGAGCAACTGCTGGCCCTCTCCAGGCGCGCCTTGGCGCTGGCCGGGGTCGAGACCGCCGTGGTCACGCGCCGCGAACTGGTCCGCGAACTCCGCGCCTTCGGCAAGATCCAGGTCAACGAACGGGCGCTGGCGACCATCACCCCGCGCTTCGACGGCTATGTCGAGCGGCTGTTCGTTGACTTCACCGGCGTCCAGGTGCGGGCCAGCGACCATTTGGCCGAAGTCTACGGTCCCGACCTGGTGGTGGCGCAGCAGGAGTTCCTCATCGCCCTGGCCGTGGGCGCCGATCCGCGCCTGGTGGAAAGCGCCCGGCTCAAGCTCCGCCGCTGGGGCATCGCCGAGGCGGAGATCGCCGAACTGGAGAAAACCCGGCGCGTGGCGGAACGGCTGACCCTGCGTTCGCCCATCACCGGCACCGTGCTCGAAAAGAACGCCGTGCTCCAAGGCGCCTTCAAGGCGGGCGACGCGCTGTACCGCGTGGCCGACCTCGCCACCGTCTGGGTCTACCTGGAGCTGTATGAAATGGACCTGGCCAGCGTCCGCTACGGCCAGGAGGTCGAACTCCGCGCCGAGGCCTGGCCCGGCGAAGTGTTCCATGGCCAGGTGACCTTCATCAATCCGGTGCTGGACGAGGCCACGCGCACCGTCAAGGTCCCCGTGCATGTCGCCAACCCGGACGGCCGGCTCCGGCCCGGCATGTTCGTCTCCGCCGTGATCCGTGCGCCGCTGCTGGCCGACGGCCGGGCCGCCCCCACCGGCGTCGAGGGGCGCTTCTCCTGCCCCATGCATCCCCAGGTGCTGGCGGCGGCGGCGGGCGCCTGCCCTCTCTGCGAGATGCCGTTGCGGCAGATCCCGCCGCTGGCGCCGCCGGTGGCGCCGGCCGACCGCCTGGCGCTGGCCGTCCCCGCCTCGGCGGTGCTTGACAGCGGCGTGCGCCAGCTCGTCTTCGTCGAGGTCGAGAAGGGGCATTTCCGCGCCACGCCGGTGACGCTCGGGCCGCGGGCGGGCGACTGGTACATGGTGCTCGCCGGACTGGCCGCGGGGGATGAGGTCGCCGTGCGCGGCAACCTCCTGCTCGACAGCCAGTTCCAGATCCAGGGGCTGCCCTCCGCCCTCACCCCGCCCCCGGCCGCGGGCAGCCCCGGGCCAACTCCCGCCGCGCCGCCGCCGCCGCCGCCCGGCCACCAGCACTGACGAAGGGGAACGGCCATGGTCGCAAAACTGATTGGCTGGTGCCTGCGCAACGCCGTCCTCATGCTGCTGGCCATCGGCGTCCTGCTGGTCGCTGGCGTCTGGTGCCTGCGCAACGCCACGGTCGACGCCATCCCCGACATCGGCGAGAAGCAGGTGATCGTCTTCGCCGACTGGCCGGGCCGCTCGCCGCAGGACGTGGACAACCAGGTCACCTACCCGCTCGCCGCCGGCCTCACCGGCACGCCGGGCGTCAAGACGATCCGCTCCATGTCCGGCTTTGGCTTCGGCATGGTCTTTGTCATCTTCGACGACCGCACCGACTACTACTGGGCCCGCTCCCGGGTGCTGGAGCGCCTCAACTCGGTCCAGGGGCGGCTGCCAGCCGGGGTGGTGCCGCAGCTCGGGCCGGACGCCACCGCGCTCGGCCAGATCTTCTGGTACACGCTGGAGGGGGAGGGGTTCGACCTCGCCGAGCTGCGCTCGATCCAGGACTGGTACGTCCGCTACCAGCTCAACGCCGTCGAAGGCGTCTCGGAGGTCGCCAGCGTCGGCGGCTTCGTCAAGCAATACCAGATCGACGTCCACCCCGACAAGCTCCGCGCCCACGGGGTGACGCTGCCGGAGGTGTTCGAGGCGGTGCGCCGCTCGAACCTTGACGTCGGCGCCAATATCCTCGAACGCAACGGGATGGAGTTCTTCATCCGCGGCGTCGGCTTCCTTCGCGGCGTGGCGGACCTGGAGCGGATCGTGCTGCGCCAGCGGGAGGGCGTGCCGCTCCAGATCCGCCACGTCGCCACCGTCACCCTTGGCCCCGAGTTCCGCCGCGGCGCCCTCGACAACGCCGGGCGCGAGGCGGTCGGCGGCGTGGTCACCATGCGCTACGGCGAAAACCCGCGGCGCGTCCTGGAAAAGGTCAAGGCCCAGATCCAGCGGCTGGAGGCCGGGCTGCCGGCCAAGACCCTCGCCGACGGCCGGCTCTCCCGCGTCCGGATCGTCCCGTTCTACGACCGCACCGACATCATCCACGAGGTGATGGCCACCCTCAGCACCGCCCTGCGCGAGGAACTGCTCCTCGCCGGCCTGGTCGTGCTCCTCTTCCTGCTCCACCTGCGCAGCACCCTGGCCGTGCTGCCGACCCTGCCGCTGAGCGTCGCCCTCTGCTTCATCCTGATGTACGTCTTCCGCATCGACTCCAACGTCATGTCCCTCGCCGGCCTGGCCATCGCCATCGGCGACGTCGCCGACATGGGGATCATCATGACCGAGAACATCTACCGCCACGTGGCCGCGCCCGACCGCCGGCGGAGCTTCTTCGAGACGGTCCACGCCGGCGCCAGCGAGGTCGGCGGCGCCATCCTCACCGCCGTCTCCAACACCCTCGTCTCCTTCATCCCCGTCTTCTTCCTCACCGGGCAGGAGGGGAAGCTGTTCCGCCCCCTGGCCTTCACCAAGACCTTCGCCATCGGCGCCTCGGTCGTGCTGGCAATCACCGTGGTGCCGTTCCTCTGCTACCTCCTCTTCCGTCCGGTGAAGGCCTCGCGGCGGACGGTGTGGACGGTGGCGGTTGCGCTGGGGCTGCTGGCGGCGGCGGCCACCCGGCTGGTGCTCGCCCCCACCCTGGCCGGGAGCCTCTACAGCGGCTGGCCGACGGCGCTGGCCGCGGGGGTGATCGTCACCCTCGCCGTGGCGCGGCTGGCGCGGGAACGCTTCCAGCCGCTGGAGGCGAACCTGGTCTCACGCGGCATCGCCCGGGTCTACCGCCCCACCCTGGCCTGGGTGCTGGACCACAAGGCCGCCTTCCTCTGCCTGCCGCTGGCGCTGCTGCTGGCCGGCTTCACGGTCTGGCTCGGCGCCGGCACCGTCTTCCAGCCGGCGGAATGGCTGGTGAACCGCTTCGCCCACGCCAAAGCCTCGCCCGAACTCAAGCGCGAGATGCTCCTCCCACCGGCCGCGCCCGCGCGCCGCCCCCTGCTCGAACTCGGCCAGCTCCGCTGGCAGCGGCTGCGGACTCCGCACGGCGAGCGCTCCCGCCTGCTCTGGCGGCGGCCCGACCCCGGCGAACGCCAGGCCGAGGCGGATGCCGGCATTACCGTGCTCGCGGAGCGGCGCATCCTGCCGGGGCTCGGCCGCGAGTTCATGCCGCCCCTTGACGAAGGGTCGTTCCTCTACATGCCCTCGCTCCTGCCGCAGGCCGGCCTCTCCGAGGCGGTGCGCGTCAACAGCCTCCAGGACCGGCTGATCGCCAGCGTCCCGGAAGTCGAGTCGGTGGTCGGCAAGCTCGGCCGCGCCGAGACCGCGCTCGATCCCGCGCCGATCGGCATGATGGAGACGATCATCATCCTCAAGCCCGAGGCGGAATGGCGGCGGGTGCCGGTCCGCCGTTTCTTTTCGGGCTGGCCGCGCTGGCTGCGCGCGCCGCTTGCCCGGCTCTGGCCCGAAACCCGGCCGCTCACCAAGGGCGAAATCCTCGGCGAACTCCAGGAGATGACCGCCATCCCCGGCGTGCTCCCTTCCTGGCTCCAGCCGATCCAGACCCGCCTGGTCATGCTCCAGACTGGCTTCCGCGCCATGATGGGCGTCAAAATCTACGGCGCCGACCTGCGCCAGATCGAACAGGCCGCCTTGCAAGTCGAGGGAATCCTCAAGCAGGTCCCCGGGGCGAGCGACGTCGTCGCCGACCGCATCGTCGGCAAGCCCTATCTCCAGTTCGAGATTGACCGCGACCGCATCGCCCGCCATGGCGTCGCCGTCCAGGACGTGCAGGACGTGCTGGAAGTCGCCGTCGGCGGCGTGACCCTGACCCAGACCGTCGAGGGGCGCGAACGCTACCCGGTGCGCGTCCGCTACCTGCGCGACTTCCGCGAGGATCTGCCGGCGCTGGAGAAGGTGCTCGTCCCCGCCAGCAACGGCGCCGAGATTCCCCTCGCCCAACTCGTCACCATCCGCACCGTCATCGGCCCGCAGGAGATCAAGGGGGAGCGCGGCCTGCTGGTCGGTTACGTCACCCTCAACACCCGCGACCGCGATGAGGTGTCGGTGGCGGCGGACGGCGAGGCGGCCTTGCAGGCAGCGGTGCGCGACGGCCGGCTCGCCCTCCCGCCCGGCATGTACTGGGAATGGTCCGGCCAGTTCGAGAACCAGCAGCGCGCCATGGCCCGCCTGCGGCTCCTCGTCCCGGCCTGCCTCCTGATCATGTTCGTCATGCTCTACCTCGGCTTCCGCCGCTGGTGGGTCGCGCCGGCGATCTTCTTTGGCGTGCTGGTCTCGGCCTCCGGCGGCTTCATCCTCCTCGGGCTGTGGGGCGTCAACCTCTCCGTCGCCGTCTGGGTCGGCTTCCTCGTGCTCTTTGGCGTGGTTGACGACGACGGCGTGGTGATCGCGACCTACCTCGAAGGCCTCTTCGACGCCCGCGCCGCCCCCTTCCGCGACATCGCCGAAATCCGCGCCACCGTCATCCAGGCCGGGCTCAAACGCATCCGCCCTTGCCTGATGACCACCGCCACCACCGTCTTCGGCCTGCTGCCGGTCTTCTGGGCCAGCGGCCGCGGCGCCGACGTCATGCGCCCCATGGCCATCCCGAGCATGGGCGGCATGGCCATCAGCCTGATCACCCTCTTCATCGTCCCCTGCCTCTTCTGCGCCGTCGAGGAGTGGAAATGGCGCCGCGCCCACCCGGCGCCCGCCACCACCCCTGCCTGAATCCCCGGCTCGCACCAGCCGGAACGCCGGATTTCGGCGCCGTTTTCCCCGGTCGCCCCCGTATTCCCCCCGTCCGGTCCGGCCCGTGAAAGCAAAATTCCGATCAGTGCCTGGACGGCAGGTCCCACGCTTCAGCGGGGGCTGTTTTTGGCGGCTTTTCGCCTTGTATGGTCACCCGAGGCATTCAACTCTCCGCTTTTCCGCCTCCGCGAGAATGGGTCATCAACTCGTCGTGGGGGAGATGGGGACGGGTGAATTGTGACGTCCCCCACGATGGCGCATGGGGTGAGGCGGCAAGAAATACCACAATTCACCCGTCTCCAAGCACCACCACCCACGCAAAACCGGTTCCGGGGGTTCCAGACCGCCCGGAGCGCCCCTCCCGCCTACGAAACAGCCGCCCCCGGCAACTCCCCGGGGCGGTGATATAATAGCCATCCGCGTACCGGTGACGGTTTGCGGCTTGGAGATTACGATGGGGGACATTGGCAGTTTCATCACCCGCTGGCAGAAGGCGGCCGCGTCCGAGCGCGCCAACTACCAGCTTTTCCTCTCCGAACTCTGCGACGTCCTTGGCGTCCCGCGCCCCGAGCCCTCCACCGGCGATGCCGCCCGCGACACCTATGTCTTCGACAAACCCGTCGCCCGCCCCAACCGCGACGGCACCACGACCATCGGCTTCATTGACCTCTACAAGGCCGGCTGTTTCGTGCTGGAGGCCAAGCAGGGCGCCAACGAGGACGCGTCCGCCACCGCCGGCCGCGCCGGCCATGGCAAGCGCGGCACCCGCGGCTGGGACACCGCCCTGGAACGCGCCTACAACCAGGCCGCCGCCTACATCAAGAGCCTTCCCGCCGCCGCCGGCCGCCCGCCCTTCCTCATCGTCTGCGACGTCGGCTATGTCATCGAACTCTATTCCGAGTTCACCAGCACCGGCGGCACCTACGTCCGCTTCCCCGATCCCCAGCACCACCGCATCTACCTCGAGGACCTCGCCCGCCCCGAAATCCGCGAGCGCCTGCAAAAAGTCTGGACCGCCCCCCTCGACCTCGACCCCGCCCGCTACGCCGCCGCCGTCACCCGCGACGTCGCCGCCAAGCTCGCCGAACTCGCCCGCGGCCTCGAACTCGCCGGCCACGCCCCCGCCGTCATCGCCCCTTTCATCCAACGCTGCCTCTTCACCATGTTCGCCGAGGATGTGGATCTTCTCAAACGCGGCGGCTTCGAGCAAATCCTCCGCGACAGCCTGGACCATCCCGAGGGCTTCCCCGCCATGGCCGGCCAGCTCTGGCGCGAAATGGCCGAAGGCGCCGCCTTCTCGCCCCTGCTCAAGTGCGCCGTCCCCTACTTCAACGGCGGCCTCTTCGACGACACCACCGCGCTCCCCCTCGCCAAGCCCCAGATCGAGCTGCTCCGCGCCGCCGCCAGCGCCAACTGGGCCGCCGTCGAACCCGCCATCTTCGGCACCCTCCTCGAACGCGCCCTGGACCCCCGCGAACGCCACAAGCTCGGCGCCCACTACACCCCCCGCGCCTATGTCGAGCGCCTCGTCCAGCCCACCGTCATCCAGCCGCTCCGCGAGGAATGGGACGCCGTCCGCGCCGCCGCCGCCCAGCTCTGCGCCCTGGGCAAGGAGAAAAATGCCCGCGCCGCCGTCGAACAGTACCACCACCGCCTCTGCGCCATCCGCGTCCTCGACCCCGCCTGCGGCTCCGGCAACTTCCTCTACGTCACCCTTGAACACCTCAAGCGCCTCGAAGGCGAAGTCCTCGATCTCTTCGAGCAGCTCGGCGGCCACGCCTTCCTCGAACTCCAGGGCTACCGCATCCGCCCCGAACAATTCCACGGCCTCGAGATCAACCCCCGCGCCGTCGCCATCGCCCAACTCGTCCTCTGGATCGGCTATTTCCAGTGGCACCACCGCGCCACCGGCCGCGCCAACACCGGCGACCGCCCGCTCCTGCCCAAACAGAAAACCATCATCGAGCAAGACGCCGTCCTGGCCTACGAAGCCAAAACGCCAAGAATGGCTGAAACTGGACACGGGAAACTTGAAACTCGGGAACAGCCAGGGCTCTCGCCCGGCGAGGAATCGCCTGGACGGCAGATCCTCACCATCTGGGACGGTGTCACCACCAAGCCCCATCCCGTCACCGGCCGCGAAGTCCCCGACGAATCCGCCCGCATCCCCCTCTACGATTACGCCCATCCCACCCGCCCCGACTGGCCCGCCGCCGACTTCATCGTCGGCAACCCCCCGTTCATCGGCGCCTCCCGCATGCGCGACGCCCTCGGCGACGGCTATGTGGAAGCCCTCCGCGACGCCTGGGAAAATGCCGTCCCCGACTCCGCCGATTTCGTCATGTACTGGTGGCGCAAGGCCGCCGAACTCCTCGCCGCCGGCAAGATCCAGCGCTTCGGCTTCATCACCACCAATTCCATCCACCAGACCTTCAACCGCCGCGTGCTCGAACCGTTCCTGGCGGACTCCGCAAACCCCGTCCATCTCGCCTTTGCCATCCCCGACCATCCCTGGGTGGACGCCACGGACGGCGCCGCGGTCCGCATCGCCATGACCGTCGCCGCCCCCGGCAAGGCCCCCGGCACCCTCGCCAGCGTCGAAACCGAAACCGAAGCCGACAACGGCGAAGTCGCCGTCACCCTCGCCAGCCAGACCACCACCATCGCCGCCAACCTCCGCGGCGGCGCCGACCTCACCGCCTGCGGGCCACTGAAGGCCAATGGTCAGCTTGCCAGCGAAGGCGTAAAACCGCATGGCATGGGATTTGTCATTGAGCCTGCATTGGCCAATCATTGGATTGCTGACAATCCGGCCATTGCCGCCGTAATCAAACCCTACAAGAATGGGCGCGACATCGCACAGACAAATCGCGATGTCTGTATCATCGACGCTTTCGGTCTCAGCGAAGCCGAGTTCCGGGAGCGTTTTCCCGCCGCCTACCAGCACGTCTTCACAACGGTCAAACCCGAACGTGACCAAAACAAACGCGACAGCTACCGCAAGAACTGGTGGATTTTTGGCGAACCACGCGGCAGCTTCCGCCCCGCGCTCGCCAACCTCCCGCGCTACATCGCCACCGTCAAGACCGCCAAGCACCGTGTCTTCACGTTTGTCCAAGCTCCCACACTGCCAGACAGCAAGCTGATATGTTTTGCTTTCGACGACCCCTATTATCTGGGCGTTCTTTCCAGCATCATTCATGCGACTTGGACTCTCCGTGTCGGCGCACACTTGGGTGTTGGAAATGATCCTACCTATGTCATTGGTTCAAGCTTTAACGCCTTCCCCTTCCCGGCGGCGAACGAGGAACAGAAAGCGCGCATCCGGGAGCTGGCGGAGCAGCTTGACGCGCACCGCAAGCGCCAGCAGGCCGCGCATCCGGAACTGACTCTCACCGGTATCTACAACGTCCTCGAAAAATTGCGGACTTCGCAACCGCTCACCGCCAAGGAGAAGCAAATCCACGACGACGGCCTGGTCTCCGTCCTCAAGCAGCTCCACGACGACCTCGACCGCGCCGTGCTCGACGCCTATGGGTGGGTTTTATCCGACCGATCTGGCGAACACTCAAGCGCTGCCACCAATCCCAGTCTCCCGCCCGGCGAGGAGTTGCCTGGACGGCAGGTCCTGGCCGATCGTCTCGCCGCCGCCGCCACGAAGCCCGGTCTCCCGCCCGGCGAGGAGTTGCCTGGACGGCAGGTCCCGCCTGGACGGCAGGTCCCGCCTGGACGGCAGATCCCCGAAGCGCTGGAACAGGACATCCTCGCCCGCCTCGTCGCCCTCAACCGCGAACGTGCCGCCGAGGAAGCCGCCGGCCAGGTCCGCTGGCTCCGCCCCGACTACCAGGCCCCGGGAGCCGAAAACGCAGAAGGCGGAAGGGAGGACTTTGAAGACTTTGAGGACGGGGAGGACAAACGCCAGTGCCCGCCCTTGCCCGGTCTTCCGCCTTGCGAAGAGTTGCCGGGACGGCAGGTCGAGTGGCCCGGCGAACTCCCCGCCCAGTTCGCCCTGGTCCGGCGGCTCCTGGCCGAAACCGGCGGCAGCGCCGAAGCGCTCTCCGCCAGGCTCGCCGGCCGCGGCACCCCCAAGCGCCGCGCCCAAATCCAAGCCATCCTCGAAACCCTCCAAGCCCTCGGGCATGGATGATGGGAATTCAGGGGGGATGGAGTTGTGTTCTGGCGCATTGGTCGCAAGGCCACAAATACTAATATATATTGGCAAAAAGGCACGGAGAGGTGCCTCTTCGGCATGGCACCGGCAAGCCTCCAATTTGATACTCCACAAAGCGCAATCCCGTTGTTGGAACGGCTACGCATGGGGCGGGTTGATGAGAAAATCGGCCTCAAGCGATTCCAAGAACGGGAAGCACCGGCCGATGCGCAGCGTGGTTGAAGAGGAAGAGCCCGGCCATCAGCTCCTCGACAGTGGACTTGATAGCCGACCAGCGTCACCTGGGGATCCGCCAGGAAATCCTGCCGGGTCTGCCAGCGGAAGCCGCAATGGGGGCCCTTGAAGATTGGCATCCGCCGGGATCCTTGGGGTGGTGGCGGCACCGTTCCTGGCGATTGTGGCGATTGCGACGGTGCTGCCGCGGGCCACCGCCGCGCTCTTCTTCGCCCGGCTCAGCCTTTTCTCCAAACCGGTGACGCTGGCCAGCCTTGGCCGCTGGCCGCCGGCGCCGCGCCCCGGCGCGGCTCCGCTCACCCCTGGCCGCCGCCGGCCCGCCAGGCCGCCAAGGCGGCCGGGAAGGGGGCGAGGGCGCGCGGGCAGATCCCGAGGACATGGGCGATGGCGACCCCGTAGTTGGTGAGGGGGACGCCGGCGCGGTCGCAGCGGCGCAGGCGGTGGAGCATCTGCCGGCGGTTCCAGGTGCAGGCCCCGCAGTGGATGACCAGCTTGTAGGGGGAGAGATCCTCGGGGAAGTCGCGGCCGCTCTTCACCTCCACCTGCAAGGCGCCGCCGACGTACTGCTCCAGCCAGCGGGGGATCTTGACCCGGCCAATGTCGTCGCCAATGGCGTGATGGGTGCAGGCCTCGGCGACCAGGATGCGGTCGCCGGGGCGGAGCCGGTCGATGGCGGCGGCGCCGCGGGCCTGGGCGACCAGATCCCCCTTCAGCCGGGCGAAGAGGATGGAGAAGGAAGTCATGGGCACCGCCGGCGGCGTGTCGGCGGCGACCTTGAGGAAGGCCTGGCTGTCGGTCACGACCAGGTTGGGCGGGCGGGCCAGCCGCTCCAGGGCGGCGCGGAGTTCGCGCTCCTTGACCACCAGCGCCAGGCAATCGGCGTCCAGCAGGTCGCGCAACACCTGGACCTGGGGCAGGATCAGGCGGCCCTTGGGCGCCTCCTTGTCGATGGGCACCACCAGCACGGCCAGGCCGCCGGGCGGCAGCAGGTCGGCGACGATGGCCGGCGGCGCGCCGAGGTCGGCGGGCACCACCGCCTTGAGCGCCCAGCGCAGCGCCTCCACCCCCGCGCCGGTGCGGGCGGAGACGGTGGCGATGCCGGCCGCGCACGGTGCCAGCCGCGCCAGGAGCGCCGGTTCCGGCTGGGCCAGGTCGCCCTTGTTGAAGACCACGAACGCCGGGATCTCCGCGGCGTCAAGTTCGGCCAGGAGCCGCTCCTCGAAGGGCGTCCACTCGCCGGCGGCGGCGATGACCAGGGCCAGCTCGGTGCGCTCGAGGACCTTGCGCGTCGCCTGGATGCGCTGCGCGCCGAGGGCGCCGACGTCATCGATCCCGGCGGTATCGATGAACACCACCGGCCCGACCGGCGCCAGCTCCATCGCCTTCTCCACCGGGTCGGTGGTGGTGCCGGCGACGGCGGAGACGATGGCCACCTGCTGCCCGGTGAGCGCATTGAGCAGCGAGGACTTGCCGACGTTGCGCCGGCCGAAGATGCCGATGTGCAGGCGCATCCCGCGCGGGGTCGTCTCCGCCTTCATGGGGAGTGCCTCGCGTTACGCTGCGCCACCCCGGGCTCGACCCAGACATGCAGGGCCATGCCGCGGCCCAAGGCCAGTTCGGTGCCGGCCACCCGCACCAGGATGGGGCCACGGAAGAGTTGCCCACCGAGCTTCACCAAGGTCGCGCCGGCACCCAGCCCCATGTGCGCCAAGCGCCGGCGCAATTCCTCGCCGCCCCGCACTTCAACGACGCGGTAGCTGCCGCCACTCGCGCAAGTGGCCAAGGTCAAGAGGGATGCACCGTCGCCTTTCATCATGGGGAAGGTTTCAATGTAGCCGGCGGCGGCGGGGTTGCAACCGGGGCGGCGGGCGCCGAGAAAAGTAGGGGCGCCCCCCAGGTGCCGCCCTGGACTCATGGCGGTTGCGGAGCGGGGGCGCTCCGCCGGCTTTGTTGGGCGGACGCCTTGGGGCCGGGAAGGTGCGCGGCGGTCAGCGGCGGCGGCGGCTGAGGAGGCTGAGGCCCAGGCTCAGCAGCGCGAGGCTGGCCGGTTCGGGGACGCCCGTCCAGCCGATGTCGGACATCGCGGCATAGTCCAGCGCGGTGAAGCCCTTGCGGGTGCCGACCGTCAGTTCCGGATCCATGGCCGTTTCCTGGCCGCCGCTCATCAGCCCGCTCTGCCAATGGGCCAGGTCGCCGGCCAAGGGGACGTTGCCGCCGTAGGCCGCCACGGAGGCGGTGCCGGTGAAGGTGGCGCCACTGACCAAGTCGTCCCAAGCGGCGGTGGTGCCGAAGCCAAGCACATGCCCGAGTTCATGGACGGCGACGGAATAGAAGTCGTTCTCGCCGGCGCCCGGGCCAGTCGGGATGTCGAAATGCCAGGTCATGCCGCTGTTGAAGGAGATGGAGCCGCCCCAGCGGGTCGCGTCGGTGGCGTCGCCGCGATTCAGGGTATTGATGAACGCCGAGCTGCCGCTGCCGCTGTGGCCGCCATTGCCGCCGACGCCGAGCGAGCCACCATCCGTGAAGGTCCCCACGTAGACTTTCAGGGTGTTGGTGGCGAGGGAGAGGTCGTCCACGTTCACATCCGCGCCGTACGGGTCGCTCGGATTCATGAATGTCGCCGTCCAGGTGTTGCTGCCGCCCGGGGTGATCGCCGTGAGGGAGTTGGTGAACCCGGTGAAGGTGGCGGCGGCGGCGTTGAGGGCGGCCTTCACGTCGCTGGTGTACCAGCCGCCGCTGTCGTAGCTGTAGTCAAAGTCGATGACAATCGCCGCCTCCCCGGTCACGGCGAGGGCGGACGCCAGGGTGACGACGAGGGGCAGGGACAGGGTTGAGCGCATGGGAGGCTCCTTTGCCGCGGGGTGGTTCCCGGACGCAATGAGATGGAAACGAATATAGCCGCCAATGACAGGGCGCGCAATTGTCCCGGCAGAAGGCCAGCGCCGACGAATTCCGGCTGGGCTTGGCGCGGGCGGCGGGCATTGACGGCCCCAGGAGGGGCCTGGGAATAAAGCCCCCGGCTTCAGCCGGGGGGCTGGGTGTCTGGCATTGTGAGTTGCGCCCCAGCGGGGCGCGAGAGGGGCCGGGCCGTTCCGGAGCAAAAAAGCCAGGCCCCTCCGGATCCTCCGGATCCTTCAATGCCCGCCGCGGCACCTGTCACCGCCCGCGCCCCAATGCGGCGGTTTTGCGGTTCGCCGACGTTTGAGGACAGCCGCCCGCCACGGGAAATTCTCCCGCCCCCAAGCCCCCCGTCCGCTCCACCCCCTGAAAGCAAAATTCCGGTCAGTCTGAGTTTCGCGCGGAGGTCACGGAGAGCGCGGAGGGGTGAGGGTGTCTTTTTTCCGTGGATTCCGTGGGCTCCGGGCGAACATTTGTGGATCAACATTTGCTGCGGCTGGCGACCGCGGAGGGGTGAGGGTGTCTTTTTTCCGTGGATTCCGTGGGCTCCGGGCGAAACTCTCCCGGTGGCAATCCGGCCTGGGCCCATCAGTCAGTTTGGTCAAGGATAGAGCCGGCAGGGGGCGGTGCGGGCGCGGAACTCGGCCAAGGCGGGTTCGAGGGCGTGGCGCCAGGCGTCGGTCTCCAGGGCTTGCAGGCGGGCGACGGGCCAGGCGCCGCCGTCGAGCCAAGCCCCCAGTCCGGGGGTGGGCGCCAGCTCCGCCGGCGCCAGCCGCGCCAGTTCCTGGAGGATCGCCATCTGGGTGCGGATCGGGTCAACCGCCGCGGGCTCCAGGAAGAGCAGGTGCGCGCCGCCGCAGGGTTGGCCGGCGAACTTGTTGAATCCCGGCTGGAAATGGAGGGGGCGGAAGAGGAGCCCCGGCAGGCGGCGGGCATTGAGGGCCTCGGCCAGGGCGTGGGCGTCGAGGAAGGGGGCGCCGAAGTAGGCGAAGGGCTGGCAGGTGCCGCGCCCCTCGGAGACGGCGGTCGCCTGCAACAGGCCGGTGCAGGCATAGGCGAGCACCGATTCGGCGGTGGGGAGGTTGGGCGACGGCGGAATCCAGGGCAGGCCGGTGGCCGCCCACGGATCGGCGCGCCGCCAGCCCGCCAGCCCGGCGACGTGATAGTCCGCCCCCCATTCCGGATGCTCCCGGCAGAGCCAGAGGCCGAGTTCGCCATGGGTCAGCCCCGGCAGCACCGGGAACGGCAGGGGGAAGAACTGCCGCGCCACCGGCCCTCGGGCGCCGAGGTAGGCAAGCGGCGAGGGGCGGTCGAGGACGACGACGCGCTTGCCGCGGGCGGCGGCGGAGCGGATGAGGTCGGCCAATGCCTGGTGGAAGGTGTAGGCGCGGTGGGAGGCGTCCTGGGCGCAGAACAGGGCAGTGTCCACCTCCTCCCAGAAGGCGGCGGGCACCTCGTGCCGGTCCCCATAGAAGCTGAAGACGGGGCGGCCGCCGCGGGGGTCGGCGTATTCCGCGACCTTGACGCCGTCCTGGAATTCGCCGCGCAGCCCGTGTTCGAGGGCGAGGAAGGCGCGGACGTCGCCAACCAGTTCGGGACGGTCGGCCAAGGCGGCGCCGGCTTCGGGCAGCCAGGCGGCGGGGGTGGCGGCGATGCCGATGCGGCCGCGGCAGAGGCGGCGGACGGCGGCCAAGTCGAATCGGACCATGGATGGGCCTCGCGGAAATGACACAACCGGTCAGAGGAGGATGGAGCCGCCGGCGCCGAGGGTCTGGCGGAGTTCGGCGGGAGCGACGGTGGCAACGGGGATGCCGTGGCGGTTGGCCAGCACGGCGGCGACGCCGGCGGCCTCGCCGAGCTGGTTCAGGTTGATCATGACCCGCAGCGCGCCGTAGGCCCCGCGGTCGGCGGCGACCATCCGCCCCGCCATGATGGCGTTGGGCAGCCGCCGGCTGACCATCACCCGGTAGGGGATGTTGTACCAAGTGGGATCTTGGGCGACGGCCCCGCGCCAGCGGCCGGTGGCCGTGCCGGCCGCGTCGTGGCTCACCATGGTGCCGTCCAAGTACTTGAACACAAAGCCGCCGCCGGTGGGGTTGTGGAGATCGATGCGGTAGCTGCCTTGGGCCACGGTGTCGGCGAAGGGGCGCCCCCAGAGCAGGTCCTCCTCGGTGACCGTGTATTCCGCCGCGAACCGGCGGGTTTCGCGGATGCCGATGGCGGAGGCGATGGCTTCCAGGGCCAGCGGCTTCTGGCCGGGGGCGTGTTTGCGGAGCATGTCCATGCAGGCGCGCAACTGGCGGCGCCCCTCGATTTCGGCGCGGGTCAGCCCGTCGGCGGTGGCGCAGTTGGCGCCGAAGACATGGGTTTCGGCGAAGAGCTGGGTGTCAGGCAGGCCGGGAACCGGGCCGCTCCAGCCGGCGTCCGGCTCCAGGCCGAACTCCTGCCGGTGCTGGCGGTGGAGCGCCTGGAAGTCAAGCCCTTCCCGCCAGAAGTTGCGGAGGCGGGCGCAGACGGTGGGCGGCTGCAACTGGGTGCCGATGGTGTAGGGCTGGCCGAGGTGCGCCATGAGGTCGCCGTCGCCGGTGGCATCAATGAACTGGCGGGCGCGGATGGCGCCGCGGCCGTCCTTGTTCTCCACCAGCACGGCCTCGACGCGGCCATCGGCGCCGGCCACCGGGGCGCAGTAGGAGGTGTGGAGGAAGGGGCGGATGTCGTGCTCGACCACCAGCTCGTCCAGCTCCAGCTTCAGCTCCTCGCTGTTGAACTCGCACCAGCGGTTCGGGTTCCGCGCGTGCAAGGCCACGGCGCCACGCCTCTCCAGGCGTTTGACGACTTCGACCGAAAGGCCGCCGATGATCGGGCGGTCGCCGGCGGTGTCGTGGATCGAGTGCCAGATGTTGACCAGGCCGTGGGTGGCGGTGCCGCCGAAGGCGTTGAGCCGTTCCACAATCGCCACCGTCGCGCCGAGGCGTGCGGCCCGCACGGCGGCAAAGACGCCGGTGCAGCTTCCGCCGAGCACGCAGAGGTCGCAGTCATGGATCACCGGCACGTCGCGCGCCGGTTCGTGGATGGTGGGCATGGCGTCGGCCTCCCTGGTTCCGGCCGGGTTGGTTCCAAATTGCCCAAAACTTTCAGCTAGCGTGCGGAGTCCGCCCGGCGGCGGTCGGCCAGTTCCTGGGATTTCAGGCAGAGTTCGGCGGCCTTGAAGACATGGGCCTGGGTCATGGCCTTCTCGGTGCGGTTGAGGCAGTCGAGGATGAATTCGCCGAAGAAGGGGAAGCCGACCTGGCCGGCGAGCGGCAGGTGCTTCTCACCTTCGTGGGTGGCCAGGTAGAGGTGGTCGCCCTGGGATTCGCGGGCGAGGTCGAGGTATTTGCGCAGCTCGATGAACCCCTTGGTGCCGAGGATGATGGTGCGGCCGTCGCCCCAGGTGCGGAGGCCGTCGGGGGTGAACCAGTCCACCCGGTAGAAGAAGGAGGCGCCGTTGTTGCCTTCGATCTTGGCCTCGCCAAAGTCCTCGAACTCGGGGAACTCCGGATTGGCGTAGTTGGCGACGCGGGCGTCGGTGACGACGCCGTCGGTGGCGCCGGTGTAGGCGAGGAACTGCTCGCACTGGTGGCTGCCGATGTCGCAGAGGATGCCGCCGTACTGCTGCTTGCGGTAGAACCAGTCGGGGCGGGAGCCCGGCGCCCCGTGGCGGTGCGGGCCGAGGCCGATCACCTGGACGACCCGGCCGATGACCCCTTCCTGGATGAGCTGCCCGGCAAACACCGCGCATTCGACGTGGAGCCGCTCGCTGTAATAGACGAAGTACTTGCGGCCGGTCTCCTGGACGATGCGCTTCGCCGCGGCGAGCTGCGCCAGGGTGGTGAAGGGCGTCTTGTCGGTGAAATAGTCCTTGCCGGCCTGCATCACCCGGCAGCCGATGGGGCCGCGCTGGTCCGGGATGGCGGCGGCGGCGACGAGGCGGACTTCCGGCTTGGCGAGGATTTCGTCGAGGCTGCGCACCGGCGTCGCCTCGGGATGGCGCTGGCGGAACTGCTCGACCTTGGCCGGATCCGGGTCGTAGACATAGCGCAGTTCGGCGCCGGCTTCGATCAGGCCGTTGCACTGGCCGTAGATGTGGCCGTGGTCGAGGTGGGCGGCGGCGAAGACGAATTCGCCGGGCTTCACGACCGGCCGGGGCTTGCCCTGCGGCGCATAGTTCATGCCATCGGCTTTCTGGGTCATGGCGGGGATCTCCGGGGGCGGGGTGATGGGGGGATGGAAACCGGGAGCGTAACCGTCCAACGCCAAGAATCAAGTTGCATCTGGCCGGCGGGAGCGTGTATAGTTCGGGAGTTTTTCCGCGGCCCGCAAGGCGGCACAACTTGATCCGGCCCGGCCGGATCGGGAGGGATGAGCCCATGAACGACTGGTGGAGCGGCCTGAGCCTCGAGCTGCAAATCTATTACGGGATCGGGATCGTCTTCACCCTGATCCTGGTGATCCAGACCCTCCTGCTGGTGGCCGGCGGCACCGGCGAGGGGGATGCGTCGGCCGAGGCGGTGGATACCGGCGGCGAGCCCACAGCGGGGGAGGCCGACGTTGCCGGGCTGCATCTGCTGTCGGTGCGGGGCGTCACCGCCTTCTTTGTCGGCTTCGGCTGGGCCGGCGTCCTGGCGGCGCGGGCCGGGCTGGACTCGCTGTTGGCGGGGGTGGTCGCGCTGGTGGCGGGCAGTGTCTTCCTGGTCGGCGTCGGCCTGCTCATGCGCGCCCTCTACGCCCTCCGGTCGAGCGGCACGCTGGACTATCGCAACGCCATCGGCCGGGTCGGCACCGTCTACATCGCGGTGCCGCCGGCGGGCGACGGCAGCGGCCAGGTGGAAGTCATGATCCAAGGCCGGCTGACGCTCGTCGAGGCCAGCAACGCGGGGGCCAGCCGCATTCCCATCAACAGCAAAGTCAAGGTGGTGGCGCTGCTTGACGAGCGCACCCTGCGCGTCGAGCCGCTGCCCTGACGTGGGGCCGGGGCCCCGGCTTCGCCAGTTTCGGCTTTCAGGCTTCACCCCCCAGGAAAGGAACCATTCCCATGCCCCCCGTCCTGCTGCTCATCGGCAGTCTCGTGCTGGTGTTCTTCGCCACCCTGATCGCCTTCGCCGCCCGCTACAAGCGTTGTCCGTCCGACAAGATCCTGGTGGTCTACGGCAAGGTCTCCGGCGCCGGCCGCCCTGGGCTGGCCGCCAAATGCTACCACGGCGGCGGCACCTTCGTCATCCCGATCATCCAGGACTACCAATACCTGGACCTGACCCCGATCCCGATCGAGATCAAGCTGGAAGGCGCCCTCTCCCTCCAGAACATCCGCGTCAACACCCCCTCCACCTTCACCGTCGGCGTCTCCACCGAGCCGGGGGTGATGGAGAACGCCGCGGAACGCCTGCTCGGCCTGGACCTGGCCGAGATCCAGGACCTGGCGCGGGACATCATCTTCGGCCAGATGCGCGTGGTCATCGCCACCATGCGCATCGAGGAGATCAACTCCGAACGGGAGAAGCTGCTCGAGAACATCTCCACCGGCGTCGAGGTCGAGCTGAAGAAGATCGGCCTGCGGCTGATCAACGTCAACGTCCAGGACATCACCGACGAGTCGGGCTACATCCAGGCGCTGGGGCAGGAGGCGGCCGCCCGCGCCATCAACGAGGCCAAGATCAAGGTTGCCGACCAGACCCGGGCCGGCGAAATCGGCAAGGCCCTGGCGGAACGCGACCAGCGCGTCGAGGTCGCCGCCGCCATGGCCACCGCCGTGGAAGGGGAGAACACTGCGGGGATCAAGGTCGCCCAGTCCAACGCCGCCCGCCGCGAGAAGGAGGCCGAAGCCACCCGCCTCGCCGTCGCCGCCGAGCTGGTGAAGGAGGCCGAGGCCAAGCAGGAAGCCTACGTGGCGGAGGAGACCGCCGAACGGCAGCGCGCCAAGCGCGAGGAGGCGACCCAGTACGCCAACATCGTCGTCCCCGCCGAAATCGAGCGGCGCCGCATCGAGACCATCGCCGAAGCCGATGCCGAGAAGATCCGGCGGCTGAAGAAGGGGGAGGCGGACGGCATCCGCGCCATGATGGAGGCCGAGGCCGCCGGCTTGCTGGCGATCCTGGAGAAGAAGGCCGCCGGCTTCGACGCGTTGGTGAAGGCGGCGGGCAACCGTGCCGAGCTGGCCTCGCTGCTGCTGGTCACCGAGCAACTGCCCAAGCTGGTCGAGGAGCAGGTCAAGGCAATCAGCAACCTCAAGATTGACAAGGTCACCGTCTGGGAAGGGGGCAAGACGGCCGATGGCAAGACCCAGACCGCCGGCTTCCTCTCCGGCCTGGTCGGCGCCCTGCCGCCGCTGCACGAACTGACCAAGAACGTCGGCATCCAGCTCCCCGAATACCTGGGCAAGATGACGGCCGACGGCCAGCCCCAGGCCATGCCGCCGGCCACCACCGCTGGCGAAGGCGGCCCGAAGAAGAAGGGCTGAGCGCCGCTCAGGGCTGGCCGCCGGCGCGCCAGCCCTGGGGGCCGCGGCCGGTGAGCAGCCGGAACTGCCGGGCGAAATGCTTGGGATCCGGCAGGCCGCAACGGCCGGCGATCTCCTTCACCGGCAGCGAGGTCTGCTGGAGGAGCAGCTTGGCGGCCGCCACGCGCCGGGTCAGGATGTAGCGGGGGATCGTCAGGTTGTAGCGCTGGCGGAAGGCTCGGCAGAGGTAGGCGCGGCTGACGCCGAGGCTGCGGGCGAGCCCCGGCACGGTCAGCGGCTGGGCCAGCCGCTCCTCGACCAGTTGGCGGAGTTCGCGCAAGGCGTTTTCCAGTCGCCCGGAGAGGCGCGAAGTCGCCTGGTTGCGGAAAAGCAGCGCCGCGCCAAGGAGCAGCTCCTGGAGCGCCGCGGCGGCGGCCTGCCGCTGTGCCGCCTGCGCCAGGGCGTCGGCGGCCGGGCGCGACCACAGCTCGATCACTCGTTCCAGCCGTTCGGTCAGGTACGCCCCCTCTTCCGGGCCGGGGGTCAGGTGCAGCGGCAGGGGGATGCAGTGGCCGGCGGCGGCCGCCACCGGCTTGAAGTGGACGCACCAGTGGCCGGCGGCGCAGTCCGCCCGGTAGACGCTGGGGGTGTCGGGCGGCGTCACGGTCAGGTCGCCGGGGCACAGGGGGAAGCGGTGCCCGCCGATTTGGATTTCGCCGGCGTATTGGTAGATGTGGAGGGCGACGGTCGGCTCCCGGTAGACGATGCCGTTTTGGGCGGGGCCGAAACGCCAGTTGCCGCCCATGGTGATCTCCGGCAGCGCCGCCAGCGGCCAGGGGAAGAGGGGGGTGTCCATCTGGGGGGGGTAAGTGATGAGTTTTGCCGACAAATTGCCGACTTCGGGCGGTTTTCAAGCGTGGTGCCACAATATATCTTCCCATCTAGGCTTCGTCTTTTTCCCCATCCCACCCACGCTCGCCCGCCAACCTGCCCAGCGGCGGGCGGCAATCCTGGAGCCAGCAGCCATGGACAAGATGACCGGCCGGGAACGAATCGCCCGCATCCTCAAACGCCAGCCGGTGGACCGCATCGGCTTGTACGAGCATTTCTGGGGCGACACGCAGAAGGCGTGGACCGCCCAGGGACACCTCCAGCCCGGGGAGAACCTGGACGACCATTTCGGCTTCGACATGAGCCTCTGCTGGCCCTTTAACTGCACGGCCGACCTCGACCATCAGCCGGAAATCCTCGAGGAGGACGCGGAGACCGTCCTCACCAAGGACGGCAACTACGCCGTGCTCCGCCGCCACAAGCGGCACGACACCACGCCGGAGCACGTGGACTTCACCGTCAAGGAACGGCTGGCCTGGGAGGAGCTGGTCAAGCCAAGGCTGCTGGACACGCGGGACGACCGCCGGCGCATTGACTTCGCCGCCTACCGCCAGGCGAAGGCCCACGCGGCGGCCAAGGGACGCTTCTTCTGCTGGAGCGGGGTCAACGTCTTCGAGCTGATGCATCCCGTCTGCGGCCACGAGCATCTGCTGGCGGGGATGGCGCTCGACCCCGACTGGATCCGCGACATGGCCCAGACCTACGCCGAGCTGAGCCTGCGGCTCATGGCGACCCTGTTCGCCGAGGAAGGGCTGCCGGACGGGGTCTGGTACTACGAGGACATGGGCTACAAGGACCACCCCTTCATGTCGCCGGCCATGTATGAGGGGATCATCCAGCCGTGGCACCGGCGGACCTTCGACTTCTGCCATGCCCGGGGGCTGCCGGTGATCGTCCACTCCTGCGGCTTTGTCGAGCCGCTGCTGCCGGGGCTGGTCGAAGCGGGGATGGACGCCTTGCAGGTGATGGAGGTCAAGGCCGGGATGGACTGCCGGCGGCTGAAGCGGCAGTACGGCGACCGCCTCGCCTTCATCGGCGGCATTGACGTGCGCAAGCTCTACACCAACGACTTGCGCCAGGTCGAGCAGGAGCTGCGCGACCGCGTGCCCGAGATGATGCGCGGCGGCGGCTACGTCCTGCACAGCGACCATTCCATCCCGAAGACGGTGGAATACGCCACCTACCGCGAGTTCATCCGCCGCGGCTTGGAGCTAGGCACCTACTGAGCCGCCGCCGGGGCGGGCCGGAGGGTGTGGCCGGCGGCAGAGCCGCGAAGGTGACGCCGGGTGGGTGGCGGCGCTGAGGGACGGATGCCTGGGGGACAGGCGAATTCGTCCTCGAGGGCGATCTCCGAATTCCAACTTCCCAGCCCGGATCCCGGATGGGCCAGTTGCGGAGGCCGCTGTCCGGTTTTATATTCGTTGTTCTCTACGAAATACAATGCATGCTCCCGCAACCGGAACCGGCTTTCCAATATCCGCAACCCCAGGAACGACCCGCCAATGATCCCAATGCCGCACCTTCAACGACTGGCCCTTTTGACCTGGGTGGCGGCGCTGCTTGGCGCCGGCGCGGCCGAACTGGCCACGCCCCCCCACGACGAGCACGAGGACGAACAGGTGGAGGAGGCCGCGCCCGCCACGGCCCCGGAGGCAGAGGCGTTGCCGGCGCCACCGCTCACCGTGACCCCGGCCGAGCTGAAGGTCGGCACGATCTACGACACGGAGACCAAGCCCTACGCCTTCCAGCTCACCAACACCGGCACGGCCCCGCTCACGGTCCAGATGATCCGGGCCGGCTGTTCCTGCACCGCCGTGGAGGACTATGTGGGGAAGGCCATCGCCCCGGGCGCCACCCTGGAGATGCGCTTCAAGCTCACCGGCACCAAGCTCAAGCCGGGGCCGTTCAGCCGCACCATCGCCGTCCAGTTCACGGGGCATTCCCCGGCCATCCTGCCCTTCTCGGGAACCATGGTGGCGCTGGTGCAGGTGACGCCCAAACGGGACTTGAGCGTGGGCGAAGTGGCGACGGCGGACACGGACTGGGAGGCGACGGCCGAAATCCAGGGCAACTTCCCGGAGGGGCGGCGCATGATCCTGGGCACCCCGGAGCATCCCCGGTTCAAGCTGGCGCTGACGGAACTCGCTCCCTCCCATTACCGCCTGAGCGTCAAGCCCAAAAAGCCGTTCACGCTGGGCCGCTTCCGGGAAGAGGTGAGCCTGCCGATCGTCGAGCCGGCCGGGCAGGAGCCGGTCGTGGTCAAGCTCAGGGGACAGGTGGGCGGCCGGCTCATGGCCTCCTTGCCAGCGCTCACTTTCGCCCCAGCGGCCGCGACGGACAGCGCGCCGCGGGTCGCCACCCTCCGGCTGCGGCTGGCACCAAGCCGGGCGGAACGGCAGGGAACGCTCCGGCACATGATGATGGGCGAGCGGAAAGTGCCCGCCACGCCGGCACCGCGGCTGACCAAGGAGGAATTGACCGTGACCGCCCCGCAAGGCGTCAAAACGGAAGCCTTGGCCGACGCCCGCGGGATCGCCCTCAAGCTGAGCTTTGACGCCGCCCTGCTCCGGGACGAGGGGGGAAAGGGGGAAATCCAGGTCGCCGCCCCCAATTGCGAACCACTGCGCATCCCGTTCCGGGTGCGGACGCCTCCCCCACCGGACGAAACGGATGATGACGGAGAGACGCCGTGACCAGCCTCCCCAGCCGCCTCCTGCGCCTGCTGGCCCTGCCCCTGCTCCTGCTCGCGGCGGCGGCCCCGGCCCAGGCCCGGCCGTTCGCCGTGATCTTCTCCTCGCCTGGCTGCGAGGACTGCGAAACGGTCAAGAAGTGGTGGGAGGAGCCTGCCGCCGCCCACGGCGACGTGGCGCTGGTGGTGGTCAGCATGGATCGCCCCGCCAACCACCTCCTGCTGGCGCGGCTGGAGCGGGAACTCGGCGTGGCCGAGGGCAGCGGCACGGTGCTGCCCGCCCTCTACGCCGGCGGCCGGCTCCTCTACGGGCTCGACGCCATCCAAGACGAGGTCGAGGACTTGCTCGCCGTGGAAGCGGCGGGACACCCGGCACCCGAAAGCCTGCGCGCCGTGGCGACGAAAACCGCCGCGACCACGGAGCGGTTGCTCGCCTACGACGCGGCGGCGCCCACCCGCAAGCCCGTTCCCGAAGCCGGCGCCGCCACCCGCTACCGGATGGCCTATTTCACCCTGCCTGGCTGCCAGAAATGCTCCCGCCAGGAATTGGTGTTGCAAGCGCTGGAGGCGGAACTTCCTGGCTTGACGGTTGACCGCTTCGACGTCACCTCCGCCCGGGGCCGGGCCGCCCTGGAACTGGTCCGGCAACGCTTCAACTTGCCGGGCACGGCGGAAAGCCATGTCCCGCTCCTCGTCTGGCCGGATGCCTGGTCCGGCGAAAAGAACCTGGGGCCGGACGCCGTCAGGGCCCGCCTGAAGCTGGCCGCCGGCACCCCCTTCTGGGAACAGCCGCCGGCGGCGCTGCAAGCCACGGGCGTCAGCCTGGCCCAGCAGGACCTGGCCCGGATGACCGTCGGCCTGGTCGCGGCCGCCGGACTGCTGGACGGGATCAACCCCTGCGCCTTCGCCGTCGCCATCTTCCTGGTGAGCTACCTCCTCTACCTCGGCCGCAGCCCCCGGGAGGTCATCCTGCTCGGCGGCAGCTTCTGCGCCGGCGTCTTCCTCGCCTATCTCCTCTTGGGCATCGGCCTCTCCTTCCTCCTCGACTGGCTCCGGGCGTTCCCCCTCTTCAAGGCCGCACTCTACGGCCTGATCGGCGCCGCCGGCCTCCTGCTCGGCATCCTCCATGTCCGTGACGCCATCCGCTTCCGCCGCTCCGGCCGGGCAAAGGACATGGAGATGGGGCTCTCCCTCGCCACGACCCGGCGGATCCATGACTGCGTCCGGCGCTTCGCCGGCAGCCGCTGGCTGATCCCGGCCGGCGTCGCCCTCGGCTGCATCATCTCCTCCCTGGAGCTGGCCTGCACGGGGCAGATTTATCTGCCGACCCTGGCAATCGTCAACAAGGCGGGGATGGGGCTGCGCTCCCTTGCCCTGCTGCTGCTCTACAACCTGGCGTTCATCCTGCCGCTGGTGGCCGTCACCACCCTTGCCGGCACCGGTGTCAGCGCCAAGGCGCTGGCGGAGTGGGCCAAACGCAACCTGGTCGCCACCAAGCTGGCCATGGCCCTGCTCTTCTTCGTGCTCGGCGGCGTCATGCTCGCCCTGGCGGCGCACGACGCCGCGCAGATGCGCCACCCCGCCACCGCCGGCAACGCCGCCAGCCTCCACCGCCCCCCCCACCCGCCGGCGCCCCTTTGAACAGCGGCTGGGGCACCACCACGCCACGAAGCCACCACGGCAGGGGAAGGAAGGCAAGATTCCGCAAGCGCCCCCGCGAAAACTCAATGGAATCGCGGGCCGCCACTGGCATTTTGCCCACACCCCGTGTTTAGTAGCGGGTGTGGAAAGGCCGACCTGGCCAGGCTACCCTTCAAACCGGAGGAAAGGAGGGCCGCGGAGACGGACAAGCTTCTGATGTGCCAACTGTAGTTTGGTGGTTCGAAGGTTCCCGAAAAACCTGCCATCTTCATTCCGTTGGGGGGGGATGACCAGGGCCAAGAAACCCAACCCCAGGCAGAAGGATGCAAATCATGAAGAAAGTCATCGCCCTGTTCTCGCTCTGCGCCGCCACCCTGACGGCTTTTGCCAACGGCCCCCTTCCCGGAGAGGCCTGCCTTCCTGGGTCGGAACTCGCCGTGATCCTCAAGGGCTCGTTCAAGGACAGCGTCAACTTCGAAAACGACGGCGCCTCCTGCGTCGAGTGGGCGAAGCTCCGCGGCAAGTACGACATCTATCTCGCCCTCTGCTACACCGAAATTGACTGCACGACGTGCGACAACACTGGTGCCATCGACCCGATACGCAGCATCCTCTACGTTGTCAGCAAGTCCGACAAGGAGATCCTCAGCGCACCGCTGGCGAGCCTTCCAGATTATGAACTGCTCTGCCTCGGCGGCAACGACATCGCCCTGAGCTTCTATATGGGCAAGGTCGGCGGCTGGGTCGTCCTGACCGGCAAACGCGACTGCAAGTATGGCATCAAGTCGCTCGCCGGCGCGGGCATCAACATGTGGGAAGATGGCTGCTTCGGCAGCGTCTTCATCACCACGGGCTCCCTCCGCCGCGACGACAGCCTGACCAAGAAGCTCTACGGCTCCCCGGCCGGCAACCCCTACTGCCCCCAATGCACCGAACAGTCCACGCCGTGCGACAGCCTCCAGGCGACCCTTGAAGGGTTCCTGGAGAAGAAGTACAAGGACTATGCCTGGTTCACGGCCACCGACTGACTGGGCCATGCACTGAAATCGCCGGCCACGGCCGGTTCGTCCCTGCCGCCCCCGCGGCGGCAAAGAAAGGAACCCTTTCCCGGGGTTCCTTTTCTTTTGGCGCTTCCGGGGTTTGGGTGGGTCGGCGTGAGCACGAATCTGGGCGTGACGTAGCCGATCCGGGGCGGTTTTCCCAGGCTAATGTCCGCGGTTTTCCCGCACGGGCGTTTGCAACATGCTTGTCCCCAGGATGATATTAGCTCCGGTTTTTTGCGGCCGGGGCGGGGTAAGTTACCCACAGGCGGCGGCCCGGCTCCGACGAGCTTGTCCCGCCTGCGGCTGCCCATTCTCGCCGGGCCGCCACCCATGGATAACTTTCCCGAAGAAAGGGTGCCGACATGGATCTCGTTCCATTCTACCAGATGATGGTCAAGCCGCCGCCGCCATGGAAGGTCTGCCGGGTGGAGGTGCATCCGGAGATCCGGCGCGGCGATGTCTGGCTGGAGCATGGCTCCGGCGCCTTGTTTGCCTGTCCGGCGTGTGCCGGCGCGCTTCCGGTGTACGACCATGCGCGGGAGCGCTCCTGGCGGCACCTGGACACCTGCGACTACGAGACGTGGCTGCACGCCGCGCTGCCGCGGGTGTCCGGCGCGGAACATGGGACTGTCCAGGTGAGGGCGCCGCTTCGCTGACGGGGCTGAGCTGGGACGAGATGGCCACCGTCATGGCCCGGGCCGGCGAGCGCGGGCTGGCGCGCCGCAGCCCGGAACGTCCTGAAGCGCTGGGCATTGACGAGAAAAGCGGGTTTGCGCGGCACCAGTATTTCACCATCATCGCCGACCTGAAGGAGGGGCAGGTGCGGGATGTGGTTCCTCTACAACGAAGAGAACGTCCCGGATCACCGCGCCGCGCAGTTCCAGCAGCTCAAGGAGGCCGCCGTCAAGACCGGCCGGGCCTGGGCCATCAAGGAGGACTTCCGGGAGATCTGGCGGTGCCCAACCGCGGAAGCGGCGGCCGCCTTCTTCAAGAAATGGCATTGGTGGGCCACCCATTCCCGGCTGGCGCCGATGCGCAGGGCCGCGCACACCCCCAAGAACCACTGGCGGGGCATTGCCAACGCCATCACGGCGAAAATCACCAACGCCTGCACCGAAGGCCTCAACAGCAAGACCGGGAAGATCAAGCGCGATGCCTTTGGCTTCCGCAGCAAAGAGAAGTTCCGCACCGCCATCCTTTTCCACTGTGGCGGTCTCGACCTATATCCATCAACCCCATGATTTCAACCCACACAAACCCCGGAAGCGCCAAAAAACGGCCTACGCCGCTTGAAAAACAACACCCCATCGGGTTTTTCACAGGAGCGGCGTGCGGCGGCGATAGGCAAGCGGGGATTCGCCGGTCCATTTCTTGAACAGCTTCGAGAAGTAAAACGGGTCGGGCACCCCCACGAGCCGCCCGATCTCCGCCACCGGCAAGCGGGTGGTGGTCAAGAGATGGCGCGCCCGGCGGACGCGGGCCTGATTGATCCAGTTGACCGGCGACAGTTGCGCCTGGGCACGGAACAGCCGCGTCACCGTCGGTTCGCTGCATCGCAGGCACGCCGCGAGATCGGCCAGCGCCAGCGGCAAGCCGAGATGGGCGGTGATGTGGTCGCAAACCCGGTGGAAATCGGCGGCGGAGCGCGGATTCACCGTCTGCGGAAAGATCCGCCAGGTCCGCGTCAGTTCACGAATCAACTCCGCGGCCAGGACGCGCATCCGCCCCTCCTTCCAGTCCGTGGAGAGAAACAGCCGCACGATGTACTCCGACAGCAGCCACAGCGGCGCCTCCTCCTGCAAGCGGAACGAAACCACTCCGGTCAGCGGGCTCAGATCCGCATCCTGACGCCAGGCACAGCCGGTCAGCGGGTGATCCGGCTGGTGCGGCACGGCGTATTCCACCGGGTGGCCAAGGTCATGGCGGGGTACCAGATGGATGCCGGCGAGCAGAAACGGACGGCTGGCGTCCGGATAGTACTCGATGCGGTGCCGCCAGGGCAGAAACAGGTAGTCGCCGGCATGGAACTCGTACGACTTCCCGTTGACGACCACCCGGCCGCGGCCCTCTTTGCACCACAGGCTCATCCGGCTTTCCACGGCGCGGTTGACAATGACCTGCCCTTTCACGAACCGGGCGTAGTTCGCGTGGCAGACAACGGCGGGCTCCGAGGTTTCCATGCGTTGCTCCCTGTCGCGCGGCCGGCCGGAAAACCTTCGTGTTCGATAAAGACAATTAAAGCCCGGCATTCCGCCAGTTTATGATCGTATAATACAAACAGTAAGCGGTAAACCCATGGTTTTCAAGCGGGCGCGGGGTATGTTTGAAGAATAGGCGGGCCCCGCCGGAATTCCGCGAGACCGGCAAATCAAAAGCCTGTAATCCCAGTCCACGGGAGTCGTCCCATGCCCAAAGCCATGACCTCGAAAGAACGTGTCCTGATCACCTTGGCCAACCAGGAGGCGGACCGCGTCCCGATTGACTACAGCGCCAACGCGGGCATCAACCGCCGTCTGATGGAGCACTATGGCGTCAAGGATGACTGGAATGCGTTCCTGAACCTTCTGGGGGTGGATTTCCGCGAGGTCAACGTTCCCTACACGGGTGCCAGGCTGCACGCCGACATCCCCGGGCGCGGCGTCAAGGTTGATGACTGGGGCATTCACACGCAATGGGTGGAACATGGGAGCGGCGGGTACTGGGATTACTGCGATTTTCCCCTGCGGGACGCCGACGAGGAGACCGTCGCCAACTGGCCCATGCCCTCCGCGGATGACTACGACTACAGCCGCATTGCGGCGGACTGCCAGGCCCGCCGCGAGTATGCGGTCTATCTCGGCGATCCCGGCCTTGCCTGCATCATCAACACCGCCGGCTTCTTCCGCGGCATGGAGCAGACTTTCGTGGATCTGATCACCGACGATCCCGCCGGCCTGTTGCTCATTGACCGGTTTATGGACATCCAGTTCGAACGGACCCGCCGCTGCCTTGAGGCCGCCAGGGGCGGGTACGATTTCATGTGGATCGGCGAGGATCTGGGCACCCAGAAGACGCCGCTCATCTCCATGGACCTCTTTCGCAAGCACATCCAGCCACGACACCAGCGGTTCATTGACCTGGCCAAGGCCTACAAGCTCCCGGTCATGCTGCATACCTGCGGCTCCAGCAGTTGGGCCTACGAGGAATACATCAAGATGGGGGTGAACGCCGTGGACACCCTGCAGCCGGAAGCCGCCAACATGTCGCCCGAGTATCTGAAGAAGACCTTCGGGGGCCGCCTGGCCTTCCACGGCTGCATCAGCACCGGCGGGCCGGTGGCCTTCGGAACGGTTGCCGAAACCATCGCCGACTGTCGGCGCACCCTGGAGATCATGATGCCCGGCGGCGGGTACTGTTTCGCGCCCACCCACTGCCTCCAGGACAACTCGCCCACCGCAAACGTCGTGGCCATGTACGAGACCGCCAGGGCCAGCGGCCGGTATCGGTAAAAAAAACGGGGCGTGCCTGCCGGAAAAGAGGGCTCCCCCGCGCCTCGCCGCGGCGGAGTGCCTTCGGGATTGGCGCAGCCGCCCCGTGAAATCAAAAAGGCGATCCGTTTTTTGCCCGGGTCAGGGCGTCCAGGCCAGCGGCAGCAGGAGGAGGGCGAGGATGGCGGCCAGGAGGGCGAGCCAGCCAGCCAGGGCGACCAGGGCGCCGGCGCGGGGGATGTCGGCGGCGGCGGCCTCGGGACGGCCGTCGCCAAGCCAAGGCTTCTCCACCGTGCCATGGGGATAGGTGGTGGGGCCGCCGAGGCGCAGGCCGAGGGCGCCGGCGACAAAGCTTTCGGTGTGCGCGGAATTCGGCGAGGCGTGCTTGAGGCGGTCGCGCCGCGCGATGCGCCAGCCGTTGCGGGCGTCGGTTCCCGCCAGCAGCGCCGCCAGCCAGAGCAGGGGCAGGGCCAGGCGCGCGGGAATGAAGTTCAGGACATCGTCGGCCCGCGCCGCGACGCGGCCGAAGAGCAGGTATTTCGCGTTCTTGTAGCCGACCATCGAATCCATGGTGTTGGTGGCGCGGTAGAGCAGGATGGCGGCGCCGGCGCCGGTGGCCGGGGCCAGGCCGGCCAGGGGCGCGAGCAGCGCGCCGAGCACGTACCAGAAGACCGGCGCGAGGAAGCCGTCCACGAAACTTTCGGCGACGCTTTCGACGGTGGCGCGGGCGACGCCGGCGGCGTCGAGCAGCGCCGCGTCGCGGCCGACGATCCATTGGACGCGCCGCCGCGCCGTGGCGAGGTCGCCGGCGCGCAGCGCCGCGGCAATGGGATTGGCGTGGGCGAAGAGGTCGCCGAGGGCGATGCAGGAGTAGGCCAGGAAGAGGTTGAGGAGGGGCGGCAGCCAGGGCGTGCGCCAGGCCGCGGCCGCCAGTGCCGCGGCGTAGCCGGCCAGCACGGCCGCCCAGACGACCGCCACCAGCAGGGCGCCGCCCCAGAGCTTGTCGGGCACGAGCCGGCGCGCCAGATTTTCCGCCGCGGCGATCAGCCGCCCCATGAGGCGGACCGGGTGCAGCGGGTAGACCGGGTCGCCGAGCCAGTGGTCAAGGATGACCGCCGCCACAAGGATGAGGCACGCCGTGATCACAGGCCGCGCACTCCCCAGCCCGCGCCGGCCAGCAGCACCGCGGTTTCGACGCACTCATTGGCCGCGCCGAGCAGGTCGCCCGTGATCCCGCCGACGCGGCGGCGGAACCAGAGCCCGAGGAGGTGGGCGCCCAGGCCGGCGGCGATGAGCACGCCGGGGAACTGCCAGGCGGCGGGGCCGCGCAGGCCGCCTGGCGCCGCGAAGGCGAGGAGCCCCAGCAGCGCCAGCGCGGCGGCAATGGCGGTCGCGGCGTTGCGCCAGGTCGCCCCGTTGACGAAGGCGCCGCCGGTGCCGCCTCCGGGCCGGGCGTAGGGAAAGCGCCACGCCAGCGTGACCTGGCAGGTCCGCGACACCGTGCCGGCGACGGGGAGCCAAACCCAGGCGCCGTGTCCGAAAAGCCGCGCGCAGGCCACCCACTTGGCCAGCAGGACAATGACCAGGACGATCACCCCGAAGGCGCCGACCCGCGGGTCTTTCATGATTTCCAGGGTGCGTTCGCGGGTGAAGCCGCCGCCGAAGCCGTCGGCGCAGTCGGACAGCCCGTCGAGGTGGAACCCCCGGGTGACCCAGGCGGAGACGGCCACCGCTGCCAGCGCCGCCCCCTGGCTCCAGCCCGGCGCGCCCCGGCAGACCAGCCCTCCCGCCGCGGCGGCCAGCAGGCCCACCAGCAGCCCGACCAGCGGGAACCACGGCTGCGAATCGGCGATGCGGGTGGATTCCCGGCCGGGGCAGGGCAACTGCGTGAGGAAGCGGATGGCCAGCACCAGCCCGCCCAGGAAGGGTTGCCGGTTGGCCGCTTCCGGCATTTCCCCGCCCGGCGGTGGCGGGGGTGGCAAGGACGAAGGCTGCACGTTCATAGCTCAATCCCCCGGCGCGCCGGGATGCCGGCCTGGAAACAGTGTTTGACGCATTTCATCTCGGTGACCAGGTCCGCGCGTTCGACCAGCGCCGGCGGCGCATTGCGCCCGGTGATCACCAGCTCGACGTTCGGCGGGCGGAGGTCGAGCAGCGCCAGCAGCTCGGCAACCGGGAAGAGGCCGGCGGCCACGGCGCCGTTGGCTTCGTCGGCAACGACCAAGTCATAGCGGCCGGACTGGAGCGCCGCGCGGAGTTTTTGCAGCCCCTCCCGGGCCAGGGCGATGTCTTCAGGCGCGGGCTGGCCGCGGATGAAGCGGCCGCGGCCAAAAGCTTCGAGCGTGACGTTGGGGCAGAGCTGCTTCAGGAACTGGATCTCGCTGGAGTCGCCGGCCTTGATGAACTGGCCGAAGAAGACGCGCAGCCCGGCGGCGGCGGCGCGCACGGCCAGGCCGACGGCGGCGGTGGTCTTGCCCTTGCCGTCGCCCGTGTAGACCTGGACGCAGCCGATGGCGAGGCCAGTGGCGCTTGCGGGATGGTTCTGGGGCATTGCCGGTTTCCTCCTTCTCGGTCAAAAGCTGGTTCCGCACACGGACGGGCACGGACGACGATTGCGATTACGACAACGATTCCGATTTCGACGACACGGACGGGACACGGACAGCGGCACGGACGGCATGCGGGCGAGGGCTACGGCTGCGGCTCATTTGCCTGTCCCCGCTCCCGCAAAGGTCAAAACTTGTCGTCAGCATTCCCTGGGCCTTCCGCTCATGGCGATCGAAATCGGGATCGGGCGGACATGGAATTCGTGATCTTTCGTGGAATTCGTGGACAAACCCGCTTTGATTTGGGGCTTGGAATTACAAGGCGGCCGCCGGCCACAACGCCGCCGCCCACGCCTGGACGGCGGCGGGATTGGAGGCAAAATGGACGTGGACGTAGGACGCCCAGACGTTGCCGCGGCGGATTCCCAGCCTTTCGGCGCGGCGGCCGCGCACGAAGCGGCCAACAAACACCGGCGCCCACGCCTCGGCGGCCGGCGCCAGTTCTGACCAGTGGAACTCGTGCCCGCGCAGCCGCGTCCCCGCTGGCCCGAAAATGCCGGAAGCGCAGCTTTCCACCTCGACGTAGCCCAGCCGCCGGAGCTGCGACTGCATCCGGGTCTGGGCGGGCAGCACGCCGCACATCGGCCAGGTGGCGCCGTCGCGGTCGGTGAGCGTTTCGCACAGGTACATCAGCCCGCCGCACTCGGCGTAGACTGGGCGGCCGCTGGCGGCGAATTGCCGGATGCCGGCGCGCAGCCCCTCATTGCCGGCCAGGGTTGAGGCGAACATTTCCGGGAAGCCGCCGCCGAGGTACAGCCCCGCCAGGTCCGCGGGCAGTGCGGAGTCCGCAAGCGGCGAGAATTCGACCAGTTCGACGCCCGCGGCGCGCAGCGCGTCGAGATTGTCTTCGTAGTAGAAATGGAAGGCGGCGTCGCGGGCAATGCCCAGGCGTGGCGGCCGGCGGCCGGCGGCCGGCGGCGGGTGGGGCAGGGGCGGCGGCGCTGGGGGGCGGGGGATGGTCGGCAGCGCGGCGAGGTCAACGGCCTTTTCCAGGCCGGCGGCGAGGGCGTCAAACCAGGCGGCGTCGTGCGCCGCCTCGGTGTGGGCGACCAGTCCCAGGTGCCGCTCCGTCGTGCCCCATTCGGGCCGGCGCGGCAGCGCGCCGAGCAACGGCGGCAGTTTCGCCGCGGCGAGGGCGGTGGCGAGGAGGTCGCGGTGGTCTTTGGAGCCCACGTTGTTGGCGATGACGCCGGCGATCCGCAACCCCGGCTCGAAGGTGGCGAAGCCGTGGACCAGCGCCGCCGCCGACCGGGCCATGGAGCGGGCGTCAATCACCAGGATGACCGGCAGCCCGAGCAGGAGGCAGACCTGCGCGGTGCTGCCCGTCAGCGTGTCCGCCGCCGCGCCGTCGAAGAGCCCCATGACCCCTTCGACGACGGCGGCATCCGCGCCGGCGGCGGCTCGGCTGAAGGAGTCGCGCACCGCCGGTTCGCCCATCATCCAGGCATCGAGGTTGCGGGAGGCAACGCCGCACGCTTCGCGGTGGTGCCCGGGATCGATGAAGTCGGGGCCGCATTTGAACGGCTGCACCCGCAGGCCGCGGCGGCGCAGGGCGGCGAGCAGCCCGAGGGTGATGGTCGTCTTGCCCGCGCCGGAGTGGGTGCCGGCCACGCAGAAGGCGGGGAGGCGCGGGGACCGGGCGGTGGCAGTGGTGGTGGTGGCGGCGGTGGTCATTCGTCCATCCTTTTGGCATAGCCCCGGCGGGTGAGCAGGCGGCCGCCGAGGATGCAGCTCTGGCTGCCGCCGATGACGACGAGGGTGGACATGTCAATGCGGGCGACGGGGAGGTCGGCCAGCGCCCCGACCCAGCGTTCCTGGCCGTCGCGCCCCGCGTTGCGCACAAAGCCGCAGGGCTGCGCGGCGCCGTAGGCTTGGCGGAAGATGTCCAGGGCCTGGTCGAACAGTTCCCGGCGCTTCTGGCTGCGCGGGTTGTAGAGGGCGCAGGGGATGCCGGCCTGGGCGGTGTGCTCCAGGCGGCGCAGGATCGTTTCCCGGTCGGTCAGCAGGTCGGAGAGGCTGATGACGGCGAAGTCGTTCATGAACGGCGCACCCAGCACGGCGGCGGCGGCCAGCGCCGCGGTGATGCCGGGGACGACGCGCAGCTCGACCGCCAGCTCCGGCCGTTCCGCCAGCAGCTCCAGGAGGAGCCCGGCCATGCCGTAGACGCCGGCGTCGCCGGAGGAAATGACCGCCACGTTGCGGCCCTCGGCGCATTCGGCTATGGCGGCGCGGCAGCGTTCGACCTCGCGTGTCATGCCGGAAGAAAGGAACCGCTTGGCGGGGAAGAACGGCCGGACCTGGTCGCAATAGGGGCCGTAGCCGACGATCACATCGGCATGGCCCAGGGCCTCCAGGGCTTCGCCGGTCAGGGTTTCCCAAGTGCCGCCGCCAATGCCGACGGCGGCCAGGGCGCCGGACGGCTGGCGTGGGGTGGCGGGGGGCGACGGCTGGCCCGCCACGGCGACGGCGACGGTCACCCGGCCACGGATCTGCTTGGGCCACAGGAGCCGGCCGCCGGCGCCAGCCAGCCGCAGGGCGGCGGCCTCGGCCACGGAGGGCGTCCCTACCGCCTTCGCCGGGGCGCTGGACGGGGTCGGCACGGGCACGGCCGCCAGTTCGGTGGCCGGATAGAAGCGGAGCGGCAGGGCACGCCGGCCGGCGAAAGTAATCAGGCCAGGCTCGTCCTGCTTGGCGTCAACGGAGGCCAGCCCGGCGACGCGTTCCGGTTCGAGGCCGGCGGCGGCCAGGGCGGTCTCGACGGCGGCGGCGATCTCTTCGGCAGTGGTGCCGCGGCGGCAGCCGATCCCGAGGCAGAGGGGTTGGCGGCGCAGGCGCAGGGCCGGAATCGCGCCGGGATCGAAACCGGCGGGCGGGTCAACGGCGACGATGGCGGCGAGGTCGGCGGGGAACGGCCCGGCCGCGGCGAGCGCCTGGACCGCGGGGCGGCGGGCGTAGTGGCGGGCCAGGATTTCCGGCGGCCCGAAGAAGCCGACCGGACGGTTGGCGAGCAGGGCGGCATTGGCGGGCTTGATGGCCGCGGGGTTCAGGATTTCCCAGCCCTGCCCGGCGGCGAGTTCGTCGAAGGCGAGCAGCCCCTGGGCGTCGGTGGCGGTGGTGACGACGGGGGCCGCGCCGATGGCGGCCGCGACTTGGCGGGCGAGGCGGTTGCCGCCGCCGATGTGGCCGCCGACGAGGCTGATGGCGAACCGCCCCGTCTCGTCGCAGACGACGGCGGCGGGGTCGGCGGTCTTGTCGCGGAGGAGCGGCGCGAGTTTGCGCACGGCAATGCCGGTAGCCATCACCAGCACGAGGGCGTCATAGGCTTTCCAGCAACCGGCGAGCAGGGTTCCCAGGGTGGCCGGATCGAAAGGGGTGACGCGGCGCGCCGGGTCGGCGGCGGCCGGCAGATGTTTTTCCGGGAGGAAGAGGTCGCCGCCCGTCGCCGTGGCGATGCTGGCGGCCAGCCGGCTTCCCGCCGCGGTGAGGGCGACGAGGGCGACGCGGCCAGTGAAGGGCGGTGGTGCGGCAACCGTGGCCGCCGCGGCCGGCGTGGTTTGCGCCGGCACCAACGGGGTCGTGCGGCCGCGGTAGCCGTGGGAGAAGCCGGCGTCATAGAGGCGCGAGGGCTCGCCGTCGCCAGCCAGGGCGCGGCCCACCAGGACCAGGGCCTGGCGGGAGATGTCCGCGGCGGCGAATTGGCTGGCGATGGTGGCCAGGGTGCCGCGGACGATTTTCTCGTCGGGCCAACTGGCGCGGTGGACGACGACGACCGGCGTGTCGTCCGCATAGCCGCCGGCACGCAGGTCCGCAACGAGCCCCGGCATGTCGCCGGCGCTGAGGAACAGGGCCAGGGTGGCGCCATGCGCCGCCAGCGCGGGGAGTTCCTGCCCCGCCGGCACGGGAGTGCGTCCGGCGCGGCGGGTGAGGATCACCGTTTGCGAGACTCCCGGCAGCGTCAGTTCGCAGCCCGCGGCGGCGGCGGCGGCGAAGACGGAGCTGACCCCGGGGATGATCTCCCACGGCACGCCCGCGGCGTCCAGCCGCGCGATCTGTTCGGCAATGGCGCCGTAGACGGCGGGGTCGCCGGTGTGCAGGCGCAGCGCCCGCTTGCCCTGCCGCGCGGCCGCGACCAGGACGCGGGTGGTGTCGTCGAGGGTCATGCCGGCGCTGTCGAAGATTTCGGCCTGGGGCGAAGCGAATTGGAGGGTTTCCGGGTTGACGAGCGAGCCGGCGTAGACGATGGTCTCGGCCTGGGCGATGGCGTCGCGGCAGCGGAGGGTGAGCAGGTCAACGGCCCCGGGGCCGGCGCCGGCAAAGGTGACAGTTCCTGGCTTCATTCAGTTTCCTTCGGGGCGCTTGGCAAACACGGCCAGGAGGACCGCGTTTTCCGGTTTCATCATGGTTCCGTGCCCGAGCGGCGCCTGGCGGCGGACGGCGATCTCGAGAACTTCGCTTTCGGCGGCCGCCAGGATTCCGGCCAGGGCGGCCCGGGTTTCGTTCAGGATGGCGGCGGCCACCAGGACGCCGCCGGGACGCAGGGCGGCGAAGGCCGCCGTTGCGATCTCCGCAATCTGGCTGCCGCCACCGCCGATGAACACCGCGTCCGGCGGGGGGAGCCGGGGGATGGCGGCGAGGATGTCCTCCTGGATGACGGTGATGCCGGCGCGGCCGAAGCGCTCCGCGTTGGCTTGGATCTGCCGGCAGCGCTCGGGCTTGCCTTCGACGGCATAGGCCCGCAAGCCTTCGCACAGGCCGGCCGCCTCGACCGCGACCGAGCCGCTCCCCGCCCCCAGGTCCCAGAGCACGCCGGGGCGCAGCCGCAGCTTGGCGAGGGCGACGGCGCGGATTTCGGGATGGGTGATCAGCCCGTGCTCGTGGTCGTAGGCGGCATCGGGGAGGCCGAGCGGCAGGGGCGGGGCCGTGGCGGCGCCCGGCGCGGACTCCGCGGGCGGCAGGAGCACGAGCATGGCGAGCGTGCCGACGGCCGGCTGCCGGGCCAGTTCGCCCAGGGACGCTTCGCGGAGGGTTTCGTCCGCGGCGCCCAGGTCCGCGGCGAGGGCGGCCGGGCGGCTGGCGGCGGCGGGATGCCGCTCCACGAGCGTGGCGGCGACCTGTTGCGGAGTCCGCACGCCGTCGCAGTAGACGATGGCGCTCGGGGCGCGCAGGATGCGTTCCCACGGCAGCGGCGCCTCGCGCCCGTGGACGCTGAAGAAGCGGGTGCCGTGCCAGGGCAGCTTCAGCCGGGCCAGGGCGGCTTGGGCGGCGGAGACGTTCGGCAGGATGGTCACCATTTCCGGGGGGAGCAGGCGGGTGAAGAGGCGGGCAATGCCAAAAAACAGCGGATCGCCGGATGCCAGCACGGCCACGCGCCGGCGGCGGGCGGACTCCGCCAGGGCGGCGGCGGCGGTGGCGGCGGCGTGGTCGAGGACGATGGTTTCGCCGGGGAACTCGGGGAACCAGGCCAGGAGGCGCTGGCCGCCGGCGAGGAGGTCGGCGGCTTCGACGGCCTGGCGGTGGCGCGGCGTCAGGTCGTCCGGGCCGAGGCCGCAGCCGATGATGGTGAGGTGGCCGGTGGTCATGGCGTGAGGGCCTTTGCCGCGGCGGCGAGGAAGGTTTCGCTGTCGCGGTCGGTGTGCGCGGCCGAGACGAAGGCGACCTCGAATTGCGAGGGCGGGAGGTAGACCCCCTGGTCGAGCATGGCGTGGAAGAAGCGGGCGTGGGCGGCGGTGTCGGAGCGTTTGGCGTCGGCCAGGTTGTGGACGGGGCCGGCCTGGAAATAGATGGTGAACATGCCGCCGCGGCTGGCGATGTGCAGGTGGCGGCCGGCGGCGGCGGCGAGTTTGCGGAGTTCGCAGACCAGGTGCGTGGTCCGCGCCGCAATGGCGTCGTAGGGTGGCGTTTCGCGGAGGGCGCGCAGGGTTGCCAGGCCGGCGGCGACGGCAACGGGGTTGCCGCTGAGGGTTCCGGCTTGGTAGACGGGGCCGCAGGGCGCCAGTTTCTGCATGACCTCGCGCCGGCCGCCGACAGCGCCGAGGGGGAGGCCGCCGCCGGCGATCTTGCCGAGGCAGGTCAGGTCCGGCGTGATGCCACACAGGGCGCCGAAGCTGGTGGGGGCGAGGCGGAAGCCGGTGATGACCTCGTCGAAGATCAGGAGTGCGCCGGTGCGGTCGGCCACGGCGCGGAGGCCGGCGAGGAAGCCGGGGAGCGGTTCGACCAGCCCCATGTTGCCGGCGATCGGTTCGACGATGATGGCGGCGAGGTCGGCGCCATGGCGGCTGGCGATGTCGGCCACGGCGGCGGCATCGTTGTAGGGGGCGACGAGCACGTCTTCGACGGCACCGGGACAGACGCCGGCGGAAGCGGCCAGGCCGTGGGTCAGCAGGCCGCTGCCGGCGGCGACCAGCAGGTAGTCGGCGTGGCCGTGGTAGCAGCCATCGAACTTGAGGATCTTGCGGCGGCCGGTGTGGCCGCGGGCCAGGCGCAACGCGGTCATGGTCGCTTCGGTGCCGGAGCTGACCAGGCGGACCTGGTCCAGGCCGGGAATGGCAGCGCAGAGCTGTTCGGCGAACTCGACCTCGCCGGGGGTGTTGATGCCGAAGGTCGTGCCCAGGGCGGCGGCGCGGCAGACGGCTTCGACCACGCGCGGGTCGGCATGGCCGAGGATGAGCGGTCCCCAGGAGCCGCAGAAGTCGAGCAGCTCGCGGCCTTCGACGGTGGTGAGGCGGGCGCCCTGCCCCGCGGCGACATAGACGGGGGTGCCGCCGACGGCGCCAAAGGCGCGGACGGGGCTGTTGACGCCGCCCGGAATGACCTTGAGGGCGCGGGCGAAGAGGGTTGCGGAGTCCGGCATGGCGTGGTTCCTGTATTTGTTACCCACAAATCTTCACAAATCTTCACAAATCTTTTTGCCCACGAAACACACGAAAGAACACGAAAAAAGCCGAACCGAGTTTACCCACAGCGCCGCAAGGCGGCACGGGCGGCCAAAGGCCGCAGCGAAGCGTCAAATCTGCACAAATCCGCACAAATCCTTTTGCCCACCAAACACCCGAAACCGCACGAAAGCTTCAAATCCCCACCGCGGAGATTTGTGGGCTAAAAATCTTCGCTCGAACTTCGTGTCCTTCGTGGCGCTCGTGGTGAATCATCCGGTTCAGGGTTGGAGCAGCTCGCGGTAGCGCAGGGCCCAATAGGAGATGAAGATGTCGGTGCCGGCGCGGGCCAGGGCGAAGATGGCTTCGCGGACCATGGCCCGGAGGTCGCCATAGCCTTTTTCGGCGGCGGCGTGGAGCATGGCGTATTCGCCGCTGACGTTGTAGGCGGCCAGCGGGAGGGCGGTGTTTTTGCGGAGTTCGCAGATGACGTCGAGGTAGAACAGCGCCGGCTTGACCATGAGGATGTCGGCGCCCTCGGCGGCGTCGGCGGCGGCTTCGCGCAGGGCGGTGCGGAGGTCGCGATAGTCGGCCTGGTAGCCGGAGCGGTCGCCGTGGCCGGGGGCGGAGCCGGCGGCGTCGCGGAAGGGGCCGTACATGGCGGAGGCGAACTTGGTGGAGTAGCTCATGAGGAGGCGGTCGGCGAAGCCGGCGGCGTCGAGGGCGGTGCGGATGGCCTGGACCTGGCCGTCCATCATGGCGCTGGGGGCGACACCGGCGGCGCCGGCGGCGGCATGGCAGAGGGCCATGCGGGCGAGGGCGTCGAGGGCGCGGTCGTTGCGGGCAGCCGGGGTGGCAGCGGGCAATTCGCAGTGGCCGTCGCTGGTGTAGGCGCAGATGCAGACGTCGGTGAAGAGCTGGAGGTCGGGGAAGTCGGCGCGGAGGGTGCGCAGCGCCTGGGGGACGAGCCCCTCGGGATCGGCGGCGGCGGCGGCGTCCGGCGACTTGGCGGCGGGCGGCGGCACGCCGAAGAGCAGCAGGGTGCGCACGCCCTGGCCGGCGACGGCGGCGGCGACTTCGCCCAGGCGGTCAACGCTCCAGCGGTGCTGGCCGGGCATGGTGGGGATTTCCGCCTTGACGCCGCGGCCGGCGGTGACGAAGACCGGATAGATGAAGCGTTCCGGCCCGGGCATGGGCAGGGCGAGCATGTCGCGGATGGCGGGCGAACTCCGCAGGCGCCGCAGGCGGGTGATGGGGAAGGTGGTCATGATTTCCAATTCTTTTTACCCACGAAACACACGAAAGAACACGAAAAAATCCGAACCAGTTTTGCCCACGAAACACACGAAAGAACACGAAAAAATCCGAACCAGTTTTGCCCACGAAACACACGAAAGAACACGAATTGCCGCAAAAGCAGTAAGGGGCTGAGCGCTGTTTTTTTGGCGTGGTTTCGGGTGTTTCGTGGGGGAAAAATCTACACCCGTTTTCGAATTGGCCGATGGAATTTAGGAAGGCTGGTTCAATTTGGGGGCGGTCCAGTGGCCGGCGAGGGCGAGGGCACAGCTTGGGAGCGAGGCTTCGCCGGCCGTGAGGATGGTGCGTCCCGGGAAATGCTCGGCCAGGGCGGCGGCAGTGGGGGCGCCGATGGCACAGGCGACGCGGCCGGCCAAGGCGGCGGGGCCGAAGTTGGCGGCAAAGGCGTGGACGGTGGAGGCGCTGGTGAAGATGGCGGCCTCCGCCGGCGGCAGGTGCGGGTGGCGGATGGGGCGGTTGGCGTAGAAGTCGGCGTCGGCCACGGTGGCGCCCCTGGCGCGGAGGAAGCGCGGGAGCGCGTCGCTGGCGAGGTTCGAGCGCAGCCGGAGGATCTTCCAGCCGTCCAGCGGGGTGTCGGCGAGGGCTTCCATGAGGCCGTCGGCGCCGAAGTTTGTCGGCGGGGCGATGTCGGGTTGGATGCCGCGGGTGCGGAAGACGTGGGCGGTGCCTTCGCCGCAGACCATGAGCTTGGGGAGGCGGCGCAAATCCAGGGCGGCGTCGGCGCAGGCGTCGAGGAAGAGGCGGGCGGCGGTGGGGGAGGTGAGGAGGAGGCAGTCGTAGCCGGGGGCGGTGCGGACGATTTCGCTGGCCCGTGAGGACGGCAGAAGCTCGATCATGGGCAGGGGGATGCAGCGGCCGCCGTGGCGCTCGATGGCGGCAGTGGCGGCGGCGGTTCCGGCGGCGGCGCCGCAATGGAGGACGCGGACGTTTTCGAGCGGGGCGTGGGTGCGGAAGCGGAAGCGAGGGTGCGCGGGTTCGCCGATGACGAGCAGGGCGGGGGCGGCGTCCGCGGAGTCCGCGGGGGCGGCGGGACGGCTGGCGAAGTCTTGCAGGGTGCCGTCGGCAATGTGTTGCGCGGGGGTGCCGGCGTCGTGGATGAGGGCGACGGGCGTGTCGGGCGGAAAGCCTTCGGCAAGAGCCTGTTGCGCCAGTTGTGGCGCGACGGTTGCCGCCATGTAGAGGATTTGCGGCAGGCGCAGCCGTTCGGTGGGCGGGAGCGGCGCGAAGTGCGCGCTGCCGGCGCGGCGCGGGGTCATGACGGCAAAGCCGCGGGCGCTGCCGCGGCGGGTGGGGAGGATGCCGGTGGCGGCGGCGGCGACGGTGAGCGCGCCGACGCCGGGGAGGACGCGGAAGGGAAGCTGTTCCTGCTGGAGGGCGTCCACTTCCTCGGCGAGGCGGCCGAAGACGGTGGGGTCGCCGCCCTTGAGGCGGACGGTGCGCCAGCCCTGTTTGGCGCCGGCGACGAGGCGGGCGCAGATTTCCGCCTGGGGCACGGAGTGGCGGCCGGTGCGTTTGCCGACGGCGACGCGCAAAGCGGTGGCGGGGAGGGCGTCGAGGAGGGCGTCGGGGATCAAGGCGTCGTACAGGCAGACCTCGCAGTCGCGGAGGGCGTCGAGGGTGGCGGTGGTGGCGTTGGCGGCGCTGCCGGTGCCGGCGCCGGCGAGGATGACGGGCGGGAGGAAGAGGTTGCGGAGGGCAAGGAAACGGGAGTCGCCGCGGCGGAAGGTGAGGGCGAGGCTGCCTTGGGCGTCGGGGACGGCGAGCTGGTCGCGGGGGATGTATTCGTGGATGCGGTGGGCGAGGCCGAGGCGGTGGAGGGCGGCGGCGGCCATGACGATGAGGCCGTAGTCGTGGCGGTCCAACTGGGCCAGCCGTTCCTCGATGTTGCCGCGGATGGGGGCGAGTTCGGCGGCGGGGAAGCGTTGGCGGCAATACTCCTCGCGGCGGTGGCTGCTGACGCCGATGCGGCAAGGGCCCTTGGGGAGGGCGGTGGCGTCGGCGGGGAGGACGAGGGCGTCGCGGGGGTCTTCGCGCCAGGGCAGCCAGAAGCAATCGAGGCCGGCGGGGAGCGGGTCGGGGAGATCCTTGGCGCTGTGGAGGGCGCAGTCGAGGTCGCCGCGGCTGATGGCCTCGTCCAGGTCGCGGGAGAAGAAGTCGGCGGGGCTGGTGCGCAGGTCGGTGGCGCGGTCGCGGTCGCCGGGGGTGGTGAGGACGACGGTCTCGAAGCTGAGGCCTGGCAGGGGTGCCGCGAGGCGGGCGAGGGCGGCGCGCGTTTGCCGCCGCGCCAGGTTACTGCCCCGGGTTCCCGCCCTGAAAACTGGCAATGAGTCGGTCATACATTTCCTTGTGGGCGGCGGCGATGGCGGCGGCGCGGCCGAGGGTGTGTTCGAGATCCACCCCTTCGCGGCGGTGCCAGTGCTTGAGGCCGTCGAGGTCAAGAATGGTGACGGGGGCGGCGGCGGCCAGGTCGGGGGCGACGTTGCGCGGGGTGGCGAGGTCGAGGATGCAGGTGGTCCGGCCGCGGTTGAAGAAGGGGGCGTGGGCGGCGTGGAGGACTGGCTCCGGGCTGGCGGTGGCGCAGACGACGGCCTCGGCGGCGGCCAGGCGTTGGGGCAGTTCGCGCAGGTCGAAGAGGGTGATGGCGCCGGCGGCGGCGCCGGGGGGCGGTTCGGGCCGCTGGCGGTGGTAGCACCAGTCCACCGGGACGCCGGCGGCGGCGAGGTTGGCGACGAGGGCGCGGCCGACGACGCCGCTGCCGACGACGAGGGTGCGGCGCGGGTTTCCATTCCCGCCGGCCGGTTCCGCGCGCAGGTAGCGCAGGCAGAGGTCCTCGATCTCGCAGGCATGGAAAAGCCCCTCCGTTTCCTGGCGGATTTCCTTGCTGACGTGGAGGGCCGAGGAGAGCCACTGCTCCAGCATCGCGCCGGCCCAGCCGCGGCGGGCGGCGCTGGCCTGCGCCTCCTTGAGCTGGGCGACAATGTGTTTTTCGCCAGGGGTTTGCGAGAGCAGCCCGGCGGCGACCGTGGCGGCATGGCTGAAGGCGTCGAAGCCGCGCTTGAGGTAGAAGCCGGCGGCGGGCAGGCGGTCGAAGCCCAGGAGGCGGAGGATGGCGCGCTCCAGCCCGGCGGCGGCGCCGGCCACGGCATGGAGTTCGATGCGGTTGCAGGTGTTGAGGATGGCGAATTCGTGGAGCCCCCAGAGTTGCGCGAGCATCTCGCCGGTCTCCTCGAAGCGGCGGCCCGTGAGATGGAACGGCTCGCGCTCCTCCAGCGGCAGATGTTCGTGGCTGGTGCCGACGACGAGGAGGTCGGCGGTCTCCACCAGCGCCAGGTGCTTGGCCAGGCTGTCCTTGACCAGCCGCGCCCGCCGGCAGGACTTGCCGCCGGTGGAGACGGCGACGACCACGCCGTCGGTGCGGAAGGTGGCGGGAGTGACGAAGGCGCCGTCCGGCCAGTTCTCGTCAATGCCGCAGGCCAGCACGCCCCGCTGCCGGCAAAGGGCCAGGATTTCCCGGTTGACGCCGCGGTCGGCGGTGGCGGCGAAGACCAGGAAGCGCCCCTCGACGTCGGCGGGAATGAATTTCCGGGGGATATGGCCGACGGCCCCTTGTCCGGCCAGCGCGGCCAGTTCCGGGTGCAGGTCGGGGCTGACCACCGTGACCTGGGCGGCGGCCTCCAGGAGCAGGCGGACCTTGCGCAGGCCGACGCGGCCGCCGCCGACCACCAGGGCCGGCTTCCCGGCCGCCAGGAGGCTGACGGGGAAGACCGGTTTCTTCACGTTGCCAGTGGGGGTCAGTTCAGCCATGTGGCGTCCTCGCTGGAGAGGGTTTTGATTTCGATTTCCAGCCCCGGCGCCCAGGCGGCGAGGGTTTGCCGTGCCTGTCGGGTGAGGATGCGGATGGCGGCGGCGGCGTCCGCGGCGTCGAGGCGCGCCAGGCATTCACGGACGCTGCGGGCGGCCTGGCAGGCCGCGGCGGCCGGGGGTGGGAGTCCGCCGGCGACCAGCCGCTCCAGCAACTCGGGCACCGCCAGCGCCACCTGGTGCGCATGGGTGTTCGCCAGTTCCAGCGCATATTTGGCGAGCTTGCCCGGCATGGAGCAGACGACCACCTTGGTGAAGCCGGCTTCGGCGGCGAGCTGGAGCGTGTCGCGGATGAAGTCGCCGAAACGGATGAAGGCGACCTCGGGAAGCGCCGGATAGGCCTGGCGGGCGGCGGCGTGGGTGCGGCCGCCGGTGACGAGGACGGCTTCCCGGCAGCCCTCCCGGCGCGCCCCGCGCAGGAGGATCTCGATGGTCCGGATGTAGGCGCGGTTCGAGCAGGGGACGACAATGCCGGAGGAGCCGAGGATGCTGAGGCCGCCGACCACGCCCAGGGTGGGGTTCAGCGTCTTGGCGGCCAGGGCTTCGCCGTTGTCAATGCCGATCTCCGCCAGCCAGAGTTGCGGGGCGCGCGCCAGCCCCGCCCGCGCCAGGTTTTCGACAATCATCCGCCGCGGGCCGGGATTGACCGCCCATTTGCCGGCGGGGACATCGAGCCCCGGACGCGAGACCCGGCCGACGCCGGCGCCGGCGCGGATGGCCAGGGTTGCGCCGGCACAGGCTTCGAGGTGGTCCTCCGGGCGCAGTTCGGCGGCCGTGGCGGGGCGGAGCTGCGTCCGGATGACGGCGTGGTTGGTGATGTCAATGTCGTCGCCGGCATCCTTGGTGGCCCAGGCGGTCGCGCCGGGGCCCTCCAGGCGGCGGGCGCCATCCACGTTCACGCGGCGGACGCGCCCGTCCGGGAAGGCCAGGGCCACGCGGGCGGCGGGGCGGCGGCCGTGCAGGCAGCGCCAGGCCGCGACGGCGGTGGCGGCGGCATAGGCGCCGGTGGTGAAGCCTGTCCGTAGGCGGGTCATGGGGGGTTGGCCGGAATGATTCACCAGAGTGGTCTCAGAGGGCACGGAGAAGGTCAGAGGGCGCGGTTCATGAATGGATCCGGTCAGGCGTTCTCCAGAATGCCGTGGAAGGCGGCGACCGCCAGCGGGCTGCCGCCGCGGCGCCCCTTGAGGACAAGCTGCGGCAGGTCGGTGCGCATCAGCATCTCCTTCGATTCGAGGACGTGGACGAAGCCGACCGGCATGCCGATGACCACCGCCGGGCGGAGGCCGGCTTCCGCATGGAGCCTGACCAGCCCCGCGAGGGCCAACGGGGCATTGCCAATGAGCACGATGGCGCCGGGGAGCAGATCGCGGGCCGTTTCCAGCGCGGCCAGGGCGCGGGTGCAGCCGCGTTCGGCGGCCAGGCGCGCCACGGCGGGATCGTCAATGAGGCAGCAGAGGTGGTCGCGGGTGTAGGCGGGATTGAGGGCGCGGAGGCGCGCCAGCGAGACGCCGCCGCGGATCATGTTGGAATCGCAGTAGATGCGGGCGCCGGCGCGGACGGCGGCGAGGGTGGCGGCAATGGGGTCGTGCGCGAAGTGGAGGTCGGCGGCGAGGCTGAAGTCGGCGGTGGCATGGATCAGGCGGCGGACGACCGGCCACTGGCTGGGGGTGAAGGGGTGGGCGGGCATTTCTGCCTCGATGCGGCGGAAGCTCTCGCGCTCGACCTCGGCGCCGCTCATCCGCCACGCAATCTGGGCGGCTGGATTCATGCGAACCTCCCGCGCTGAAGGAGGAGCCAGACGATGACCAGGGCCAGCCCCAGGAGGAAGCGCGGCGCCTGGCTGAGCAGGATCACCCACATCCCGTTGCGCCCCGGATAGAGCGCCAGCGCGCCCGGCAAGTTGCGGCGCACCACGCGCATTGGCAGGCTGATGACGTAGCCGGCGACCAGGGCGAAGAACACCGTGGCCGTTGACAACGCGCCGGAGTCCAGGAACCCCTTGGCAACGGGGACGGCGCGGCTGGTGTTGGCCATCTGCGTGACGATGACCGCCATCGCCTCCGCGGGCAGGACCGCCGCCAGTTGCGGCGGCAATTTCTTGGACAGGGCGGCAAAGACGCCCGTCTCGTCGAGGACGGCCACCAGGGTGTAGACGGGGATCGCCACCAGCAGCGCCTTGGGCAGCAGCCGCCGCCAGCGTTCCCAGGCGGTCCGCCAACCTGCCGGGGTTGGCGGCGCCGGAGTGGCGGCCGCGGCGGTGGTTGCCGCTTCCGGCACGGGGCGTCCCGCGGGGACGGGATCCGGCCAGCGCCGGGCGAGGAGGAGGACGAACGCCAGCGTCGCCACCGAACTGGCAATGGTGAAGGCAACATAGGCGGTGCCGGCGGCGCCGAGGGTGACAATCAGCAGCGGGCCGGCCACGCGCAGATGCGTCAGCCCGCCCAGGAAGGAGTTGGCGGCGGCGCCGAGGACAAGCGAGCGGCGGCTGATTTCGCCATTGGCGTGGGCGGCGGAGAGCATGCCCCCCGCCGCTTTCGGGGACGCCAGCGCGGTCACGAAGGCGACGGCGCACACCGGCGGCAGGGCAGCCCGGCGGATCGCCGGCGCCGCCAGCCGGGCCAGGGCCTGCATGGCGCCGGCCGCTTCCAGCAGCCAGCCCAGCAGGATGCCGCCGGTGATGTAGATGGCCAGCCAGCCGACGCCGGGCAGCACCTCCTTGAGAATGGACTCGATCATGCGCGTTCCCCGCGTTTGGCAATCACCAGGGACAGATAGTCTATGGGCTGTTCGGCGATGGCCGCCGGCTCGGTTTCCAGCCGCTGGTCCCCATGCCCGACCCGGGCGGCGTAGAGGATGGCCGCGGGGTTCAGGCTGGCATGCAGCGCATCGAGCACGGTGGCGCGGTCGTGGTAGGTCTTCAGGCAGACAACGGTGTCGGCGGCTTCGAGCGCTTGCCGGTGGCGGCGGTCTGGGTTCCAGCGCGGCACCAGGGTCAGCACCTCCTCGTCCTCCACCAGCGGCTCGCCCCAGGCCGCGGCGGCGGCCTGGAAGCAGGTGATGCCGGGAACCACTTCAATGACAGCCGCCGGCAAGAGTTGCCGGATCTCGCGCTGGAGATAAGTGAAGGTGCTGTAGACCAGCGGGTCGCCAATCGTGGCGAAGGCGCAGTCCTGGCCGTTGCGCATGGCCGCGGCCACCTCTTCGGCGGCGGCCCGCACCGCGGCGCGGCGGACGGCGGCGGCGGTGGACATGGAGAAGAGGAGGGGGCGGCTCTTCGCCGCACAGCCCGTCACGGCGGCCACGATCCGTTCAGAGACGCTCTCGCGGGAATGCGGCCCGGCGACGTGGAAGATCACCTGGGCGCTTTTCAGGGCCTCGACCGCCCGGAGGGTCAGCAGTTGCGGGTCGCCGGGGCCGAGGCCGACGCCCCAGAGCCGCCCCAACTTTTCGCCCGCTGGAGGTGTGCCGGCCATTCAGTTGCCCTCCAGCTTGGCGAAAGCCTCGCCCAAATGGTCGAGCCAGACGTTCCGCGCCGCTTCGTTCTCGCCCAGGCCGGCGAAGACGGGGATGCATTTGACGCCGAGCTGTTCCAGTTGGGACTTCCACGAGTCCGCCTCGGGGCCGGCCAGGTCGTTGCGGGCATGGTCGCCCGCCACCAGCATGAAGGGCACGAGCAGGGCGCGCTTGGGGCGGTGGCGGCGGCATTGCGCCAGCACGTCCTCGAAGGTCGGCTGTCCCTCGACCGTCCCCAGGAAGGCCAGCGGCGCCGCCTTCTGGAAACTGGCGGCCGTGGCCAGGAAGGTCAGGTCGCCGTCGCCGCGGGCATTGCCGTGGCCCATGAGCACGATGGCGTCGCCGGGCTGATGGGGCGGCAGGGCGGCAAGGACGCCGGCGACGACCCGGTCGAGGTCGGCGCGGCGGAAGAGCAGCGGCTGGCCGAGTTCGAGGCGCTGGAAGGCGTCCGGCCCGGCGCGGAAGAGGGCGACCGTCTGGGCCAGGTCATGGTATTCGCTGCCGGCGGCGATGTGGAGGGACTGCACGGCCACGTGGGTGAAGCCGTCCTGGCGCAACCTGGCCAGGGCGACGGCGGGGGAGTCGAGGGTTTCGCCGGCGCTGGCCAGTTTGCGGCGGATGACCGCCGATGTGTAGGCCCAGCGGATTTCGGTGGTGGGGAAGCGTTTTTTGGCGGCGGCGCCAATCGCGTCAAGCGCCACGCGCGCCTCGGGCACGCTGGTGCCGAAGGCCACCAGCAAGATGCCTTTTTTGCCGCTGCCGGCCATGCCGCCACCCTCCCCTGCCCCGGCCGGGGCCGCCAGCAGGCACCAGGCCCCGGCAACCACGGCTGCCATCACGCTGATCCAGTTCTTCATCTTCCTCATCGGCCACGGCCTCCTTCGGTCATTGGCAATCCGACGCTGCCTGTTGGGTTTCGCCAGCTTGCCGGCCGCCGGAAGATTCCGTTGCCGTCCCCCGGAAAAAAACAGCCCCTGCCGCACCAGTGCGTCAGGGGCCGTCATGCATCGGAATTTTCGCTTGGGCTCCCCTGGCGCGAAGGAGCCATCAAGCAAAACGAGGGGACGCGCTTCCTGGCTTCAGCCGGCCCCTGGGTGAGGGTGCCGGGCTGTTCACAGTGGCGCGACCGCATCCGATTTTCACGGATTTCCGCGCGCCCCTCGTTTTGACCGAGCTTTTCAGTTGGGGAAAGCCGTTAGCATATCCCGGCGGCGGCGGTTGTCAAGGACGCTGCGCATCCTGGATGCTCACTTCGGCGAAGGTCCTGATTTCCGCGAGAACGCGGGTGGCGGCGTCGAGCAGTTCCATGGCCAGGGCGGCGCCGGTGCCTTCGCCGAGGCGGAGCTGGAGGTCGAGGAGCGGCTCGAGGCCGAGGCGTTCATGCATGAAGCGATGGCCGTTCTCGACCGAGCGGTGGCTGGCGAAGAGATAGTTCTTCGCCAGCGGTGCCAGCTCACAGGCGACCAGCGCCCCGGCGGTGGCGATCAACCCGTCGCAGACCACCGGAATGCCGCGGGCCGCCGCGCCGAGCACCAGCCCGGCCAGGCCGCCAATCTCGCAGCCGCCGACCTTGGCCAGCACGTCCAGCGGCGCCGCCGGATTGGGGCGGTTGACCGCGAGCGCCCGCTCGATGACCTGGATTTTGTGGGCCAGCATCGCGTCGTCAATGCCGGTGCCGCGGCCGGTGAGGGTGGCGACGGGCAGGCCGGAGAAGGCGGCGATGATGGCGGTCGAAGGGGTGGTGTTGCCGATCCCCATGTCGCCGGTCCCCAGCAGATCCACGGGGCCTTGGGCCAGCAGTTCCTCGACGATCTCGATCCCCGCCTCGACGCTGCGCCGGGCCTCGGCGCTGGTCATGGCCGGCCCCTGGGCGAGGTTGGCGGTGCCCTTGCGGACCTTCTTGTGGAAGATGGGGAGGTCGGCGGGGAAGTCGTGGGCGACGCCGAGATCCGCCACCACGACCCGGGCGCCGGCGTGGCGGGCCAGGACGTTGATCGAGGCGCCGCCGGCCACGAAGTTGTAGACCATTTGCGGCGTCACTTCGGCGGGGAAGAGGCTGACCCCCTCGGCGACGACCCCGTGGTCGCCGGCGCAGGTGACGATGACCTTGTTGGCCAGCCGCACGTCGAGCGTCCCGGCAATCGCCGCCAAGCGCGCGGCCACCGGTTCGAGGAGCCCCAGGCTGCCCGCCGGCCGGGCCTGGTCGCGCAGCCGTTGCCGGGCGGCCTCCCAGGTGGTTTCGTCCAGCGGCCGGATGGCGGCGATGGCGGTTTCCAGCAGTCCCATGGTCGGGCGCTCCTTATTCCAATACAGGTCACGTTGATTGCAAGGCTGTCCGCGAATGACGCACATGGCGCAGAGCACAAAAGTCTTCTCATGCGGTTTCGTGCGGATTCGCGGACAAGGCCGATTTGATTTATTGGGGCGAGGCCGGGCGTTTGTCGGCCGAGATGTCGTTGGCGAAGACGTCCATGCCTTTGCGCATGGCACAGAACTCGCCGCACATGGTGCAGGTTTCGGCCTTTTCCGGCTGGCGGCTGGCGCGGACGGCTTGGGCGACGCTGGGGAAGAGCAGTTGCTGGAGGTGGTCGTCCCAGCGCATGTCGCGGCGGGCGATGGCGACCTGCTTCTCGCGCTCGCGCCGTTCCGGGTACTTGGCCAGGTCGCCGATATGCACCGCCAGGCGGGTGACGCGCACCCCTTCGCGGACATCCGCCTCGTTGGGCAGCGCCAGATGCTCGGCCGGGGTGATGTAGCAGACCAGGTCGGCGCCGAAGCGGGCGGAGCTGGCCGCGCCGATGGCGGCGGTGATGTGGTCGTAGCCCGCGCCGCGGTCGCAGGGGATCGGCCCGAGCACATAGTAGGGGGCGTTGCCGCTCATCCGCTTCTCCAGCAGGATGTTGGCCTCGATCTCGTCCAGCGGCACATGCCCTGGGCCTTCGACCATCATCTGGCAGCCGAGGTTGCGCCCGATCTCGGCCAGCTCGCAGTTGATGATCATTTCGGCCATCTGGGCGCGGTCATGGCTGTCGTGGATCGCCCCGGCGCGGATGCCGTTGCCGAGGGAGAGCACGGCGTCGTACTTCTTCATCAGCGCGCAAACCCGCTCGAACTGTTCGTAGAGGGGATTTTCGCGCTTGGTCCGGTCCATCCAGGAGACCAGGAAGGTGCCGCCCTTGGAGACCAGGCCGCCGTAGCGGTAGCCCTGCTTGCGCAGCCGTTCGATGCTGAACTGGTTGATCCCGCAGTGGATGGCCATGAAGCTCAGGCCGTCGGCGAGCTGCCGCTCGATCAGGTCGAAGAGCATCTCGGGATCCATGCGGTCGGGGTTGCCATGCTTGCGGGCCGCCTCGCAGAACGCCTGGTAGAGCGGCACGTTGCCGACCGGCAGGCTGGTGCTGGCCAGCACCGCCCGGCGGACGGCGTCGAGGTCGCCGCCGGCCGAAAGCTCCATCAGCGTGTCGGCGCCCTCGGCCTCGGCGATCCGCGCCTTGCGCACCTCCTGCGCGAGGTCGCAGATGTCGGAAGAGGTGCCGATGGAGGCGTTGACCTTCGTGCGCAGCCCGCGGCCAATCCCCACCACCTTCTGCCCCCGCCGCGCGGGGTTGCAGGGAATGACGATCTCCCCGGCCGCGACCCGTTGGCTGATGACGGCGGGGTCGAACCCCTCGGCCTCGGCGACGCCACGGACGGCGTCGGTGACAATGCCCTCGCGGGCCAGCTCGATCTGCGATTTCATGCGGCTGCGTCCTCTCTTCTGCTCTTCCGCGGCACGCTTCCGGCACAAAAAAAAACGGGTGCCAGAAGGCGCCAATGCCTTCCGGAACCCGTTGCCATAGGATTCACGTCATTGTTTCATTCGCAGTTCGTCTTCTGACTTCAGATCAACCACTGCTCCGGCCTTCCCGGGCGCGGATGGCGCCCAGTGGCGGCGAATGCCTTGGAGGCAGTGTCCCTGTTACAGCGGCGGGACCGTTGCGGATTTGCACCGCATTCCGTTCACTGCGAATGACCGGTTGTTACGACCGCGGTACTATAGGCGGGCATCCCGCCGGGTCAAGCGCTGCCGCCGGCGGCGCGGCGGGCGCAACGGGAGCCTGACAATCCTGTTGGCGGCGTGGCGCAACCCGCCAGACGCCTGCTGCCTGTCCCCATGAGGCACCGCTGGAGCGTGAACTCCAACCCGAGCCAAACCGCCCCCGCTGAAGGCGCGGCCCCCGCCGGGGCCGGGCAGCGGCGCCTTCAGGCTGGCCAGACCGCCTGCCCACTTGACAATGGCGGGAAGGTGGCTACGTTGCGCCGCCATTGCTGAAAATCGGTAGCCCGGAAGGGCTTTGATAGGGAAGACGGTGCGATTCCGTCGCGGTCCCGCCGCCGTAACCGGGGACGAACGCCGCATCAAGTCACTGTCCGCAAGGATGGGAAGGCGCGGCATGTAGGCTGATCCGGAAGCCGGAAGACCTGCCGATGAGTTGAACGACTGGTTTCGGCTCTCGTGGAAATGGGCCGGGACGGATTGCGCCGCGGCTGGAAAACGGCAACCGCGGATCCCATTGCGCATGGGGTTCGCGGTTTTTTTGTGCCCAGGAGAAATGAAATGTCCCAGCCACCGGGGAAAGTGCCTGTCCGGCGAACTTCCGCAACGACCGCCCTTCCCGCGCCGCGGCGGCGGCGTTACGGCATTGCGGCCGGCGTTGGCGTCGCCCTGGCGCTGCTGCTGGCCGGGGCTTGGGGGCTCCAGCACCGGGTTGCCGGCGGCGGCGCCGCGGAAGCGGTCCGGCTGGCGGCCCGGGCCGGCCAGGCCCTGGCGGCGGATTCGCGGCTCGCGGCCGTCCTGGCCGCCGGCGGCCGGGATCGCGGAACGGCGCAAGCGCTGATTGATTTCCTGGAAACGGAGTGCCAGGCCAACGGCGGGCGTTCAGTGCTGCTCGGCTGCCTCTACCAGGAGAGCTTCCGCGCGGTCTTGCCCGAACATGGGCTGGGCTGGGGCGAGGTGCTGGCGAAGCTTTCCCCGGCCGACGCGGCGCGGCTGGGTGCGCAGCGGCGCCTGACCACGGCGGAGGATACGGGGGCGCTGGCGCTCCGGCATGACTATCTCCTGCTGGACGGGCCAAAGGTTGCCGGGGAATATCCCCTGGCCCTGCGCGTCACCACCGTCCAGGCCAACCACTTGCGCAAGGATGGCCGGTCGCGGTGGCTGCTCGGCGCCCTCGGCGCGGGCGTCCTGCTGGTGGCCGGCGGCGGGCGGCACCTGCGGAACGCCGCCTTTGCCCGCGGGCGGAACGGCCCGCTTCGTTCCGCCCGGGGCTTCACCCTGGTCGAACTCCTGGTCGTGATCGGCATCATTGCGATCCTGGCGGGGCTGTTCCTGCCCGCACTGCAAAAGGCGCAGGACACGGCAAAGGGGGCGAGCTGCACCAACAATCTCCATCAACTGGGGCTGGCCATCAACATGTATGCCAACGACCATGACGACTGCGTCCCCCGCGGCTGGGTCTTTGACGCCGCCGCGGCGACCACCTTCTGGTGGTATCATGCCCTCATCGCATCCGACGATCTGAACCTGGCGGTTTTCCAATGCCCCAACGGCCACAAGGCAGCGGTGAGGAGCGACGACTTCATCACCCCGCCGCCGCGGATCAATTACACCTGGAACTCAATGGTGCGGAACAAGGGGTATCTCACCGAAGACCCGGCGAACGCCGCCGACGCCTGGGCCAGCGGCTTCATCCGCTCGGACAGCACGGGGATGGAGTGCAAGCTCCATCTGCGGCGGCACCAAGCCGAGCCCGACACCCTCGTCATCCTGGACGGAAGCGTGGGCGACCGCGGCACCGGCAATGGCAAGGCCATCACGGAAATCCCCAGCTCCTTGTCCCTGAACGCCTACCGCAACTACGACTGGCGGGACGCGGCCACCCGGCAAGCGTTCACCACGGCGCTCCCGGGCGTCAACTATTGTCACGGCGGCGGGGTGAACGCCCTCCGCATTGACGGCACGGTGGAAGGGGCTCTCCGGCGCATCCCCTTTTGCCGCCTGACAATCCGCAAGGATGATGACAGCACCCCGCCGTGACGGCGCGCCGCCCCGGCCGGCCACGCCCGCCGTTTCCCTCATTATGTTATCCGCCGTCACGGGCGCGGCGGCCGCGCCCGGCCGGCCGAGCCGCTGCGAGGCGCCCTCTTGCTCTATCACGAACCCGTCCCCAAACGCACCTGGTGGATCCTGATCCTCGGGCTTTTCCTGGTGCTGCACCTGCCGCATCTCGGCCTGCGGGAACTCCGCCGCGAGGAGGCGATCCTGCTGGCGGTGGCCGACGGGCTGGGCGATGGCTGGTTCCAGGCCCAGATCCACGGCCAGCCCGTCCAGGCCCTGCCGCTGGTCCCCGGGCTGATGCGGCTGGTCGCCACCACCGGCCTGCCCCCGGAATGGTGCGCCCGGCTCCCGGCGGCGCTGGCCATCCTGGGATTGGCGGGGCTGGCGGGATGGATGGCCGGCCGGATGGCGGGGCACCTGGCCGGCGCCGTCGCGGCGGCGGTCTGCGTCAGCGCCTACGGCGTTTTGGGCATCGCCTCCCGCGAACCGGTGGTGCCGGTGGGGGCGTTCTTCCTGGCCGCGGCCTGGTTCCTCTGGTACCGCTTCGGGCGGATGCGGCACCAGTGGGCAATGGCCTGGGCCACCGGCCTCGGCCTGGCCACCCTCGCCTTCTTCTGCATTGGGCTGCCCGCCTTCCTGATCTTCTACCTGCCGCTCCTCCTGCTCCGCCGCCCCCTGCGCGTCTGGCCCCGGATCTGGAACTGGGGGCACCTCCTGACCCTGGCCAGCGTCGCCGCCCTGCTCTGGGCGTGGCACGCCGGCCAGCCCCCTGGCCGCCCGCCCCCCGCCTGGGGCGAGGTCAATGTCGCCGGCTTCTTCCACCATCTGCTGGCCTACCCGCTGGCGACCGCCGTGCAGCTCCTGCCCTGGACCTTCCTGGCCTGGCCCGGCTTCTGCGCCGCTTTCCGGCCGGTGGAGCGCACCCCCGTCTTCTGCTCCTACCTCCGCACCATCCTGCTCAGCGTCTGGATCGGCGGCTGGCTGCTGCCCACGGTGCGGCCGGAGCAGCTCCACCCCCTGCTGGCACCGCTCGCCGTGCTCACCGGCATCCATGCCGACATCCTCCTGCGCCGCCATTTCCGCCCGCTCTTCCTGCTGCCCGAAATCCTCTTCCGCGGCGGCACCGCGCTGGCCGTCCTGGCGACCCTGCTGCTGGCCACCATCGCCGCCGGCTGGCTGCGGCTCGCCGGCCTGGACGCCCCGCTGTATTTCCTCTGCCTGGGCTCCGCCTTCGCCGCCCTCCTGCTCGGCATCGGCTGGCTCCGCCGCCGCCCGCCGCCCACCTTCCTCGCCCAGATGCTGGCCGGCATCGTCTGTGCGACCTTCGCGATCCAGGCGTTCTACCCGGCCTGGCGGATGCTCTTCTTCGAGACCCGGCGCGCGGCGGGCGCGGCGCTGGCCGCCGCCGTCCCCCCCGGGGCGACCGTCTTCCTGCCGCCGGAAACCAACCTGCCGGTGGAAACCCTCTACCTCCGGCGGCCGGCCCGGCGCATCCAGGCCCCGGCGGAACTGCCGGAGACGGCGGCGGAAGCCTACGTCCTGGGCGGCGCGAAACCACCGCTCCTGGAAACCCGGAGCTGGGAGGCGGTCAGCCCCCCCATCCCCGCCCAGCAGCGCTCCGGCCCGCGCTGGCACTGGCTCCCCGAAGAGGGCGGCCTGCTCCGGATCGAGCGCGGCGCCAGCCCCGCCGCCGCCCCCGTGGTGCGCATGTACCGCGGCACCCTGAAAACCCTGCGGGAACCGGCCGCCGTCCCCGCCGCCGTCCCCGCCGCCTCCCTCAACCGCCAACCGCCCCGCCGCCCCCGTGCGGAGTCCGCAACCCATTTGGAAAAAACATGATGAAACTGTGGAAAGACTTGACCGCCGAGGAGCAGGCCGCCTGGCTCGCGGAACAGGGGCAGCCCGCCTTCCGCCGCCAGCAAATCCAGGAATGGCTCTACCCCAAACAGGCCATCGCCTTCAGCGAGATGAGCAACCTTCCCGCGCCCCTGCGCGAGAAGCTCGCGGCGGAGTTCCAGCCCTTCGCCCTCACCACCGTCCTGGAACGGCAGGCCACCGACGGCACCCGCAAGTTCCTCTTCCAGCTCCTGGACGGCGAAACCATCGAAACCGTGCTCATCCCCGCCCCGCGCCGCCACACGGTCTGCATCAGCACCCAGGTCGGCTGCCCCGTCCACTGCACCTTCTGCGCCAGCGGCCAGTCCGGCTTCGTGCGCAACCTGACCCCCGCCGAAATCGCCGACCAGGTCATCGCCGCCAACCGCGCCCTCGGCGAACGCGTCAACAACATCGTCGTCATGGGCATGGGCGAGCCACTGCTGAACCTGGACAACCTGCTGGCGGCCCTGGACGCCATCTGCGACCCGGAACGGCTCGGCTTCGGCGCCCGCCACATCACCATCTCCACCAGCGGCATCGTCCCCGGCATCCGCCGGCTGGCGGAACTGGGGCGGCAGTGGAACCTGGCCCTCTCCCTCCACGCCGTCACCGACCCGCTGCGCGCCAAGCTGATCCCCGCCACCCACCGCTTCCCCCTCGCCGAAATCCTCGCCGCCTGCCGCGACTACCGGGAGAAATGCAGCCGCATGGTCACCCTCGAATACGCCCTCATCCAGGGGCTGAACGACAGCCACGCCGACATCCGCGGCCTGGCGGAGATCGCCCGCGACCTCCGGGCCAAGGTCAACCTCATCCCCTGCAACCGCACCGGCGCCGGCAAGCTCGCCGCGCCCGACCGCGCCGCCGTCCAGCGCATCGAGGAGGCCCTGCTCAAGGCGGGCGTCCAGGTCGCCGTCCGCCGGGAGAAGGGCGCCGAGATCATGGCCGCCTGCGGCCAGCTCCGCCGGCTGGCCCCGGGGGGCGAGCCTCAGCGCAAGTAGGGGTTTTGCCGCCGCTCCGCGCCGATGGTGGACTCCGCCCCGTGGCCGGGCAGGACGCGCGTCGCGTCCGGCAGCGGCAGGAGCCGGTCGCGGATCGAGCGGAGCAGCGCCCCGTGGTCGCCGCCGGGCAGGTCGGCGCGGCCGATGGCGCCGGCGAAGAGGGTGTCGCCGGTGAACACCACCCCGGCCTCGGGGAAGAAATAACAGCCGCCGCCCGGCGTGTGCCCCGGCGTCTCCAGGATCTCAAACGCCAGCCCCGGCAAGTCCGCCGGCACCGTCCCCGGCGCCGGCAGGTCTACCGCCGCCGCCAGCCACGGCGGCAGGGCGTTGGCGGGGCTGCGGTACAGCGGCAGATCCGCCGGCGACAGCCGCACCGGGCAGCCAAACGCCGCCGCCACCGCCCCCACGCCGCGGATGTGGTCAACATGCGCATGGGTCAGCAGCACGCCGCGCACCACCAGCTCCCGCCGCCGGCACTCCGCCACGATCCCGGCCCCGTCGTCCCCCGGATCCACCACCAGCGCCCCGCGGCCCTCCGGGTTCCAGAGCAAGTAGCAGTTCACGCCGAGCGGCCCGACGACCAGCCGATCCACTTCCATCATGCCCCAATCTCCTCTGTTCCCCCACAACGTAATCCCTCCCCGCCGCAATGGCAGCCCCCATGCGGACTCCGCAACTTGGGCCTGGGGCCCGTTCCCGCATCAATCCGGCAGCACGACGCTGACCGTGTCGATCCACGGGCCGGGCAGGTCGGACTTCTCCGCCTTCTTGATGATCAGGCCGCTCCACTCCTCCTTGGCGGTCACCGGCACATCCACGGCCACAAAGATCCCCGCCTTGGCATCGGCCGGGACTTTCAGTTCGCCGACCAGGTTTTGGCCATCCTTGCCGGAGGTGTAGAGGAAGCACTTGGCTGGCTTCTGCCCGTCAACATAAATCCGCAGCCGCACCAGGGAGCTGCCCTGGGGCGCCGGAATCCCGAACCAGCAGGTCACGTAGCCCCACTGGGGCAGGTTGCCCTTGATTCGGGCCACCTGGCCACTCTCGGCCCCTTCGACCTTGCTGGTTTCCATCTGTCCCTTGGCCACGGCATTGCCGCCGTCGCCGGTGTAGAGCTTGTCGCCCGGCAGGCTTTGATGCACCCTCCCGGCCAGCGCCACGCCACCAAGGAACACCACCACCGCCGCCACCATCAACGCTTTACCAGTTCGCATGACGCATCTCCTTGCCATTGCCTGTGCTTGTCCGATCACTTCAACTCCAGCTCACATTCATGCCAGCCCCCGCCGGGCAAGGCGAGTTGGCCACTGCCCGCCACCAGCGCCGGCGGCGCGGCGGCTGCCGCCAGAGGGCGCGGCCGGGTCAGGCGTACCTGCCATTGCCTGCCGCCTTGCGGCGGCTTCATTCCCGTGAGCCGGATGGCCGGCCCCTCGGCTTCGACATTGCCCTTGCCGAGATTCGTCCGGCTGATGACCAGGTGTCCGCTGGCGGCCAGCGGCTGGCCGTCGGCGGCAACCATGACCACCGTGGCGAAGCCGTCGCCGCGCAGTTCGAGGTGTTTCAGCCCGGCAGGGGGGTTGCCGTCGAGCCAGCCACTGAAGGCCTCCACCTGGGGCGCGGCCACCGTCAACTGCTTGCGGTCAATGTCCTTGACGATCTGGCCGGTGTCGGAAACCAGGGGGTTCGGCGGGGCCGCGGCCAGCCACGGGGCCTTGGCCTGCCCGGCCGGGGCGGGACCAAAAGTTTTGCGGCTCGCATGGCGGTTCTGCCAGCCCGGCGTGAGCTGATACTTGCCGCGCATCAGGGCATGGTAGTTGCCAACCGCCACCGGGTCATCCACGTGGAGCGTAATCGGCGCGACGCTTGGCGCCAGCAGGCCGCGCCGGAAGATCATGCCGCAGATCCGCAGATGGTCGAGCAGCATTCCGTCGCGGACCATGTCGCCCAAGGCGGATTCGCGCCCTTCGGCATTGGCCCAGCCGTCCGGCCCAATCGCCTTGTCGCCATGCGTCCAGGCGAAGAAGGTGATGCCGCTCCAGTTCTGGAGCAGGCCGTAGGCGCTGGCGGCGAGGGGGAGCATCGCCCGGGTGGGGGCCTGCTGGGCGAGGGCCTTGGGGCCTTCCCCGTGGTTCAATTCACCGACGATGAAGGGCTTGCCGGCGACCGCCGACCGGCTCAGTTGGAGGACAAGGTCGTCAGCCTTCCCCGCCACCATTGGATCGTAGTACAGGTGATCCTCGATGTAGTCGGCATGGCGGGCCTGCATCCGCAGGGCGTTTTCGCCACGCCAGAGATTGGAGAAGGCCACGGCCGCCTTGCTGCCGGTGCCTTGCACCACCCCCTTCATCCGGAGGAGATAATCCTCGTCGAGCTTGCGGAAGAAGCGGGCGCGGACTTGGACCGCCGTCGCATCGGCCGGCTTGTACAGGTCGCCCGGCTCGATCCCGGCCGCCCGGGCAAAGGCCTCCCACTGGGCGAGGAGCTTCTTCTGGAAATAGTCGGGCAGGCGGTTGCCGCAGATGACAACGTACTCGCTGGAAGCCTCGTTGAGCAATTCCAGCGTCAGCACCTGCGGCTCCTGGGCATAGGAAAGTTTCGTATATGGATTGACGTGCGTGAGCAACTGGCGGGCGAACTCCTCCTCCAGCGCGGCCACCCGTTCATCCACCAGGCAGAGGATTTTGCGGGGGTCGAACGCCTTCTGCCAGCCCCAACTGTTGAGTTCCTCAATCCCCGCCATCCACGCCTGGCGGTCGGCCGGGTCAGTCCGCAAGACGTCCACGTCGCCCGGCAGATAGCGCCGCGTCCACCACACCGACAGCATCAGGTAAATCCCCCGTTTGCGCAAGGCGGCATTGAGATAGTCGAAGCGGTCCCAGGCTTCGGGATCGGCCTGCCGGGTCGTCCCCTGCTTATAGTCCTGCAACGCGACGATCGGCGCGCCGGCCACCACCCAGTCGCCGCTGGGGCGGAGCATGTGGTGCGGGCGGACCAGGTTCACCTGGCAGGCGGCCAGGTTCTCGGCCACCTTGTCCGCCAGGTCATGCGGCGGATAGAACGCAACCAGGTTCATCCCCCAGAAGCGCACCGGCTGCCCCTTGGCATCCACGAAGCTCTCGCCTTGGACGTGCAGGGGCTGGATCGGGGCGGCGGCCTCCTGGGTCACGCAACTCGTCCCCAACCCCGCCAACAGTGCGGCGGCGACAATTCCTGGCAGCTTCCCCATGAAATCGGTCTCCCTATCTTCTCCGGTGCGCCGCCGGGTCAGGTCCGGGCCAGGAGCTGGTCCACGGCGACCAAGGCGACATCAATGGTTCCAAGCACATTCGTCGTGTAGCAGATGTAGCGGTCCCGGCGGCAGAACCGCGGGTGCGGATGGAGATGGTACTGGGCGCGGTTGTAGCCGGGCGTCACGGCGGAGAGGGAGGAACCGCCCGGCGTGGCCCCGGGATGGAGGGGGAAGCGGGAGACGATGTCCACCTCGCGGCCGCTGCCGATGTTGAAGAACGCCAGCCGCCAATTGTCGGGGGCGGGGTAGATGTCGCCCACGAGCCAGCGCCCCTGCCGGTCGCAGTGGGAATGGGTGTGGCCGCCGGGCCAGACGGTGGTGCGCCTACCGGTCTGGATGTTGACCTTCTCGGTGCCGCGGCGGTAATCAATGTACCAGACGTGTTCGCCGTCGGCGTCCCACCACTCGTGGCCGCGATGGTCGGAGGAGAGCGGGAAGCCGGGCAGGAGTGGCCGGGCCTTTTCGCCGCGCCGGAGCAGCCAGAGCCGGTCTTCGCTGCCGCCATAGTTGCCGGTGGCGGCGTCATGCCAGCCGTCCTGGGCGGTCAGGAGCAGGTCCGGGTCGGTGGGGCTGAACTGGGTGTGGTTGTAGCAGCGGTCGAAGGTCTGCCAGATGCGGGCGGGGCCGGAGCCGGCCACCGGGATGTCGCCCAAGTACCAGTCGGGGCTGAACTCGGCGTCGAAGGCAAAGGCCTTGCCGTCGGCCGAACGGGTCAGGTGCGTGGCGATGCGCCGCGGCCGGCGGTGGTTGGCCAGTTCCGCCGGGAAGGAACCAACGACCGTGGCCTGGTCGGCCGCCAGCGGGCCGCGCTTCCAGATCTCCAGCCCCGTGGTCCAGTAGGCCTCGCCCGTCACCGTGTCCACAAAGGGTGAGGCGTCCATGAACATGGTTTCCGGATAATGCCGCACCTCGCCGGCGGCAAAGTCCACCACGGCGAGCTGCCCGCCGAAGGGGCCGCCCTGGCCGCCGGGCGGGAAGAAGACGTACAGCCAGAGGAACCGGCCGTCGTCGGTGAAGCTGGAGTTGACAAAGTAGAACCCGGACTGGATCGGCGCGACGCGCCGCGACAGCAGCAGGCTTTCCACGCCGCTGGCCGGATCCGGCCAGCGGGTGAACAGGGGCGATTGTTCCGGGGTCGGCACGGCCATGAGGGATTCCTTGGGGGTGGCGGCGAGGCTTGGGGCTATTTGTTGTCCAGGTAATCAATGAACCATTGCCTCACCGCCCCGGAGGAGATGGGGGTGGGAAGCATCGGCAGCTTGTTGAACCCCTGGACCTGGGTGTCGAGGTAGAGCGCATTGAAGTGCCCCACGCCGTGGTAGGGGCGCCCCGGATTGATGCGGGGATTGTCAACCTCGATGCCCTTCCGGCCATCCACGTTGTTGCGCAGGGGGCCGTAGTCGAAATTGCTGACCCGCTGGAAATAGTCGCTGCCCCAATAGCTCGGCGGGTTGCTGATCTCGGCATGGACATACTGGTCATAGGCATAGACGCCCTTGGTGGCGGACGGGCACTGGAAAACGTCGCCGGTGGGCAGGTAGCCGTGCTGCAGCAAGAGGCCGCTGCCGAGGAAATAGGTGTCCTTGTGCAGCAGGGAGGCCGCCCCCGCGGCGTCCTGCGTCCAGGTCGAGCCATCCCAATCGTCCATGTAGAGATTGTAGCCGATGCCGATCTGGCGGAGATTGCTCATGCACTTGGCCCGCTTGGCGCTCTCCCGGGCCCGCTGGAGCGCGGGCAGCAGCATGCTCGCCAGCACCGCAATGATCGTGATGACCACCAGCAGCTCGATCAGGGTGAATGATGAATTGCGTTTCATAATTTCACCACGCCGATTTTCCCCACAAATCTTCACGAATCCACACAAATCCTTTAGTCCACCAAACACACGAAACCACACGAAAGTTTATGGGGGGATTTGTTGATAAAAATGGTTTGGTGTTTTAATTCGTGTGAATTCGTGAAATTCGTGGATAAAAACGGTTCGGCTTTTTCCGTGGGCCCAAAGCAATCGCGGCTCCCCCCCATCCGAGCCGCGACAGCCGCGGAACGGCCTTTCCCTCACGCCGGACGGGAACGGCAGGAGCCAAGGATCGCCTGGACGGCAGGTCCCCGCCGGCGGAGCAGGCCGACCGCCCCGAGGCAGAGCAGCGCCAGGGCCGCCGGCTCCGGCACGACCTGGATCGCCAGGTCGTTGCCGCCGGTGAAGGAGGAGCCGTCGTAGTTCGCCTGGTAGGTGATCTGCCAATCCTGCGAGTTCCAGGAGAACGTGCTGCCCCCGCTCAGGTCCAGGGTGCCATTGAGCGTGGTGAACTCGCCGGCGATGGCGTCCGAACCGTCGTTGCTGATCAGGTAGAAGATGTCGCCCACCTCCGGATTGTCCAGCCCCGAATAGAGCGTCAGCTTCAGGTCGGAACCCAAATCTGGGTCGATCCCAACCGTGCCGGTGACGGCGACAAGGTCGCTGACCGGGTTGCCGCCGCTGCGGCCCAGCTCGACGTCCAGCGCGCCGCTGCCGTTGCCGATGCCGAGGTCGCCGGTGCTGATCGTGCCGATGCTGTTGCCGGGGGCGAGGCTGCCGGCGACCTGCACCGAACCGACCGTGCCGAAGCCGCCCAGGGTCGCGCCGCTGGCCACCGTCACCGCGCTGCCGGCGGCGAGCGAACCATTGACCACCAGCTTGCCGGCACTGACCGCGGTCGCGCCGGTGTAGCCGTTGGCGCCAGCCAGCTCCAGCGTGCCCGGCCCGGCCTTGACCAACCCGCCCACCGTGGCGCCGTTGTCGTTGATGGCGGGGTCAATGCGGAAATCCACGGCGGCGTCGCCGTCGGCGATGGTGAAGGTGCGGCTGCCGTTGAGTTCGACCGTGCCCCGGATCGGATTGGCGGTGTCGGCGGCGATGGTCGTGGTGTTGGCGTTGCCGGCATAGCCGGTGAAGCTCACGTCACCCTGGAGGACCAGCTTGTTGGTGGCTTTCCCCGCCACGCTGCTGCCGAGCGTGATCGGCGCATAGGCGCCGGCCGCCTGGTTGGTGATCGCCAGCCCGCCGGAACCGATGGTGAGCTTCCGCTCCGTGCCGGCATAGGACGTGCCGATGCGGTTGACCACGCCGCCGCCGGAAATGGCGAGGCTGGCCATCCTCCACTCCGTGCCGCCGCTGACCCGGAGGGTGCCACCCGTGACGGTGGTCGCGTCGTTCTGGATCAGGCCGCTGCCGGTTCCGGTCAGGTTCCCCGCGCCGTCGGAGTAGACCGTGCCGCCGGACATGGCCAGGTTGTTGAACGTTTCCGCGCCGATGCCGGTGGAGCCCGTTGCGGCCTTGTAGAAGTTCAGGCTCCCCGCCGCCATCGTGATGTTGGAGGTGTCGGCAATCTGATCGTCAGTGTACCAAGTCACGGTTCCGCCACTGGCACCCAGGGCCAGGTCGCCGGCCAAGGCGGTGACACCCGCACTCTTGTTGAGGTAGAGCCGGCCGTTGGCGCTGTTGAGCGTGATCGTCCCGCTGTAGGTGTTGCTGGATTCGCCGTTGAGGGAGAGATAGCCCGGCGCCGTCAGAGTCACCGCACTGCTGCCACCGAAGACGCCATTGAGGTTGAGGGTGTTCCGGATGCTCCAGGTCTGCGCTCCGGACACCGTCACGTTCGGGGCAATCGTGCTGGGGCTGCTGGTGCCACCGCTGAGGGTCTGTGTGATCCCCGAGGCGCCAACAGTGAGGGTGTAGTCGGATCCGCCAAGCGTCAGGCTCTGGGTGCTGTTGTTGACGATATTCAGCCCCGCGATGCTGCGGCTCGTCGTGAGCGACGGCTGGGTCATCCCGGCCGCCGTGTTGAAGCCCGCGATGTTGGTGGTCAGGTCATCCGCGGGCTTGCTGCCACCCACCCAGTTGGTGCCGACTTCGAAGTCGGTCGAGCCTGCGCTGTTGTCCCAGGTGATGGTGGTGGGGGCGGCCAGGGCCAGCGGGCCCGCCGCCAGCGCCGTGCCCAGCGCCAGCCGCCGGCTGATGGTGTCGAGACTCTTGAGGCTCTGCATGGGCATCTCCTTACTTTCCTGTTTCCTGTTGCGTGTTCCCGGCCGTGGCGGAGAATCCACCGCGGCCACCGGTTGCTTACTTGGGGATCCGATCAAGACTGCCATTTTTCCACGGGCGCCGGCCCGCAGGTGTCGCCCGGGTCAAGCTTCAACGGCAGGACGCAGGCCGGCAGTTTCTCCGCCGGGGCGGCAATCTTGCGCAGCAGCAGGTCCACGGCGTTGTGGCCCGCGTCCTCCACCGGCAGCCCCATCTGACCGACCGCGCGGCCCAGAAAGCTCTCGCCCCGGCGGCCGCCGGCGTCGCCGCGCTGGGGCGCGAAGGTGAGGATGGAGAGATCCCGCGGCACTTGCAGTCCGGCAAGCGCCGCCGCAAGGAGGGCACGCGCGCCGGTGTCGTAACAGACGAGGGCCGTGGGCCGGCGTTCCCCCTTCAGCAGGGCCACGGTGGCGTCCAGCCGTTCCGCCACATCCACGTCCGCAAACGCCTCCCGCGGCATCGGCGTCAGCCCCGCCGCCAGCATGGCGCGGGAATACCCGTCATGGCGATCGGCGTGGCTGTAGTGGGAGTTGTGCCACCGATCCCTGGGGATGAAATCAAGATAAGCAATGCCGCGGTGTCCCTGTTCGATCAGATGCCGCGTGCCCGCTTCGGCGCCGCCCCGGTCGTCGTAGTAAATACAGTCGTTTTCCTGCTTGCGGTTGATCCAGACCGAAGGGATGTGGTACTTGCCGATGAGCTGGACCATCTCGGGCGGGACGCGGTCGGTGTAGTTGATCAGCAACCCGTCGCAGGACCATTCCCTGAGGATGGCCGGCATCACCTGGCCGCTGGTGAGCTGTTCATCCGCAAGCTTGGAGATGACCAGCCGCATGGAGTGGTCGTGCAAGGCGTCATGGATGCCGTTGAAAAGTTCGTCCGGGAGATAGCTCCGCCCCCGATCCGTGCTCAGCAGCAGCGCCATGCAGTTGAAGCGCCCCCGCCGCATGGCCCGCGCCGAGCCGTTGGGCAGGTAGCCGTGCTTCATGGCGATCCGCCGGATTTCGGCGGCCCGGCGAATGGCGCTGGGCCAGCGCTCCTTGTTCTCGCCGCGCAAGACCCGCAGGACCGTGTTCGGCGAGATGCCGGCCTCCGCCGCGATCAGTTTGAGCTTGCCGTCCCGCACCGCGTCCGCCCTCCTGATTATGGTGGCGTCACCATTTTGGAATCGTCACCAAATACCTTAGCACTCCCGACGCCACCTGTCAAACCGGAAATGGGAAAAGTGGTATCCGCTGCCGCGCGGATGCTACAGTATGGACTGGCCGCGGCAGGGCTCCCGCCGGGCCAGGACTGCCCCACCAACCCACCTTCCGCACCAGCCCCCACCGTGATTGCCTCCATTGGCATCTTCGATTCCGGCATCGGCGGCTTTTCGGTGCTCCGGGCCATCCGCGAGCAACTGCCCTGGCTGCCGGTCGTCTACGTGGCCGACCAGGCGCATGTGCCGTATGGCGGCCGCGGCGTGGCGGAAATCCGCGCCCTGAGCTTCGGCGTCGTCCAGCACCTGGTCGAGACGGCCGGCGTCGGGCTGGTCGTGGTGGCCTGCAACACCGCCTCGGCGGCGGCGCTGCGGCCGTTGCGCGCGGCGCGGCCGGACACGCCGTTCGTGGGGATGGAGCCGGCGGTGAAGCCGGCGGCGCGACTCACCCGCGGCGGCACCGTTGGCGTCCTGGCGACGCCGGCGACGCTGCAAGGGGAGCTGTATGCCGGCGTGGTCCGGCGCTTCGCCCCCGGCCTGACCGTGCTGGAGGATCCCTGCGCCGGCCTGGTCGAGCGCATCGAGGCGGGGGACTTGGCCGGGCCGAAGACGCGGGAGATCCTGGCGCGGGCGGTGCTCCCCATGCTGGAACGGGGGGCGGACGTGCTGGTGCTGGGCTGCACTCACTACCCCTTCGTCCTGCCGCTGATCCGCGAACTGGCCGGGCCGGCGGTGCAAATCATTGATCCCGCCCCGGCCGTCGCCCGGCACACCGCCCAACTGCTGGCCGAGCGCGGCGGGGCTGGGCCGCCGCGGGAGGGCGCGGCGGCGGGGCGGCTGCGCATCCTGACCACCGGCGCGGCCGCGACCCTGGCCCGGCAAATCCAGGCCTTGCTGCCCGCCGAGACGCCCGAGACGGGGCAACTGGCCTGGCTGGACGGACGGCTGCTGCCGCTGACCGGCAGCCAGTGAGCCGTTGGGGAGAGGCTAACCGCGGGCGCACAAAGCCTTCACCGCCCGGCCGGCGGCGGCGGCGGCAGCGGCAGGAGGTGGACCGTGAGCGTCAGGTTGAAGCTGCTGCCGTTGAACACCGAGCCGCGCCCCAGGATGCGGGAATAGGCCTCGCGCCGGCTTTCATCCAGCCCGCCGAGGGGCACCGGCTGGCCGGCGGCCGCCACCACCGTGGTGGCAAGTTCGCGGACGTCAATGCTCCGCGGCCGGTCGCCGCGGAAGGTGATCCGCGGGTACAGCTCCACCTCGACCAGGTTGCCGCCGAGGACGCGCGGGCGCACCCAGAGGGAGGCGCCCAGCTCCTGCCAGACCCAATCCTGCCGCCACCAGCCGCGGCCGCAGCCGTATTCGAAGACCCATTGCGGCTCGGGAACGCTCTGCCCGACCCAGATCTGGGCGGGCCGGCCGTTGACGGTGGTGATGAACTGCCGGCCGCTGGCGGCCGTCGTCCGCCGCGTGTCGCGCCCCTGGAGGCGGGCCGAACCCCGGACCTTGCCGCCCGGAGCAACCCGGAGCTGGAGGTCGTCCACGCCAAGGCCGCGCTCGCCGCGGCCGCCGCTTTCCAGGCTGGCGACCTCGATGCGGATGTTCATCGGCGGCAGGTCCGCGCCGGCCAGGGCCTTCTTGATCGCCTCGATCCGCGGCTTGACGTCGTGGATGATCAGCAGGTTGCGCGAGGGCAGGTAGCCCAGCTTCCCCTGGGGCGAGAGCAGCGGCTCGGCAACCATCCGGGCCTCCTCCGGAGCCATCCCCTGGATCGCGTAGAACCCGGTCTCGATGGGGTCCGGCGGGAGGAAGGGTGCCGTCCCCTCTCCTGGCCCCGCCGCCATCACCCGGCCCAGCAGGGCGGCCAGCCCCAGGACCGCCACCCACAGCGGCAGCCGCCGCAACGGTTGCCGCCCCCACCGCCAAAATCGCAAGGCCGATTTCATGGGCGCCTCCTTGGCGGCGCCGCCGGCCCGGCTGGCCACCGCCAGCCATACCCTATCATGCCCCCGCGCTTCCGGCAACCGCCGCCCGGTGCGGCCGCGGACCGCGGTGGCACCCCAGCAGCCAGGCCGATGGCCATCGCCAGCCAGCGGCGGGTGGGCGGGGTCAGCCGGCCACCTTGGCGGCGGCGAAGGCGGCGCGGTTGCGCCGGGTGGCGTCCAGGATCTTCTTGCGCAGGCGCAGGAAGCGGGGGGTGACCTCGACGAACTCGTCGCCGGCAATGTATTCCAGGGCGCGCTCCATGCTCATGCGGATGGGCGGCTCGAGCTGGGTTGCCTTCCCCTCCCCCTGGGAACGGACGTTGGAGAGATGCTTGGCCTTGGTCGGGTTGACCAGGATGTCGTCCGGCCGCGGGTTGTCGCCGACGATCATGCCGACATACACTTCCTCGCCCGGGCCGATGAACAGCCGGCCGCGCTCCTGGAGGTTTTCCAGGGCATAGTGGGTGGCGATGCCGTTGTCCATGGAGACGAGGGTCGAGCCCTGGCGGGTGTTGAACTCGCCAACGTACGGCTCGTAGTCCTTGAACAGATGTGACATGACGCCGCGGCCACTGGTCAGGTTGGCCAGGTCGGCCTCGAAGCCGATCAGGCCGCGGGTGGGGATGGCGAACTCCAGGCTCACCGTGCTGCCGTGCGGGTGCTTCTGCATGTTCTGCATCACCCCCTTGCGGCCGGCGAGGTTCTGGATGACGCCGCCCATGCAGTCGTCGGGCAGCTCCAGCCACAGCGTCTCAAACGGCTCGCACTTGACGCCGTTGACCTGGCGCAGGATGACGGTCGGGCGGGAGACGCACAGTTCGAACCCCTCCCGGCGCATCTGTTCGACGAGCACGGCGATCTGCATCAGGCCGCGGGCGCTGATCCGGTAGGCGCCGGCGGTGTCGCCCTCCTCCAGGGCGAGGGAGATGTTGGTGCGGACTTCCTTCACCAGCCGGTCGCGCAGGTAGCGGGAGGTGACAAATTTGCCGTCACGCCCGGCCAAGGGGCCGTCGTTGACGCAGAGATCCATCTGGATGGTGGGCGGATCCAGCTCGATGAACGGCAGTGGCGCCACATCCTCGCTGGCGCCGATGGTCTCGCCGATGGTGACCTCCTCGAAGCCGGAAAGGCCAATGATCGTCCCCGCCTCACCTTCGGCCGCCTCGGTGAAGCCGCCGGTGCCGGAGAAGACGAAAATCTTGGTGACGCTGCCGCGGAGCTTCCTGCCATCCTGGCGGAAAAGCACGGCGCCGTCGCCGGTCTGGACCTTGCCGCTGAGCACGCGGCCAACGGCGATGCGCCCCACGTAGTCATTCCAGTCAAGGTTGGCCACCTGCATCCGGAAGGGCGCGCCCAGGTCGGCCCGCGGCGGCGGGATGTGCTCGATGACCGCCTCGAAGAGCGGCGTCATGCCCTCGCGCGGATCGCCGATGTGGCGCACCGCGTAGCCGTCGCGGCCGCTGGCGTAGAGGAAGGGGGCGTTGAACTGCTCCTCGGTGGCGTTCAGCTCCAAAAACAGCTCCAGCACCTGGTCGTGGACCTTTTCCGGGTTGGCGTGCTCGCGGTCAATCTTGTTGACCACCACGATCGGCTTGAGATGGTGCTCCAGCGCCTTGCGCAGGACGAAGCGGGTCTGGGCCTGCGGCCCGTCATAGGCGTCCACCAGCAGCAGCACGCCGTCAACCATCCCCATGATCCGCTCGACCTCGCCGCCGAAATCGGCGTGTCCCGGGGTGTCGACGATGTTGATCAGGCAGTCGTGCCAGCGGATCGAGGCGTTCTTCGCCTTGATGGTGATCCCCTTCTCCCGCTCCAGGTCCATGTTGTCCATGACCCGCTCTTCCATGACTTGGTTCGCGCGGAAGACCCCGGCCTCCTTGATGAGCTTGTCGACTAGGGTGGTCTTGCCATGGTCGACGTGGGCGATGATGGCGATGTTGCGGATTTTGGTCATAAACTCTTTGGTCACCAAGAGGTGCTGGGCGGGGCGGGACGGGACGGAAAAAAGTGAGTTAATGTAATCTCTTGTCAACCGGAAGTCCAATTTGTCAGCAGGATGCCGGAAGGGGCTTGCATTGGCCGGGGAAAGGGATATCGTGCCCACTGCACGTGCCCCCCGCAACCAGGGAATGCCATGCCTGTGAACGCCTCATCCCCCGGCCGACGGCACCGCCCCGGCCCGGACGCCGCCCTCCGCTGCCTGCTGCAAATCATTGCCGCGGATGCGCCGGTCGCCGCCCCGGAACTCGCCAGCCGCCAGCGGCTGGCCGCCGGCCAAGTCCCACGGCTGCTGGCGCCGCTGGCGGCCCTCGGCCTGCTTTCGCGCACCCCCGACCGGCGCTGGCTGGCCGGCCCCGGCGTCCACGCCCTCGCCGCCATGGCCGAGCGCCGCTCCCGGTTGCTGGCCTGTGCATTGCCCCATCTGCGCGACCTGGCCGCCGCCAGCGGCCGCCCCGTCACTCTTGGCGTGCTCTGGCAGCTTACGCTCTTTCCGGTCTACCATGGCGACGCCGCCACGCCGCTGGAGACCACCATCACCGGCGGTCCGCCGCGGCGGGCGGACCGCTGCGCCAGCGGCCGGGTGCTGCTGGCCGCCCGCCCGCCGCGGGAGCTGCTGGCTTTGCTGGACGCGGAGGGCTATGCCGAAGACGAACGCCCCGAGCTGCTCCTCGACCTGGCGGAGATCCGCGGCCGCCAATACGCCGTGCAGGCGGACCGCAACGCCCTCGCGGTCAGCGTCGGCACCGGCCCCGCCGCCGGCCTGGCCCTGCATGGGCCCGTGACCGACGACCTCCTGCCCGCCCTGCTCGGCCACCTGCGGGCCACCGCCCGGCAAATCACCGAAAGCCTGCTCCGCCACCGCCCCTGAGCGGAATGTTCCACCACCGCGGCTCAGCCCGGCGGCGAAGCGTCGGCCGGCTCGTCGAAGGTGAAGCGGCCCAGCTTGCCCTCGCGGTAGTCGAGGAGCAGATGGATGGCGCTCTGCCGGCGGTCGAAGCTGGCGGCGGCGGCGCGGAACAGGCCGCGGCGCTTGGCCACGGCGGCGAGCAGCTCATCGGCGCTGGCGGGCGGGGCGGCGAGGCCATAGCGTTCCCAGCGGGTGGCGGCGGGGGGCGGTGCCTGGGCGAGGCGGAACCAGAGGTATTCGGCCAGCAGCTCCTCGCCGATGACCTCGTCCTTGATGCAGCCGGCCAGGCCGAGCAGCAGCTCGTCCTGCTTGCATTCCAGGTGGGGGAAGAAGACGCCGGGGGTGTCGAGCATCTCCATGCCGTCCTGGAGCCGGATCCACTGGGTGGCCCGGGTCACGCCCGGCTTCGGGCCGACGGCGGCCTTGTGCCGTTCCGCCAGCCGGTTGATGAGGGTGGATTTGCCGACATTGGGCACGCCGGCGATCATCAGGCGCAGGCCGCGCAGCAGCGGCCGGGTCGCGCCGCGCCGCCGCCGTTCCGCCTCCCAGAGCTGGCGCGCCGCCGGCAGCAGGCGCGCCGCGCCGCCGCCGGTGCGGCCGTCCACGAACAAGGCCGGAATCGAACCGGCGGCAAACCACGCCTCCCAGCGCCGGGTCAGGGCCGGCGCCGCCAGATCCGCCTTGTTGAAGACCAGGAGCTGCGGCTTGTGGGTACAGGCGGCCTCGATCGCCGGATTGCGGGAGGCGCGGGGGATGCGGGCGTCGAGGATCTGCACCACCACGTCCACCAGCTCCAGCCGCTGCTGCATCTCCCGGCCAGCCTTGAGCATGTGCCCCGGAAACCAGCCGGTCAGCGGGATTGTGTCGAACTCGGAACCGGTCATCTGCCATCCTTGCAATTGCCAGCGGACAACATAATGCCGGCCGGCCGCCCTGCGCGGCGGCGTCTCCCGGCAACGCTCTTGCACCCGGCACCTCCTGAGCCGCCGCCGGGGTGGGCCGGAAGGTGTATAGTTCCGGCGTCCAATTGTGTACCGCCGCCACGCCGGCCCGGCGCCGGGCCTGGGAGCCACGCCATGGAACCGCAAGCCCCGTCCCACCCGCAACCGCAACATCAGGACATCAAGAGCCTGCTCAAGGCCACGTTGCCGGTGGTCGAACGGATGCTGGCGAGCAAGGGTGATTTCCCGCCGCTGGGCGCGGCGTTGTATACCGACAACCGCGTGCGCATCCTGCCGGCCGTCGAGGAGGGGGAGATGATTCCCGCCGAGGTCGCGGTCACCCGCTACCGGCGCATGTTCCGCAACCTCGCCGCCAGCGGCCGGATCCGGGCCGCGGTGGTCTACTGCAACGAGTTCATCGAACACTCGCCCAACGTCCAGAACTCGGACGCCATCTGCGCCGAGCTGGACCATGTGGACGGCTATTCGGCGGACTACCTCTTCCCCTACCGCAAGACCCCCGAGGGCCTCAAGTTCGGCGAGACCTTCGGCGTCGAGGCGGAGAACCGGCTGAAGCCGACGGTGGCGGCGGCGGCGGCGCCGCCGCCGGCCGTGCCGGCCTGATTGCGGACTCCGCAAAAGGGTTGGCGGCCTCTGGAGGCGGTGGGGACAAGGAGAATTCGCCATCGCGCCCGGGATCGGGTTCCCGGCATGGCCAACGGCCGATCCTGAGGGTGCCGCCGCCGCCGCCGCCGCCGGCCCCGGACTTGCCCCCGGGATTTTTGGTATTATTGTACCTGTATTCCAATAAGCCCGCCGCGGCCCCGGCCGCCCCTCCCCCCCATCACACCTCCGGAGAAAAGAGCGACCATGACCAATCCAACCCGTGCCATCATCCACATCGCCGAGGAGAAGTGCAATGGCTGCGGCCTCTGCGCCAGCGCCTGCGCCGAAGGGGCCATCCAGATCATTGACGGCAAGGCCAAACTGGTCAGCGACAACTATTGCGACGGCCTCGGCGCCTGCCTGGGCACCTGCCCGATGGACGCCATCTGGATCGAGGAGCGGACGGCGGCGCCGTTCGACCCCGCCGCCGTCGAAGAGCATCTGGCCGCCCAGGACGTGGCCACCCCCGCCGCCGAAGCCGCGCCGAAAGTGGCGGCACCGCCGCCCCGGGCGCACGGCCCCGGCCATGGCCATGCCGGCTGCCCCGGCAGCATGGCCCGGCTCTTCGCGCGGCCGGCCGCGGCGGCCGCCAAGCCAGCCGCCGGCCCGCCGGCGGGCGAGGCGCCCTCGCGCCTGGAGCAATGGCCCGTCCAGCTCCACCTGGTGCCGGCGAACGCCCCCTACTGGGCCGGCGCCGAGCTGCTGGTCGCCGCCGACTGCACGGCGTTCGCCCTCGGCGCCTTCCACGAGCGGCTGCTCAAGGGGCGGCGGCTGATGATCGCCTGCCCGAAGCTGGACGACAAGGATGGCTATCTGGAAAAGCTCACCGCGATCCTCCGCGACAACCCGGTCCGCGGCATCACGGTCGCCATCATGGAAGTCCCCTGCTGCCAAGGGCTGCGGCTGCTGGTCGAGCAGGCGTTGCGTGCCAGCGGCAAGGTCCTGCCCTACCGGGTCGTGACGGTGACGCTGGAGGGGGAAGTGGCCGAATGACGGCGGCGGCCGCCGGCCGGGTCAGCCGCCGGCGACCGTGACCACGATGGCGGTGAGGTCATCCTGGATCCCCTCCGTCCCCGTGAAGGCCTGGACGGCGGCGAAGAGCGATTCGATCACCGCCGCGGCGCCGCGGCCACGCTCCCGCCGGACCAGGTCGAGGGTGCGTTCCACGCCAAAGGCGTCGCCCTCGGGGCCGGCGGCCTCCAGCAGGCCGTCGGTCAGCAGGAGCACGGTGTCGCCGGGGGCGAGGGTCAGCTCGCTGGCCTCCGGGAAGGCGGCCTCCGGGAAGAGGCCGAGGGCGGGGGCAATGGGGCCCAGCTCGGCCTTGGCCTTGCCGGCGGCGTCGAGCACAAAGCCGGCGGGATGGCCGGCATTGAGCCAGCGGAAGCGGCGGCTGGCGGGGTCGAGGCTGGCAAGGAAAAAGGTGACGAAGCGCTCCTTGCCGGTGTCGTGGCAGAGGAGGCCGTTGGCGTTTTCGAGCAGCGCGCGGAACCCCGTCTGGGCCAGCGCCAGGGAATGCAGGTAGGCATGCACGTCGGCCATGAGCAGGGCCGGGCCGACGCCGTGGCCGGTGACGTCGCCAATGGCGATCAGCAGCTCGTTGCCCGGGCCGGGGAGGAAGTCGTAGTAGTCGCCGCCGGTGGCGTCGGCGGGGTGGGAGGCGCCGGCGATGTCGAAGCCGGGGAGGCGGGGCGGTTCGGCGGGCAGGAGCCGCCGCTGCACGTCCCGGGCGATGCGCATTGCCTCCTGCTGGGCCAGCAGCTCATGCTCGGCCGCGCGCCGGGCGCGGCGGTCGGCCGCGTCCTTGAGTTCGCGTTCGACGGCCGCCACCAGCCGCGTGAGGTTGTCCTTCATCAGATAGTCTTGGGCGCCGGCCCGCATGGCCTTGACCGCCACATCTTCGCCGATGCTGTTGGAGACGATGATGAAGGGGATGTCGGCCTGGTTGGCCTTGACCATTTCCAGGGCGGCCGTGGAGCTGAAGCGCGGCATGCTGTGGTCGGAGAGGATGATGTCCCAGGGCCCCTCGCGCAGGGCGGCGGCGAGGTCGGGCGCCTCGTCGACACGCCGGAAGTCGGGCTCAAAGCCGCCGCGGCGCAGCAGCCGCAGGATGAGCTGGGCGTCACTTTCCGAGTCTTCGATCAGCAGCACGCGGAGCGGCTTGGGCATGGTTCCCCCGGGGGTTGGGCGCGCCGGCGGCGGCCGCCGCCATTTGCACTGCACCCATTGAACAACGTAATCCGGTGGCCGGGGAATGTCAACAATCGCTGGGGCAGGGACGCCGGCCCACCGTTTTCAGTGGTGCGAGAAGATGCGTTCGGGGGCGTGGTAGAGGGCGACGCCGAGTTCGTTGGCGCGGGCCACGACCTCCGCGTCCTTGAGCGAGCCGGCCGGGGCGACGATCGCCGCCACCCCCGCCTTCGCCGCCACCTCCACGCCGTCCGGCATCGGGAAGAAGCCGTCGCTGGCCATGACCGCCCCCGCCAGCGTCTCCTGGCCGGCGTACTTGAGCCTGCACTTCTCCACCGCCTGCTCGACCGCGCCGACGCGGTCCTGCTCGCCCGTGCCCACCGCCAAGGTGCCGCCATCCTTGACGATCACCACGCCGTTGGAGCGGACGTTGAGGTTGATGTACCAGGCGATCAGCAGGTCGTCGAGCTGCCGCGGCGTGGCGGCGACGGCCGCCTTCACCGTGCCGAGGGCCTTGCTGCTGCCGGAAGCCGGCGCGAAGTCCGCAACGGAGCGCACCTTGGTCAGCAGCGGATCGGCGATGACCAGCGAGCCGTCGGCCAACACCTTCAGCGTGCGGTGGCCGGCCACCGGGTCGCCGACGTACTTGGGCAGGGTCGCGAGGTCGCCGCACTGGAGGATGCGGATGTGCTGGTTGAGCCGGAAGCTCTCCTGGTCCTGGAAGACCGCCAGCGCCGCCGCGTCGTAGGCTGGGGCGACCACGCATTCGGTGAAGAGCTGCATGATCTCACGGGCGGTGGCGGCGTCCACCTTGCAGTTGAAGGCGGTGGTGGAGCCGAAGGCGGCGCGGGGGTCGGCGGCGCGGGCCTTGCGGTAGACGGTGAGGGCGTCTTCGCCGGGGAGGGCGACGGCGGCGCCGCTGGGGTTGACGTGCTTCATCACGGCGCAGGCGGGGCGGGCGAAGAACTTGACGATGTTCAGGGCGTAGGAGATGTCTTCCAGGTTGGTCTGGGAGAGGCCGCCCTTGCCGCTCTTCAGCAGTTGCATGTCGCCGATGGCGCAGGGGTGGCCGGCGGGCTTGTAGTAGGCGGCGGTCTGGTGCGGGTTCGTGCCGTAGCGCAGGTCATCAACCTTGGTGAACTTCAGGCCGTTGACCTCGATTTCGGCGGCATAATCGCCGACGTTCCGGGTGAGATAGGTGGCGCGGGACATCGTGTCGCTGGACATAACCTCGGGTCTCCAATGGCTTGCGTCAGAACCGCCGGGCACTGCATTTGGAAGGAAAGGGGGGTTGCAATGCCCCCCCAGGCGGTCAGATGATTTCCAGGGCGTCGCGGCCGGGGAGGGCCGGGAAGGGGGCGTGCGGCTCGGCCTGGTACCAGAACGCCACCGAGCTGATGTCATCCTGCGCCGGCAGGTAGCGCCCGGCGCTGCGCCAGCCGAGGGCCTGGATGGTCACCGCCAGCTCCTGCTGGAAGCGCACCGGATCCATGATGTGCCAGCGGTAGAGGCTGAAGCGGGTGTTCGCCTGGTAGCAGCCGTCCGGGCGCACGATGTGCGGCACCCCGGCGTAGGCGGTGGTGTATTCCTGGTACTGCTTGGTCGCCTTGTTCTCGAAGTTGTAGGAGCCGCAGAAGTAGTCTTCGGTGCCGGTGCCGCAGATGGTGGGGAAGCATTTCCCGCCGTATTCGGCGACCGCCTCGCGCACGCTCGTGCCGGCCGGGATGTCGCCGTCGAGGTAGAACTTGATCTCGCCCTCGCCCCACCAGCCGTTGTTGTTCATCTGCCAGGCCATGTAGGTGCCGACGTAGTGGCCCTGGCCCTTCACCCCGTCGAGCAGGGTGTAGATGTCCTTGTACGGCAGCGGATTGGTGCGGCGGAACTGGGCGTGGAAATAGGCCGCGTCGGCGGGAACCTGGGTGAGGGTGTAATTGATCTGGTAGTAGATGGTCATCGGCTCGAAGCCGATGTTCTCCAGCGTGATCTTGCAGTGCTTGCGGAAGGGCATCTCCCAGTAGCAGTTGAAGGCGTTGCCGGGATTGACGCAGACCGGCAGGGAAGTGATTGGGGCGAAGCTGGTGTAGCTGGTGTAGGCGCTGGCGAAGAAGTCGCCGATCGGCACTTCCACCGACGGCGTGCCCTCACCATCCCAGTAGAAGCGGATGATGGTGAAGCGGTAGTTGCCGGTCGGGGTCATCCAGATCTGCTGGATCGCGCCGGGGCCTTCGACATCGGCCAGGACCAGGGTCTCGCCCGGCTTGACCTGGGTGCATGGCCTGACCTTCCAGCCGGTGCCGAGATCGCGGGAGCAAGTGTGGTTCGGGTCGACATGGCGGCCGCCCTGCCCCTTGCCGCCGGTGGGGTTTTCCGCCGACAGCGAGCGGCTCTCCGCCTTGGAAAGGCGGGAGAGATTGCCGAGGTGCAGGCCGAGGCCATTGAATTCCATGGACGCGCTCCTTGGTGGCGAAACTTTTTAGGCGCCGCTGGCAGTGTGCCGCCAAGGGCCAACTGCAAGAGGCAGTACCTTATTGAGGGAACGGCCGGATGCAACCGCCGGGGGAATCGGGTGCTTGAAACTTGAAACTCGGGAACCCCCGCCCGCGGTGAGGGATTTGCCTGTCCCCAAGGCACTCGCCTGTCCCCAAGGCACTCAACCGGCGCCACCCAGTCATGGCGTCACTGAGTCACCCCCTTGCCCCCTTCGCCGGAGCGGGGGGGGGCGCGGCGGGCCCGTTAAAAATCTCACAGACGGCCGCCGTCGCCGGCCGTCGCCGGCCACCCCGGCTCCACCCCGACGATGCCCGAAGCCGGTGCCAGGGGAACATGACAAAAGTCAAAAAGACCGGACACCAATCCCACAACCGCCGCCATGTCCGCCATGGTTGTCCATGAAAGTCGGCATGCGTCAAATTTTGTCCGAAAGGTGCCGGCCGGTGCCCGTTATTTTTTTAACTATCTTAACTTGCTTGCCGCCAAGAGGTAACGGGGCAGGGCCGGCGGCGAGCCCTTGTCAAACCCCCATTTCCGCCTATAGTAAGCGGTATTCGCGCCGATTTTCCCGGCGGCCCGACGGGGATTGCCGCGGCACCGGTGAGAGACCGCCCGTAAAACCACCCGATGCGACGAGGTGACTTGACCATGGGTACCGACACTGACCACAAGAAGTTCCAGGAGCTGGAGGCCATGATTGACGGCCTGGCCCTGGCCGGCAAGGACACGGAGGGGCGGCGCGCCGTCCTCATCCAGGTGCTGCACAAGGCCCAGGAGCTGTTCGGCTACCTGCCCGAGGAGGTGCAGAAGTTCGTCGCCGGCAAGCTGGCGCTGCACCTCAGCGAGGTCTACGGGGTGGTTTCCTTCTACCATCTCTTCAAGACCAAGCGTTCCGGCAAGTATTGCATTGAGTTCTGCATGGGCACCGCCTGCTATGTCCGCGGCGCCACCAAGCTGATCGAGCAGGCCGAACAGGCCCTCGGGGTCAAGCTGGGGGAGACGACCCCGGACGGCCGCTTCACCCTCGGCCAGCTCCGCTGCGTCGGCGCCTGTTCGCTGGCGCCCGTGATCCAGATTGCCGGCAAGACCTTTGGCCGGGTCACGGCGGAGCAGCTCCCCGGCATCCTCGCCGAGTTCAAGTGAAATTCCGTGCGGACTCCGCACGCCCCAGCCGTTGAAGCAAGCAACCTTTTTCGTGGAGAAGAGCGGATGAGCAGATTGGCGACACGGTACGATTTGACGGCGCTGGCGCGGAAGCTGGCCGCCGGGCCGGGGGCGGGCGCGCCGCCGGTGCAGGTCTTTGTCGGCATGTCCACCTGTGGCCTGGCCTCCGGGGCCGGGGCGGTGTATGAGGCCATGGCGAAGGCGCTGGCGGCGCGGAAGCTGGCCAACGTCACGCTGGTGAAGGCGGGCTGCGTCGGGCTGTGCTACGCGGAGCCGACGGTCGAGGTGCAGGTGGCGGGCCAGCCGATCGTGACCCTGGGCAACGTGACCCCGGAGCGCGGCGAGGAGCTGGTGGCGGAGCTGGCCGCCGGCGGCAAGATTGCCGGGGCGATCTCGGAAGGGGACGCCATCTTCAAGAAGCAGGTGCGCATCGCCCTCCGCCACTGTGGCCGGCTCGACCCGGAGAAGGTCGAGGACTATCTGCGCGACGGCGGCTACCAGACCTTGGCCAAGGCGCTGTTCGACCAGAAGCCGGAGGAGCTGATCCAAACCATGAAGGACTCGGGGCTGCGCGGCCGCGGCGGCGCCGGCTTCCCGACCGGGCTCAAGTGGGAGGCGGCGCGCAAGGCGGCCAACACCCCGAAATACATTGTCTGCAACGCCGATGAGGGCGACCCCGGGGCGTTCATGGACCGCTCCGTGCTCGAGGGCGACCCGCACTGCGTGCTCGAAGCCATGGCCCTGGCCGGCTACGCCATCGGCGCCCGCTTCGGCTACATCTACTGCCGCGCCGAATATCCGCTGGCGGTGAAGCGGCTGGAGATCGCCATCGGCCAGGCCCGCCAGCTCGGGCTGCTCGGCGCCAACATCCTTGGCAGCGGCTTTGACTTCGACATCGAGGTCAAGCTGGGCGCCGGCGCCTTCGTCTGCGGCGAGGAGACCTCGCTGATCCACTCCATCGAGGGGAAGCGCGGCGAGCCGACGGTGAAGCCGCCCTTCCCGGCCGAGTCCGGGCTGTGGGGCAAGTCCACCACGGTGAACAACGTCGAGACCCTGGCCTGCGTCGTGCCGATTTTGGAGAAGGGCGCGGCCTGGTTCCGCGGCATTGGCACTCCGAAGTGCCCGGGCACCAAGGTCTTCGCCCTGGCCGGCGACGTCAAGAACGTGGGGCTGGCCGAGGTGCCGATGGGGATCACCATCCACGAGGTGCTCGAGGAGATCGGTGGCGGCAGCCGCGACGGCAAGCCGATCAAGGCGGTGCAGACCGGCGGCCCCTCCGGCGGCTGCATCCCCGCCAGCAAGTTCGACACCCCGATCGAGTACGAGACCCTGGCCAGCCTCGGCTCGATCATGGGCTCTGGCGGCCTGATCGTCATGGGCGCCGACACCTCGATGGTCAAGATCGCCCACTTCTACCTCCAATTCACCTGCGACGAGAGCTGCGGCAAATGCACCCCCTGCCGGGTCGGCAACAAGCGGCTGCTGGAGATCCTCGACCGCCTGCTGAAGGGCGAAGGCAAGCCGGAGGATCTGGAGAAGCTCCAGGAGCTGGGCAACGTGATCAAGGACACGGCGCTCTGCGGCCTCGGCCAGACCTCCCCCAACCCGGTCCTCTCCACCCTGCACTGGTTCCGCGGCGAATATGAGGAGTGCCTGAAGAAGGGGCCCAAGGCCGTCACCTACCGCATCGTCGCGGAGAAGTGCGTCGGCTGCCGCGCCTGCGCCAAGGTCTGCCCGGTGAGCTGCATTGACGGCAAGCTCAAGAAGCCGCATGTCATCCGCCAGGAGGAGTGCATCCATTGCGGCGCCTGCTTCAGCGCCTGCAAGTTCGACGCCATCGTCCGCGAGTAACCCTTTAGGAGACCCCTTCCATGCCTTTGGTCAACATCACCATTGACGGCATCCGCATGCAGGTGCCCCAGGACAGCACCATCCTGGAGGCCGCCCGCAAGGCCAACATCAAGATCCCCACCCTCTGCCACCTGGAGCTGCACAACCGGGAGACGGTCAACCGCGTCGCCTCCTGCCGCATCTGCGTGGTCGAGATCCCCGGCCGGCGCAACCTCGCCCCCGCCTGCGCGACCAAGGTCGCCCCCAACATGGAAATCCGCACCTGCACGCCGCGGGTGCTCACCGCCCGCCGCACCAACATGCAGCTCCTGCTTTCCAACCATCCCAAGGACTGCCTGAACTGCTACGCCAGCGGCAACTGCGAGCTGCAGGACCTGGCCAACCAGATGCACACCGACACCAACCGCTACGAGGGCACCTCCTCCGAGTTCGCCATCGAGACCTCGAACCAATCGATCGTGCGCGACCTCAACAAGTGCATCCGCTGCCGCCGCTGCGAGACCGCCTGCAACGAGATGCAGACCGTCGGCGTCCTCTCCGGCGTCGGCCGCGGCTTCGACATGGTCGTCGGCCCCGCCCTGCACAAGCCGCTCGCCGAGACCCAGTGCGTCTTCTGCGGCCAGTGCGTCAAGGTCTGCCCCACCGGCGCGCTGATGGGCAAGAGCCACATCGAGGAGGTCTGGAAGGCGATCGCCGACCCGGAGAAGGTCGTGATCGTCCAGACCGCCCCCGCCGTCCGCGCCGCCCTCGGCGAGGAGTTCGGCCTCGAGCCCGGCCACAGCGTCACCAAGAAGATGGTCACCGCCCTGCGCCGCCTCGGCTTCGACCACGTCTTCGACACCAACTTCGGCGCCGACCTGACCATCGTCGAGGAGGCCACCGAGTTCATCCACCGCCTGCAACATGGCGGCCGGCTGCCGATGCTGACGAGCTGCTGCCCGGCCTGGGTCAAGTTCTTCGAGCACCAGTTCCAGGATCTGCTGGACGTGCCGTCGAGCTGCAAGAGCCCGCAGCAGATGTTCGGCGCCATCGCCAAGACCTACTGGGCGCAGAAAATGCAGATCGACCCCGCCAAGATCGTGGTCGTCTCGGTCATGCCCTGCCTCTCCAAGAAGTACGAGGCCAGCCGCGGCGAACTCTCCGCCAGCGGCCATCAGGACGTGGACTTCGTCCTCTCCACCCGCGAGATGGGGCGGATGCTCAAGGAGGCGGGGCTTGACTTCCTCAGCCTGCCCGACGGCGAGTTCGACCACCCCCTCGGCTACTCCACCGGCGGCGCCGACATCTTCGCCGTCTCCGGCGGCGTCCTGGAAGCCGCCCTGCGCATGGCCGCCGAGGTGATCACCGGCCAGGAGCTGGAGAACGTTGACTTCGAGGAGGTGCGCGGCCTGCGCGGCCTGCGCCACGCCCACGTCGAGATCGCCGGCAAGACGGTCAACGTCGCCATCGCCTGCGGCCTCGGCAACGCCCGCAAGCTGCTGGAGGAGGTGCGCGCCGGCAAGAGCGAGTACCACCTGATCGAGATCATGGCCTGCCCCGGCGGCTGCATCGGCGGCGGCGGCCAGCCGTTCGTTGACTCGAAGAAGGAGCCGGAAGTCATCGCCAAGCGCGCCGCGGCCATCTATGCCGAGGACGCCGGCAAGGAAATCCGCTCCTCGCACAAGAACCCCTACATCCAGGAACTCTACCAGGAGTTCCTCGGCGAAGCCTACGGCGAAAAGGCGCACCAGCTCCTGCACACCCACTACACCGGGCGCGAAAAGCTCTGACCCCGCCGCCCCCGCGGCCCGTCCCCGCCCCCCCGGGGCGGGCGCGGGCCGCGGCCGTCCATCCTCCGTCCCGTTCGTCCATCCCGTCAATCTTGCCCGACTGGCACAGGGGAAAAGCATGGCAGCGGCTTCGGCAAGCGCCCCCAAGACAAGCACGGTCTTCACGCCATCCGTGGCCGGCATGCTGCTCATGGTCATCCTGGTCGGCCTGGGCGAGAAAATGGCGGAGCGCTTCCTGCCGCTCTACCTGATCGAGCTGGGCGGCAGCCGCTTCGCCCCGGCCGCGGACTCCGCAACCGGCGGCGGCAGCCTGGCAAGCACGCTGACCGTGTTCGGCGCGCTCATGGTCGGCGGCCTCAACTCCCTCGACAACCTGCTTTCGGCCTTCTATTCCTATCCCGGCGGCTGGCTCAGCGACCGCCTCGGCTACAAGCGCGCCCTGATCCTCTTCACCCTCATGGCCGCCGCCGGCTACGCCTTCGTCATCGCCGTGCCCACCTGGTGGGCGGCCTTCGTCGGCGCCCTCCTCTTCATCTCCTGGACCGCGATCTCGCTGCCGGCCGTGATGAGCCTGATCGCCAAGAGCGTGCCGCGGGAACGGCGCACCCTTGGCGTGACGCTGCATTCGCTGGTGCGGCGCGTCCCGATGGCGCTGGGGCCGCTGTTGGGCGGGCTGCTGATCACCCTCTACGGCGTCCGCACCGGCGTCCGCCTCGCCTTTGCCGCCGCCCTCGTCCTGGCCGTTGTCGCCATCGGCGTCATGCACCGCTACGTGCGGGACGACCCGGCGGCCCTGAAGAAGCCCGCACCGTTCCGCCAGGCCCTGGGCAACCTCCAGCCGGCCCTGCGCAACCTGCTGATCAGCGACATCCTGGTGCGCTTCGCCGAACAGATCCCCTACGCCTTCGTGGTCGTCTGGGTCGTCAAGAACCTGGGGCTGAGCGAGGCGCAGTTCGGCCTGCTCTCCGCCATCGAGATGGCCACGGCGATGCTGATCTACCTGCCGGTGGCCTGGCTGGCGGACCGCGGCACCAAGAAGCCCTACGTCGTCGCCACCTTCGCCTTCTTCACCGCCTTCCCGCTGGCGCTCTACTTCTCGCGCAGCTTCTGGCTGCTGGTGCTGGCCTTCATCCTCCGCGGGCTCAAGGAGTTCGGCGAACCGACCCGCAAGGCGCTGATCCTCGACCTGGCCCCGGAGGAGGCGAAGGCGGCCACCTTCGGCACCTACTACCTGATCCGCGACACGGTCGTGGGCGTGGTCGCCTTCGGCGGCGCCTGGCTCTGGAGCGGCCTCTCGCCGGCGGCGGCCTTCTTCGCCGCCAGCGGCTGCGGCCTGGCCGGCACCCTCTGGTTCGCCTGGCGCGGCCACAACGCCGCCGCGCCCGCCGGCAACTGATCAGCCACCCCGCGGCAGCAGCGCCCCGAACGCCACCAGCCCCTTGCGGACCATCATCACGGCGATGGCGGCCAGCAGGAGGCTGGCGAGCTTGGAGAGCGCCCGCGTGCCCGCCTTCCCCAGCCAGCGGTAGATCCACGGCGCCGCCGCAAACACCACTCCGGCGGCGGCGATGTTGGCGACCAGCGCCAGCGCCGTGGGCGCGAACCCGTGCAAGTCAACCAGCAGCAGCGAAGTGGTCAGCACCGCGGGGCCGCTGATCAACGGCACGCCGAGCGGCACCACCCCCAGCCCCTCCGGGTCGGGCTGCCGCCGCCGGTGCCCCTGGACGCTCAGCAGGTCGTTCAGCGCCAGCGCAAAGAGCAGGACGCCGCCGGCGACCATGAAATCCGCCACCGTGATCCCCAGCAGCTTCAGCACCCCCTTGCCCAGCAGCAGGAAGGCCAGCGACACCGCCGCCGCCGTCGCCACCGACTGCCAGATCACCTGCCGCCGCCGCTCCGGCGCGGCTTCCGCCGTCATCCCGACGAACAGCGGCAGCACCCCCAGCGCGTCCACCGCCACGAACAGCGGCACCAGGCAGAACAGGAACCTCTGGATGAACATGGCCACCGCCTCCGGGTCATTCCATTCCACCCCCAAATGTAGCACCGGCAATCCGGCCCGCCGTTCCCCGCCGCCGCCCGGCCGCCCGGCCGGTGGCTTGACCAAGCCGCGCCGGGCCACTACGGTAAAATGATTCTGCCATTTGCCCTCCCCCGCTCACCGGAGATGCCCATGGCCTGGCGCTGCCTTGCCGAGCTGGTCGTGCTGGTCCACGCCGCCTTTGTGGCGTTCGTGGTCGTCGGCGGGCTGCTGGCCCTCCGCTGGCGAAGGCTCGCCTGGCTGCACCTGCCGGTGGCGGCCTGGGGGGTGCTGGTCGAGTTCACGGGCTGGGTCTGCCCGCTGACGCCGCTGGAGAAATGGCTGCGCGTCCGCGGCGGCGGCGAGGGCTACGAGGGCGGCTTCATCTCCCACCATTTGACCTCGCTGCTCTACCCCGCCGGACTCACCCGCGAAAGCCAGTGGCTGCTGGGCGCCCTGGCGCTGGCCATCAACCTGGCGGTCTACGCCCTGTTCCTGGCCCGCGGCCACCGCCGGCGGCGGGATCACCCCCCGGCGGGCTGACGCCGGTATTGCGCCCGGTAGGCCGCCGGGGTCAGGCCGATTTTCGCCTTGAAGCAGCGGCAGAAGTGGACCGTGTCCCGGAAGCCGCAGGCATAGCCGACCTCCTTCACCTGGCGGTCGCCGGCGGCCAGCAGGTGCCGCGCCTCCTGCAGCCGCCGCTCCAGCAGCAGCCGGTGCGGCGTCCGCCCAAGGTGCCGCCGGAAGAGGGCATGCAGATGCACCGGGCTCACCCCCGCCCGCCGGGCCAGCTCCGGGACGGAGAGGGGGCTGGGGAAGCGGCGCTCCACCAGCTCCAGGGCGGCGCGGACGGCGGCGGGCAGCGCCGCCACCGGCTCGCGCCGGGCGGCCAGGTGCGCCTGCCAGAGCAGCCGGACGTAGGCCTGGAGCCCGAGCAGGTCGCGGTCGCCGGGGTCGCGGTGGTAGCAGCGCTGCAATTCCTCCACGAAGGCGTCCAGCTCGGGACCGGGCGGCCAGAGGCTGAGCCGGGGGACGCCCCGGGGGCGGGCGGCGGCGACCGGGAAGACGAGCACCAGGCATTCGTAGGGGAAGGCCGGGTTGTTGCGCCAGATCGTCTCCTCCCCCGGCAAGTGCCAGAGGATGGTGCCGCGGCGGCAGGGGTGGAGGGTGCCTTCCCATTCGAAGAACCCCTCGCCATCAATGATCAGTTCGACCTCCTCGCAGCCCGGCAGGATCCGGCGGCCCAGGCAGTCCCGGCCGGCGGGGGCGCGGAAGCGGTGGAGGGCGAACCCCTCGCGGAGATGGGCGATTCCGATCTTCGGCATATCCTTCCCTGGCCCAAAAGATAGAAAAGGGCAATGTATCATGCTTTTTGCATATTGCATCGGCGCCGGCCGGCGGCTACACTGTCAACCTGGAAGGCGGCCGCCGCCAGTCCCGGTCCGCGGCGGCGGCCATTTCCCGGCACCGGGCGGCTCCACGACAAGCGAAAGCGGATTCCCCATGAAAGTCGGCATCATCGGCTGCGGCAACATTTCCCAGGCCTATTTCAACGCCTCGCGCACCTTTCCGGTGCTGGAGGTGGTCGCCTGCGCGGACATCAACCTCGAGGCGGCCCGCGCCAAGGCGGCGGAGAACAAGGTCGAGGCGCTGACGGTCGAGGAGCTGCTGGAACGCCCCGACATCGAGGCGGTCATCAACCTCACCATTCCGGCGGCGCACGCGGACGTGAGCCTGCGCGCCCTCGCCGCCGGCAAGCACGTCCATGGCGAGAAGCCGCTGGCCACCAGCCGCGAAGACGGCCGCAAGATTTTGGCCCTGGCCAAGGAGAAGGGGCTGCGGGTCGGCTGCGCGCCCGACACCTTCCTCGGCGCCGGCCTCCAGACCTGCCGCAAGCTGATTGACGACGGCTGGATCGGCCGCCCCTTCGGCGGCACCGCGTTCATGATGGGGCGCGGCCCCGAGTCCTGGCATCCCAATCCCGCCTTCTTCTACCAGCGCGGGGCCGGGCCGATGTTCGACATGGGGCCATACTACCTGACGGCGCTGGTGCACCTGCTCGGCCCGGTCAAGAGCGTCGCCGCCTGCGTCACCAAGGCGCACGCGGAACGGGTGGCGACCTGCAAGGAGCAGTACGGCAAGCTGTTGCCGGTGGAAGTGCCGACCCACCTCTCCGGGTCGCTCCTCTTCCACAATGGCGCGGTGGTGACCGTCACCATCAGCTTCGACGTCTGGAAGCACACCCGCCAGGCGCCGATCGAGATCTACGGCACCGCCGGCTCCCTCCAGGTGCCGGACCCCAACACCTTCAAGGGGCCGGTGCGCCTGTTCACCCCCGGCAGCGACGACTGGAAGGAGATGCCCCTCTCCCACGGCTATGCCGAGAACATGCGCAGCATCGGCCTGGCCGACCTGGCCACCGCCCTCCACGCCGGCCGCCCCCACCGCTGCTGCGGCGACCTCGCCTTCCATGTGCTCGACATCATGAGCGCCTTCGAGGAATCCTCCCTCACCGGCCGCCACATTGAGCTGGAGAGCAGTTGCGCCCAGCCGGCGCCCCTGCCCATGGGGCTGCTCCACGGCACCCTCGACTGAACCGGAAAAACATGAGTCCCATGGGTCTCATGAGTCTCAGGGGACTCATGGGCCCCAGCCAAGCCCCACCCCAAGGAAACCCGCCGCCATGCCGCCCAAACCGCTTTCCGTCCAGCTCTACTCGCTCCGCGACGCCTCCCAGGCCGACTTCCCCGGCGTGCTCAAGCGCGTCGCGGCGATCGGCTACAAGGGGGTCGAACCCGCCGGCTTCTACGGCCTGGGGGCCCGCGAACTCCGCAAGATGGTCACCGACCTGGGGATGGCCATCTCCTCCAGCCACACCCCGTGGGCCAAGCCCGACAACCTGCCGGAGGTGATCGCCACCGCCGGCGAACTCGGCCTCGACATGGTCTGCACCGGCTTCGGCGCCAAGGAGTTCGAGAGCGAGGCGGCGATCCGCCAGACCGCCGAACAGGTCAACGGCATGATCGCGACCCTGAAGACGGCCGGGCTCAAGCTCTTCCTCCACAACCACCAATGGGAATTCCGCCAGGTCGGCGGCCGCCTCGCCTACGACCTCTTCGCCGAGCTTTGCCCGGAGGCGCTCTTCGAGCTGGACACCTACTGGGCCGCCAACTTCGGCGCCAACGACCCGGCCGCGCAGGTCGCCAAGTTCAAGCGGCGCACGCCGCTGCTGCACATCAAGGACGGGAGCCTTGTCGAGGGGCAGCCGATGGTCGCCGTCGGCAGCGGCAAGCAGGACATCCCGAAGATCATTGCCGCCGCCGACCCGCGGGTGCTGCGCTGGCTGGTGGTCGAGCTCGACTCCTGCGCGACCGACATGTTCGAGGCGGTCGCGGCCAGCTACCGCTACCTGGTCGGCAACGGCCTCGCCCTCGGCAACCGCTGACCGGCGGCGCCGCGGCGTTCCTCCCGGTAGCGGCGGGGGGTGATGCCGGTGACCTCGCGGAACTGGCGGATGAAGTGGCTCTGGTCGGTGAAGCCGAGCTGGAACGCCAGCTCGGCGCTGCCCAGCTCCGTCTCCACCAGCAGCCGGCAGCCCTCGCGGATGCGGAAGCCGCGCAGGTGCTGGGGCAAGGTCAGCCCCGTGACCCCCTTCACCAGCCGCGACAAGTGGAAGCGGCTCAGCCCGGCGGCCGCCGCCAGGTCGGCCAGCCGCACCGGCTCCCGGTAGTGGCCAGCCAGATAGTCGAGCGCGGCCTGGACATGGCGGTTGCCGCGGTTGATGCCGTGGACGCGGATGCACTCCATGAAGTCGTCCAGCATGTCCCGGATCGCGGCGCAGAGCGGCTCGAACTCGCGGGCGGCGACGATCCGCTCCAGCCATTGCAGATGCCGGGCCAGCAGCGGCTCCTGGAGCGGGCTGTCCTCGACCGCGGCGCGGACCAGGTAGCCGATCAGCTCCATGGCCCGGGCCTGGAGCACCGGCAGCCGCGGCGCATCCAGGAAAATGCCCGCCAGCATCCGGTTGAGGTCCTTGCGCGCCCCGGCCTGATCCCCCACCCGCATCAGCGAGAGGAGCCGCCGCTCCTCCTGCATCAGCGGCGGGCGCTGGCGGCCATCCTCCTTGCGCTCGTGGATCGTCTCGGCGATCTGCCGCTGCTGCAAGGCGTTGGCATGGTTGCGCTCGAGCAGGCTCGGCCGCCAGCCGCTCATGGCATAGAAGTCGGCCGCCAACCGTTCCGCCGCCGGCCGGATCTGCTGCTGGGGCCAGGCCGGCACCTGCCGCACAAACGCCGCGGCCTCGGCGCGGCGCGCCCCGGCCTCGACCAGGCAGTTCACCGCCGCCTGGCGGTCATCCCCCTCCTCTTCCGGCACGACCGGCCCGGCGGCGAGCCCGCCGCGCACCACCTCCCCCTCCACCAGCGGCACCAGCCAACTGACCAGGCCGGGGGCCAGGAAGAAGATCGCCGGCTCCCCCCAGCGCACCCCCTCCTGGAGGGCGTCGCGCCGCGCCTTGACCAGCAGCGGCAGGCCGGCAACGCCGCCCCCGCCGGCCGGCGGCACCGCCGCCGCCAAGGCAACCCCTTCCGGCGTGACCGGCAGCGGCTCCAGGCCGGTCGCCGCCCGGTAGCGCCGGCAGAGGCTGCTCCAGCAAGTCTTGGACAACATTCTGCGATTCCCCCGCCGCCAAGGCCGGAACCCCGGCGGAAAAAAGTTGCGGACTCCGCAACAATCTACCATTCCCGGCAGGGATCCGCCAGCGCCGGCCGCCGGCTCTCAGGAACCCCCGGCGACCGGGGCGGCGAGGCCGGCAACCCGGCCAACGGCGGTCGCGGCGTCGTAGGGCAGGGTCAGCACGTCGCGCGCCAGCTTGAAGGGTGCGACCAGGCCGGTGCCGAGGTGCTTCAGGCCGGAGAGGAAGGCGACGCCGGGCAGCGGCGCCGCCACGCATTCCACCACCCCCATCGGCAACAGCAGCACCTCGCCGACATCCCGGGGCACCTTGCCGATTTCCTGGGCCAGCCCCACCCCATCCTTGACCACCGGCAGGGCCTGCGCGGCCGTGGCCGGAGCCACGGCGGCGGCGCGGGCCGCGGCCGGGCACAGGAGCAGAAGGGCCGCCAGGGCGGCGAGCCGCCGGGGCCGCCACCACGCGGGGGGTTGTTGGGGCATGGGCCACCTCCTTCCTTCCTGGCTACATCCGGATCCAACTCAACCACACCCGTTGGTGTCCAGCCCTAGGCCGCGGATTTCCGGGCCGCGGGCTGAAGCCTCTACACCAAACCGCCGCACTTGGTGACAGGGCCGGAAGACACAATTCGACAAACACTGCCCACCGGCGCGGGCGACCCGCGCCCGCGAAAAATCATTCGGGCGCAACATAGTGCCGCGGGCCGCCGCGGGCCATGAATTCCCGGTGCAAAAGGAGCATGCATGCCAATCCCAGGATTGCCAGGATGGCTCCGAACAAGAACGTATACCGGTAAATATGCCCGGTATAGCCAAGAAACGTTCCCACTGCCGGGGCAAGCAGAATCGTGGCGATGGAAGTGATGATGCCGAGTGCGGAAGCGAACTGGGCGAATTTGGCTACCGGGAAGAGGCGCTGCCCCAACGACGCCATGGTGGTTCCCACGGCGCCGCTCAAAACCACATGGGCGACGAACGCGATCCCAAAGGTCAGATTGTCGTGAATGCAGGTTCCCGCCCAGAACATGGCCGCCGCATACAAGGCGATGGCCGCCATTCCGGCCCGCAAGGGATGGAACCGGTCGGCTGCCCAGCCAAGAAAATAGGCCAGGCCAAGTGAAACGGTGTAGGACAGGGCCAGCAGTTTTCCGTAGACGCCCATGTCCAGGTCAATGCTTTTGGCATAAAATACGCTGAACAGGTTGACCGGCACGGCGGCGAGGAAGGGAAGCCCAAAAGCGACAAATACCAGCAGGTAATAGGAACTGGCGAAACAGTGGCAATTTCAAAAATCCCCCAGAACAGCCCGAAAAACAGGAGCGTCGCCGGATGCAGGCCCGGAGAGTGCGGCCCGAGCAATTCATGGAGCGTCGAGCCGCACTGCGGGCTGAACGCCAGGCCGGCCATGGCCAACGCCGCGCCGGGCGTGGGAAAGAGGAGAAACGGGATGCGCCGCCCCAAGCGTCCGCGATGCCGGTCCGAGCGGTAACTGACGATCGGCCCCAATCCCATTACGATGACCGCGGGCAGGGAACCCATCAACAGCCCCGCCAGCAAATCGGATGCCTCATCTTTTTTTCCGGAGAAGCTGTCCGACCGGACCAATGGCCCGCTCCTTCATGGACCAGGCGAAATCCCCCCAGAGCAACCAGCCGAAAAGCGCAAGCAGTCCGCCCCGCGTGTAACTCAGCGTGCCGACCGACCAGCGCGGCGGCGGGCACTCGGCTGGCTGGGGAATCTCGCCGGGCGGACCGGGATGGCGGTTGGCGGCAGTGGAGGTCATGGTCATCGGGGGTTACGCCGCGCCGCCGGGGAGCCGGCGTTTTTTCATCGTGACGTCAACCGTGTGCGTTTTGCCGTCACCGAAAATCGGCACCAGGTTGCCGGCGATGGCGCGGCCATCAACCGCCACTTCGACTGCGCCGCGCTCGACATGCTCTGGATTCCTCACCGTGATCCGGTAGATTGCGCCGCGGAAATGCCGCTCGACTGCCACCGTCTCCCAGGCCGAGGGCAGGCAGGGTTGGATGCGGATGCCGTCGTAGCCGGCCTCGGCCCCAGCCATCTCGCGCAGGATCACGTTGTGGAACCAGGCGACGGAGCCGGTGATCCAGGTGAACTCCATCTGGAACGCGTTGTTCTTGTGGTCGGGGCCGAAATAGGAGTTGGCATATTGGAAGGTGACGGTGCGGCGCTTGGGATCGTCGGCGCCGCGGTAGTACCCGGGGCTGATCCGCCGGAACAGCTCGTAGGCCCTGTCCGCCATCCCCTGGCGCAGCAGGCCGAGGATCATCCAGATGTTCAAATGGGAATACACGGTGCCGTTTTCGGCGATGCCCGGTTCCATGCTGCTGATGCGGCCGACGCGCTCCTCGATGCGGCGGTAGGTCGGGGCGAGCAGCAGGTAGCCCGCCCCGGTCAACAGTTTTTCGTCCAGCGACTGGAGGATCGCGGCGACGCGCTCGGGCCCGGCGATTCCGGCGATCAGCGCCCAGCACTGCGGCTCCATGAAGATGGCGGCCTGGTCGTTTTCGCGGGAGCCGACCGGTTTGCCGTCATCGTCGTAGCAACGGCGGTACCAGGCGCCGTCCCAGGCGTTCCGGTTCACCGCGTCGCTGATGCGCTGGCGGCGCTCCAGGTATTCCTCTTTCTTGGGCGCGTCGTGCTGGAACTCCGCCAGCTCCGCCATCTGGCGCATCGCTTCGGCATAGGCGATGCTGAGCCAGACGCTTTCCCCGCGGCCGTCCTTGCCCACCGAGGTGAGCGAATCGTTCCAGTCGCCGAACTTGATCAGGATCAGTTCATGCGCGCCCTTGTTGGCTTCGAGGAAATCGAGCGCCGCGTCAATATGCTCGCGCACGGACGCCTGGCCCTCGTCGAAAAAGGGCACGCCCTCGTCAAGCAGCGCCAGGTCGCCGGTCTCGCGCAGGTACGCGGTCAGCGTGAAGACCAGCCACAGCGCACTGTCCGAATAGGGCTTGGTATCCACCGGGTTCCAGCCGCGCACCGCCAACCCGCTCCGGTATTGGTGGTTGAGCGCGGCGAGGAGGATGGCGCGGGTCCGGCGCGGCTCGATGGTCGTGACGCCGTAGCCATGCTGGACGATGTCGCGGTATCCCATGTATCCCCAGCGGCACCAGGTGGCGCCGAAGAGAGTCGCCTGTTTCACCCAGTTGTTCAGCAGATGGTTCAGGTGCGCATCGGGGGTCGCGACGCGGTTCGCCGCCGTCATTGCCGCCTTGGCGTTTTTCACCTCAGCCAGGCAGCGGTCAAACTTTCCCAGGTACCGGTCTTTCAGCACGCGCATTTTTTCCGTGTCGCGCGGGTCGTCGGTGACGCCGATGACGAGGCTGATTTCCTTCTCTTCCCCGCCGTCCAGTTGCAGATCGAACTGCAGCGCGGCGATGGTCGCCTCGAAGGTGCCCTCGTGGTTGCCGCACCGGCCGCGCTCGACGGCCAGCGGCGATTGCAGGGTGCGGTACATGCCGCAGAACTTCTCCTGCGAGCCGTCAAAGGCGGCGATCGGTTCGTCCGCGGCGAAAAACGCGGCCAGATAATCGTGCGGACGGCGGTAGGGGTGCTTGGCGGCGATGACCGCGTTGAGTTCCTGGTTCCAGACGACCGAGCGGTAAATCGCCGAGCCGTAGGAGTCGAAGCCCCACTTGTATTTGAATTCCACTTGGTTGTAGATGAACAGGGAAAGCTTGCGTTTCCGGGCGGAGGCGTTCCTGGTCTTCACGGTCCAGAGTTCCACCGGGTCGGCGCCGACGGGGACGAGGATCCGGTGTTCGGAAGCGATGCCGCGCGTCCGCGAGGAAATGCTGGTGTAGCCGAGCCCATGCACACACTGGTAGCTCTCATACGGCTTGCACACCGGCTCCCAGCCGATGTTCCAGAATTCCCCGGTGTCGTTGTCGCGCACGTAGACGAGCCGGCTCATCAGATGGCCGCGGCCGAAGACCTCGATGTCGCAGGTGCGGCCGATGCCCGAGAACAACTGCACGCCCTCGCCGCCGGCGATCTGGTAGTCGCAGTACCCGACGCCGGTCTGCCAGACATTGGACTGGATGGAATCGTTCCAGAGGAAGTTGTCGAAGGCGTGCGGCGTATCGGGGGTGGTGACGACGAACTCGGCGCCGTCGGCGCTGAAATGTCCGTAGGGATGATCTGGCATGGGTGGCCTCGGGGGAAGCGTTGGGAAACGAATCACAGTTTGTCGCGCTGCTCTTCCATGGTGAAGCGGGTCAGCATCCAGCGGAATTTTTTCTGGAGATCGGCGTACATGCCCACCACGTCCTCGCGCGTGCCGCGGAAGCTGCACTTGACGCAGTAGTAGGTGCGCCCTTGCTGGCAGAGCACCACGTCGGTCTCGCGCCCGAAGCAGACCGGGCAACGATGCTTCACGGGATTTTTTTCATGCGCAGCCATGTGGTCGCCTCCTTGTCCGGTTTCAGGATTTTTTCCAGGGTCAACGTGTAGTAGGGATTGAACAGGTACCCTTCGGTCGCCGTGCCGAGCAGCGCCGGTTCGGCGCCGGCATCGAGACTGACCTCGGTTTGGACCTGCGGCACCCGGGCCCGCACGGTTTGCGCCGCCGCCGAGCGGATGCTCCGCCCCTGGTCGTCATACACCAGCGCCGGGCTCGAGGCGCCGTCCACGGCCAGTTGGATGCCTTTCATCCGCTCCGGGTACTCCGTGACCCCCCAGCACCCCTTGAAGTATTCCTGGATGCGCACCTCGGCGTCCGGAGCGGAAATTTCCACCAGCCGGCGCACGATTTGAATGTTTCCGCCGGGCGCGAAGAGGAATTCGCTTTCAATTGCCAGCCGCGCGCCGTTGGCGAACTCGACCAGCGCCGGGGTCAGGCGGACCTGGACGCCGGTTTCGGTGCGAGTCACCGCGGCCACGCGGGTCGGGCACAACCCCAGATCCGCCGTTTCGCCGCGGCAGGAGACCAGGAGCGTGGTGCGGGCGCCGTCCGCGAAATGGTGCGCCAGGCCGCTGCGGTACTGGGAATGGATCAGGTACGGGTACGAGCCGTAAATGGTGTGCGGCGTGTCGGGGCCGGTGTCCACCGCGACCTGGCCGACGTAGGGGCGCAGGTCGCCGATCGAGCCGCCCTGGGTGGCATCGAGCAGCACGCGCATCGAACCGTCCGCGTACCAGACGTAATGCTTCCCCGTGCCGTAGAGCATCTCCTTGGCCAACGCCACCGCGGGTTTCCCCACCGGGATGTGCTCCCGGTGCCAGCGGCCGAACTCGCCCATGGTCATGTCGGTGCATTTCCCCTCCCGGCGCAGCGCGCCGAAATACTCCAGGAATTCCTGGTACAAGCCCTGCGACACCGCCTCCGGATCCGGGACATTGTGGTTGGGCTCCAGCCAGCCGGCGCTGACATGCACATGGCAATAGGAATAGCCGTCGTTGTACGCTTCCTGGAGGCGCACCTGGTCCACGAGGTTGAGCATGTAGGGGCATTCCGCCCCCCGGTAGGCCATGGCCCGCTGGACATTCGCCGGGTGCGTGGCAAAAAAGTCGTTGCGCCCCTCGTAGGACAGCACCAGGTCGCGGTTGAGGTGCGGCACCGCCACGAGCCCGGCCCAGTCCGCCTCATCCAGCGCCGGCCGCAGGGCGTGGGTCTTCGACGGATACCAGGCGCCCCACGGCATCCCCTCGTTGAACAGGTACCAGGAATTGTTGCAGCCATGGAAGACCTTGACCCCTTCCTCGAAGCAGCCGGCCACGGCAACCTGCACCGCGGGACAGAGTTCGCGGATCAGGCGCAGGCAGCCCGCGTCGAAATGGTACGAGCCGATGGCTTCGGGATCGCGGCCGAAAATTTCCCGGTACCGGCGGAACATGATTTCGAAAATCCGCCGCTTTTCCGGCTGCGCGTGCAGCCAGATGAACGGCTCCTTGCTGCTGATGCCGTCAATGTCGCCGACCGACGAAAACCAGATCCCCAGTTCATCGCCGAACTGTTCGCTGTCGCGGCGCACGTCCTGCATGACGGCCGGATTGTTCATCGCCGGCAGGTCCAGGAGCAGCGTCACCTTCAGGTCAAGCCGGTGGGCCATCTCCTGCTGCAGGCGGAAGAGGCGATAGTGCTCGGCGCGCTCTGGCGGCCGGTGGAGGATGTTGACGATCATGGTTCCTCGCAAGCGGGAATGGGGAGGTTACGGGGCGGGTTGGGCTTGGGATGCAAAGCGGTCCAGCATTCATTCCTGGGGCTGGGCGCCGGCGGGTGGTTCCGGCGGCGGTCGCCATGCCTCAGGCCAGGCCGGCATACCGTTCCGGCGCCGGTGGCATGGCCGGCAGGCGGTTCGCGGGCTGATCCAGATAGAACCAGGCGCAGCTCGACCAGTCGTCCTGACGCTCAAAAAGCCCAAAACCCTTCTCCTTGATGCGGGCCGGCAGATCGACCGCCGCCGCGCCATGCACCAGCGACCGGCCGGAACCGGCCATTTGTGGCAGGGTGTCCGGATCCCAGCAGCCGATCTGCTGGATGGTCACCCGGGCGCACTGCTGGAACCATACCGGATCCGGCACGTGCAGCCGGTAGAAGCAATAATGGTACTTGTCGTGATCCGCCCGCGGGCACCCTTGGTAAAGGCTGGCGTATTGGCCCAGGCTCCAGGCGGTGCCGATGTAGTCCTCCGTGCCCGTCCCGCACAGCGTGGGATAATCCTGGTCGCCGTCAAGGTAGACCTTGACCTCACCCTCCCCCCACCAGGATTTGAAATACAGCCCCCGATTGGCGATGACGCCGACATTGCACCCCAGGAAACGGCCGCGGCCCCGCACTTCGGGCAGGATTTCGTAATCTTGCCGCAGCGTGGTGGGGTTCTCGCGCCGCCAATGGGCATGCAGATAGGCCGCGCTCTCCGGGTGCTGGTCGCCGATGGTGCAGTCCACGTCGTAGTAGAGCGCCCCCAGGTCTTCGTCCGTGTCATTGTGGATCACGATTCGCGCCGCGCGGCGAAAGGGCATGGGGAGATACGAAGTGAAGCTGCGCCCCTCCGGGCTGGCGAACAGGGCCGACTGGAAGGTGGACATGCGCCCCAACCCGAGGCAGAAAAAGTCGCCAAGAGGCGCCGCGACCGCCGGGGTTGCCGCGTCGTCCCAGAACGCCTCCAGCCGGAGGCCGCGCAGCATTTTCGGGCTGCGGTTGTCAATCGTGATCCAGATGCGGCGCACCGTCCCGCTGGTGTTCCCAAGATCCAGCAGCGTCGCCGCCGCGCCGGCCCGGAGCGGGAAACAGGCGCGCCGCTTGCGCCCATCGGTTCCCAAGCCGGCGCGCCCTTTCTCCGCCGCGGGGTTTTCGGGACTTGCCCAGCGCGACTGGACATGCCGGGGAACCACATACAGTTCAGCCGATTCCATCATGCCGTTCCTCTTCCTTGTCATGAACCATCCCGGACGATGCAGTTCAACGTGATCTTCTGCGGGTCGTTTGGCGGATTATAGGAGTGCGTTCGCCCCTGGATTAGCTCCAGTCGCTTTGGCGCTTTGAGGTTGTTGTAGAGGACGCAGACTCCGGAGGGCGGACAGACGTAATCTCCCAAACCGGCGACGATGGTGGTTTCGCATTGGCTGCGCTTCGCCATGTTGACCGGATCGTAGTAGCCGAGGCCCTCCGCCCAGTCCGGCCGCCAACCGCGCAGGCGTCCAAGCGTCACGCCGCCCAGATCACAGCACCAGGGAACCAGCGCCAGGCATTTGGAGACATCCTTGTCCAATGCGGCCGCGGCAAGCGCCTGGAACCCGCCCTGGCTGCCGCCGCTGGAGATCAGATTCCTGCCATCCCATTCCGGCTGGGCCTTCAAGAACTCCAACGCCCGCAGGACCCGCAAGATCATGCCATTGAAGTAGGCCGTCTCCGGTTTGGCGTTTTCCTCGTTCCTAAAGGCATACTTTTTGAGTTCGCCAGCTCCGAGATCTTTATAAAAATCGTTGGGCTTCCCATTCTCAATGCCGTGCGCATTGATGTTCAGCATCATCATGCCGGGAGAATAGTAGGGCCTGGCCGAGGCGATTCCATAGCCCATGAACGTGGCGTGCGCCTTGAGCGATTTCGGGGCGGCCCCCTTTGGCTTGGTGAAATAGCCGGACACGGGTTTGCCGCCCGCGCAGTCAATCTTCACATCGCAGGTGACATAAGCGGGATCTTTCGAGGGCACTTCCACCATGGTGAACTTCAAGGGCACTTCGGCCAGCCTTGCCCGCTGTTTCGTCCAGAAGTCGTCAAAATCGGCAGGCTCCGGGATGCCCTGTTGCAGTTTTTCCACTTCGACGCCCGCGCCCCCGTCAAATCTGACCGGCTGATTTTTGGCAGCCAGGAGAGGTTTTCCCTTCGCGTCCAGAACCCAGACTTCGATGCGCACGAAACCGGGCTTGTCCAATGCCGTGGAAATGGCCAGCGGCTCTGTCGCCGAAGAGACCGCCTCGCCAGTCTCGGTCTTGGCATCGTCACCCGTTCTCCGCCATTTCAGCGTTTTCCCGGCCGCCAGCTTGGAGTCGTCCAGCAATTGAACGCGAAACACCATGGTTTCGCCAGGTTGATAGAGGGCGGCGGCTTTGTCCGTGGTCCCGTTGAAGGTTAGTTCGCCGCCCTGCGTGGCGAGGGCGGCAATCCATAACCAGGAGAGGAGAAACCGTAGTTTGTTCATCATCGGGGGTGAAGCCTGCTGAGGTGTGAACCTGAAGTGAAGGTCATTTCCCGTTTCCCGCCGGCGTCTTGCCCCCGCCCAATTCCGCATGAGTCAGGGTTTCCCAGGCGAGGGCGAGGTTGGCGGGATTCATCTGGCTGGCGCGGACGCCCGGCTCCGGCTCCACATAGCACCAGCCAGGAGATTCCACCAGCTTCTTTGCAATGCCGGGGCGAATCGCCCGCTCAAGCAGCAGCCGCGTCCGCGGCAGCTCCAGGCCCATGCGGTTATGGTAATGGTTGTAGGCGATCTCGAACGTCGCGGGCATTCCCAGCGATTGGACGCGGTAGAACTCCTTGGGAATCGGATCCCCCACGCGGAGCAATGCTTCCAGCTCCATGAACGCGGTGATCCGTTTGGCGTGGATGGAATACAGGTCAACCCCCTGGTGCCAGGCGATTTCCGCGGTGTTGATCAGTTGGTAGAAGCCCATGTCGCAGTGCCCCAAATCCCGGAAGGTCTCGGCGCACAGGCCATCCACAAAGGCCGCCGGCGGCGCCCGATTCCACGCCACATCCTTGTCGTATCTCACAAGTCCGCCGCGGTCGTCCCCCAGCTTGTTCGTTTTCATGACTGCGGCGACTTGGTCGCCGGCATAAATCCACGACTGTTTGCCGTCGGGAAACCGCCCCTCGTCAAGCTTGGCCAACGCGTCGTCCGACGGCAGGGTCAGCCAATAGTCCGGCTTGACCGGCTCGGGACCATCCGCCTTCAAATAGATCCAGGACGGGACATAGCTCACCCAGCGGTGCATGGCCTCGGCGACGGCGGCCCGGTCGTTGGTGAACACGCCGATGGCCATCAGGGCGTTGATGACGCCGAAATGACGGTTGCCGTAAGCCATGCGCTTGTGGAGGACCGGCAGATACGTCCGGCTGAGCATTTCGGAAAACCTGGCGATCTCCTCCGGCTTCCATTTCGGATAGGTCGCCCGGATCAGCTCGGCGCCCTGGGGAAACATGCAGCCTGTCCACTGGGCGGCCATATACCAGTTCGGGCCGTCGTGGCTTTTCAGGATGGTCCAGGCGTTGAAAATGTCAACCGCGTTTTGCGCATGCCTTTCATCGCCGGTGAAAATCCACATCAGCGCCTGGGTGTAGGCGGCGATGGAGTCATTGTTCTGGTCATACGCGCCGCCCGCGGCCCCGCTCACCCCGAGAAAACCGGAGCTGACGGTTTCGTGAGGGCGGGGCTGGTATTTCAGGCTGGCATACTTCGACGCCTTCATCTGCGCGAAGGCGCCCTTCCACGGCTCTTCGCCGGCTTCGATTTTCTTCTTGACTAGCTGCAACTCCTCCAGATTGTGCAACAATCCCGGATGTGCAAACTGGGCGGGAACGGCGGGAAGGCTCAGCGCCAGGGGCGCCTGGGCGTTTTCATGGGGAAGCGGGGCCGCCGCCGGACTCGCCGCGGGGATGGCCAGGGATGCGAGCCCCAGCGCCAGGCCGCCGAGGGCCAGGCCAAACTTGGCCGGAGCGAACCGGGATCCCCGATTCCGGAACTGCGGTTTCACCGCGCTGGCTTTGGAAAGGAAGCTGCCCATACGCCTCCGGACGGCCGCCGCCGCCAATTGACACGATTCAGCCATGCCCAAATGTAACCGCCGCCCGCCGCCGGTCAAGGCCGGCGGCGGCTGTTGCCGCTCATGGGGAACCGGACATGAATCAGCGGCGCGATCGTTTCCGCCAATGCGAACCGAAGCCGGAAGCGGAGCACCGCTGTTTCGGTCGGGGCTTTCCCAGGATGCCAGACCCAAGCTCCCTTCTCCGCGGGATGACGCCCCAAAGCGTTCCCATCGGCGAAAAATCCCGAAGCTTTGAGAAGAACACGGTCTGCCATGCGAGGCGGCAGATCTTTTCCGCTTCTCCAAACTGGCATCACTTTCCCTCTTTGAGCATTTCGGCGAGCAGCGGCTGCATCGCGTCGGCCCAGATTTGGTAGCCTGCGGCGCTGGGATGCAGCCCATCGGGCATGACCTCCTTGCGGATGAACCCCCGTTCATCGAGGAACTTGTCGCCGATGTCCAGGAATCGGGTTTGCTTGCCATCGTCCAGCGTGGCCAACTCCTTGTTGACCTGTGCGGTAAAGGCGCGGGCCCTTGCGGCCCAGGGCGGATTCACGGGATCGTGGAAGCGCGGGAAGATGCCTAGAAGCAAAAGTTTCGCCTGGGGCAGCTTGGCATGAATTTCCGCGACCACCTTCTTGACCCCGGCAACGACCCCGGGGTCGCCGCCGTTATTGACCCCGATCAACAGCACTACGACTTTCGGGGAAATGCCGTCCAACTCGCCATTTTCAATCCGCCACAGGACATTCTGGGTGCGATCCCCGCCGAAACCGAAATTCGCGGGGTTGTAGGCGCTGTAATACTTCCGCCAGATATCCTTGCCAACGGCGGGCCATCCCGCGGTGATCGAATCCCCGATGAAGAGCAGATCGATCGGGCCTTTCGTCTTGAGTTTCAAGAATCTCTCGTGCGCCGCCAGGAAGGTCTCGCTGGGCTGGCCGGTTTTATCCAATCTCATTGCGGGGACATCCGCCATTTCCTTCGCGGGACGAGAAGCCGGGGACGGAGCCGGCTGAGGCGCGGAAGCGGGATCGGCCGCCAATGCATTCAGGCAGAAGAGGTGAAGGCCGATCACCGCTGCGATGAGGATCCCCAGCGCTTTCAGATGTTGCCTGTCCATTCTTGAAGTGAACTCCAGTGATTGCCGCTTGGCGGGCGTGATCAATTCCGCGGGGGACAACTGTTTCATGGCTTTTTCCCTTATGCCTTTGCTGTTTTTCAGCACTAGAACGCGGTGAAGCTGGAGCCGGCTTGGGCACCCGCGGGGAGGGCGCATTTTACGGCCGCGCCGTTGCGCCTGACGGTGATCTCCGCCAATTTTTGCGTCGGATCCGCGAGCGTGAGCCGGTTTGTTTTTTCATTGAGGAGCAGGACGCAGGGTTTGTCGACGGCAATCGTTTTGCCAGCGGCATACGCGAGCGTTCCGGGCTCGTAGAAAATGGCCTGCGTCATCTTCAGCCTGGCGTGACGTACGGCCTGCAGTGCGGCGGTGTTGCCAAGAATGGTGACCTCCGGCGCGCGCACCTGCGCCTCAACTGTCGCCACCGAGGCGCCGGGAAGGACCACGTAGCTGTAGTGGTCCGCCTGGGGCCTGGCGCCGTGGTTGATCCAAATGGAGAACACCTTTGCGGTTGCCGTTGACTGATTGCCTCCCGAGGACGCGACTTCATTCCACCTGCCGGCCTGCTCCTGGCTGCCAAGGATGAGGGTCAGCGGCTCGGGAAAGATGTAGCCGACGTGGTCATGCCAGGCCCATTTGAGCGTTGCATATTCCTGGAGCCCCGCCGGCGGCGTGCCCGGCCCCTTGCCGCTCTCCACGGTGATGTCGCCCCGGGCGAGGCATTGGTTGATGCCGGTGGTGATTGGGAGGGGCTCGTTGCCGGAGATGCCTGCGCCGAGGCAGACGATCTGGTCGTCAAAATAGAACCAGCCTTTTTGGGCGACCAAGCCATCACGATTGAGCGCCAGCGCGGCGACGCCGTATTCGCCGTCCGAAACCCCACCGACAAACTCGCTGGGATTGGTGATCCGCCAATTCCGTGGCTTGAGCCGGGTTTTGTCGGTGATGCTCGGCGACGTCACCCCGGGTAGCCGCGACCAATCCCAGACGGGGAAAATGTCGTCATATTCACGGCCGGTCAGGTAAACATACGTGGCCCCATCCCCCAGGTACCCGCCCTGGAGGTTTTCACCGTTGACCAGTTCGCTGGCGTAGGTTCGCGCGGAACTCATCCGCGTGGAAACGTAATAGCCCGGCCGCCGGTGTACCATGAAATCCGCGCGCCAGAAGTATTTGTTGCTCGCCGGGATGTTCGTTGCCGATGCGGAGGCGCTGTCCCGGTCCATCGCGGCCTGGTATTCCGCGGCATGGGCCGCGTCCGCCACTTTCGCCGTGGCGAGGATGCGGAGCACCTCCCGCCCTTTTCCGCGGGGGGATTGCGGGCCAAGCTGGCGGCCGCAGGCGTTGATGTCCATGACGCCTTTCCAGACGACCGTGCTCTCCCCCTTCAAGAGGTAATCCCTGACAATCCCCAGTTTGTGTTGATCCAGCGCCAGACTGGTGTCGCGCAACACCGTCAGCCACATGACGATGTCCCCGGCGAATCCAAGGCCATAGTTGCCGAGTTGCAACTGCGGGCCGTGTTGAAAGAAGGAGAAGTCGGGCTGGATCCCATCCTGCGTGGAGAGGAGCACCACGCCCGAGCCGCCCCTGGTCACTTTCGGTTCGTGCCCGCCGGCCTGCGTGGCGACGGCGACCTCCTCGAAAATGACTTGGCGCGCGTGTTGCACCAACTCAAAATCAGAGGTGAGCAGGCCGCGGGTCAGCGCGTTGGCCGCCACCCACACCCGGTTTTGCCCGGTGAGCAGCCCGCGGCCACCAAAATAGGGGGGGCTGTCAATGACCGCACGGGAGACGATCCGGATTCCCGCGGCGCGTTCCCGCGGGGAAAGCTCCGCGTCCAAGAGGAGCATGATGGTCGAAAGCTCGCGCGGCACGCCGATTTCGCTGTGCCACCAGTTGGGGTTGCGGTAATCCATTTGCAGCCAGTGGCCGAGGGCCGCATGGATCGCCTTGGACAGCGCGGGATCACCGTGCAGCCTGCCTTCCGGCGACGTGTACGCCATGCACATCTTGTTGAGGCGGCTGAGATGATCGCTGGTCCGCCAGTAGCCGCTGGTCTGGTCCGCGTAGTTGACGTCGGGCCAGGTCCCGTCCGCGGCCAGCGATTTCAGCCATGCGGCGACCAGCTCTTCGTCCTTGCCGGCACCGGTGGCCATCTTCCAGGCTTCACGCTGATAGTCGCGGAATTGCTTCTTGGCAACGGCCATCTCCGCCAGTTGTTCCGGCGCGGCGATTTTGACGGCGGCTTTGACCAACGCCAATCCATCCAAGTACAGCACCGCCTCAGGATCCGGCTTGATTCCCCAGCCGGCCACGGTGAACGAGATGGAGTCGATCTGATTCCAGCCGGCGGGGGCGCGGGTGCGGCCAAAACGGGAAAACGGGATGGCGACTTCTTTCCAGCCCTCCCAGGCGACGGTCAGCCGGGAACTGAAATAGGAGAAGATCTTCGGGTCGCTGCGGGAAGTGAGCACCACCATCATGGAAACCGGACGCGGTGTTGCATTGTAAATCCAGAGCCGCATGCCATCGAAGCCGCTCCAGTCATGCGGGATGTTGCCGGTGGAGACGGAATTGTTCAGCGGGTGATCCTTCCAGAGTCCGGAATGTTTCCCGGTTTTCACTTGGTTGGTGGAAAGCTCGAGCCCTTTCCAATCGCCAGTCTCGAAGCCGATGGCAACGGCGCCCACGCCGGCCGACTCGGCCGCGGCCGTGCCGGCCGCCGCGGCCATTGCGTTCCACGTCCCGAGTGCGAAGGCCATGAGCGTCAACCCACGCCTTAACCGCTTGGCGGCGGCGGCCAGGCACGGAATGGCCGGCGCGGCCCCAATGCGTTTTTGCTTGCTCCGTTCCGTGGTGGGGAGGTGTCTCATGGCTGCCTTGGGCGAAGAGGATGACCAAGCCCCGGGGACGGCCGCGGCCCGCGACTGACACGATTCAGTTTTTTACTATAGCCGCCGCTGGCCACCGGGTCAAGCCAGTCCGGCAACTTTTCCCGCCACGACCACCAACCTTGGCGAAGAACCCAATTCCCAAAAAAGGCGCGGCGGGGTTGATCCGATTCAAGCGCGGCGGTAGAGTAGGGGCGCACTTGGAGAAGGTTCATGGCCCGCCCCGTCACTGCCACCGCCCCCACAGCCCCGCGGCGGCGCATCACCAGCCTGGACGTGGCCCGCGAGGCGGGCGTGTCCCGCACCCTGGTCTCCTACGTCCTGAACAATGTCGCCGGCATCAAAGTCCGCGAGGGGACGCGCCGCGCCATCATCGAGGCCGCCGACCGCCTCCACTACCGCCCGAACCAGTCCGCCCGCGCCATCCGCACCGGCCGCTTCCGCTGCCTCGCCCTCCTCCTCGGTCCCCGCTATTACCTCCCCCCCGAACTCATCGGCGGGCTGTACCGCGCCACCACCCGGCGCGACCTGCACCTGGCCCTCGCCGCCCTGCCTGAAGCCAAGCTGATCAACGAAGAACAGGCCCCGAAGATCCTCCGCGAACTGCTCGCGGACGGCCTGCTGATCAACACCATCGAGGACGCACCGCCGCTGCTCTACGACCGGCTGAACCAGTTCCGCATTCCCGGCGTGGCCATCAACAGCAGACGCGCCCATGACTGCGTGTATTCCGACGACCGGGCGGCGGCCCGGCACGCCGTGGCGGCGCTGGCGGAGATGGGGCACCGCCGCATCCTGTACGCCAATTTCTCGGAGCATCGGCATGGGCCGCCGCATTACAGCGTCGCCGACCGCGAGGGCGGCTACCGGGAAGGGATGGCGACGGCCGGCTTGACGCCGCATTCCTGTGGCGCCGACCTGGTGGAAGACGCCGCGGCGCGCGTGGCGCTGGCCGCGAAGCTGCTCGGCGCGCCGCCGCGGCCGACGGCGGTGGTGGCCTATTCCTATCCCACGGCGGCGGCGCTGCACGCGGCGGCCCTGACCCTGGGGCTGCGCGTGCCCGGCGACCTTTCGCTCCTGACCTTGGACAACCGCCCTTTCGACTATCTGGGGCTGCCCATGAGCACCCTGGAGATCCCGTGGGACGCCGTGGCGGAAAACGCCGTCGAAATGCTTCTCGCCAAGATCGAAAACCCGCGGATGAGCCTGCCCTCCCGGGCGGTCGCCTACAGCCCGGAGATCCGCGGCGGCACCTGCGCCCCGCCGCCGCCGCCCCAAACCGCCCACGCTGAAGCGTGAACTCCAACCCGAACCGCCCACGCTGGAGTTCACACTTCAGCGAAGCCACCGGCACGGCGGCCTGAAACCATAGGGAGAGACTTGATTTATTGCCCTGGCGTGCTTGGCTATAGGCGTGACACCCGCCGCCGGCATCTTGTGCTCGTC